>NZ_JBJJNY010000020.1:0-6925 GCF_045504165.1 Weissella kandleri | reverse complement strand
CAAAAGTAGTTGGAGGATCGCTTCCTGCGAGGATAGGAAGTTGCGATGCAAGATAAAGGCTCATCAATAATGATGGGCCTTTTTTTGTTGCATAGATTAATTAAGTAATGTTTTTAAGGTTAGGTGGGTTCTTATTAAGTATGCAGATAAAAAACATTAATCTTATGGTAGGACGTAAAACCTATGTGAATGCAGAACAATTAGGAACATTATGTTTAGGTTTAATGCCATTTATTGAATATCGATACCGGGTTTCACCAGCTATTATACAAGGAGTCTGTCAGCGATGTTATGCAAAGATTGATGAGCGGCGGTATTCGATTGTACAACAACAATTAATTATATATTGTTGGCGGTGTACAGCGATGGGACCGACTATTAAAAGTAATGGATATATTATTTATGTGCAAAAAATAGCACCGCCAGAACCACGCGTTATTGATTTTAATTGGGCGGGCATGCTTACTGAAAAGCAAGCAAAGGTTTCCAAACAACAGGTTAGGGCATGGCAACAGCGACGCGGACACTTAATGTATGCAGTGACCGGAGCGGGTAAGACGGAAACATTGCTCCCGTTATTAAAAGCAGCGTTAGAAAATGGGCAAAAAATTGCATTGGTAGCGCCAAGAAGGGATGTTGTCGTGGAATTAAGTCAGCGTTTAACCTTGATTTTCTCAGAAATGATTACTAGTTTGTATGGTGGAAATACCGAGTATATAGCTCGACCATTAGTAATTTGTACAATACATCAGCTTATGAACTTTCATCAATATTTTGATTTAATTATTATTGATGAAGTAGATGCTTTTCCATATGCAGGCAATCGCACGTTAAAGAAGGTTTTGCAAGAAAGTCTTAAAAAAGATGGAATTATGCATTATCTTTCAGCCACACCGCCCGAGTATTTGCGGTGGCTAGTAATGGTTGGTAAAATTGAGCAGAGTTTTTTAGCCCTGCGTTATCACGGACATCAGTTACCAATGTTAAAATTTCGGCGGGTTAGTGACTGGCGTAAAAAATTACCAGCGTGGTTTTTGGAATTATTGCGAGGAGTTGTTCAAAGAGGACGCCAGTGGTTAGTTTTTGTGCCAACAATACAAGATGTAGCTGTTATTAGTTCACAATTATTAGATGTAGGTGATTTTGTGGGGTTATCATCGCAATCTGCAGATCGTAATCGACAAGTACAGCGTTTTCGTGAGGGTGAATTACAAGGTTTAGTGACAACGACCATTTTAGAAAGAGGTGTTACGTTTGGAGCGTTAGATGTTTTTATTTTAGGATCTGATGAATCAATCTATAACAAAGCTAATTTAATCCAAATTGCGGGTCGAGTAGGACGATGTAAAGAGACACCTGGTGGTTTGGTCATTGCTTTAGGAAAAGAATATACGTTGAAAGTGTTATTAGCACAATTAGAAATTCAAAGGTTGAATTGGATTGGAAAAAAGGGATGAAATGTGAATATTGTCAGCAACAGGTGGCGCCAGACTGGAATTTAGTAGCATTTTTAATGAATAGTCCACAGCAACTCAAAAGTTTATGTGACCATTGTTTAAGTCGTTTCCAAATGATAAGTAGTGCAACGTGTTTTGGCTGTGGAAGATTAAATGATGGGCTTTGTTATGATTGCATGCGATGGCAGCGGCAAGGACAGCCGCTGTTACAGAATAATGCATTGTATGAGTATAATATGATGATGAAGTGGTATTTTCAAAATTATAAAGTGAAAGGCGGATATCATCTACGTCAGGTTTTTTCAGAAATTTTTACAGCACATATTAAAAGTAGATTAGCCGATAAAGCAAGTTGTTTGGTCCCGATTCCAGTCAGTAAAGCAACTTTAAAACAAAGAGGCTTTAATCAGGTACAGGGTCTTTTGAAAAACAACTTGGTTTTTAAGGATTGGTTAATGTGTAAGAGGGAGAATAAGGTAACGCAAAGTTCTCTTGATCGATCACAACGGATGCAAGGTGTATCGCCATTTCAGCTGAATGCAAGCCAAGAAGCGGTCGTGAATCAACATATTGTGTTAATTGATGATATCTATACAACTGGTCGTACATTGTATTGGGCTGCTGATGTATTTTATAGTTATGGAGCAACTTCAGTGACTTCTATTACATTAGCGAGATAAAATGATAAAAATATTATGAGAAAAGTTTCCGATTCAAAGGAGTTATGTTATAATAATGTTACAGGAAAGGTGGTAACGCTTACACCTTTCTGCGTGAAGCACTGTAATAGTGATTCATGAAAAAAGAGAATGGAGATTTACACTATGCTAGAATTTATCGTACGTGGTGAGAATATCGAAGTGACCGAGGCAATCAAAGATTACGTAGTCAAGCGTTTATCTCGTCTCGAGCGCTATTTGAATGATGATAATAAGTATGTAGCGCATGTTAATGTCCGCTCGTATCAGGAACGAACATTTAAAATTGAGGTAACCATTCAATTACCATACTTGCTATTACGTGCTGAAGATACTCAAAGTGATTTGTATCAAGCAATTGATTTTGTATCAGAAAAATTAGAGCGGCAAATCCGTAAGTATAAGACAAAAGTTAACCGCAAGTCACGTGAAAAGGGATATAAGGGAATTTCAACCTTTACGGACGATGTGGATGAAGATGAAGTGCCCGAGCAAGAGTTTGAGGTAGTTCGGACGAAGCATCTATCATTAAAGCCAATGGATGTAGAAGAAGCCATTCTACAAATGGACTTATTAGGACATTCTTTCTTTATCTTTGAAGACGCTGAGACTGAGAGCCCAGCAATTGTTTATAAACGAAAAGATGGAAAGTATTCAGTCTTAGATACTGATATGTAATTAAAATATATTAAGATAAATAGTGTTAAAGATAGCTGTTAGATATGGCTGTTAGAAACACTATTTTTTATTTTAATTATATGTTTTGTTGGATAAAGAGGGAATCGTGAGTAAATCGTTGAGTGTAATTTAAAAAAATGACGATTGTCACACAGGTATACAAAAAATATCTATGTGTAAGATTTCGAGCCAGATGAAGATGGTGTTCAAAAGAATGGAACAACGCTATTTTTAACGGGAATTTGAACTCGCTTATTTGAAAATACGTTGATTGAACAAGGAATGGATTGGAAATAATTTTTTGAAAAATGTATCAATTTCAAAGACATTGTAATAGATTAAGACGTGTCAATTAATGATACAGGTGAGTTAGTGAATATAAACAGTATTGTTAGTGCAGTTCAAGAGAAACGTTTTTAAAGTAAGTAACGATCATATGCTATTCATGGAAGTAAGGAACAAGGGGAGACGGTTAATTTTGGAAAGTTGCCGCTTGTGATTCGTATTTATGATAAATTCAAGGAACAGGCTGGTAAGGGGAAATTAACGGCGGCCAATACCCGTGTTGAATTAGAATTACATACTGATAAAGCTAAACAATTAATTGATGATTGGTTAGATAAAGGTAATTTAGTGGGATTTACGTTTAATTTTTTGAATACCTATTTACTTTTTGTAGGCGAACAAATCGATGAAACAAAACTTAAAGGGAAGAATGATCGGAAACGGTATTACGAAACGTTGCGACCAATTCCGGAATGGTCTTTGTTTAATGCGCTTGGTGGTAGTATGAAATTTATTAATGATCCTAAGAAAATTAATTTCTATAGTGTAATGAATTGGTTAGAAAAATACGTTGCCTCATCATTGAAGTTGATTCAACAAACTGGTAAGTGGAATGATTTATTGGAAACGATTGTAGAAACAGAACTATCACCAGAACAAGAGGCACTGGTTAAGGTATTTAATACAAAGTAGATGTCGGAATTAGCAGTAAATCCTAATACAATTAAGATTGATAATTATATTAAGAATATACTAGACGGGTTATTAATTGTTAGTTTAATAGTATTAATCAGTTTGAATTTATATGTATTGATAGGGACAGTTTTAATAATTGTTCCTATTTTTTTATTTGTATATTTGTATCTATTATAGATTATGGCAGAGTTGGAACGAGAGATTGAGATGAATTAAATTTAATTGATTATGTAATTAAATCTGCATAAAATGGAGTAAAAAAGTAACAAATGTACCAATACAGTGAATCTTATATCTGATATTATTATTTAATAAATATAGTATAAATTGTGTAGACAAATATCGATGGGAGGAACATAATGACGAAGCACAGCACAGCACAGCACAGCACAGCACAGCACAGCTCAGCACAGCACAGCACAGCACAGCACAGCACAGCTCAGCACAGCACAGCACAGCACAGCACAGCACAGCACAGCACGTGCTTTTTTAAGTATATCAACATATAAATGCATAATAGGATTCTTAATTGATTCTATTATGCATTTTTGTGTTTATAAGGTGATTGTATGAATAAACTTGAAGAGAAAAAATTAGCTAACCATTTTTTTGAAATATTAGATCAAATTGATATTAACGAAAAGATTGTTGTTGAATTATTTAATAAACAATATTTAGCTAAAAGATTTGATTTAGTCGCTAATGTCGATATTTTAATTCAAGGAACTATTATTACTTCACTTACCGGAACGAATGGCTCCATATTCAACTTATTATATATAAATAAACCAGGTATTGTATCGTTATGATGGGTGAGGACGAGAAGCTTGTAGGGCAACCATTTGATATTAGAATAGATTCGACAAAAGCTATATTTTATAAATTGATAGAGTTAAATTTTGGGAATTGGTTAATTAATGATAGTTTATTACATAAATATGTTAATAATTATTATGGAAGAACTATTAATGAAAATAACCATCGGTTAATGCAGTATGTTAGTCAAAATAAATCTGGACAAGTATATTCATTTTTATATCATTGTACACAGTTATTGGGGGTGGAAAATAAATAAAAATATGAGATATTGATTAACCACAGAGTAACCCCAAAAAACAATTAGTGAATTTTGTGGTATAAAAAATAGAAGCTCGGTAACTAGGATAGTGAATGAATTGGTACGAAACAAAATTATAGAACAGAGGTCAGAATTGATAATAATTAAACGACCTAGTTTTTTTGAAAATATTTTTAAATAAATAGTATGAATATTTATGAAGGTGAAGAAAAGATGAACGATAAAATAAAATATTTTTTAATGATAGTTATAATTTGTCTATCTAGTTGGTCAGGATTATTTGGAATTAAAGAAATTTCAGCCTCAGCAGGAGATGATCCTGGGGTGACAATTACTAGTCCGAAAAAAATCGTAGGTAAAGATCAGGTAGAACTAGATGTAACTTTATCTGCTTCAGCAGGCAAATTAAATGAAGATGGAGAGATATCTGTTACTATACCACAGAGTATTGTTAAAAATCCTAGTGATTTGGTTAATGGTATTGTAATGGGTGACCCGTTTTATTTAGATAATCCAGCTGTGACAATGGATTCTAATGGTAATTATGTGTTAAATATTAAGTATGATCATACTAAAATAGATCAAGATAGTACATTTGGAGCAACAATTAAAATTTTATTCCAAGCACCTTTATTTTATGAAGATGATACAAATATTCCAGATAATGTAGACTTTGGTGTGAATTTGTCTAATAACACCGATATATTGAGTACGGATAGCTCGAATTCAGATATTGTAAAAACAGAAAGTGGTAATCCTTTACTCTCTAAGTGGTCAACGAGGCCTACGAAAGACATAAATGGAACTCGTGCATCATTGATGAGTTTGTCTAACCCGGGTAGTAACATATTCGCGATAGTTGTAAATTATAATCAGCAAAATATTAAGAATGCGAAAATTGTAGATAAAACTCCAAATGGAACTCAATTAACAGATCCAAATCATTATATTCCAGCCACTGGTGACGATAAAATATATCAACATTTCAGAGTTGCTAAGGTTACAGGACGTGATGAAGACGGGATACCAAATACATGGCAGTACGTAACTGATAAATTTGAAAATAAAATAAAAATTACAAATGATGGTTTTGAAGTTGATTTTGGTGATATTACGTCAAATGATTCTTATGTAGTTATGTACGCTGAAAAAGTAACTTCAAATGAAACACCTGAAGAATTTGGTATTCGCTATAATCACGTTGACCTGTATAGTAATAGTGATAAATTAAAAAATTATGATACAGCAATTGCATTAGATGATTCAGCATATCAAGCAGTAAGTCTTAATAAAACGGTAGCTCAAAAAACATTGGGTACGACTTCAGGTGTATTGGAATATACTTTGAGTTTAAAAAGTAATGCCGATATTATAAAGGCTGGGACTAAGATTTATGATCCATTAAGTGATGTTGTTAGTTTTCAAAAAACTATATCAAAGAATGCTGAATATATCTCAAATGAAACGCTAGATAAAAAGACAAATTTGTTATCTTATACAGTTATAAAAGATATTCCTAAAGGTCAAGTAGAGAAAATAAAATTTGATGTAATGTATAATAATTCTAGTGCTAAAGGCGGAGATGAAATTATTAATAATGCCTATATGGATTACGCTGGTACCAATATATATAGTAACGATGCAACAACAGAATTACTTAATTCAGCAGAGTTAGTTAAAACAGACAGTTTTACAAAAAAAGCTTTAGCTGGAGCAGTTTTTAAAATTATTGATAGTAAAAATAATATTGTTGTAGATAATATTATTTCAGATGAAAACGGGATTGTGGAGTCAGGATTGTTACAGCCCGGAGAATATTCATTTATCGAAGAAAAAGCACCAAATGGATACGTTCTAGATAAAACTCCAAATAAATTTGTAGTGAAAGATGGTCAAAGTTTAACTGTAAAAATGTCAATGAATAATATTCAAAGTACAGATATAAGTGGAGTTAAGCATTGGGAAGATAAGAATAATATAGAGGGTAAACGACCAGACTCTATTGTAGTTAATCTATTGGCAAATGGTAAAAA
>NZ_JBJJNY010000002.1:0-199444 GCF_045504165.1 Weissella kandleri | reverse complement strand
GATTTGTGGAACACCACGAGGAGCAGCAGGAATATCTGCTAATTGGAAGCGTCCCAAAGTCTTGTTGTCGGCAGCCATCGCACGCTCACCTTGCAAAACATGGATATCAACAGCTGGTTGATTATCAGCGGCAGTTGAGAAGACTTGTGACTTAGAAGTTGGAATAGTCGTGTTACGATCAATCAACTTCGTGAAGACACCACCCATTGTCTCAATACCAAGGGTCAAAGGTGTCACGTCCAAAAGTACGACATCCTTAACATCACCAGTAATCACACCACCTTGAACTGCAGCTCCCAAAGCAACCGCTTCATCAGGATTGATTGAGTGGCTAGGTTCTTTACCAGTCAACTCCTTAACGAATTCTTGAACAGCAGGGATACGAGTTGAACCACCGTTTAAGATTACTTGATCAATATCAGAATTACTCAAGCCAGCATCCTTCAAAGCAGTCTCAACTGAGGCCTTAGTCCGCTCAACCAAATCAAGTGTCAATTGATTGAACTTAGCCCGCGTCAAAGTCGTTTGGATGTGCAAAGGACCATTATCTGACGAAGCAATAAATGGCAAATCAATTTGTGCTTCAGTCGCTTGTGATAATGTCTTCTTAGCCGTCTCTGCAGCTTCTTTCAACCGTTGCATTGCCAAGGCGTCTTGCTTCAAGTCCACACCATTTTCATTCTTGAAGTCATCAGCCAACCAGTCAATAATCTTAGCATCGAAGTCATCTCCACCAAGATGTGTATCACCAGAAGTTGACAAAACTTCAAATACGCCATCACCTAATTCCAGAATCGAAACGTCAAAGGTTCCACCACCAAGGTCATAAACTAAGACTTTTTCATCCTTATCCAAATCATCAAGACCATAGGCCAAAGCTGCGGCCGTTGGCTCGTTGATAATCCGCTCAACTTCTAAGCCAGCAATCTTTCCAGCATTCTTAGTAGCTTGACGTTGGGCATCGTTAAAGTAAGCAGGCACTGTAATAACAGCCTTATCAACTGTCTCACCTAGATAATCTTCAGCATACTTCTTGATGTATTGCAAAATCATAGCTGAAATTTCTTCAGGTGTGTAATCCTTACCACCTGCATTAACCTTATATCCTTCTTCACCCATGTGTGACTTAATTGAAATCACAGTATCAGGGTTAGTCATTGCTTGACGCTTAGCTGTATCACCAACTTGTGTCTCACCATTCTTAAATGAAACAACTGACGGTGTGGTCCGTCCTCCATTAGGATTAGTGATAATCTTTGGCTCTCCACCTTCCATAACAGCAACGGCAGAGTTTGTAGTTCCTAAATCAATTCCAATAATCTTTGACATAACTTAATACCTCACTTTTAATTTTAGTTATAAATTACAACCATGGCTGGGCGAACAACGCGATCGGCCAAGACATAACCTTTTTGCAAAACCTGTGCAATCGTATCAGCCGGATGCTCTGCATCGGCTGGTGCCGTTTGTACTGACTGATGAATTTCTGGATTAAATTGCTCCCCTACTGTGCCAACAGCATGAATATCGTTATCTTCTAAGGCTTTAATCAACGTCTTAGAAACCATCTCAACCCCTGTCTTAAGTTGCTGAGCAGCCTCACTGTCCGTTTCAACTTGCACGGCGCGTTCTAAATTATCTAAAGCTGGCAAAATTGATTTCGCCAACTTTTGCGTGGCATACTTTAAAGCTACGGTTTGCTCTTTAGCAAACCGGCTTTGCATATTTTGCATTTCTGCATTAACACGTAGATATTTATCTTCCAATTCGTCGTAACGTGTTTGCAAAGTTTCATCATCAACTGCTGATTCTAGGTTTTGCGCTTCTGCTTCATTTGTAGTTGGTTCTAATTCTTCAACTTCAACCTCTTCTACAACTTCATCACGTTCCTCTTGATTTTCCGCCATGTATACACCTCTTTTCTAATAATATTCAAGTAATTCTTCAGCAACTGCTTGCTTAACTCCTGTTAATAGGTTGGCTAATTCAGCATATGGTATGCTAGTTGGTCCCAAAATAGCTAATTCTCCAAAGCCATGTCGCGGAACGGCATAGCGCGTAGACATTAAACTATATGGTCGCAAATGAGCGTTGATATTCTCATCCCCAATTTGAATGACAATTCCATCATTTACCGAGCCAATTACATGCCGCATTTCAATCGGATCTTCCAAAAGCTCAAATAACGTTTTAACATCTTTTAGGCTTGCCCCAGCGGCAAAATCCATAATGTTTAACCGTCCGCCCATGAAAACCTTATCTTGAATTGAACGGGATAACATATCGCCGAACAATTGTAGAAATGCTTGTGGTGATCGAATCGTACGCTCCAAGTCGAGTGGTAAATCACCGCTCAAACTATCCAGTGCCTCATGAATCGACCGTCCTACTAACTTTCCATTAATATAAGAAACAATTGCTTGTAGCTCTTGGACCGTTGCACCTTTAGGCAATCGGAAACTTTGACTAACCGTCTGACCATCATTTGTTACCAAAATTGCCATGACCTGCTGTCCATCAGTTGGGATTAATTGCAATCCCGATAAACGCACGTCACGTGTTTCTGGCTTCAACGCTAAGACTGTTAGTCCTGTTTTATCAGCTAGATATTTAGTAACTTGTTGCAAAAGATCATCAACCTCTTGAAACCGTCGACTAAACATTTGCCTTAATTCCGCTTGAATCCTATTAGTACTTTGATTCCATGACATTAAATAATCCACATAATAGCGATAACCTTGTTGAGATGGCACACGTCCAGAAGAAGTGTGTTCCTTTCGAAGCAACCCTTGCGTCTCCAAGTGTGCCATTTCGTTGCGAATCGTCGCCGAACTTACTGGTAATTTAATATCCACAAGTAATGCTTTAGAACCCACGGCTTTTCCTGAATGAATGTAATCAGCAATAATCGCATTTAAAATAATCCGTTGTCGCTCAGTTAACATTTCAAACCAACTTTCCGTTTAGCTTAGCACTCATATCTTGTTCTTGCTAACATCTATAATAATACACCCTTTCAAAAAGATGTCAACCTTTTTAGCACTTTTATTTAGCGAGTGCTAAAAACTAGTCAAAACATTGCACGCCAACGTTTCAATGCTTGTTTAATAGTTTCGTTTTTCAAAAAAACAATTATTTTTTCTGATATTTTTTGACTTCATACAAATAAAAAAGCTCAGAACATTTAGCTCCAAACTACTTTTACCGGAATTCTTAATTTTCTTGATTTACGGTTGGATTTAACTCCAATAAACGAGCCCGCAAGGCATCATCATACGCTGTCAAATACAAACCATATTTACCCCGCTTAATTAAGACGTTAAGCACATTAGCAATAAATTCCTTGTACTCTGCTTGCGTAAATTGCCGATCTTTCCGCTTTTTGAAAATTTCTTTATGTGAATACTTCTCGGGGATAATTGTCATCACATCATTTTCAGCATCATATCCAAACGAAGGACCAATAATCATTCCCACATAATTCAAATCAAATCCTTGTAAGGTATAAATAGTCCCAACTTGAGTCAGTGATCCTTCTCGCTTGGCCCAGTGCGTCCGTTGCGGATCCCACTCATCCCATGGCAAACTAAATGTATCCATTTCAACATTATGCCGTCCATCAATGCGTGGAAAGCCTGATGTTGCGACAACGCGACTCATGCCTACTTCACGATTTTTAGCCTTAATTTGTTCATATAGAGCACCAGCTGTATCAAACATTTTGAATTCAAATGAACTATTATCCGGGAAGGTCGTCAATGGACTTTGCGCCGTTAAATTATCCATCCAAGCCACTTGCTCATCACTAGCCACCATGCGATATTGAAAATTCATATCAAAAATCTTGTAGGGGTGTTTCCCAATCGTTTTAAATAACAAATCCTTGTCCCAATACATTTTTGACTGGAAGACTTGCGCAAAATCATATACAACCACTACAACTTTGGCCAAGCTCATTAAATCGGTCAGTTGATTTTCACCCCGGTAGTGAGCATATGGTTCTGACTTGGAATACAATAGGTGGGCTTCATCGACAAAGATAATATCATATTTCTTATGATTCTTCTGTGCATCATTAATTAGCGCCGTGGGTCGCCGGATTGATTTAACATTCATATTTGGGATTGCGACTCCCAAATCTTGATAGGCTTTATATAATTCAGGATGATTAACAACCAAAGCGGTCTTATAACGATGATCAGTCATATATTGCCGAACCAATTCCATCAAAACGACTGATTTACCCGTTCCGGCAGCTCCTTGAATAATTGCCACACTATGTTCATTGCCTTGCAAACTTTGCGCAATATAGGTATTCATTTTTTGAATGATAGTCTTTTGATTATCTGACAAATCATCAACAAAAAATTGTTCTTTTAACACCGGGTTCATTTTCATTATTAATTCCCCATCCTTTTTTCAATAATAATTTCATTTTACCATTCTTAATACGGTCACATGCATCATTTCTGTTGCTTATTGCTAAGACATTTTAAAAATCCTACATTCTAATATACAGGACTCCTCAATCACAAGCCACGGTACACCTAAGCAAAAATGCTGTTAGCAGTTCACAATGCTTAATATGTAATTTTATCATCATCAAGCACTTTAAACATTGAAAAGACCATGCCTCCAACCGTTTGCGCATACATTTCATGCTTTGCCAAATCCGTCACCAATCCAATATTGCGTGGCATCCATCATCGGTGATTATGCAACAGCTTATTCTAGCCCCACGAGGCCATTAGCCCTGGAAACGCCTTATATAATTAATGCATCCTACCTTCACGCTCCAAACTGTTCATATTCGCAGAAATGAGACTCACCCGAATAAATCATAAAGGCGCTATATAAGCTCCAAGTAGATCAAAGAATCCATATCCCTTCACATTTTCAATTGATGAAGGTCATAACACATTAATAATTCAACAACGGAAAAACATCAGTTAACTTGGATAAATAAAAAAACTCATCCAGTTATGAGTTTTTTAAACTTTAAAATTTTAATCTTCTTAATCCAAGAAGTCACGCAATTGCTTTGAACGTGTTGGGTGGCGCAACTTCCGTAAAGCCTTGGCTTCAATTTGCCGAATACGTTCACGCGTAACCCCAAAGACTTTTCCAACTTCTTCCAAAGTCCGTGTTCGACCATCTTCCAAACCAAATCGTAACCGCAAAACGTTTTCTTCCCGTTCTGTCAAAGTATCAAGCACCGCTTCCAGCTGTTCCTTCAACATTTGATAAGCAGCTGAATCAGCCGGTGAAACGGCTTCATTATCTTCAATGAAGTCACCCAGATGCGAGTCATCCTCTTCTCCGATTGGCGTCTCCAAAGAAACTGGCTCTTGGGCGATTTTTAGAATATCACGCACTTTTTCTGTTGGGATATCCATTTCTGCACCGATTTCCTCAGGCGTTGGTTCCCGACCCAAATCAGACAACAAAGCCCGCTGAATGCGAATCAACTTATTAATCGTTTCAACCATATGCACTGGAATCCGAATGGTCCGCGCTTGGTCAGCAATGGCACGCGTAATCGCTTGCCGAATCCACCAAGTTGCATAAGTTGAGAACTTAAATCCTTTGCGATAATCGAACTTCTCAACGGCCTTCATCAGCCCCATATTTCCTTCTTGAATCAAGTCCAAGAATTGCATTCCCCGTCCGACATACCGCTTAGCAATTGACACCACTAATCGTAAATTAGCTTCTGCTAGCTCTTGCTTAGCTGACTCATCTCCGGACTCAATCCGTTCGGCTAATTGAACTTCTTGCTCTCCCGTCAACAAATCAACTCGCCCAATTTCTTTTAAATACATCCGCACTGGATCATTAATTTTCATTCCATTGGGAGCCTCTTCAGCTTCACGCAATTCTTTTTCAGTTAATTTAGTTTTATTATTATTTAAAGCTCGTGCAGCCGGTTCTCCTTTTTCATCAACGATTGAAATTCCTGCTGATTCCACCTTATCATAAAGCTCGTCAATTTGATCTGCGTTTAAATTCCAACGCTTCACCAAAGTTTCATGTAATTCATCTTCTTTAATTTGTTTGGCTTGCTTATACTCAGCTACTAAATTTTTAATCGCTTTATCAAAACCTTTTTGATCAAACGGTTCATTCGTGGTCATTTCTTTTGCTTTTGCCATATTTAAAGCTCCTCTTTTTTACTACAGTCTCACTGACTTGCCAGATCCTTTGTCTGTTGCTTTCGTAGCAACGTTAGTAATTCCATACTAAGTTGGGTTACTAAGCTGTCATTATGCATCTGCTTGGCTTCTGATAACGCCCGTTTCTTTTGCACAATCTGTTGTTGCAGAGGTGCGGTTGTAACAATAACTTGAATATATTCTGGGACTTGACTTTTATTTTGCATTAAAGCCGGATTAATATTATCTAATTCGGCGACCATCCGTGACATTTCAGGTTCTTTGACAAAATTCATAAAATTAGCCAAGTTATCAATTGTGGTTACTTGGTTAATTTCTTTATAATTTTCAGCTAGCAGAAAAATAGTTTCGTAAATAACATCGACAAACTGAAAATTAGGCTCGCGTGTGACCATCAACCAAACATCTTGGTCCTTAAGCATCCACGCCAACAAAATCCGCTCAGCTTGCTCAATCCCAGACAGTTGTGGTTTACGCTGCGCAACATGCTCAACTAGATTGGCTTGACTAGCCTGCATTTTATTATCACTGGCGCGGCCTTGCGCGGTCTTTTGCAACAAAAGATGTCGCAATTGTTCTTCCAGGCCATCTAAACTTACATCAAATTCATCGGCCAAACGTTTCAAATAAGTTTGGCGAACTAAAGGTTCTTTGACACCAGCCACCACTGGCAAAACTTGCTCGAGATAATTAAAAATATCATTTTGATTTTGTAAATTATAATCTTGCCGGAAATAACGCAAACTAAACGCTACCGGATCTTCCAAATTACGCTGTAAAACTTGCCGAAAGGCTTCAACACCCTTTTGTCGCACATACTCATCTGGATCTAAGCCATCCGGAATATGTAAAATTTGTGGTTTAGCAGCACTATTTTGTTCAATCAAATTTAGCGCACGTAAACTCGCTGCTTGTCCTGCCGTATCGGCATCATATGCAATCGTGATGACTTGCGCCATCCGCCCCAAACGTTGTACTTGTTTTTGCGTTAGGCTGGTCCCCATCGAGGCCACTCCATTGGTTACCCCGGCTTGAAAAGCAGCAATTACATCCATGAAGCCTTCAAACAAAATTACAGACTTAGTTTTACGAATACTTCCCTTCGCCAAATCTAAATTAAATAATTCATTTGACTTATCAAAAATCAAACTTTCAGGACTATTCATATACTTCGCGACGCTATCATCTTGTGACATTCGTCGTCCCGAAAAAGCAATCGGCGCGCCGTTTTGATTTCGAATCGTAAAGAGTGCACGATCAACAAACCGGTCATGTAAACTTCCATCATCCCATTCAATGAATAATTCAGAGTCACGTAGGAGCTGATAATCAATATTTTTTTCTTTAAAGTACTGGAATAACGCATCTCCCTCTGGTGCATAACCAAGCATATACGTATCAATCGTACTATCATCTAAACCTCGCTGATGGAGATAATTCAGCGCTGCAGACCCAACCGCAGTATTAAGTAATAAATAATGATAGAAATGCATCGCGTCATCATACAAGGCTAAAACCGCGCGCTCTTGGTCTGAAATTCGTGACTGATTCGCTTGGTTGTTAGCAATATAACTAGCATCCAATTCAACCCCGGCTTGCTCTGCTACCCGCGCCACCGCCTGCACAAATGTTAAATCTTCTTTTTCCATTAAAAACGTATAGACATTCCCCCCACGTCCACACGAAAAACAATGAAAAATCTGTTTTTCTTCATTTACCGAAAAAGATGGGGTTCTTTCTTCATGCCAAGGACATTTGCCAAAAAAATTACGTCCTTGTTTTTTTAAAGTGACATATGGACTGATTACGTCAACAATATTCACATTCTGGCGGATATTTTCAACGACTTCATCTGGAATTGAAACAGCGATGATAATCCCCTCCTCATGATTTAAACACTAAATAAGCAACTTTAAGTATCACATTTTGTCAATTCCTTGTCAAGCCCGTCGCATCAAAGCCTCATCATCAATTCATCAGCCAGAATTATATGCTATAGTTATAGATAATAGGTTAGCCTAAAACATATAATTAAGGAGTTATCAAATGAACGAAATCAAAATTGTCACGACTGAAAACATCGCCGGCCATGCCGTCACCGAAACTTTAGGCGAAGTTTTTGGTCTCACAACCCGTTCTCGCAATATTTTTTCTAGTATTGGACAAGGCCTGAAAACCATTGTCGGCGGTGAGATAAAGGGCTACTCAACTTTACAAGAATTAGCACGACAAGAAGCTATCACACGCTTACGCCAACAAGCTGCTATGTTAGGTGCTGATGCAGTCATTATGTTTCGCTTTGACTCATCCTCTTCTAATATTGGTGATTCCGTCACCGCTTATGGGACCGCAGTCAAACTTGCTAAAATTTAAATCATTTTTCATCATCAGGAATAAAGCTAACCAAGTACTTTAAAACTTGGTTAGCTTTATTATTTTTCATAAATCAGAACCTTATCTCTATTTACATTATCCTTAATCGTTTGATTTAATTCGTTCACGCTTCGTTTTTCTAAGGTGGATACTCAATTAATATCAACTTGTCGGTCTAAAACCTCGGGACTTTCCAAATCACGTTACATTCTACACAAAATTTTATCCTTTTCATAAAAATCATTATAGTTATTAAACCCATCAATCAATAAATCATAATCACTTGTAAAATCAAAGCTACTATTTACAAATGATCCATATATATGCATTTTCAACATCATAATCTAGACTGTCGCCACACTTCCTTGATCATATCCTATATGGCACCTTATTTACTGGTAGATCAATCTCAATCAAATATAGCACCTCACTTCATCTTAGTATTATTTTACCATGATGCTGTTCTGCTAATTTTCGAATTAACAATTCTTAATGACTTATTCGTTTTTAAACCCTTTGTTAAATTAATTAAATATTTAAAACAAAAAAATAGTGCTCCCAACAGCCACATCTAACAGCTATCTTTAACACTATTTATATTTATATATTTTAATTCAACAACTACAGAGGGTTTAAAAAACAACTTCTATACTTTTGAATCTATTAAACCGTTACTAAATTAATTTTCAAAATGATCATTTGTCATAGATGCTTGATACAAAGCTACCACGTCTTGCGCCTGCATTGGCTTATAGCCCTGCTTTGCTAACTGACCAACTTCCACCGCTGACTTAGCCATTGCTTGGAAATTAACTTCATCTTCAATTCCAACACCTGGCAAAGTCGTTGGCACTTCAAGTGACTTAACCCAATCAAAAGTTGCCTGAATAGCCGCGCGAGCTAACTTCCAATCATCATCGCCACTTAAATGCCAAACATTCTTAGCGAACTGAACAAACTTTGGCAATGAACTATCATCCAAAACATATTCCATCCAACGCGGCGTCAAGATTCCTAAGCCAACACCATGGGTAATATCATAATAAGCAGACAATTCATGTTCAATAGAATGAACTGTCCAACCATTCTCATTACCGGAACCGACTAGATTATTTAATGCCATGGTAGCAGAAATCATTAGGTTCCCCCGAGCAATATAATTATCAGGATTAGCCAAGGCCACCGGTGCATTGGCAATAACCGTCCGCATCACTCCTTCAATCATCCCATCAAATACATCCGTTGAGGCACGATCGAAATATTGTTCAGTCAAATGCGAGAAAATATCAATTGAACCAGCAGCTGTTTGCCACTTTGAAACCGAATAAGTTAACGTTGGATCCAAATATGAAACCCGTGGCGTTTGAGGACCAAAAGTACCTAACTTTTGATGCGTATCTGGATTTGAAATCACTGAACCATTATTCATCTCCGTTCCAGTCGCTGACAAAGTTAAAATATCAAGATATGGCATTTGCTTAATATTTTGACGAAGACTTGGATTCAAGACCAATTCCCATGGGTCACTTTCATAAAACTTTGCTGAAGCAATCACCTTAGAAGCATCAATAACGGAACCGCCACCAACAGCTAAGATAACGTCAATATCATGCTCTTGCACCATCTTTTGCCCTGCGCGCACAGAATCAATCTTAGGATTAGGTGCAATCCCATTCAATTCGTAAACTTCAAAGCCTTTCAACAAATCCACTACGCGCGCATATAGTCCAGACGTCTTAATTGACCCGCCACCATAAGTTAAAAGTACCTTATGTCCATATTGTGCTAAGTCTTCTGCTAATTCTGCATCAATATGATCAGTACCAAATTTTAATTTAGTATCATTAAAAATCGTAAAATCATGCATTTCCATCTGAAATATGCCTCCGCTTTTTAAGCTATCATCTGTTCTCTTCATCATCAATTATAGCACGTTTAAAATCTTAATTTTCGCATTTACTAAATTAAAATAAGTTTAATGCCCACTCGTAACCTTAATCCCGATCAAACCAATTAACAATAAAACGACAAATAACCAAGTTAAAGGGCTTAACTGGTCACCAAAAAACGTCACACCAACGATAATCGAACCTACTGCTCCGATACCTGTCCAAACCGGATAAGCAATTCCCAAGGGTAATTCTTTAATGGCTAAAGCTAACAAGCCCACACTCGCCAACATTGTAATCACCATAATGCTTGTATATTTCAAATCTGTAAAACCCTGACTTAGCTTCATGGTGGTAGCCCACACTACTTCAAATAAACCAGCACATATTAAATAAATCCATGTCATTTTTCACTGAGCCCCAATCTTTTAATTATCATCTCATTGTAGCATCTTAAGGTGCCACCGACAATTTTCACCAGCTTTTCATATTTGTTTTTACATGATGCGTAATTTTTAACGCTGTTGGCGTTTCTTTGCCCACCAATAGATGACCCAACAAACTACTAGCAAGACTAGACCACCGACAATCCAAATCCACAATGGCATTGGTGCTTGTCCGACAACGGCTCGATTAACATTTTTCGCATCTTTTGCTGTAATCACAAAATTTTTCTTAAAATGCCAATGATTATCTTTAGCATCTTGTACTTTTAAATCAAGCAAATATTTTCCCGCACGCAAATCTTTACCAGCCCAATCAATCGCAAAGTTATAGGTCGAATTGGGGGCCATTTGCATATTCTTATCATACTTAACCTGTCGTACCGTCTTTCCAGAATGACGGTCTATCACTTTAGCTTGATATTTTAAATGCCCTATCGCATCCATTGTTGGATTCCTTATTTGCGCCACGACACTCGTTTTCGCAAACGATACAGCCGGCTTAACCTTAATTAATTCTAGCTGGCGTGTGACTGGTTGATCATTTTCAGTTAATTTCAAACCAACGATATAACCAAATTCATTATTAATACCGTCCTTTTGTCCCTCATTCATTTTTAAAACTTGAATTCCTGCTAAAATTTGACCAGCATACTCTTTGGCAGGCATTTTAATTTCAATCGGAATTCGCGCACTATTTTGACCGGCGACTTTAATCGTCTTGGGTGCATGCACTATCTCAGCTAATTGATATGGAAAACTAGCATCGACGCCTTGTTTACTCTGACCATAATCAATAAAACCGGCATGATTTGTATAAGCTTGATTAATTCTAATTTTAAATTGACTCTCTGTTTGCGCAGTATTTTTTATATCCACATAAATTGTTTGCTTCTGATCCGGTGCCATCCGTAAATCAAAATAACTCTGATCTTTTTGGCTTTGATTTTCCGGTAATTCTGGAACGACACTAAATTGCACATTATTATCTGCATGGACGGGGCCAATAATGCTAAATCCTAATAAACTTGTTATAAATATGATTACCAACCAACTAAATTTATTTTTTATCATCAGCTTAACCTCGTTCCTTTCGTTGTTCAATTATAATAAATTAATGATAAAACAATGGCATCTTTTAATATTTTAATAATAACCGATTCATTATGTATTTGAAAGGGATTTCACGAAATTTATCAATTCTTTTTTAAGAGTCCCATAAAAGGTACGATTACTCCTACCATTTAGCCAATAATATGTTAAATTAAATATATTAACTATTAATATATTGAAGGACTATTATGAAAAGAATTATTACTTATGGAACATTTGACCTTTTACATTATGGACACATTAATCTTTTGAAACGCGCCCATGACTTAGGTGATTATCTCATTGTCGCTTTATCTACTGATGAATTTAATTGGGACGCTAAACAAAAAAAGACCTACTTTCCTTATGAAAAAAGAAAGCAGCTCTTAGAGGCCATTCGCTACGTCGATTTGGTGATTCCTGAAACTTCTTGGGAACAAAAAGTCTCCGATATTCAATTATATCAAGCCGATACTTTTGTCATGGGTGATGACTGGCAAGGTGAATTTGATTACATCGCTGATCAAACGGATGCCGAAGTCGTTTACTTACAACGCACCCCCGAAATCTCCACTAGTCAAATCAAAAACGATTTAAATCAACATAACTTAGCTAAAAATTCCTAAAAAAACGGCTCATTTTTGAGGCGTTTTTTATTTTAAATAGAAATGACCATGTGCTTTGCGTGCCTCTACAGGAGGCAATTCTAGATATTTAAGGCCATATAAATGTGTGAGATACGTTTTTTCATCTGCTGGTGCATATCCTTCACGTCCTTCAAATTGAATTTTTTGGCGATGCTGATAAATAGAAGCTGCATTCGTTTCGCGTTGTTGATTAATACCTTGTACGATATATAACCCCATCACTTGAGAATTTTTATATTTTGCATTCGTCTTTTCCGCTAATGCAGACATCTTACGCGCAAAATAACTAATTTTGAAGGGCTTCAATAAAACCCGTAAACTTTCCTTGCAAAAAATGGCCAACCGCGATTCATCATCACGATATCCCACACGTCTTTTACTATTTCTCAAAACATCCAAAATTTTCATTTGGTAATAATGTCTTTTTTGCCCTTGCTGAGAATCTGGTAAATGATCAATGGGAAAAATATCCAAAAAAACCCCATGGTTAATATTTAAATACTGATTGATTGAACCGGTTTGTAAATCGATCACCCGGGCGTACCCGTTCTCCCAATTCGCATCGTGTTCTAAACTTTTTAATTGAAATTGTGTATTCTGTGGTTGATATTCAGCGACAAACCGTTGATAATCATCCCTTAACAACCCTAAATCCATATCGTCATCCCAGGGAATAAATCCATGATGTCGAATCCCTCCCAGTGCGGAACCACCCGTTAAAATATATGGCATCTGATTATCCTTAAAAAACTTGATAACGTCATCATACATCGCTAATATTCGCTGTTGAACTTCAGATATTGATAATTCTTGCTGCGTTTCCATGATTTCAATCCTTAACTTAAACATATTCTGAGAATTGTGACTTAAACTTCAAATGTAAGTGTGAACCAACCATAAAAATAATCAAGGTAATAGCCCAAAATAAAATGGTCATATTATCCCAATTAATATTAAAAGCAGCTTCATTTCCAAATAAAGTATTACGGAAACCATACACCAAATAATATGTTGGATTTAGCTGTAAAATATCCATCAAAACTGGTGACATACTTTCAACCGGGAAAATAACTCCGCTCAACCACATTCCCATATTTAAAGCCGTTCCAATTAACGGAGACAAATCCGGTATGATAATCACAAGGGTTGAAAGTAATAAAGCCATGCCATATGCAAACAAAACAGCAGCAACAAAGTAATAAACCAGGGCAATTAGGTTAATATGCACGGATAAGTGGGCGTAAAGTCGAAGCCCTACACCCAGCAAAACCAACACGTATAGAGGTAGTAAATTACTTAATAGCGAAATTTGTGGCGCAATTGACAGAGGAAAATTCATTTTCGACGCAATCCCTAACTGACGCTTCACTGATTTAGAACCAACATTAATCGTTTGTGATATAAAACGGTAAACACCCATTCCCACTAGCATCCAAGACAAAAAGCCCCATGAACCGCCCGCACGATCAGAATAACTACGCAATCCCATAAAAATCATCAAAAAATAGACACTCACCTGCAAAATGGGGTTAATAATTTCCCAAACCTGACCTAAATAATAGTCCTGACTCGAACTTCGTCGATCATACTTTACAATCCGCCGAGCAATTTGATGATTCTTGATTTGTTCTATTAAAACTTGAATTAAACTATTCATTTTTACCTACCTTTAAATTTTCTTCAAATCCTTAATTTTCCAAATTATTACCATCAGCAGGAGAAGCTGCTCCTGAATCAATATTATCTCCATCCGAATTTGTACCACTATCGGAATTGGAATTATCTACTGGCGGTTGTGAATTATTTGAATCATTAGCTGGCGGAGTTACGGGTGTAGGAACAACTGCTTGACTACTACTGCTACTTACACTAGGGGTCACCGCTGGAACGGTAGGTGCAATATAAACCGGAGTCTCATCAACCGATGGAGCAATCATGCTGTCCATCGAACTTTCAACTGCATCTTTTTTACGATCCTGTTCTGTCCGCTTTTGCTTATCTAGTTTACGTCTTTTCAAGATTTTAGCGTTTTCAATCGCAGCCGCATTCCGCGTTTGAGAAGCAACTTGAATTGAATAAAGTGAAACAGCCATAAATAGGCCAATCAAGCCACCAACAATCGCCCAATTAATGACCCCAAAATGAATTTGATCTAGATTACTGCGGACCGTTCCAAACCAAAAAACATGTCGCTGCTCTTTTGGCGACAAATTTAAATTCACTAATGGGGTATCAGCATCATCTGAGACAACCGTTGGATCAAACTGCGCTTGCTTCCGCTTCGCATTTTGCATATAACGCCGTCGTGATGCTTTCGGTTTTTGCGCAAAATTGCGTTGCCACCGTTGATACTTACGTAAAACAACCTTAGTATCACCAAATTCAACCAGTTGCCCATAATGCATCCAAATGACCTTATCTGCGATTTGAGCCACTTGACTATCCGAATGACTAACAAAGAAAATGGTCTTACCACGTTCCTTGAATTCCTTAATTTTGGCAAAAGACTTGGCTGCAAAAGTTGAGTCACCAACTGATAGGGCTTCGTCAATAATCATGATGTCTGGGTCAGTTTGAATCATGATTGAAAATCCTAATTTTGATCGCATTCCGGATGAATAGCTCTTCACCGGTTGATCAATAAACTTACCAAGTTCTGAAAATTCAATAATTTCATCAATACGTTCATTAACCTGCTTCTTAGTAAAGCCTGACATGTACATCCGTAAATAAATATTATCGCGCCCAGATAGATTGGTTCGTAATCCCGCATTCACGGAAATTTCAGAGACCGCTCCATTCACATCTAAAGAACCAGTAGTAATGGGAATAAAACCACTCACTGCTTTCAATAAAGTTGATTTCCCTGAACCGTTCAGTCCGACAATGGCCACCGTCTGACCTTCTAGCACTTCAAATGAAACATCACGCAAAGACCAAAAATAATTTTGATTTCGTTGCCTAAAATTAAATAATGCCTTTAATTTATCGCTCCGCGTTTGTAACATTTCAAAACGCTTTGAAACATGTTCAGCTCTAATTTTAACTGCTGAATGCTCCACATTAGATTTTGGCATGTCTTGATTTACTATCGGTTTCACATCAACTGTACTAATGGTTTCCTGTTTATCAAGCGCTACATTTTCAACTAGTTTAGACTTTTTATGATCTTTATTGTGCGATCGTCGCCCAAAACTAAACCGACCTCTTGGCTTTTCATGCATCCGGCTATTTCGCGAACGAAAAGGCCGTTGCTCATATTCTTGCTCATCACTCATTGTCTATCCTCAACTATTTTATTAAAGTTTTCAAACTAATATCACCTTCAACAACTGTCGACTTTTGCAACTTTTGATAAGTTGCCAGCATCTGCTTTGAAGTTTTACTAAAACCATACATTGCTTGATAAATCTCAGTCATTTTAGTTTGACCAACCGGCACAAATTCTCCATCACGCATAACAAACAATGCCAAGTGATCGCCTTTGGGACGAACGCCTAATATGATTTTTTGGTTATAAGTGATTTTGATTAAATTATGGGCCAAATCTTCACTTAATGTCACTTTCCGAATCGCGCGCGGATTATGTGCTAAAGCTTTAACAGATCGATCACTAGCGAGCTTTTCATCTAATTTTGACTGATTAATGCGAGCCACTGCTAATGCTAACACCGAACCATATTGATGGTTATTCAATTTATCTAGCCCGGCTTGACTGCGTTTTTCATTTTTAAGTTTAATCGCTTGCACCCGTTCATTATATGATGATTGCTGAGTTTGCTTGATTTCAGTTAAACTAATTTTTCGCTTTTGGTCGTTTTTTAAATTTTGTTGGGTCAACGTCAAATGAGTACCATCTCCATTAATACTCAAAATTTTTGATAATCCCTTTTGATTAGATGAATAATTTTTATTAATCGAATGTTGAACCCCAAATTCGCCCAAAGCTTGGTTATCAGTATCAACAATATATTTAGAGCTTAAAATAAAATCAATATTCCCATGCCTGGGACGCCCATAACGACCATATTGCACAACCTGCTGCCGTAACTGTCCATTCAGTGACGTCCCATTAGAAGTAATAATCATCGTCCCATTCTTTAAAAAATCTACCGTGGAATTCCAAACAATCCGCCGATTACTATCTGAACTATCGATATAACTTTCTTGTGTTTTATAAGACTTACCAATTAAACTATCTCGACTTAAATAAGCATGCACTCCTAAGAAGGTCCCACCTAATGCACCTAAAGTTACCAAAACTACTATAGCATTTATTAGCCAATTGTTTTTTTTATTCATAATATTTTACCTACATTTAATTCAGTTTTCTTTAATAATTTGTTTTAAGCTTTGGACCGTCTCAGTAGCCGCGTGCGGATTAAATTTATGGTTAAGCTGCAACAACTTTTCAAATGGATAAGGTTTCGTCTCTAAGAGCTGTTGAACTAACGCTTGCTCTTCATAAAAAATAGGTAAGCCCGTTTCACTTGGTTCAAAACTAAAGCCCCGTTCTTGACGATAACTACCAATATCGGTTTGGATTAAATAAATAGGTCGCTGATAGACAGCAAAGTCAAAGAAAACTGACGAATAATCCGTAACTAAAACATCCGCCACGATAAATAATTTATACAAAGAAAACTTTGAAGCGGCAATTAAATTAACCGGCGTTTCATCCTCAGCAAAGTAGTGTCCACGATAAATTACATTATATTTGGTCGTTAATTGTTGCAAGGCTTGGTCAGATAAGATTCCACTATGAACATTTGGTCCGTTCCGATAAGTAGGCACATATAATAACACTGGTTTATTATTCTTAATTTTTAACTGCTTTTTGATGCGCTTCGCTCGATATAAACGATCGTAACGTAAATTAATATTTTTGCGTAGCTGTCCGACTTCCAAAACATTTTGTGTTTTAGGAAACAAATTCGTTAATTTTTCAGTATCATAAGGCCCATAGGTGAACAAATCATCAATCTGGACATGATCATACCAGTACTGCACCAGCGGTGCTAAGCCCTTTTCTGCATGCCCTAGGGCCTTCATCGGAATACCATGCCAAAATTGGATATAGATATTATCCGGATGTTTAAAAGGGACTAGCCGATCAATACTCGTATTGGAAATCCAATATTTTGATTTTAGTAAATGATAAAAATAACTAATACGATTAGAAGACACCTTCCGGCGAATGGCAGATTGTTGAAAATCTTGTGGCCGATTAAACGCCCACACCAATTCATAATCAGCAAAATCCGGATCTTCACGCAATAAATGATAAGCCTCTAATGGCGTGTCTGAATATTGTCGTCCACTATAAGACATAAATAGTATTTGTTTTTCGTTCGGCTTCACAAATATTTTTAAAATAGTTATTAAAACGGAACCGAAAAAAAGCCAACAAAAACCAAATAGTTTAGAGGCTTTAATAAAATTTTTAATCTTTTGCGCGGTAATTTTCATTAATAAATTCTTTCTATTACTAATTAATATCTTTTACTGGATGGCTTGTTGAATTAAAGCGGTTGCAACTAGCGTCCCCACTTCAATTTTTACATCCTTTAATCCCAAATTTAAAACCTGTACCTTCAAGTTTGTCCCGTCTGTTACAGGCTGCACTAGCAATAAATGTTTTTTAGATAATGCGTCTGCCAAATGTAATTGAATATACTCCAAATCATTTAACTCAATGGTAATACCGGTGTGAACTTCAGATGGGGTTAAAAGGTTCTGTAAATCGGGATTACTCCGCAAGCCCTTTAACTGCTTGCTTATTTTTAATAAATTAAAGTCTTTAAAAAATGGATTACTTAAGATCGAAGGCACCACTACTGTATTTTGAGCTTCTATGGAATAACCGGGTAACCCATTAGTACCAAATGGTAATTGAATATCTTGATCGTCTTGCTGAATTTTTCTCACAACTAAACCTCCTTTATCATACTACGTGTATAAGATATTAATGTAACAGTTTTATGCTATTTTTATTGCCAAAAAATTTTTACTGACCAGAGGCGGCGCTTCAACACGCGCAAATATTGTCGAACATTTACCAAAAAATAATGCCAACCAAGCCGTGACCAACTGCTTAAATTTAAATGCGCAGGTCTTTGATGACTTAACTTATTACGAATAAATTGAACGTGTTTCGCATTAATGTGTGTGATATCAGCTAATTGTGCATCAACTGCCTGCCTGTATGTCATCCCCATCTGACAATTATGCTGGAATAAATTAGTTAATTCCACTAACAAAGCATCTAGCTGAACCACGACTGGGCCAAATTCCCAAATCGTTTTATCAAAAAAGCCATTCCATTGTTGTTCATATTCGGCTTGATCAAACTGGAATAAAATAATGGGCTTTCGTTGATAGGCAAAATCCCAGACCATACTTGAATAATCCGAAATAACCGCATCTGCATCATGAATAACTTGACCCAAAGCTTCTTGACTACTGTCGGTGACCACAATCTGCTCATTTTCTACTAAATATTTACTAAACCGTCGCATCTTAGGGTGCAAGAACACCTTTAATTGATATTTATTTGCCTTTAATAAAGCCTGCAAAACTGGACTACTAATTAGTTCTTGGATTGTCAGGAAATACTCACTCTGCAAAAATTCTTCATCAGTTAAATAAGCTAATTTTTCACGCCATGTTGGAAAATATAAAATCATACGCTTTGAAGGCTGTGGTGTTAACTTTTCCCACCGTGGTAACCCAAACGTATTAATCCTACTCCGGGGATATTTTAAAATGGTCTGAATTAGCTGCCGTTCATGGTTTGTAGACGAATTAATATAATCATAACCAGAGCGATGATACTTAAAGACGTCCCCCAATTTACGAATTCCCACCACCCCATGTTGTAAGAAATAATTATTTTTTTGCCGGGCTAATTCAATTATGTTTCCAAAATTAAAATTAAATTGATAAACATGCGGAATACTCTCTGAAGCCACTAACATTTGGTCTTCAATTAAATGCTGATAATATTTATCACTAAAGAGCGGTAAAATTTGTGACGACCAAGGTGTCAAATCATGTGCTTGGGGGGCTTTGGTATCAATGACATAGAAAGTATGCTCAGCCAAAGACGTCGTTTGTAAGTAACAGAACAAGGCGAACCCATTGTCTTGTGCCATTTGTGCCTCTTTTTCAAAAATAATGATATTCCCATTTTTTTGATTGGGGCGATAACGTTCCAAAGCCCGTGCTTCCCGCTCCCGAACTTCTGGCAAATCGACTGGGTGTAAATCACGATAATGAATCCATAACGCTTTATTAAAAGCGACTTGCACTAGTAACTTCTTTTGCGTATTAATTTGAAATACATCTCGATATGGACGATGCAGCTGTTGATAAAATTTACGCGAAATTGCATTAACCTGATACATTAACTGCAACTGATTTTTATTCGCATGTACGATCAAGATATATGAATCACTATAAATTTTATTCGAAATATCAGATTTATTAAAAATCGCCCGAATTTCCCACCAACCGTTTAACCGATTAATTACTTGGTGCTGTGGTTGTAAATCCACAGTAGCATCACTACGCCGATAACTCAAAGTTACCCCATTAATATGATCCATCTTTTGGGGATACACCGGTTTAAATTGGACAACAAACGTTAATGTTTGGGGGGTATCAATGATTTCATCTAAGCGTTGTTGTGCGATTAAGCCTCGTTCTTTACCATCAACATAAACTTTTTTACAGAGATACACAGCTAAAACGCCACCGATGGTCATATAAGGAATCACATCACGTCCCGCACTAGCCAAAGCCGCCAATGGATTAAAGTAGCGTGCCCAAGTCGGCGTACCAAACGTCTTGCTATTCACAATTTGGTACAATTGGTCTGCCACTTGTGCACAGATTACTAATCGTAAATTATGGGTGAAATCACCAAAAGTTGATTCGTCCATAATGATTTCCCAAAGATTTTCGGCACATTGTCGACTATGAAGCGGAATTTTTAAATTTTGTTTTTGATTAACAAGCCAAAATTTATCAATTTGCCCGCCAACCGGACGCTGTAATTTCAGCTGCATGCCTGCTGCTTCAAATTTGACATAGGCTCCTTTTAATTTTTTCATTGATTTCTTCTGTGCCCCTCTATCCAGATTCATCGTACTTTCTTTAATAGATGTTTGATTTTACGTTTTAATTTATGCAAATGATATTCATAAATATTTTGGAGATGTTGTTTAGTGTCCATCAAGGCTTCAGCTGTTGCTAAAATCCTATCGTTGGCATTTGTATCCCGTTGTAGATATAAATCATCCAATTTATCAGGCTGGGCTACTGTCAAATGATTTTGCTGTAAACTAACTTCCACAGCTTGTAATAACTCGCCTATTTGCCAGTAAATAGGTCCCGGGAACAATTGACCAACCTGCTCCTCTTTTTGTGCCAAACTATCATCTAATTGATAATAAAATACCGGTCGATTTTGAAGCGCAAAATCCAAAGCAACACTTGAAAAATCAGTAATTAATAATCCATGGTTAATCAATAGATTTTGAACCGTATCTTCTTTTTCACTAATGACATGTACTTCCGATGATTCAAAAAGCTGATTATAGCGTTGGAAATTATGATGTAAATACAAATCCACTTGCAAATGTTCTCGTTTGATCAGTCCTGTTAAATCTGGATTTATCAATAATTCCATCAAATTACGATAAAAGTCGGTTTGCATAAATTCATCGGGCTCTAAATGATCTTGCCCTTTACGCCAACTAGGCATAATTAAAATTCTCTGTCTTACTTTGTCTTCCGGCCAGTCAGCATGGTACCTTAATAATTCATCGAAACGGGCAAGCCCCGTCAAGGCAACTTCATATGGTCGGTAACCCATTTGCTGAACTGCCATTTGTTGTTCTCGCTGACTGGAAACGATATAGCGATTGGTAAACATCGGATTTCGTCCATACAAACGTGACAAATCACGAACCCCCATAATACCATGCTGTAAGAAGATCTTCTTAACCCTTTTTTGATATCCTTGCCAGAAACTAGTATTGACAGGATATGCATAGAAGGAAGAATTCGTATGAACTACGAGATCAACATGCGCCATCAATTCAAAATGTTCCTTAGATTTGTAAATAACAACATGGTTTTCATAACCTGCTAAATTTTTCCAGTCTGCCGAATCCGCCGTCAACACATACTTAACATCAAAAGGCTGCGTCGTTGAATGCATTAAATACTTGAAAAAAGCTAGCCCATTATCTTGTGCTCGATCTGGTGACTCGACGATTACCATCTGCAAGCGCGCATTGCGATTATGACTGATTTGTTGTTTTTTTACACTTTGATAAAAAGTTAATGCTTCCTTTGAAAGAAAATATGTGCGTAATGATAATTCTTGATGATTAGATGTTCCATAAGGGTTTAACAGAACCTGCCAATCACCTTCGTATGCATTACTCAATTCTTCTGGCATGTTATGATTCCATTTTGCCCGCGCATGGTATTTACCCACGGACACACCTGGATAATCCAACCGGAACAAAAAATCATAGATTGTACCATCGTAATTATCACGTGTAATTCCAGCAGTAAACGGAAATTGATGCACATCAAATTGATACGTTTGCTGACCTGTAGCAGCACTCACACCTGCTGATAAATACAGCGTTTCTTTCGAACCACGATTACGAATTGCCAAACTCAAATCTATTGGAGTTAGGGTTTGTTGCATCTGCATGACTAATTCAAAATGATCTTGTTTCGTCTCCAACTGAATATTACTTTGCTGCACAACTGCACGTAACCATTGACTAAAAGAAACTAATTTTTGCTGAAAATTTCCATTCTCCTGTTGATAGCGGACATAGAGCTCGTGATCATCCAACCAAGCATGCTTTTGAAAAATAATTAAATTGTCCGTCACATCTAAGCTCTGAACTGAAACCTCCTGCTCACCTGCACCAATTTTTTGAAAAAAAGTGACGTTCCTGACTTTAGCTAAAACTAGCGCCAATTTAATCTGAATCGTTGGTCCAATTTCGGTTACATCTAAGACGAAAATCGGCGAACCACTCAAAGGAACCCAATTTAGTGCTGCTTGCTCATCCATCACCTTAAGCACTAAATGTTGCTGATGACTGTAAGCTAATTTAATCACAGGATTGGCTACTTCAGCACTTAAACGAATTTCTCGTTGATTTACAGGGATCTTCTCAATGCCGTTTTGCGTTACTGCAAAATAAATTCCTCGGAACAAAAGCTGTAATTCATAATCTGTGACCACCATTTCAAAATTATCAGGCCAGGTAATTTCCTTTTTGGTCTCATCAATAGTCTGTACATTAGCTGAAGCCACGGCTTGTTGCTGATGATCAACCCAGCGCGCTTCTTCAACTTGTTTTAACAACTCATCGTCTAAAATTAATCCAGTTTTATCTGAGTGCACTTGTTGTATTTCAAGCATCTGCTTTTGATAATCGACAGGTGTCTCAACCTGATTTAAAAATGCTAATAAATCAGCTTTCGTCTGAAAATCATAATCTTGATCCAAAAAATTCAACTGATAACTTTTGATTCGCTCATTTTGATCAAAATTATATGTTAAATATGTTCGATTTTGACCATCACGATATTCGTCACGAAGATGTTGCCCAGTCTCTAATTGATAAAATTTAAACAAAGTTGCATTTTTTCGCCGGTTTAAAGCAATAATGATTTTTTCTTGTTTTGTTACTAATTTAATTCGCTTAATTTCATGACTAGAACGACCTTGTTTTATGATAACAACATCCACCCCTGCACTATTAAATTGGTACTGTCGCTGATTATCATCATATATTTTCGGAAGCTGTTCCCAATTTCCAAAATGTTGTTCCAGATATTGTTGATAATTGTTAGTAACGCTTTTTTCCGAAGCCCCTAACCGATCAATAACTTGCGCCATATTTTTAAAATTCATAATCTATAACCCACACCTAACACATTATTATTTATGTATAACTAAAAATAGAAAAGCCTATTTTTTAGTCCTAATTTAATTATTTAAAAATTTATCTTGTAAAGCCTCGTAAACCGGTTCTGAAATTCGTCGATAACCTTTACGCGTCAAATGTGTCATATCCACAAAGAGCTCACCCGCATCGTGAGGACGTTCGACATACGGCTGCAAATCCAGATAATTTCCCTTTAAGGCCGCTTGTTGTTGTGCATTCAAAGCTTGATGAGATTCAAATACAACTACATCATTTTCATGAATAGGCAAATGCTTCAATAAATTAGCACCACGAATATAATCATTCATCGAAAAATTAGCTCGGTTTTCCACATTTACCGCTAAACCATCTTCTTTCGCCTTTTCTGAAATAATACTAGGGACTGTATTCGCATCATCACTACCAATCCCATACATGACAGAGTTACCTAAGAAATAAACATTTCGCGCGCCATGTGTTTTTTGTTCATCAGGTATCGCACGGTGCCCATCTTGAATATTAACATACGTCTCAGCCTTATCTTTTAATAAATCGTACCCTGCGTACGTATCTAATGCCCAACCGTCAATAACTTGGCGCATATACTCAGGTGATTCATTTAATTCTAGTAAACTTTGCAAAAATTGATTATTGCGCGCCATTTCGCGAATTTTAGCAATAGATGTTTGTGCAGCTTGTATTTCATATGCTGATTTATTTTTAATATTTTGAGCTGTAGGAAAATGGACATATAAAACTTGTGCGCCTAATTTATATATTTCTTCTAGTGGGTTAACCAGAACTTTATTAGTAAAGGCCGCATCTAAAATCGTATTACCTACTTCCATTTACAACCTAAAATAATTAATTTTAAATCTCAAAAGTGCAAAAACAAAAGCTAAATGACGTTCATCTAGCTTTTTTACTATATCCCGACTATTGTTCATTCATAGCGTTTTCAATTTCATTATGCACGCGGTTAATTTCATTTTGTGGAATGATTTGGTAAGACACCCCATTCTCCATGATACCATTTCCCATAATTTGATCAGTTTCGATTGTATTAGCTGCTTTACTATACTTCATTGCCAAATTTTGGAAAGAAGATTGAGAAATATTTGAGCGAACGTTATCTGAAACTGAAGATAAGAAACTATTTGATAAGGCTGAAGTTGGGTTTTGCTTTAACTTATTCAAAACGGCCTTCACAACCATTTGCTGACGTTCTTGTCGACCATAATCTCCCTTTGGATCATCGTAACGCATCCGAGAAAAGGCCAAGGCTTCGTCCCCATCCATACTATAACTTTGACCATTCACAAATGAATAACCTTCATAATCAAATGTTAATGGTGAAGTTACCGTTACACCACCGACTGACTCAACCAATTGCTTCAAACCGTTCATGTTGACTAACATATACCCATCCAGCTTGATATCTAATAAATTCTCAACGGCACTAATTGCTGAATCAGCATCACCTTCTGCATAAGCCGCATTTAATTTAGCGGTATGTCCATTTAATTGAATTTTTGTATCACGCTCAATTGACACTAAAGTTGTCTTTTCAGATTTTGGATTAACCGTCATTACCATCATCGTATCTGTTCGACCTTTATAGTCACGGCCTAAAGCACCAGTATCTGTCCCTAATAACAAGTATGAGACGGACTTACCAGAACTAGTCTTTTTATCTGACGCCTTACTCAAGGTACTATCAGAGGAATTAATTTTTGATGCCGCATTATGCAACTGATAGTATGCATATCCAGAAATTCCCACAGCCAAAGCAACAATGATTCCCAAAATACTCCATAGAATTTTTTTCATTTTTATCTCCAATCTCTAATTGCACTTATTGATTCCACGTAAAAGCGATTTTACCAACTCTACCGTTTTTAACTAACCGTAAGATATATTTATTATTCCCGTAATCAATCTTATAAATAAAACTGCTATTAGTGTGTAAATTCTGAATAGTCAACATTGTATTACCTTGATCAACCGACTGAATCATATAAAAATCTTGGCCATTAATATTTACAAGATTATCATGCACAATGACTTTTTTACTCTTATCATTATTTTTATAATATTGTCCTGGCTTTATCTTCGTCTGTTGAATATGATTGGCAATATCATAATAAGATTTCAATTTAAAATTAAGATATAGACTACCACTTAAACATAATATTAACAAAAAGATTAAAATCCTTTTCAACCAAATCTTCATCGTCCATTCTCCGTTTCACTATCACTATGCAACAAAAAAGCCAGGTAGACCCTTGATTACATAAATATAAATGCGCAAATTTTAATTATACTGTATATATTTTACAAAAAAATATTCACACTTTTTATAATATCACGCATAGTCCTTAATTAACAAAATTAATTTGCTTAATGCGTTAACCTTAGCCTAATTTTTTAATTAATTTGGTCAAAAAACGCTAAAGCCACCTGATTAAATTCATCTGCTGCTTCTAGATGGGGCACATGCCCGACTCCCTCAAAATGATACGTCTGGGACTGAGGATTCCTTTGCAATTTTAACGCAATTTCTGGATAATTAGCCGGATATAACGGTGACGCATCCCCCGACATAAATAAATGCGGTCGCTGTTCAGTCGGCAACACATCTCGCCAATCTTGCGCAATTCCGTCTAACAATAACGAATGCGTTAATTTAAAGTCAAACGGCGTATAATTTTCTGCCAAAACTTTTTTAATTTCGGAACTTAAATGCTTTTGCGTTAATTTAATATGTGGAAAACGTTCCGCAAAGGTGCCTAATTGCCTCAAATCCGAACCTTTAAGCCCCGCCTGCCATTCTCCTTCATTTAACATTTTGGGTGACTGATCTTCCGTTATTATGCTTAAGACCTTTTGATTACCGAAAAGTGAAAGATATAATTCCCCCACGCTGGCCCCCATCGAATGTCCAATTATATATACCGCTTTTATATCTAATTGCTGTAGTAGCTCAGCTACATCCATCGCCAGACGCGCAATGCGCAAACCCTGAGCAGTTTGTTCACTTTGACCATGGCTGCGATAATCCAGCCGTAAAGTACGATAACCAGCCGCGTTAAACGCTTCAATCTGTGGCGTCCAAGTAGCAATGTTACTAGTGTAGCCCCCCAGTAGTAAAATGATGGTGCCATTATGTGGCCCATCTAATTGATAATGAATTTGAATTCCGTCATTAGTTTTTAAAAAAGACATATTTACTTCCCTCATTCGTTCCAAGCATTAAACTTATCATAACTTTGATTTCAAATATGTATTCGTTTACAAATATTTTACCATATTATTAAAGTACCTCTTATTATAATTCACAAAATTATAACTTTTTTATATTATTAATACCTAATTCATGAAACTATTCATCAAATAGTAATCAGAAAATCTGAATATTTTATTTATTTTACATAAAAAACAAACAATTACATTAATCAAAATTTTCTTCGAGTAACTTCAACCATCTACCCCAATGTTTTAAGAAATCTCTTCGCTATTTACGCACTCGAATCAGAGGAATCATCAATGCTATGTAACTATCATAATCAAACTCACCAAACGAGTTACGTATGATTATAAAAACTTTAACAATTTTAAAGGCTCCACACGAAAAAGTGGTGTTGAAAATTCTTATTCAACACCACTTTTTTTATTTTTACACAAAATAAAAAGATTCAATTTGATACAAATGTCTCTTTCATTCGATTTCAAGCCTTATAAAATTTAATTAAACTTCATCCCAACATTAGAAGAAACGCTCATAAATAATAAATATTTTTACTCAATTTAGTTGTGCAAATTATCAATAGAGTGTATTAAAGCGTCTGCAATAATCTCATATCCAACCTTATTCATATGCGTCATATCCGTAAATATTTCCCCATAGTCATGAGGACGACTGAACTCATCCGTCATATCAATATACATATCTATACTTTTCTGTTGTCTTTCACTAAGAACTACATGTCCTCCAAAAACAACAACATCGTCATCTTTAAAATCAATTCCCTTCATTAAAGAAACGCCTCTGACAAAATCATTCATGGAAAAATTAGCTCTCATTTTAGAACTATAATTAGTTTTTTTAGCAAAATAAGCTGGAATCGTATGAGCATCATCGCTTCCTACACCGAACATTACAGAATTACCGAAAAAATAAAATGATCCTTTTCCATTTATTAATTTTTTCCCGTTATCTGGTATTACTCTATATCCATCACTGATATTAGAATATTTCAATTCTCTATCAACCATCTTATCATAATCACCGGTGGTATCTAATCTCCACCCCTCCATAACATTTTTAGCATAATCACCATCGTCATTAAATCGTGACAAAGATTCTGGTAAAATATTATTTTTAACTTCAGATCGGACCTTTCCAATTGTAATGTTAGAACGATTCTTTTCTATTTCAGAAGGATTTTTTACATCTTTCAATACTGGAAATTTAATATAAATAGTTTTATTTTTAATACTATTTAATTGATCTACCAAATATTTTTCTACAAATGCTTCTTGTAGTAAAGAATCAAAATTCAAAATTCGTGCATCATTACTTTCAAATTTGTCTTTAATGCTATTAGGCATTCCTTCGATATTGAGCACATAATCATTCTTATCGCATTGAACTCTGGAATCATATACCCGATGTTCAAAAGTACGTGAAAACAAATATCCTGCATGCCCAACTTCATTTGAAATTAAACGAGGTTTTTCAATTTTATTATTAAAAAAATACATGGATGAAATGGCGTTGGCAACCTTCATAAACTCATAATCATTAAAATATAAATTTAGTCTTTTGTTCTTAACACCATAATTATTTATTAAAAAATCAACAAAATAATCGGTTCCCACGATTGATAATTTTTCCAAAACCAATGAAGATTTATATTCATTCATGCTATTGTTTTTGATGCTTTTTGCAAGATTATTATTCAATAATGATTCCCATGTAACTTCGCATTCACCTGTTACATACTTGTTTTTATTTGCATCAAAATATATACCATAATAAATTCCTGGAGTATTTATCTTACAATTGTATCCAGCCCCACTGATCCAACCAGAAACAGCTAAGCGTTGTGTATTTTTTTCATAACGATCATCTTTTTTCCAAAGATGAACAAAATATCTAGAAAGATTTTCATCATTTTTAAATTGTATAGTGGGGACCCCATCTATGATGTGATATTCAATTATCATTTCTATCTCCATATAATTTTAGATTGAACTATTATAAATCCATCGTTTTCATAATTTCATTAAAAATTCTGTCTCTATTTTTACCATCTTGATGCGGAAAATCACTATCTATCTTCTTTTTAAAATTATCATCCATTTCCGGAACATCAATTTTTAATATTAATTCGTTAATAAACGAATCATAATCATCCCACACATGACCATATAATTCAGGCTCTACAGGAGTAACGTTTTTTCCATGATGTCCATTAAAAAAACTGTCCTTATCAAACATATATTGAATAATAGGCCTTTTCATATAAGCAAAATCTAAAATAGCTGACGAAAAGTCCGTAATTGCTATTTTAGATCTTAAGAACAACTGATTATAACTAAGATCGCTCGTAATAACATGTTCACCATCTAATTGGAATAGATGCTCATATTTCTTGAATTCAGGATGAATTTTAAATATAATTTTAAAATTTTTTTCATCTAAAGCAGTTAGTAATTTTTTATCTTTCAAGAACGAGTTTACTTCTTTATAGTATTCAGTTTTTACAAATTCTTCATCAGTTAAATTTTTATATGGTGCACGCCAAGTAGGCATAAATGCAATCCAATTTTCTCTAGCTATCTTACTGTTTATCAGTAAGTCTTGTCTAGCCATTCCAGTTAATTTAACAACAGACTCGTCATAAAAATATTCAGGCTTAATAAATTCATTGAATTCGTAATTTGCACTTGTAATAATAATATTAAAGTTACGACGACCGATATTCCAAAAAGGACTCAAACTATGCTGTGCTCTAAAAACACCATGTTGTAGAAAAATATAATTCTTATTATTAATAGCAAATTTTCTACCATCAGCTTCTTTGAAATATGGGTTGTATATATTAGGTAAAATATGTGCAGTAACTATAGCATCACATACTGACCATAATAATTTATGCTCACGAGAACCCGCATCAACTACCTTACCAATTTTTGCCACCCGCTTAAAGTCTTCTGACTTTTTAGAAATAACGTAGTACGCATCTATTTCTGGATGATGTTTTGTTACATATTCAAACATAGCCTCTGCATTATCACCTGCGTCCAAACCACGATCTTCAAAAAGCCATGTTAATTTAGTTTTATGCTTCATTTTCAATTTATACATAAATAAGTCAATATAATTTTTCCCAAAAGCAAAATCAAGTAACATATCTTTAGACTCAGATGATTTCTTTAAAATTAAATTATTATGTCTCGTTATCCCCAAATTAACTTTATTTGAAATTTTTTGAATGGAGTTACTATTATTTAATTCAATAGCATTTAAATAATTATTAATAGAATTAACTTTCAATTTTAAAGTTCTAAAATCATCCTCAACATATATTTTAAACGGATTATTATATATATTTTCTTTGTCTTCTATAACAAATTGTACATATTCATAATACCTTATGTTACTATCTTGGTATTTAGGATTATTAACATTACTATTTACAATTTTATTAGGTGTCAATTCTGTATTTCCAATTTTTAACTTATACTGTAAGTAAGAATTTTCCCTAACATACGTTCCAGGAGCACTTATTTCAAAATTAATTTCAAATTGTGATCCTTTCTTATTAATAGTAATAAATCTAGTATGAATATCTTTAGCGTAATTAAAAACAACCACATTACCTCTAGTTAAAGTCATACCATTATTACGAATATTCCAACCTAATTCTTTACCCTTAATATCATACAAGTAATATTTAATAAATTTATCGTCTATATATCTATTTATAACCTGAAAATCAATATACCTAGAGGTTATCTCTTTTTCAACGTCTGATATACTATACTTATTATTTTCACGTATCTTATAATTAAGATATTTGACTAAACTATTTTGCAAAACTAACGGAACATTATCATACGATTTAAATAATTTGTTATAATATTCTTTATTTAAATCAAAGCTTTTAACAGGACCATCTACATTATCTTTCAAAACAACAATATTCATTTTATCTTTTATTGCGTCAGCAAATAAAGTAAAGTCATCAAAATACTTTTCACTAATACTATCATTTCTAACGTATATATTATTAAATAAATCTAACGTTAAATCATTTCTGTGAAAAAGACTAATAATCTTATTTGTTTCTTTAGTATGTTTACTGGTTGCAATAACATCTACATATTTATTTTTTGTTTTAAAATTAGTATAAACTAACTCCAGCATATTTTTTTCCAATTTCTTACTGAAATTATAAAAACTCACCAATTCACCTTTAGACAATTGCAGTGCTTTGTTTTTAAGTACAACTAAATCATTGTTATCTTCAACAACAGTAATATTAATATAATTACTAATTAAATCTTGTTCTTCTTCTGAGAGAACTTTGTCATTATCAGTATTTAATATAATAATTTCTAAATTACTAAATCCTATCGTTTGCTTCTGTAAAGATTGTATTATTGAAAATATAGACGTTTCTGCCATATTTTCAATTATTAAAGACATTTTATATTCGTATCCATCTAAGTTAGGATACATTGTATGCAATAGTCCTTTATATGAATAAAAAGACTTTTGTCTAGATGTCCCATATGCATTAATTAAAGAATTAATTTTATGCGCTTCGATTGATTTATAGCCCAGTTCGTTTTTAAAAAAATAAAGATATTTTCCTCTTGGCAAATCGTTTCTTTTAAAATATTCATCTATTAAACTAATCTTCAATTTAAAATTATTTGTTTCACCCAAATATATATATTTATTATCTTCTAATGTATTTTTTATGTATATTCTTTCTTCTTCATCAAAAATTAATTCATTATTCTTAATATCCAATAATTCCATTTTTCCTAGCCCACCTCTGACAATTATATATATATTTAAATTCCCAATTATTTGTATACTATGACAATTACACAAATAAAAATAGTATATTGTATCTCAAAGATTATAAAACATATTTTATCTCAATCCAATATATTTGAAATCTTTGTTTAAACGTCTTCATTTTCACTTAGTAAATATACTCCTTTTATTTTCCGAAAACAACTTTTAAATGCCCATATATTCCGATTATACATCAGTATATTATTAAATCTGAAATAAATTAAATTTAATGTATTTATACCAAAACATCTAACATGACTACATATTTTTCGGCTAACCTTTAAATAAAATCATAATAAATAAGATTATTATATTAAAAAAATATGATGCTAGATTTCTTATCCAACATCATACCATTTATACGTAATTTATTTGCTATCAATTTCTAAATATGAATTCCAAGACCATCAGCGACTTCAGCTGCGTCCATCACAGCTTCCCCCAAAGTTGGGTGAGGATGAATCGTCAATGAGATATCTTCGGTTGTTAAGCCATTTTCAATCGCCAATGACAACTCGGAGATTAAATCAGAGGCCCCCGGACCGACAATTTGCGCCCCTAACAAGGCATTCGTAGCTTTATCAGTAATCAAACGAATAAACCCTACGCCAGCATCCATCGCTAAGGCTCGTCCATTTGCGGCAAAGGGGAACTTCGTCATTTTAACATCTAATTGCTTAGCCTTTACTGACGCCAAATCTTCACCAGTCGTAGCGAGCTCATAATGCGTGTAGGCCACTGCGGGCAATGAATAGTGTAAATCATGCGCATTTGCTGCTCCACTAATTGCTGCGGCTGCAACCTTGGCTTCGAAACTAGCCTTATGCGCCAACGCTGGACCAGCGACAATATCACCAATTGCATATATATGAGGAACATTAGTTTGCATGCTATCGTTAACTTCCAACAGTCCATGCTCACCAACTTTAATGTCCGTATTATTTAGGCCCAACGTGTCGGTATTAGCTTTACGTCCAACTGATACCAAGAGATAATCACCCGTCACTGTTTGTTCTTTACCATCTACTTCAAAAGTTAAGGTTACATCATCCTCGGTTTGGACAGCTGACTTAGCCATAGCTGAAGTAAAGATTTGTCCACCATGAGCTTTAAAATCATCCAAAACAGGCTTGGTCATTTCTTTATCAAAACCATTTAAAGTATGGTCTAATCCTTCAACAATCGTAACATCAGCTCCTAAGTTCGCATAAGCTCCACCCAATTCTGAGCCAATCACACCACCACCGACAATGATTAAATGCTGTGGAACCTCTGGCAAACTCAGGGCGCCCGTTGAATCGACAATGCGCCCAGTAAATGGGAAGCCAGGAATCTCGACGGGGCGTGATCCCGTCGCAATAATACAATTTTCAAATTGTAATAATTGATGTCCATCTTCTTGAACCACATTTAGGGTTTCATTATCATTAAAACTCGCTTCCCCTTTAATAACATCCACATGATGTTTCTTCAACAACATAGCGACCCCACCAGTTAGCTTTTCAACCACTTGATGCTGTTTCCAATCTTGAGTCTGGGCCCAATCTAATGTTCCCGTCGTAGTTAAACCAAAAGGATTTTCTTCAACGCTATCGCGATAATGGTGACCTACATTAATCAAAGCTTTAGAGGGAATGCATCCAATATTTAAACAAACTCCACCAATTTCATCACGTTCGATAATAGTAACTTTTTGTCCCAGTTCTGCCGCCCGAATTGCGGCGACATATCCACCAGGCCCTGAACCAATCACCACAGTTCCTACTTCTGTCGCTTGTGCTCCCACAACCATGCTTACACCTCCATCAACATAAAGGCCGGATCAGCCAACAATTGCTTTAAGTAATTCAAGGCTTCTTGGGCTAACATTCCATCTATTAAGCGATGGTCATAACTCAACGATAATTTCATATTTTGACCAACGGCCAACTCACCTTCAGCATTTACAATTGGTTCTTGTATAATCGATCCAAGCCCCAAGATAATTGACTCATGCCCATTAATAATCGGTGTAAACCAAGTTCCCCGCGCGGAACCTAAGTTAGAGATAGTCATTGTTGCCCCTTGCATCTGAGCGGGCTTCAAAGTACCTTCACGTACTGCACTAGCCAATTCAGCAATTTCTTTGGCAATCATCATAATTGATTTGCTTTCTGCATGCGCAATAACTGGTACGTATAGTCCAGATGGCGCATTCACCGCAATCCCCATATTGACGGTGTCATGATATACAATCTCGCTCTTGTCCATATCCACAGAAGCATTTAGCTCTGGGAACTTTTGACCCACAGCGGCCATCGCCTTCACTGCATAAGCTAAATAAGTTAGATGAATATCCTGGTTCTTAGCCACGGCCTTAAATTGTTGACGATGATTAACTAACTTTGAGACTTCGACACTATCAAAATTCGTAACAGTTGGAATCGTTTTATTTTGCGTTTCCATTGCGTGCGCGATTGCTTTACGCACACCAGACATTGGCTGACTACCCGCCTTCATACTTGGGGCTGACTGCGCTTCCACCGGTGTTGCAACTACTGGTGTTTCCTTTTCTGGGCCCGTCACTGACTCTGCCATCACTGGTTTGGCATCTAATGCTTCTGGTGCTTCATTGGTAAAGTTTTGAACATCTTGTAACGTAATATGTCCATGCCGTCCCGTAGCTGGCACCTGACTCAAGTCAATCTGGTGCTCAGAAGCATAATGCCGTACAGATGGCATCGCCAACACATTCCCATTCGTAGCTGTATGCACACCAGGCTTAGCTTCAGTCGCTGTTGGCGTAGCCGGATTTGGCACGACTAATTGCTCACTAGCTTGAGAATGGGGCTCCGTCTTAGCTGGTTGAGCAGTTTTCGTAACATCCTCACTGCCATCCCCATCGAATTCAATCAAAGGCTCACCTACTGCCACGGTTGTATTTGGTTCTACAAAAAGCTTCGTTACAGTCCCTTCATATGGTGATAAAATTTCTTGCATGAGCTTATCATTTTGCACCTCTGCCACTGAATCATCAACGGCTACATGGTCACCAACTTTCACTAACCAATTGGTAATGTCTCCTTCAGCCATACCTTCACCAATATCTGGCATCTTAAATATTTCAGTCATAGTTTACAACCTCCTGTGCTTTAGCCACAACGTCGTCAGCCTTAATCATCCAATCATTTTCAGCCTGCGCAAATGGATAAATTGAATCAGGCGCCGCAACTCGCCCAATCGGAGCTTTTAAGCTTAAAATAAAGCGTTCTGCAATTTCAGCCATCACGGTGGCTCCTACTCCGGCCATACGTTGCGCTTCTTGAACAACCAAAACCCGACCAGTCTTTTCAACTGAAGCACCAATGGTTTTCAAATCTAACGGTGAAACCGTCCTCAAGTCTACCACTTCTGCATTAATCCCTTGCTTAGCTAATTCTTCAGCAGCCTTCAATGAAACGGGTACACCACCTCCGTAGCTAATGATAGAAATATCCTTTCCTTCACGCGCAATCGCTGCCTCATCTAATGGCGTCGTATAATAGCCTTCGGGAACTTCACCCTTCAAAGAGCGATAGAGGTGCAAGTTTTCTAAAAAGATGACTGGATCATTTGACTCAACTGAACTCAGCAACAGACCTTTAGCATCGGCTGGATTAGCTGGCATAACAACCCGTACTCCGGGAACTTGCGCCACCATTCCCTCTAAGTTATCCGCGTGCATTTCAGGAGTCTTAGTTCCTCCTCCATATGGCGAACGCACAACAATTGGCATTTCTTTAGTATTATTAAAACGGAACCGGGTTCGTGACATCTGCCCAGCAATAGAATCCATTACTTCAAACACGAAGCCGAAAAATTGAATCTCCATAATCGGCCGGTAATTTTGTGTAGCGAGCCCCATCGCCATTCCACCAATACCAGATTCAGCTAACGGTGTATTAAAAACCCGCTCTTCTCCATATTTAGCTTGCAAACCATCTGTTGCTCGGAAGACTCCTCCGTTTTTACCAACATCTTCTCCAAAAATCAAAGTGTTTTCATCATGTTCAAGTGCCAGATTCAACGCTTCTTGAATTGCTGCGATATAAGTTTTTGTAGCCATAATTACTTGCCCTCACTTTCAAAATGCGCAATTTGCTCTTGCATTGCTTGACCAGGTACTTCCAACGTATGCTTTAAGAAATCAGAGATTTTTTGCTTTTCAACCGCATCCGCAATCTTAATTTGCTCATCAATTAAAGTATTAACTTCGTCCACATACGCTTGTTCCTGCTTTTCATCCCAAATGCCTTTTTCGGTCATGAAATTACGCATTCGGATCAATGGTTCTTTTTGCCACCAAGCATCAATATCTTCTTGCTTACGGTACCGCAATGGATCATCACCAGCGGTTGAATGTGGCTCCAAACGATTTGTTATAGTCTCAATTAACACTGGACCATTCCCAGCAGCAGCCCAAGCACGCGCCTCCTTACTTGCTAAGTACATAGCAAGTGGATCATTTCCATCCACAACCATACTTGGCAGGCCAGCGGCCCACCCCTTAGCTGCTAAGTGTTGCGCGGCAGTTTGTAATTTTCGTGGTGTTGAAATCGCATAACCATTGTTTTGCACAAAGAAAACTGCATTAGCGTGATATGCTGAGGCAAAATTAATTCCCTCGTAGAAATCACCTTGCGATGAACCACCATCACCAGTATAAGCATATGCCACTGCATCCTGCTTACGTTTCTTCAAACCTAAAGCTGTTCCAGCTGCTTCAACGTATTGAGCACCGATGATAATTTGTGGCATCCAAGCATTAACTGGGCGCCCATCTTCGGTTGTCATCTCATTTCCTTTAGCATGCCCTCGTGACCACAAAATCGCCTTCCAAATTGGCCAACCTTTAACCACAATTTCAGGAATATCACGGTAACCAGGGAACAACCAATCTTCATCCTTAAAAGCATACGATGATGCCATCTGTGAAGCTTCTTGTCCAGCGGTAGGCGCAAAGAATCCAATGCGACCCTGCTTAGCCAATTTAGTAGAACGAATATCCAATTGCCGGCTCAATATCATCCGTTGCATAATTGCTACTAAATCTTCATCGGTCAATTCAGAACGTTTCAAGGCTTCAGCATCCACCACTTCTCCAGCATTATTTAAAATCTGCAAAGTCGGAAAAGCTTCATCTTGCGCTTGAATTTGATAATCAAAATCTAAAATTTGCCGATTTGTTTCTGTAATATTTGCCATCCCAGGCTCCTTTCTATTCTGCACCATCACCAGTAAAAAGTGCCGCTAATTCAGCTTGTGTAATATCACCGAAGTACTGTTGCACTTCTTCAGGTGTTAGTTGTTTTTCAATCGTGTGTGGATTAAACGGCTGACCGATTAAACGATTTTCAATATCACGCCAATCTCGAACTCCCAAAAAATCACCTGTTAAATTCAATTTTTTAATCAAACCATGTTCCACATTCGCTAATACATCAATGCTTCCACCCTGATATTTAGCATGATTTTGAAAATCAAACTTCGGGCTCTGCCCATAATTCCATTCCCAGGTTGAAAACTTATCTTTTCGCCATGCTTCAATCCCGGCTTTTTGCGCATCCGTTAAGACTAACTCACCATCGCGCCCTTCATCACTAAGGTAGTATGTCAGGGCTTCGATAAATTCATCTAAAGTTTTCGTCTGTGGAGCGTAATCTTTAATATTTCCAACCCGTGCACGTACCGATTTGGCCGCCTTCGTCATAAATTTCTCATCAGCTACATTTAGGGCATGCACCATCGCATCAACATCAGTATCCCAAAGTAATGTTCCATGATGCATCAAGTATCCGCCAACATAGCGCTGCGCATTCCCCGAAACCTTTTTCCCATCTACTTCAAGATCGTTGCGCCCGGTAATTTGCGCATCAATCCCAATCGATTGTAATGCATCCTGCATCGGTTTAACAAAGCGTTTAAAATTTACGGAACTACTTTGCTCGACCGGCACAAAGAAGGTAAAACAGATATTACCTAAATCATGATAGACTGCTCCACCACCAGAGACCCGCCGCACAACTTGCACATCATGCGTATCAGCGTATTCTTGATTAATTTCACCAAACGTATTTTGATTCTGTCCGACAATAATCGCCCGCTTATTTTGCCATAAAGCAAATACTGGCTCCGTCGGCTTCAAATTGTAAAGTAACCAACTGTCCATCGCAATATTTTCATACGCATCATCCCCAAAATATTTAATAAACTGCATCTAGATCAACTCCTTATCAGTCATCTATGTAAGCGCTTACTCGTCCTTACGAATTAAGTATAGCACATTTATAATAGGAAGGTACTCATCCCATTATCAATTTTACTTAATAATAATTTTATTCACAATTTGCTTGTGATATTTATCAATAATACGCCTGCAACAGAATGAACTCTAGAATGTTTACTTGTGCAGTTGCTTGTTTAAAATTAGTAAACCGTTTTTTATTGTGAAATATTATTTTTTAAATTTAATATCAAATCCATCAAAAAAGAAGCCGAGCCGCAGCCCTGCTTCTTCAACATTAAATTTTAATTTTTAAGCTAATACATACCTATGAATGGCTTCCGCTACACCTGCATGATTATTATCATTAGTAATTACATCTGCTAGTTGCTTAATAGCTGGAACTGCATTACCCATTGCAACTCCCAAACCAGCCGCTTTAATCATCGTGCGATCATTTTCCTGATCACCAATGGCCATTGTTTCACTTTGGTCCACATCCAACTGCTTAGCTAATGCTAATAAAGCATTTCCTTTTGAAGCAATTGGATTAACAAATTCCAAATTATTGGCAGTCGAGCGGATGACCGAGACTGACTGATGAATTGATTCAGGAATGATCTTTTCCACTCGGTCTAATTCATCCGCATTTGCATTCGCAATTCCCTTAATGAGCTCCACTTTCTCAAACGAAGCATCAGATTCTGCGACATGCAATGGTAAGTTAACTAACGAATTTTCAAAGCTAGCCCAAGGATCAATTAAATGCGTTGTGGTATAGGCTTGATCTTGACTTTCAGCTTGCAAATAAATTCCTTCTTGATGCATAAAAGCATTAATTTCTGACCATTGATCCAAAGTTAGTGCTTCGGAAAATAAAATTTTCGAACCATCTGTAGTCTGCATTAAGCCCCCATTATGGGTAATAACATATTGATCTGCTCCCACTAAGACCAATTCTTCTAAAATCGGCATCACACCTGTCAAAGGCCGACCAGTGGTAATTACAATTTTAACTCCTTGTTGACGCGCCTGGCTAATGGCTTCCGCTACATCTGGCATGATTTTATGTTGATCATCCAGTAAAGTTCCGTCAATATCAATTGAAATTATCTTAATTGCCATTTTGATCCCCCGTCTATCCTAATAAATTTATAGACTTAATTATAACAGATTATAACGCTCCGAGGTTCGCCATTACGACACCACCTAAGACCACTAAGATTGACCCAATAATTGCGTAGATCATTTGACGCTTGGACTTTTTCTCGCCTAAGATAAAGATTCCACCGAAAACGCCAACGACAACTCCCATTTGTGACAAAGTCGTGGCCGTCGCTTGACCAACGGCGGGGTTAGCAGCTGAAATAAACATGAAGACATTTCCTAAGGCCCAAACTAATCCAGTAATAATATTCCGCCAAGTTGCTCGCTCAAACATTGTGGCTTGTTCTTTCATAAAGAAGATGACAATCAAGAAAGTTCCAATGATTTGTCCAATTGATTGTGGTCCCACCACTGCCGTCATGTAATACAATCCTGATCCATCGGGTGCTCCATGCAAAGCATCTGAAATATAACCGGTCTTATACAAAAGATTTGGCAAAACAAAGTACATCATGTAGCCTAATGTTGAAATCAACATGGCCAACAAGCCACCCTTAAAGTCACGATTAACATTGACTTCTTTTGGTGCATTGGGGTCAGGTAGTGAGGTTAAAATCGCACCAAACACTACGCCTAAAATAGCGATTGAGCCAAACAACCACATTTTACCAGTTGTCCACTCGCCAAGCACCGCAGCGGCCATCAAAGCGTTCCCAATGATTTGACCCCCGGTTGAAATGGGGTTACCCACTGAAACCCCCATTTTCTTAAAGCCAATAAATTGACCGGCCGTTCCAATCGCCCATACTAGCCCAGAGACAATTCCGACGACCCAGATGCGAGAATTAAAGGCGAAATCAACACCAGCATTTGGCACTACGTAGAACAACATTGTAACCAAACCAAAAATCAGAGCCCCAAAGGTCATTCCTAATGATTGTTGTCCAGCAGACCCTCCCATTTTAGTTGTAACAACTCCAACTGATCCCCAAGCTAAAGCTGGGATTAACGCTATCAATATTGACATATGTTTTTTTATTTTCCTTTCGTCCCTTTATTAATATTACAAATACGATTTTAGCATATTTTATATGTAAGCGTTATCTTTTTTACAATGAATTTTGGATTTATGTAAATAATTTACATGTATATTTCTGACCCCGTCAGTGAAACTCGTTCGTCCGCAATGGTTTGGGCCTTTTAAACCGATTCATTAAATCGTTTTAATTTTTTTCGTTTTCTAACCCATTTGGATAAAATAAAGCAAATTTATCCAAAAAAAGCTCTACCTAAAAACTTAGGTAGAGCTAAATTTTTTGAGAGGAAGAAGCTTACTTAACAGCGTCTTTCAATCCCTTACCAGGCTTGAAGGCTGGTACCTTTGATGCTGGAATATCAATTTCATCGTTTGTACGTGGGTTGCGACCCTTACGAGCGGCACGCGTCCGTACTTCGAAAGTTCCAAATCCGATCAATTGAACCTTCTCACCTGCACTCAATTCTTCTTGAATTGCAGCGAAAGTAGCATCAACAGCAGTAGTTGCATCTTTCTTTGAGAAACCAGCTTCTGCTACCTTATTGATTAAGTCTTGCTTGTTAGCCATGAGACTATCCTCCTGATTTTTAAAATCAATGTTTTTTCATAAAGTAATTAACCTTATGTCGCTATTAAATTTATCATAATTTAGCATCAATAACAAGCATTTTTATGAAAGAAAGCGCAATAGAACGCCTTTTATAACACTTTTTTAATAAAATAAGGCTAAAACAAACCCCAAAACTTCTTTTTGACCACTTTTTCCGCTTAAGTCCGGGCGCGCTTAATAATGTGCACTGGTGTTCCTTCAAAGTCAAACGCCTTACGAATTTGGTTCTCTAAGAAACGTTCATATGAAAAATGCATCAATTCAGGGTCATTCACAAAGACCACAAAAGTGGGTGGTTGAATTGAAACTTGCGTTGCATAATAAACCCGAAGTCGTTTTCCATTCCGATTAGGGGCCGGATTCAAAGCTAATGCGTCCATAATCACTTCGTTCAACGTTGCCGATTGAATGCGCCGTTGATGGTTTTCGTTCACCTTTTTAATTAAAGCTGGTAAATTATTTAACCGTTGCTTGGTCTTAGCTGACACAAAAATAATCGGTGCATAGGCCAAATATTGGAATTCAGTCCGGATTAAATCCTCAAATTCCTTCATAGTATGGTTATCTTTTTCTAAAGTATCCCATTTATTGACCACAATAATCACTGCGCGACCAGCCTCATGAGCATAACCAGCGACGTGCTTATCTTGCTCACGAATTCCCTCTTCGGCATTCAAAACCATCAAAACTACATTCGAATCATCAATCGCACGCATAGCGCGCATTACTGAATACTTTTCGGTATTTTCATACACCTTACCACGTTTTCGAATTCCAGCCGTATCGACCATTGTGAACTCATCACCTTCATCAGTCACAAACTTTGTATCGACAGCATCACGTGTTGTTCCAGCGATATCTGAAACAATTACCCGGTCTTCGCCTAACAAAGCATTAACTAGGGATGACTTCCCCACATTCGGCCGTCCAATAAATGAAAAACGAATTGTATCGTCATCAGGCACGCCCTCATCAACTGGGAAATTAGCGACAACCGCATCCATCAAATCTCCCAACCCCGTTCCGTGTGATCCAGAAATTGGGTATGGTTCTCCCAATCCTAAGGCGTAAAAATCAAAAATATCATTGCGCATTTCGAAATTATCAACTTTATTCACGGCCAAAACAACTGGCTTTTTCGTTTTGTATAATAATTTCGCTACTTGTTCATCAGCGTCTGTCAAGCCTTCATGACCGGAAACCATGAAAACGATCACATCCGCTTCATCCATCGCAATTTCAGCTTGTTGCTTAATTTCGCTCATAAATGGTTCATTACTCATTTCAATTCCGCCGGTATCAATCAAACGGAATTCATGTGTAAGCCATTCTGCACGTGTATAAATTCGATCACGTGTTACTCCTGGCGTATCTTCAACAATCGAAATTCGATCGCCGGCAATACGATTAAAAATCGTGGACTTCCCAACGTTGGGTCTTCCCACAATTGCTACGACTGGATAAGCCATCCTTACCTCTTTTCTGCTGCAATAGCATCTTAATTTATTGTTGTTATTATAACACACAACGATAACGCAACCTAGAATGCCCTTGGTCTTTAAACGTCTCAGGCTTTAGAACGATGTTGTATTGCTTAGATACAAAAGAAAAAGGTCGGAGCAAACGCCCGACCTTTTTCAGCAAAGCTGATTTAGAGTTTAATCAAAATCCTTCAAGTTGAACAAATCACCCAAAGTAGCATTTCCTTCTTCTTCAGAAGTTGAATAATTCATAGGTGCTGAGTCACGACGATTATTCTTACGTCCACCGTTGTTGTTACGACGGTTGTTGCTGTTAGCATTGCTACGACGTTCATGATCACCATTATCATTGTTCTCACGTGCAGGTGCTTCAGTCAAAGCCTTAATTGACAATGACAAACGCTGACGATCTGGGTTAACATCCAAAACCTTCACTTGAACCTTGTCACCAGCCTTCAAAACATCAGCAGGATTGTCAACATGTTCATGTGAAATTTGTGAAACGTGAACCAATCCTTCAACACCAGGGAATACTTCCACAAAAGCACCAAAGTCAACTACGCGCTTAACAGTTCCTTCAAGAACAGTTCCTTCTGGAGCATTTTCAGCAGCAGATTCCCAAGGTCCTGGTTGTGTTGCCTTGATTGACAATGAGATACGTTCCTTTTCAGGATCCAATCCCAAAACCTTCACCTTAACGGTTTCACCAACTGACAAAACATCAGAAGGTTGTGAAACACGTTCGTATGAAATTTCAGAAACGTGAACCAATCCATCAACCCCACCAAGGTCAATGAAAGCTCCAAAGTTGGTCATCCGAGCAACCTTACCTTCAACAACGTCACCAACTGACAATTCGTCAAAGATACGCTTCAAAGCTTCTGAACGCTCTGCATTCAAAACAGCCTTACGTGACAAGATCAAACGTGATTCTGCAGCGTTAATTTCAATAATTTCCGCCTTAACAGTCTCACCCTTGTATTGGTTCAAATCTTGCACGAAACGGTTTTCAATCATTGACGCTGGGATAAATCCACGAACACCGGCAACATCTACAACCAATCCACCCTTAACGACTTGCGTAACAGGAGCTTCAACGATATCACCTTCATGATACTTGTTTGCAATTTCTTCCCAAGCACGACGAGCTTCCAATTGGCGCTTTGAAAGGATCCATGAATATCCTTCTTTTTCTGAAGTAATAGGCATTTTAACTACTGCTTCAATTTGATCACCAACTTTTACCAAGTCATTTACATCAGCATCGCGATCTGAAGTCAATTCGCGGGCAGGGATTACACCTTCAACCCCAGCTCCATCAATACCAACTACAACTTGGCGTGCGTCATCAATTGCCAAAACTTCACCAGTTACTACATCCCCAACCTTTACATCGGGTTGTGCATCTAGCGCAGCCAATAGCTCGTTGTTTTCTTCGTTCATTACAATAATTCCTCCTGGTCACACAAATGTGATAATACACTATATTATAAGCTAAGTACTTAATAATTGCCAGCGTTTTTTTAATATTTTTACATAAATCAGTTGCATTATGTGATATTTGTGATAATGTCTTGAATTTTTTGCACCACGGCATCAATTGTCATCCCCGTTGTGTCTACTTCAACGGCATCATCTGCCTTACGCAAGGGACTAATAGCCCGATTAGAATCTAATTCATCCCTACTTTGAACCCCATGCTCGATTTCCGCCAAAGTTTCATTACGCCCTTTAGCTTGATTTTCTTTAAAACGGCGTAAAGCCCGTTCGTGAACGGAAGCAACCAGAAAAATTTTTACCTGTGCTTGTGGTAAGACCGTCGTTCCAATGTCACGACCATCCATAACTACTCCTACATCTTGCGCAATCGACCGCTGCAAATCTGTCATAGCCGTGCGTACTGACGCATAAGAAGACACTGCAGAAACATTTGCCGTCACCGTAGCGCTACGAATCGCTTCCGTCACATCTTGTCCATTGTAATAAACCTTTTGTACAGGTTCACCCGGTGCAAATGTAATCTGAATTGTTGGCAAAAGTTGCGTCACTGCGGCTTCATCATTGACATCAATTTGTGCCTGCAAGGCAGCCAACGTCACCACTCGATACATTGCACCTGTATCAACATAGACATAGCCTAATTGATTTGCTAAAATTTTTGCAATTGTTGACTTACCAGCTGAAGCGGGTCCATCAATTGCAATTTGCATTGCTACCATATTTTAATTCCACCTGTACCTATCAATTTTTAACCTGCTTTAATTAATACCAAATTCTGGCGCATATTTCAATGTTCCTTCTAATTGAATATCTCCGTTCAATTTTTTCATGAGGAAATATTCATCTGGAATTTCAGCAGGTGCCAAAACGCCAAACTGGCTCGCCTGTTCATAACCGAAACGGCCATAATAATTTGGATCACCTAAAATACTAATATAAGCCCCATCATTTTGAATGGTCCAAACTTCAGCCTGTTCAATCAGACAGCCACCAATCCCCTGCTTTTGCAGCGTTGGCGTCACCGCCAGTGGGGCTAAGACGTAACCAACTTGATCTGCCACTTGTGATTGCGTCAAAAAGGCTTCACCAACCACTGTACGCTCAATATCTAAGGCAACCAATTCGACCTTTTGCCCTGTACTCTTTCGTAATGCATCAACTAATTCTGCTTCGCCATCATAACCGTGTTTAGTTTTACTAAAGGCTGCATGCAACAAAGTGGCAACTGTTTCCTGCATATTTGATTCAATTGGTTGAATCATAATCTTATTTTCGTTATTAGACATACATCCTTCTTTACTTTTAAGAAAAGGTATGAACTGAATGTTTGTTGCAAAAAATCATTCTTGTTCCATACCTTAAATTTATTATTTAATTTTAACTTCTTTACCAACCCACTGGGTATAGTTACTTGCGGTCAGGCCTGGATTCAAATTATATAATTGCTCAACTGAAATGTTATGCGCTGCGGCAAAACCAAACAAAGTTGGTCGATCAGCAGGCAATTCTAAGACCGTCTTACTATCAGCTTCGTCTTGCGAAGACTTAGCTGCTGCTTCTGAAGCCGCTTTTTCAGAAGCGGCTTTTTCTTCAGCGGCTTTGCGTTTCTTTTCCGCCTTAGCTTCCGCCTGCTTCTCCGACTTACTCTTGCCATCAACCTTGGAAGTTGATGTCTTCGTTTGATTATTGGTTAATGATGAAATTGCCGTTTGTGCATTTTGATTGGGTTGATTTAACTCTTTAAGATAGTTGTACACCGGAACAAAGGACAACACCAAAACACATGTCACTAATATTCCCACTACCAAACTGACCCGTTGTGACTTGCGTCGATTTTCGGTTCGTGAATATTTTTTTACTGCATCCGTTTCTTCAAAGGATGCTTCCCATGGTTTCTCTTGCTTTTGCTTGTCCATAAGGGGAACCCTCCATACCAGTTTTAATGCTCTTACGTTACCATATTTTACCTATAAAAATAAAGCATTTTAAAGCGGTCTTTACCTTATATTAAACAGTTGCTCTATTTTTTGTTGCCAATCTATTGAACTTGGATCATTTATGGCCATTGTTTGTTCACGTTTTAAATTTAATCGTTCTAAATCCACATCGTCCTGCGCACTTTCAAAAGTAGCATCAATTTTACTATCATCCGCAAAATAACGTAATAAATAAGCGCGTAACCCGGAAGTTAGTTGACTGTATTCCAACAAAGCATTTAACGCCTGATTCCGTTGCTTACGCCGTAATGCAAACTTTGCATTAATATCGTCAATCGACAGATTTTTTTGTGTATAATACTGCACTAACTGGTAAGCTGATTCCGACATCCCCGGTAATTGCTGGGAGGTTTGGCTTAAATTGCGCACCTCACTGGCATCTGGTAAGTCTAAATCAATCATACTTCGCTGTAGCTGCTCATCACCTAAACTATACAATAAAATCGCAATCGCCGTTTTACCATCTCGTCCCGCACGACCAAACTCTTGTAAATAATTCTCAATATCGGCAGACATTTGATAATGAATGACATAACGGATATCCGCTTTATCAAGCCCCATCCCAAAGGCTGAGGTAGCCGTAATCACATCGATTTGATCAAGCATAAATTGTCGCTGAATGCGATAACGGTCCCGAGGGTCTAAACCTGCATGATATGCAACTACTCGTAATCCAGTAACTTGCTGTAACCACAAGGCCATTTGGGAAGCTAAACGCCGCGATGAAAAATAAATAATGCCTGGTCCAATTATGGTTTGTACCAAAGTCTTTAAACGTTTACGCTTGGTATCTTCATCCGATACATTTTCCGTATGTAAATAAATATTAGGGCGGTCCACAGAACTCCGATAAAGATATGTTTGATTAGCTGGAAGCTTAAAAATTTGCATCATCGCTGTTAACATTTGTGAAGTCGCGGTCGCCGTTAACAATAACAATTGTGGCTGTCCTAACTGTGCTACAATTTCTGGCAATTTTAAATAATCAGGACGAAAATCCAAGCCCCAACTCAAAACGGTGTGTGCTTCATCGACTACCAACAAATTTAGCTGACATTGTCTTAGGCGTTGCAAAACATCCGGATTACCTAGCATTTCAGGAGAAATGAATAAAAAATGGTACTGCGGTAAAGCTTGTAAAACCTGCGCTCGTTCCGTTGAACTCAGCATGGAATTCAAAGCTACAACACGTTTTTCACCTAGATAGTTCAAGCGCGCAACTTGATCTTGCATCAAAGATAATAAAGGCGTCACGATAACGATTAAGCCTGGACGCAAAACTCCCATCATCTGGTAAATTAAACTTTTACCGCCTCCAGTTGGTAACAACGCGACGGTCGAGTGCCCTTGCATCAGTGCTTGTAAAATTTCAGCTTGGCCTGTTCGAAACTGGTTAAAACCGAAATGCTGTTGCATCATCGCTAATAAATCATCCTCATTCATTAACTTGACCCTCACTTTGTTCCACTTTTTTAAATTGTTGAATCGCATACAAACGAAAATAAAAAAATTCTTCTGCTGTCCCTTGCCTTTTAACTTGGTTAAAAGACCATTGCGTCAAGGGCTGAGTTAAGCGTGTTTGAAAATAGGCGACTACATCAGCATTTAAAATGCGATCATATGAAAATTGATCCAGAGGCACTAACATTGCACTTAACATTAAATGTTCGCGAATGGTACTAATTTTTAATCGCCGTTGCTTTTGAATCGCATTGACTGACATTCCCTGCTCAAAAGCTTGGTATGTTAATAAATTAGAAACACTCATCGTCCGACGTCGATACGGCACAAATAACTTACCAATTAAGGAATGGGGATTCGTTAATGCCCATTCAATCAACTGAGCATATTGGTCTAATTCCCACCAGTAATAATCTTCCTCATTCCAACTAGCAGGACCAGCTAATTGCTGATGAGTCATCCCCGGAACTTCATGCCCAATCCAAGTACTCGTCAACCAATCCGCATCTTGTTTGGGTAAGGTATCCAAATAAGTCCTCAATTGCTGGACCCACTGAAAAACGATATCGCTATATTTATTTGTATGATACCATTTTTTAACCCAATTTTTAGTCATGGCATCCGCCGGCAAGGGATAATAACTTTTACTTTCAAATGAAGTCTCCGAAATCACTTGATTCGCTAATAAAAAAGCGTCCCGAAAGCCACTAACGTCATACCGCTCAAACATCAACGCATGTTGCACCTGATAGTGATTTTGCCAATATGCCATTTGTTGTTTTAAGCCTAATGCGGTGACTTTCATCTGCCCTTTAGCTACTTCAGTCAACCACTGTGCTTGTATGAGTTGTTGTAAGGTTTGATCATACTCTTGCTTGGTAAGCCACGGCCTTTGTCCAATCAAAATCAACTGATGATACAGCATCCCATTATAAGCTGTCGAGACGGTCAACTGATTTTTTAAAAGGCCATATATAACCCGTTGTCGTCGAATTTGATTTACATCATATAACGTCAAAAGCCACTGTGCGTCCACACCCGGTCTCCTTTTAAACAAAACTAACTCTTATCATCAAATTTATGTTAATTTAATTCAATCCCAACATGCTTTTAGTTATCATAACCGGCCTGAGCTTTTCCGAACCTGTTTCCCGCGTTTCAATTGTTGAACTTCATTATGCGTTAAAGTACGGTATTCCCCAGAAACCAAATCATGTACTTCAAGCATCCCGTAACGCTCTCGGTGCAATTTCAAAACTGGATGTCCAACCTTTTTAAGCATATTTTTAACTTGATGGTTCCGACCTTCATGAATGGTCAACTCCAAGGTAGCCGTGTTTTTCTGTGTATCTGTTCGCAAAATTTCGGCTCGCGCTTCAGCTGTTTTTTTGCCATCGATGACCACACCCAGACGTAATGCTTTTAATTCATCATTGGTCGGAATCCCCTTGACCTTCGCTACGTATACTTTATCAATCCGATAGCGTGGATGCATTAACTGATTCGCTAATTCTCCATCATTGGTCAATAATAAAGCTCCTGTCGTATCATAATCTAAACGACCCACGGGATAAACACGCTCGTCCACATCAGATAACACATCCAAAACAGTTGCCCGGTTTTTATCATCTGAAACGGTTGTCACAACACCTCTTGGCTTATTCAATAAATAATAGACGTGCTTTTGTGAGCCTTCCAGCGGGCTTCCGTCAACCTCAATATGATCATGTGGCTCTACTTTGGTCCCTAGAGTCTTGACGACAACACCATTAACTTTCACACGACCTGCTTCAATCAATTTCTCAGAAGCCCGCCTTGATGCCACTCCTGCCTGCGCCATAATTTTTTGTAGTCGTTCTGCCATAAATTTCTCTTTTCTTTTGCTCAAAGCATTATTTTAATTTAAATTTTTGGTTTGATAAGCTTCCCATTGCCGCAAGATGGCTTGGGTTCGAATAGTTCCCATAATAAATGCTTTGGGGTAATAATTTTGAAGGGCCCCGTAAATTTCACCACCTACCAATTGCTGTTCATATGGTACAATTTCCGAGCCAAACGCAATTAAACGCACTAAAACACATTTACCAATCTCTTCTATCCCAATCACAGCTGTCATATGCCGTGTCATGGGATCTTTCCATAATAATAATTGTCGATGCTGATTTGCGTGATACCATTGGATTTCTCGTTGGACATCCGTATACGTTGCAAAATCATCAATATACGACATCAAGCCCATCGCAATTTTAGGTTGATTTTCAGTCACCGCCACTAACATCTAATCATCTCCTTTAGTGTGATTAACAAACTTAATCTGAAGATTCTTCTGATATTACTAATTCAATTCCCTGATCATTTTGCATAATCAGACGTTCTTTATATAAATGGCCCACAGCCCGCTTAAATTGTCCTTTTGACATTCCAAAATACTGCTTAATTGCCGCCGAATCGGAATGATCATTATATGGTAATTGATGGGTTTTCGTCCGTTGTAATAAAGTTAAAATCATCTTAGCATCGCCATTAATCACCTTATAAGCTAATGGCTTTAGCGAAAGATTTAAGACCCCATCATCTCGGACACCAATTACGCGCGCCTCAACCCGTTGACCTAAACGTGGCTCTTGATACCGCTCACTAGGATGGATAAACCCAACGTGGAAATCATCAGTCAACACTAACGTACCTACCATCTTTAAACGATAAACCGTCCCAACAACATGTTTTTGTCCCTTCATCGTAAGTTTAGCGGGAATTCGAATTGCATTAAATACTTCAACTGGCGCTAGTTCACCCCATAACCGTTGCTTAGCATCAACCCTTAGCGTAAGCAGTAACCGGTCACCGCGCTTAGGCCATAACTCATGAATCGTAGGAAGTTCATCTAACGAAACAACTAAATCTTTATTTGGCAAGCCTACATCGACAAAGACACCCAGATCACGCCGTGCATCCGTAACTGTTCCAAATGCATAGTGACCCTTAGTCACTTCAATCTTTTGCTTGGTGATTTGTAATTGACTGTTTTTATTTTCATAGGCAAAGCCCGTCACCATCCCACCAATTTTTAATGGCTTTAACAATTCACTTTTATCAATTTGGTAAGTTTGTCCATCAATTTGGGCGAAAAACGCCTGCTCATTTTCATCAGTTACCTGTGCCGTAACCATTTCTCCGACAATTTTACTCATTTTATATTCTCTCAATATCTTATTTTAATTAATTGTTTGTATGTCAATCTCCGGTGATTTTAAAATCGAATAATTTTTGCAACCGGCTTGACCATTGACATACCCTGAGTCTACTATAACAAACCACTTCTTGAATTGCTATGCCTAACAAAAAAATCGCTACACCGCTACAAAATCAAAATTTTGTAACCGTCTAGCGACATAAACTATTCATAATTAAAATATTACTGCTCTTTATTTGACTTAAATAAATTAGAAAATGGTGAATCACCAGTATTGGCAACTTGTGTCAAAAAAATCTTAATGGCCGTTTGGGTTGTTAAACCTTGCGCCTTAAAAATTTCATCGGCAGTATCTTTCACATTTTCCTCTACACGTAATTGGATTAATTTCTCTGACATTGATTTTCCCCTCTCAATTCGATTCAACTATTAATCGTGTTATTAACATATCATGCTATTTGTCATATAGTCAAAGATTTTTTAACTATTTTCACAAATCTTTTACATTTCATTGCACATACTTAACGATTTTGACTATCTAGAAGAATAGTAACTGGTCCATCATTGACAAAATCAACCTGCATATCAGCACCAAAACGACCAGTTTCAACAGCTATCTTTCCCATCCGCAAACCTTGATTAAATTTTTCATACAATTCCTTCGCCATTTGCGGTTCTGCGGCCTGCATGAAATTAGGTCGATTCCCTTTATTAGTATCCGCGTAAAGAGTAAATTGTGAAATAGATAAAATCGATCCAGCCACCTGCTGAATGTTAAGATTCATTTTACCAACTTCATCTTCAAAAACTCTTAAATTTAAAATTTTTCGAACCAAGTAATTCACATCTTCGACGGTATCATGACCACCGACCCCAACTAAAAGAACCAAACCTTGCTGGATTTTCCCTAAAATTTCTTTCTGGCTAGTCACTTGCGCTCTTAGAACACGCTGTAATACAACTTTCAATCCGCTTCCCCTTTAATTATAAGCCCGTTTGACAGAATGAACATCTTTAACGTTCTTAATTGCGTCCATTACACGCTCTAATTGTGTCAAATTGCGCACTTCGACGGTCATTGAAATTACAGCTTGATTATTTCCATCAACTCGCCCATTAATTGAATTCATCGTTCGTGCATGATTCCCAACCATTCGAATAATATCATTTAATAATCGTGGACGACTTTCGCCACCAATAATTAAATCAGCTCGATACTCTTTTTTACTATTTTTAGTATTAGGTCCCCACGCTACATCGACTAAACGTTGCCGCAATTCAGTATCACTGGCTAAATTCGGACAACCAAGACGATGCACTGAAACTCCACGCCCTTTGGTAATATAACCCACAATTTCATCCCCCGGAACAGGCGTACAACAACGCCCCAGACGAACTAACATTGAATCAATTCCTTGAATCATGATTGTGTCATCACGTTGATTTTCTTTTAAATGACGATCTTCGGAATTAGTCTCAACGGTGGCATGCTGCTCAAAGACTTGCGCTTCTTCTGCTTTTAGTCGCTGCTCTTCTAAGCGCATCCTCAAATCAGCGGTCAACTTATTAGCTACCCCTTGAACTGATTGCTCACCGTAACCAATGGCGGCAAGCAAATCATCAGCTGATCGATAATGTAAATTATCCACGGCCTTTTGCAGATTGCTAGGCTCCATCAAGGCTTCCAAACGATAACCCTGGCTGATTAAATAATTGCTTAATTCTTGCCGTCCAGCCACCACATTTTCAGAATAATCTTGCTTCCGGAAGTATTGACGAATTTTGTTTCGAGCTCGGCGGGTCTTAACTAGCTTTAACCAATCACGATTTGGCTGAGCATTTTGACTAGTGATAATTTCGACAATATCGCCAGTCTTGATTTCATAATCCAAAGGTACTAACTTACCATTCACTTTCGCCCCAGTAGTATGGTTTCCGACGTTCGTATGAATCGAATAAGCCATGTCCAAAGGTCCAGATTCTTGCGTCAATTCCACCACATCCCCGCGTGGCGTGAAGGCATAAACTCGATCAGTAAACAGGTCACTTTTAACGGTTTCCATAAAATCATCGGAATCCTTCGATTCATTTTGCAATTCCAGAATATTTTGAATCATATTCAATTGACGCTGGTCAGACGTTTGCACGTCCACCCCATCAAACTTACCTTCTTTATAAGCCCAGTGTGCTGCTACTCCAAATTCAGCCACTTCATGCATTTCATGAGTCCTAATTTGGACTTCCAAGGGTCGTCCCTCTGGCCCAATGACTGACGTGTGCAATGATTGATAGCCATTAGCCTTAGGCAAAGCAATATAATCCTTAAATCGTCCAGGCATTGGCGTCCAATGCGAATGAATCGCTCCCAAAACAGCGTAACAATCGCCAATAGAATTCACAATCACCCGAATGGCTAAGAGATCATAAATTTCTTCAAAGGCTTTATGCTTCTTTTGCATTTTTCGATAAATCGAATAAATATGCTTTGGCCGACCATAAACTTTCACATTTTCTAAATGCAAATCCGTAATGGCGGTTTTAATTTCTTGTACAGCTTGCTCAACGATTTCAATCCGTTCATCGCGCCGTAATTGCATGGCCTGGGCAATCGCATGGTATGCATCATAATCCAAGTAACGCAAAGACGTATCTTCTAGCTCCCACTTAATTGTCATGATTCCCAAACGGTCTGCTAAAGGTGCATAAATTTCCAATGTTTCGCCAGCAATCCGCTTTTGTTTTTCCGGATTCAAAGCGCCTAAAGTGCGGATATTATGCAACCGATCTGCTAATTTAACAAAAATAACCCGAATATCATGCGACATCGCTAACAATAGTTTCCGATGATTTTCTGCTAGACGTTCAGAATCTGATTTATACTCAATTTTTGAAATTTTTGAAACCCCATCCACGATTTGGGCCACATCGGTCCCAAAAGCAGCTTCCACATCACTCAACTCAGCCGGCGTATCTTCAACAACATCATGTAAATAACCCGCAATGATTGTATCGGGATCCATTTTTAAATCAGCTAAAATCCCTGCCACCTGAATCGGATGGATTATATACGGTTCACCCGATTTTCGTTTTTGTTCTTGATGTAATTTTTCAGCAAACGCGTATGCTCGGTCTACTGCTGCAACATGTTCAGCATTTAAATAACTCGCGTACATATCATGTACTTCTGCTTGTGAATAAACTTTTGCTTCTGTCATGTGGTTTTTTCCTGATTTCTCGATTTATCGCTTTTCGCAAAAAGCGGCCTAATCGCCCTTAATTACCTATAATTTAATTTACATTATAGCACGCTCATCAAAAATTCCTATATCATCATACTTCCTTACAAATTTCTAATTTTAAAAATCTATAAATACCTATCGCCATCGCCCGCGACAAACTTAACTTGCAGCGCTTGTAATTGTGTGCGTAAAATTTCACCAATCGCGGGGTCATCCTTTAAAGCTTCCGTGAGTGGCAATTTCCACTTGTGCTTGCGATCCTCGCTCACGATCACGACCGGGTTGAGGCCTCGATAAGGTTGTAATAATTGCCGCCATTCCGCTTGATAATCCGCAGCTAACGGCCAATGAGCAAACTGAACGAACCAAGTCCCTGTTGCCGGTGGAAGAAGTTGACTAGCGTTCACTTGAATTTCCTGCAGTTGATTAACTATCACTTGCCAGGAGCGACTGCGTTCATTAGGTGCTTCCAACTTACCATTAACTAATAAGAAAGCTTGCGTTTTTAAAACATTTTGATGTTGCTGATATTGTTTAGGGAAAAGCGTTAACGAAATTTTCCCTGTCAAATCCATAACATCTAAAAAGACCATTTGTTCGCCTTTTTTCGTACGAATTTGCTTGATATTTTCGACCATCACCAAAAGGCGTACCAAACTACCACCTCGATCAATCGCTTCTTGGATTGTCTGATACTGATCCTTTGGTACCTGTTGCATAGCTGCCTCAATAGGATGACCACTCAGATAAATCCCCAAACGTTGATATTCCCTAGCCAAACGTTCATTAACTGGATCATCTTCACTAGTTCGAATGAGCGGTTGATAAACTTCATATAAATGATGGGATTGTCCAGCTAACCGACGTGATTCGAGATATTTCGGCAAACTTTGCATTACCACTCGCCGATTCAAATTGAGCACATCTAAGGCACCAGATTCAATCAAAGGTTCATAACTTTCCGCCTTTTTAAATTGAGCCCCTAAACGCCAGATAAAATCACCCAAGTCGGTAAATATTCCATTAGCTTGCCGTTCTTCTAAAATTGCTTGCCGTAAATCACGCTGTAACCCTGAAATACTAGCTAACCCCATTTGTAATTGCTGCTGATAAATTGAATATCCTGCAAAGCTTTGGTTAATATTGGGACCTAACAGACGCAATTTCTGGGTCCTTAATTCTTCGACGTACCCCCGTACTTTAGTTTGATTACCTAACTCTAAATTCAGAATTCCTTTGTAAAAAGCGAGCGGATAATGGACTTTAATATATGCCAACTGCATGGCTAACTTTGAGTACGCTACCGCATGCGAACGATTAAAACCATACGCCCCAAACTTTTCAATATACTGATAAACAGCCTGTGCTTCACTCAAAGCATGACCTTGAGCTTTGGCGCGTTCTATAAAGGTTGTCTTTAATTCCGCCATCTGCTGCTGCTTTTTTTTCGAAATCGCCCGACGCAATAAATCCGCTTCAGCTAAACTAAAGTTAGCATATTGTTCTGCCACGCGCATGACTTGTTCTTGATAAACAATGACTCCATAAGTCGGTGCTAAGATCGAATCAATTTTTTGATCAACCACCGGGATGGCTTCTTGACCATGTTTTCGAGCGATAAAGGTCGGGATATTATCCATAGGTCCAGGACGATACAACGCGTTGGCGGCAACTAGGTCTTCAAAACGATCCGGTTGTAACTGGACTAATAAATTTTTCATGCCACCCGATTCAAATTGAAACACGCCATTCGTTCGACCAGCTTGAAATAGTTTCAAAGTTTGCACATCATTTAAATCAATATCGGCTAAGGTAAAGCTGTCATGTTTTTGAATTTCGTTTAACGCTATCGTCAATAAATTTAAATTGGACAATGCTAAAAAATCAATCTTTAACAAGCCAAAGGTTTCCACTGGATTTTTCGTCAGCTGCGTCACTAGGCGTCCATCATCACCGATTTGTACCGGAACCAGCTCAACTAGCGGTTGCGCGGATAACACAACACCGGCCGCATGCAACGATTGATTTCGCGGTAGTCCCGCCAACGCTTGCGCCGTATGTAATAATAACTTACCATCAACTGGCAAATCTAAGACTGCATTTTGAAACCTTTGATTACTTTGATAAGCTGTTTCTAAATTTTGAGTATCACGAGGCAATGCCTTAGCTAAAGTATCAATGGCATTTGGTTGTAAGCCAAAGACCCTGGCCACATCACGCAAACTCTGCTTCATCCCCAAGGTTGAAAAAGTGATGATTTGGGCCATTTGATTATGCCCGTATTTTTCATGCAAATAATTTAAAATGGTTTCCCGCTGATTATCTGGGATATCAATATCAATATCAGGCATTTGAGCTCGCTCTGGATTTAAAAAGCGCTCAAACAATAAATCTTCTGCAATTGGATCGACGTCAGTAATCATTAAGCTATACGCTACTAAGGAACCCGCTGCCGAACCGCGCCCCGGACCAGTTAAAATATGCTGATTATGAGCAAAATTGATAACATCCCGCACGATCAAAAAATATTGCGCAAAGCCAAGGGCATTAATGACTTGCAATTCATACGCTAAACGTTGTTGATAGACTGTTTGATCTAGATTTTGATTCGCCAAACGGGTCCGTAACCCTTTCGTGGCTAAATTTTCCAAATATTCAGCCGCCGATGCAAAATTTAAAGGAGTAATATCGGGTAACTCCACCCCCCGCTTGGGAACTTGCACGTCAATACGTGCAGCAAAAGCATCCGTCGCTTGGGCCGCAGTTAAAATACCACGCTCATCATACGCCGTTTCCCACAAATCTGGCGTGCGTAAATAATCAGGCCCACCTTCATTTTGTACACTTCCTAAATTAGCTAACGGCGTACCAGCCTTAATATGTCCCAAAACTCTTTGCAAAAAATAATCTTGTGGCTTTAAATAACTAATTTCATCAAATGCTAACAATGATAAATGATATGTTTGCGCCAATTGTTGATATTGCGCTAATAAGTCCTCAGACATTTGCAAATCAATCCCTAACCATACTTGCGATGCGGGGATGATATCCAATAAAAGTTGTAAATACTGCAGACCCGACTGCAAGTCAGCACTATTTTGAAGACTCAGACTCAACTCACTACGCGGTGGAATCACTAACATCAAGCCATCAAGTAAATCCTGTTGTTGCAAAAATTTGAAATTTAAATTGATCTGCCCGGTTGCTAGTAAGCTTGAAAGTTTTAAAAGGTGTTGGTACCCCAGCTTATTTTCCGCATATAATTGCATGTCAAACTGTGAAGCCTGATTCAAAATTCCCGCTGTGGGTGCTGTTAAGCCTAAAATTGGCTTTAAATTCAACTGTTGAGTACTTTGAAACAAGTCGGCCATACCATACAAGACCGTTTGATCAGCTAGTCCAACTGCTTGATAGCCTAAGTCTTTGACCGCTGAAACTAACTTTGAAACCATTAATGGACTTTCTAATAAGTTATAAGCACTTCTAACATTCAATGGTACCATTCGTCTCACCTTTCTCAGCCTCTTCAGCCCAACACCAAGTTTTTATAATTCCAACTAAACAAAAAGCACCGAGGCTAGCTAGCTTCAGCACTTTTTTGTAAATTACCTCGTTAAAATCGTTGAATTTAAACATCTTAACAGTAAAAGTAATTCACCATTATTAAATTAAGTTAAGCTTCTGCTTCAGATTCATCACTAGTCTTCACTTGTGGTGCATTATTCTTTGAAATAAAGTATGTCAAAATCGTTCCCAAAGATCCAGCGACCAAAGCAGCCACCATGGCTTGCTCGTAATTAACCGAAACGTTTGACAAAGCCCCACCAATATAGCCAATCAAAGCTCCTAAGATTCCTGTCCAGAAGAATGTCGTTACGTAACGCATATTGTTTTGCCTTGCCTCTCTTTTTATCTATGTTAACTATATTTTACGCCTATCCCGTTTGAAAGTCACATACATTTTTGAAATTAATTACGCCGATAATCAACTATTTCATAGGCATAATCATTTTCTACATCGGCGGGGCCCGCTTGGACAACCTTTCGTTGCCATTGGCCCAAATTAACTGGTTCCATTTTAACATCCCCTTGCAAGTCTGACTGCAAATATGTCACTAACAATTGATCCGCGATCGGCAAATATGATTCATAAATAGGTTTACCACCAATTATCATTAAGTCACTTTGTTTTTGTTGCGCAATTTCTTCCGCCGCTGCCATTGATAAAATCCGCTGAAACCCAGCCGGCATGGTTAAACCGGTATCATGCGTTAATACTAAATTGGTCCGTCCGGGCAACGGCTGGCCATGCATAGACTCCATAGTATGCCGACCCATGACTACCACCTGACCATACGTCGTTTGGGCAAAAAAACGCATGTCGGCATGCTGATGCCAAGGAATTTGACCATTTAAAGCAATTGTCCCATCCAAAGTTTGCGCCCAGATTAAAACTTTTTTCACCATGTCGTCTCCTCCTCTTACTCAGCCCGTTCAGACAGTTCTGCCCAACGATCCATTTTTTGATTTAATTCTTGATTGCAAGCGTCAAATTGAGCTTGCAATTCACTTAATTTTGCAAAATCTGATCCTTGTTTATTCATGGCATTGGTAATCGTTTCAAGTTGGCTTTCGAGTTTTGCAATCTCACCTTCAATCCCAGCAAATTCTTTTTGCTCCATGTAAGTTAATTTCTTTTTGGTTGGTGCTTGCTTAACGGTAGTCGCATCATCCACGGGCTTATCATTTTTAGTTAGGTTAGAATTGGCACTAACAGATGAGCTATTATTTTGTGCCACCTGGCCTAGATAGTCCGTAAACTTCCCATCATAGCGATCAATCTCGCCAAAGCCTTTAAAAATCAGCAAATGATCTGCCACCTTATCCAAGAAGTAGCGATCATGTGAAACAGTAATAATCGTCCCCTGGAAATTTTGTAAATACTGTTCCAAAACCGTCAAAGTACTAATATCTAAATCATTTGTCGGCTCATCTAGTAATAAAACATTCGGCTGTTGAATCAATAGTTTTAACAAATAGAGGCGCCGTTTCTCACCACCGGATAACTTTCGAATTAACGTGCCATGCATGAATGGTGGAAATAAAAATTGCTCAAGCAACTCTGTCACAGAAACCCGCTCACCATCAGCATTCGTCACGGTCTGAGCCACTTCGGATAAATATTCAATAACCCGTTTATCATCAGGAATTGGTTCGGTTTGTTGCGCATAGTACGCCAACTTAACAGTTTCACCAATTTCTAACATCCCACTATCTAAAGGTTGCTGTTGCGCAATGATATTTAACAATGTTGATTTACCAGTCCCGTTGCCACCAGTAATCCCTATCCGTTGCTGTGCTTGAATCAATTCATTAAAATCATTTAAAATAACTCGATTATCAAATTTTAAATTCGCATTTTCTAAACGAATGACTTTTTTGCCTAACCGTTGCTGCCCTAAATTCACCTCAACTGTGCCATCCAATTGTAAAGTGCCTTGTTTGGCTTCTAATTCAGCAAAACGCGTTTCACGTGCATGTTGTTTCGTACTCCGAGCCCGCGCGGATGTTTTCATCCAAGCCAATTCTTTTTTATATAATTGGTTGCTTTTATGTTCAGCCACTTGGGCAGCTGCCACCCGCTCCGCTTTTGCGCTAACATAATCTTGGTAATTTCCAACATATTCATATAAATGTCCAAAGGAAAGTTCAAATATTCGATTAGCCACATGGTCTAAGAAGTAACGATCATGAGTCACGGTCATCACAGCCCCTGGGTAATTAGCTAAATACTTCTCCAGCCAGGCGATTGAATCAAAGTCCAAATGGTTTGTCGGCTCATCTAACAACAAAAGATCAGGCGCTTGAATCAAAACTTGCGCTAATCCAACCCGCTTTTTTTGACCTCCTGATAAGGCTGAAATCGATAGGCCTAAATCAGGTAAATGTAATTGTGTCAAAATAGTTTTAATCGTTGCTTCCGCTTCCCATGCATCAGATTGCGTCATCTGTTGTTCTAAACGAGTATAACGCTCTTCAGCCTTACTATCAGCTGGATTAGCGGAATAAGCTTGTAGCGCATCTTCATATTCTCGAATTAATTGAAAAATCGGCTGACTTCCTGCAAAAATGGCGTCCATCACTTTTTTATCAGCATCTAAGACTGGATCTTGGGTTAAATAACCAATGCGGTAATCATTTGGTGTCTCAAGCTGACCTTGATCTGCCGGAACACACCCATCAATAGCATTTAATAAAGTTGTCTTTCCGGTCCCATTAACTCCAACGATTCCCACACGATCACCCGTTTCAATCAAAAAGGAAATTTGATCCAATAAGATTTTTTCCCCATATATGCTTTCCAAATTCGTGGCTCGTAATTGCTTCATCTAAGTCGAACCTCCTGTTTTCTATAATTCCTTAATTATACCATTGAATCATACATCACTTAAAAATTAATCACTTTATCCCAAATAAAAAAGACTGTTCTTTTCAAAACAGTCCGATTCTTATTAATTGGCTAGCTCATTTGACTTCTTAATCCAGCAAATTAGCTTGTAAGGCCGCCAAGTTTAAAATTTCCACTTGCCGTAGATGTTGCTTTAAATATTTCTTTTGGCTCAATCGTGCCAAATTACGTGATAAAGTCTCCGGCGTTAAAGCTAAATAGGTTGCCAGATCTTTTAACTTCATTGGCAAAGTAATTTGCTGTTGACCTTGACTTTCAACCTGATCAACCAAATATGTGCCTACTCGCCGTTCCTTATTATTAATACTTAAATAGCCTAGTTGTTGTTCCAATTGCTTCGTCTTTTGATGATATTGATCGAGTAGCTGTAATGCCATTTGTGGCTTAGTCGCAAGCAAGGCTTGAAAGTCATCCCCACTTAAGGTGCATATCTCACCAGCTTTGAGCACTTCACCATAAACTGTTGACGGCAAATCACCAAATAACAACTCTTCACCTTCAACATCTCCAGTCCCTAAAACTCGCAGAACTTGCTCTTGACCGTTAGCATTCAACTGATATACCTTAATTTTACCAGTGTGGACAATCACTAATTGCGATACCATTAATGGGCTGAAGACCAACGTTTTCGGTGTTAAATATTGATGCACTACTAAATTATTAATCTGCGCTAATTCCACGTTTGGTAGCCCTTGAAATAAGGGCACTTGTGTGACACACAGATGTTGTGACTGCTGGAGCTCTGCCATTCTTTCTCCTTTAACTATTCAATAAACTGCTGATTAAACTTTAACAGATACGTTAAAAGCATTTGCAGGTTAAACAAACTTTCTCGTTTTGCCAACTCAATGCCCCGCTCAATAAATAAATTAGCGGTCTTCAAGTCATCTTTGATCATATCAAGCTGTTCTGATGCATTTAAATACTTATCGCGCCCATTTAATTCCAGCATACCATATTCTTCAAATTCGGCAAAGGTCGTTGGCACAATAGCTGAAAGGGCTAATAAAGCTTGGGATACTTGCTCAAATTGAATCGTAAAGCTTGTTTCTAAACCAGTCATAACCGCTTGAACTGTCACATCCGATTGATAATAGCGAAATTGCCGTGCTTTTTGTTTCAATAGTTCGAGATTAGCTAGAATATGGCTCGTCATGGCCGCTGCCGTGGGAGTATGGTGATCAAGCTCACTCTGTTTTAATTCTTTTTGATACTGCTCATCGAGTGTCATTATGCGTCCCCTACCTTTCGTACTTGCTTGTCTAAAACTTGGTATCCTAGGTGCTCAACCACTCGGCTTAACACCTCCGCTTGCACTACCGCTGGTAAAAATTCAATTTTCACCTTGCCAGCATTAAACCGGACTTCCACATTTTGAGCCCCTTCTTGCTTTCGCACAGCTTTTTCAATTTTAATAAAACATGATGGACACGTTAATGCATCCAATTTAAGTGTTAATTCATTCTATTTACCTCATTTTGCTTTTTATAATCCGACTAGTGTCATTATCCTACAGAAGATAATAAAAAAATTGATGCCCATCAAGTTATTAATAGATTGCCAAACAAAAAACACCCCATTTTCAATGGCATGTTATCAGTTTAAATTCACATACAAAATTGGTTCCTACTTCTTGCCTCGATTAAAAAAATGTGCTTTTTTAGGCTTACGCTGGATCTTATTCGCATCAGTATCCGCAAAAAAACGATTCTTATCTTTTGGTAAATTTTGTAAAAAAGCTAGCTTATCTTGAGGATTTGCTAACTGCGTTAAATTTTTTTCAATCGTTGTAAATGAATACGTATTTTGATTAGTAAAAATAAATTCATCCCCATCGTGGCGCTGCCATTTTTCAGTATGCGCTGGTGTAAAGGCATGGACTGATGGTCGCATCCAAAAGATGCCTTCTTTCAGCTTTTTAGCTGGATTTCCACCAAAGGTTGTGTTAGATGGAACTGTTTTAGTTAGCAATGCTTCACCAGCGATGATACTACCAGAACCAATACGTACGCCTTTCAAAATATTAACGTTTTGGCCAATCCAAACATGATCACCAATATAAATACTTTTACTAGGATTCACCCGTTCCTTAGTGCTGGCTGAATAAATAAGATGTGGATCCGCGACTCTTAGAGTTAAACCATACGATAACATATTATCATCACCAATAAATATGTTTTTATACTCTGATAACTGGAACACCGCTTTTTTACCATTAATTGAGTTGTTTTCACCCATATAGAACACTGAATCATGAAACATATTTACTTGAAATGTGCACTGATATTTACTTTTAGAAATATACACCACTGAGTTATTACCTAAAAATTTAATAACAACATCATTTAAATGAACCCCCGGAGCTAAGAAGAGAATATTTCCCGTCCCGCGAAATAAAATTGACGAATTTTCCATCTCTGCATCTGGTGCAATTAATTCATTATCACCAATTTGTATATCCGTATCCAATTGTTTTACCCAATAATCCATTAATACTAATCTCCTAATTTTTTTATATCATTGTAGCATTAAAATTGTTAATATCATCATGAAAACAGTTTGTGCACCATCATCAATATTTACATCATTGGTCCTCTAAAGGATCCTGCTGACCATCAGGATAAAAATAAATATAATCACGTACACGTCGTTCTTTTCTAGATTTATCAAAACTAGGATTAATCATTTGTCCCTGAACCACCGTCGAAGTTGATCCACCACCATCTAAATTATACGCAAACTGGATGTGTTTGATTTTAGCTAATTCATGTAACATTTCTTGATAATCTAAGCCTTGATTTCCATCAAAACGGCCTGCGATTGATAAAATACCAAAATCACCATTTTTCAATTGATAAATAATCTGACGGGGATGTTGCATACTAGCCACCGTTAAATTTCGTGGCTGAGCCACTGATCGCCCGTGTTGAATTAACGGGAAAAATCCTGCAAGTACTTCTTGAAATTGACCATTTCGAAAAACGGTCCAATTAGGTTGTGAACCTAATGTTTTCCCATCATTTGCGATTGTTAAATAAGAACTGTAACTGTCAAAACGCTGATGCGCAATAATTCGTCCTTGATGAAGATGCGTCCCCCACATTTCATTTTTACCTAAATTATATCGAGATGCATTAATAACTAACGGTAAATTGTGGCGTTGCGCAAAATGTGAAGGTGTCTCTAAGGTCACCTTGCCTGGTGCCAAACTATCTTGGGCAAAGCCTACCCCAAGTTTGGCCTGTTTGATTTCAACATTCCACATTTGTGTACCATTATCAGCTTTCTTTTCATGCACCTGATAATTTAACTTTTCGCGCGTAGCATGATTCACCTGTTGGTTCTGCATAACCTGCTTTGTAGTCCTATTGTTAGAGCTACCTTGCGCACCCCACAGCGTTAAGCCCAGTCCAACCACTAGTATTAGCATTAATAAAATTTTCTGAAAAAGACCTAATTTGCGAAATTTTTGTGGCTTGTTCATAGTCATCACACCTCCTTTCAAACATTTTTACTACATAGTTACTTATTATAACTTATCTTGAAAAATCATTTTATTTTAATTATCAGGTATATTTATAAAAAGTGTCCTTCATCAGAACACTTTGAACGTTTCATTCGGTTTTGTTTGTCAAAATTGAAAATGCGTTAGTCTTAATGCATTTAAAATAACAATCATAATGCTCATTTCGTGGACAAACATGCCACTTGCCATGTAGATAAAGTTAAATATTAATCCTAACAACAAAAAAGCTACCGTCAACAAAGCAATCGTAATATTTTGCCATACAATCTTTTGTGTCTGCTGAGCCAATCGCCGGGCGTGCACTAAACGTTCTAAATTACTACGCATCAAAATAACATCACCTGTTTCAATCGCAACTTCAGCGCCACTTCCCATGGCTATCCCTACATCAGCTTGGGCTAAGGCTGGACCATCATTGACACCATCACAAACAAATCCCACTTTGTGCCCCGCCTTTTGATATGCTTGAATTAATTTCGCTTTGTCAGCTGGCAACAAATTTGATTCATATGCAAGAGTTAACGGATTGGCCACAGCCTCGGCAGCCGGTGCATGATCACCAGTCATCATTACCATTTTTTGAACCCCAATTCGTCTTAGCGTCCTTAATGCTGGCTTAGCTTCAGCCCGAATTTGATCAGCGATTCCATAGATTGCTAATACCCGCTGTTAATTAGAAAAAAGTACTAAGCTTTGCCCAGCATCCTCAATCACTTGAATAAATTTTCTTTGCTGTTCCGTAATCGAAATAGCTGCAATCTGAATTAGGCGCTCATTTCCTACGTACCATTTCTGATTGTCCCGCTCAAAAATCATACCTAAACCGTTTTTAACCGTCAACTGCCCCGCCAAAGTGGACATCGGTTGCGGTAATACCTGTAGTAAAGCTTGTGCCAGCGGATGGTTACTCCTTTGTTCAATTATTGCCAACATTTCTGCCTGCGTTTGTGTCAAATTTTCATCTAGTTTAGTCTGAACTTGGGGCTGTCCCACGGTCAGAGTCCCTGTTTTGTCAAATACAACCGTGTCAACTTGCGCCAAAGTTGCTAAAACATCTCCGCCTTTAACCATAATTCCATGCTTCGCCCCATTTCCGATTCCAGTAACCATCGCAATCGGGGCCCCTATGACTAAAGCTCCTGGGCAACCCAAAATCAAAATTGTAGTCGCCTGGACTAAATTATGATTCAGCACTCCTACCAATAAAGCTAACCCTAAAACTGTCGGCGTATACCAGCGCGCAAAGTGGTCAATCGTTTTCTCGATAGGACTTTTTTGATCTTGCGCCTCCTCAATCATCTCAACAATTTGCCCAAATGCCGTATCCTCACCTACTTTTTGTGCCTGTACTTCCAAGTTTCCCTCGACTAAATAACTTCCCGCGTAAACTGGCATACCTGATACGAGTGCCACTGGTATACTTTCACCCGTTAAATTTGCTTGATTTGCTGCTCCTTGTCCTTGTGTCACAATGCCATCGACTGGAATCTGGGCTCCATTTTTAATTAGCAAGGTTTCCCCTTTTTGAACTTGTTCAATTGAAACCGTCTTCCACTGATTCCCTTCACTTTTCACTACGGCCGTTTTAGGGGCTAAATTAGTTAAAGAATGCACGGCGATCCGCGTTTTTTGAATTGCACGTTGTTCTAAAAGATTCCCAAACAAGAATAAAAAACTGACAATTGCTGATTCTTCAAATTCACCTAGATACATAGCCCCAAGCATCGCTATTGTAACCAAAAGTTCAATCGAAATTACGCGATATCGAAGTGCCTGACCCGCACGCCAAGCAATGGGAAACAAACCAAGCACCGACAAAATCGCTAAGACCCATACGTTCACTATTTCCCAATCAATAATTTTAAAAATTCCGGCTAATATTAACCCTATCCCGAGTAAGATTGTTACCTTTGTTTCATTCAACCATTTTTGCATTTCTGTACTCCTCACTTGATAATACTTTTAGCTTAACGAATAAGAAACTTTCAAAAATTGTCGAACATCATTAAATATAATTAAATCTTCAAATAAAAAGAACTGACAGCGCTGCCACCTATGGTTTAGCCGCAGCATTATTAATCACCTCATTAGTAACTTTATTCATTACCGTTATTTTTTGATTTTGAGCATTAATCTTCTTAGATATCTTCTGCCTGTCACAGCACCCTAGTCTGCGCTACCGCTTGATTAATAGCATCTTGATTCTTAACCCTGCCTCTCGCTCTAACCGCTTCTCGAACATTTGTTGTTCGGTGAACCGATTATCCTTACAACGGTTCACCAGCTTTCATGATGGCATAATAATCATTAATTCTACTTATAATATAAAAATAACTGACACAAAAGAAGAACCAAAGACACTCGACATGCTCAATAATATTCTGTAATTTCGGTGCCAATTTTTTAAAACGGTGCCCAAATGGTGCCAATTTTTGGCGAATTATGATGTATAATAAAAAGCCACTTATCGTTGGTATACAGCCAACAATAGCGACTTAATAATATTTTATGGACGCAGACGAGTCATTGTCCGAGGGAACGGAATAGCTTCTCGAATATGTTCCTCACCTGTAATCCAAGTCACGGCTCGTTCTAATCCCAAACCGAATCCTGAATGTGGTACAGAACCATACTTACGCAAATCCAAATACCAAGCATATTCATCCATATCTAGGCCTTCTTCTTCAATCCGGGCCTTCAAATAATCATAATCAGTATCTCGTTCTGAACCTCCAATGATTTCACCATACCCCTCAGGTGCCAACAAATCAGCCGAAATGACAATGTCATCCCGTGTTGGATGACGCTTCATATAGAAGGCCTTAATCGCCTTAGGGAAATTAGTAATAAAGACGGGGCTGGCGAAATGTTCAGCCAAGAAGGTTTCTTCGGGCGAACCAAAATCAACGCCCCATTCAACATCAAAATTATTTTCTTGCAATAACTTAATCGCATCATCATATGAAACTCGTGGATAAGGTAACTTTGTATATGATGCCAACAAATTCTTATCACGTCCCAACAAGTCCAATTCATAATCATTACGATCCAAAACCGCTTGAATCAAATATGCAATATAACGTTCTTGAATTTCTAATGAGGCATCTTGATCCATCCAAGCCATTTCTGGTTCGATCATCCAAAACTCAGTGAGATGCCGTCGTGTCTTTGACTTTTCAGCCCGAAAAGTAGGCCCAAAAGTAAAGACTTTTCCAAACGCCATCGCCCCTGCCTCAGCGTACAATTGTCCAGTTTGTGACATATAAGCCTTGGTATCAAAATAATCCGTCGAGAACAATTCAGTGGTTCCCTCAGGCGCTGAGCCAGTCAAAATTGGGGCATCAACTTTAATAAAGCCTTCTTGATTAAAGAACTCATAAGTTGCTGCAATAATAGTATTGCGAATGCGGAGAACAGCAAAAGGTTGGATGTGCCGGAGATACAAGTGGCGATGATCCATCAAGAAATCAGTCCCGTGTTCCTTTGGTGTAATTGGATAACCTTCTGACTCTCCAACTACTACCAAATCCTTAACATCCATTTCGTATCCAAAATCAGAACGTGCATCTTCTTTAATCGTTCCAATTAAATACATACTCGTCTCTTGCTTAACTTCCTTGGCCTTGGCAAAAATTTCTTCACCAACATCCGCTTTCACAACGACCGCTTGCATAAAGGCCGTTCCATCCCGCAATTGTAAAAATTGAAGCTTCCCTGAACCACGCTTATTACGCAACCAGGCTCCAATCCGGACCTCTTTTCCTACATAATCTTTAACGTCTTCAATTCGAATTGTATCCATATTAGCATTCCTTTTCACTTAAATTTATAAATTATTAATTGTCCGCACAATCTTACCATTTTCAAACTGCACCGTAATAAAGTTCAAATTATCATCTTGGTCGATAAATTTAACTTCCCAAACGGGCACTTTTTTATAAATCCCCATTCCAATATTGGTAATTTTTTTAGGGGCGTATTTATTGATAATCAACTGCTTCACCGCGTCGTATGAAAGACCATCTTTCATCGCAATTGTCACCATTTTCTTTGACTGCTTTTCAACAATTACTCCCGTTTCCTGGTGTCGTTGATTTTTCCCAATCAAAGTATAGTATGTCTGATCACGGCTACTCCAATAAAAATGTTCGACTTTGGTTAATTTTTTAGCATTTACTACCAAAGCACTATATTCACGATTAGCCTTATTAATTGGTTGCACACTCCGGCCTAACACTCCGTACACATTAATCACAACAATTAACATAATCACCAATAATGTAATTAACGCTGTACGATATGGCTTTTTTTGTGGCTCCATTTGTCGCATCTGCATGCTCCAACGCTCCATCCATCTAAAATTATATGCATTTAACTCTTAATAAGAATAGCAAATTTAACTTCAGATTAAAAGGCTCTTAACAATAAAATCTCAGCATTAAAGCGCATTAATGCATATTAAACATTTAATCTGTCTGCTTTTTAAAAAAGTTCTGAACTTGCGCAGATAAATCGGTGGTTTTTAATTCAAGCTTAGGTAAAGCGGCTGGCAACATTTTTTGCATCGCTTTACCATATTGCTTATGCACAATTCGTGAATCAAAAATAATAATCATCCCCCGATCTGTTTTTGAACGAACGAGGCGGCCAACCCCCTGCCGCAAACGCAAAATTGCTTTGGGTAATTGCTTTTGGTAGAAATCATGTTCATTGCTTGCTTCGCCTAGCCGGGGCGTATTATAAGTTGCTAAGGCTTGGGGTTGTTCAAAAGGCAGCCGTGTTAATACCACCATTTCGACTTGATTTCCGGGTAAATCAACCCCTTCCCAAAAGCTTAATAACCCAAAAATCATCAACTTTGATTCTTTTTGTAGCCGCTTAATTAATTTGGTCCGTGTCCCAGAAATCCCTTGTGCCAAAATAGTCATCGGACTATTGCGATAAGCGCTTTGTTGTTGGAACCAAGTAAAGACCCGTTGCATCAACTCAGCCGAAGTAAACAAGACCAGCGTATTACGCGGCTCTATCACCAACAATTGTAGTAACTGTTGCTGCAAATAATCCACATATTCTGCTTTGGTCGGCGCCGGTGCATCCGTAAGCATAATTAATTCCGCTTGATTTTTGTAATCAAAGACCTCTGGAAACTTTTCCACTTCCGCAGTGGCGCGGCTCAATGCTAATCCATGATACAAATAATTCGATTTCGCACTATTAAATAAGGTTGCACCCACCATCAAAGGTGGCTGAAAATATGGATATAACTGTTGTTTAAAGTAATCTTCAGTCTCGACTAGACCCCCATTTAACTGCAAAGTATTTTCATTATTATTGAAACTTTCAGTAATCCAAAAAGTACTAATTTCAGCATAATCGGCTAAATTATTTTGAAATTGCCGAAATTGTTCCACCTGCCGATTTAACTGCATAAGGACATGCCTAAAATCAGCTAAGTTTTGCCGCTCGTCAATATTAAAGCGTTCTTGACTCGTGACAAATTGTTCCATCATTTGCTCTAATAAATTTTGGATGCTTTGATTCAATTGCCAAATTTGCGCTAAATCAGCATCATAATCCAGCATAAACTGTGCTAAATCAGCGGCCTGTATCGCAAAATTTTGTTGTCCAGTCGTCGCCATTGCATGATGATTCATGACAAAATGCCGATACAAACGTTGCTGTAGTCGTTGCAATAACTGCGCTAATTTATCAAAGGCCGCATTAAATTTAGGCTGCAATTTCCCTTCAGCGCGCAAACGTTGCATCACCGGCTGAATACTGGGCTCTCGTTGATTATTTAATAGTATTCCAGCTTGATGCACTTGTTGTTGCCAGCGACCTAAGTCCACATGCTTTTGACTTTTATTTAAAACCACTTCGGGTAGATGTTGCGCTTCATCAACTACTAGATATGGTCGGCGATCAAACGCCTCTTCTCCATGCAAAGCTTGAGTTAAATAACTATGATTGACGACTAAAAAGGTCGCTTGTTGTGCTAAAATCACCTGCCGTTGATTAAATTCAAAGGTTTCAAATTTGGAAGCATGCGGATTATTGGCTGTTTGCGTTAACTTTTGTAAAAATTCAAAACTTACATTATTCAAATTTAATTCATCCAAATCGCCCGTTAACGTTTCCGTCAGCCAAACTAAAACTTGCGCTTTCATAAATTGCAATGACACACTACCATCATCCCGATCAAGACTGCGCCGAAAGCTTTGTAAATTTAAGAAATTATCATGGCCCTTAAGCTGGACCCCACGGACTTCAAAAGGTAGTAAATCTTTCAAAGTTGTTTCAATTGTAGTCAAAACTTGCCGTTGCAAAACTTTTGTTGGCGTCGAGATTACAACCTGGCGCTGATGCTGCCGTGCCAAATAAGCTAACGGCAATAAATAGCCCAAGGTCTTTCCCATTCCCGTGGGCGCTTCCACTACCATTGCTTGTTCACCAGGAACGAATGTATCAGTCGCTTCCAAGGTTGTATAATGCTCATAAACTTGGTTCATTAATTTAACTTGATTCTCTCGATATTCCAACTGATCAGCAAATAACTGTTGTTTTGATCTTTCTTTTTTAGGAAAAGGTGGAATCACACTTTTGGGATTGATGGGAGTTGGTTGGTTAAAACGTCGCAACGCCAAGTGATCAATAATCATTAAATGTTCCGCTAGTGGCTTAGGGTGCGCTTGGTTTTCTTGTAAGGCTAACGAAAAAATTATTTTAGTTTGTTGAGGCAATACTAAGGGTAAAGCTTCTAACTGTTGCAAGGTCATCATCGGTAAAGCTTCAGCTTTTTGCATTGCCAGAATTAATAATGCTCCCGTTGCTCTAGCGTCACTGTCCGCACGATGTGGATTTTCATGCGCAATGCCTAACTGTTTCGTTAATTCGGGCAAACGATAGCTGTCCAAAGTCGGCCACAGAATTTGCGATAAGGTCACCGTGTCGACCGCCTCATTGTCCATGGGTGACATCCCCACTCGCTCAAATTCAGTATTTAAAAACGGCCAATCAAAATTAACATTATGCGCCACAATAACTGTATCCTCGAGCATCGCATGCAGTATTGGCGCTACTTCTTCAAAATAAGGCGCTTCCCGTACCATCTTTTCATTAATATGCGTTAATTTTTGAATTTCAGTTGGAATCGGTTGCCCAGGGTTCACCAAAGTTGAAAATTGATTAACAATTTCATTTTGACGCACAAAAACGACGGCGATTTGAATAATTCGCCCGACTTGTCTTTGATTATTAGTAGTTTCCAAATCCACTACCGCATATACATCATTTTTTTTCATGTTATTCGCCACTTATTCTCCAATATGATAAAACTATTGTAACATGTATCATATACATCACTGAGAATTTTCACTACAAACCTAGGCCGCGTAAAATCCAAAAAACGCCGCTCAATAAGTGTTTTATCACTGAAAAGTTTAATTAATTCATAAAATAACTTATTTTTTTAATGAAAGATTGGTAAAATACTTTATTAACGATACTTATTTAGAAATGGTGGTTAAGATTTTGAAAAAAACATCAATAGGTAAAAGTCATGCAAAGGTGATTTTAATGGGTGAACATTCTGTTGTTTATGGTCAACCGGCAATCGCTCTTCCTTTGCCTGACATTAGCTTTACAACGACCATTAAGCCGCGATTAGCTGGGCAAATGATTTTTACTCCTACTTATCAAGGTCCGCTCTCAAGCTTAGCGGAGAATTATGAAGGAATTCGTCAACTAATTTTGCGCTTACTAGATTTTTTTAACGCTAAAAAACAGCCCTTTACCCTACACATTAACTCAGATATTCCACAAGAACGGGGAATGGGCTCTTCGGCTGCCAGTGCAATCTCAATTGTCCGGGCATTCTATGATTTCTTTGATACGCCATTATCCAACGAACACTTACAAAATTGGGCCGCGGTAGAAGAACGTATTACCCACGGGTCGCCTTCTGGTTTAGATACCGCTACGGTAGCTAGCAACTCACCAATTTGGTTTATTAAAAATGAATTAACGCAACCCTTTGAATTAAATCTTAATGCCACCTTTATTATGGCTGATACTGGAATTCATGGACAGACCGGACTTGCTGTATCAGTCGTCCGCAGTCTCTTAGAAGAACAGCCGCACGCGACGAAAAAAAGTATTCAACATTTGGGAGAACTAACCACAGCAGCTCATCATACCCTTCAATCCAACACACTTTCTGAATTAGGTGTATTAATGAACCAAGCACAGGCAGAACTCCAAACCTTGGGAGTCTCTCACCCGCAATTGGACACCTTAATCCATGCGGCCCGTCAAGCCGGCGCACTAGGTGCCAAGCTGACTGGGGGTGGTATTGGGGGAACTATGCTAGCATTAGCGCCTGATCAAAAAGCCGCCGATCGCATTATCGAGGCATTAGAAAATGCTGGCGCAACTGAAGTTTGGACGCAAACGTATCCTACAAATTAAGGAGGCTTACATATGACGGCCTATACGGCACGGGCACATACTAATATCGCTTTGCTAAAATATTGGGGGAAAGCTGATGCCCAGCTCATTTTACCTACTACCACTTCCATCAGCCTGACTTTAAACGAATTTTATACAGATACAACCGTCGAATTCGATGCACAGTTACTGCATGATCAAATTATTTTAAACGGGCGAGTTTTAAAAGCGCATGAACGAAAAAAAATAGAGCATTTTCTCGATCTCGTGCGCCAGTTGGCTGGAATCAAGACGTATGCCCGGATGGTTTCCATTAATCACGTGCCAACCGCGGCGGGATTAGCTTCTTCGGCTTCCGCCTTTGCTGCTTTAGCTGGCGCGGCTTCTGCTGCAGCTCATCTTTCTTTAGATCCACGTGATCTTTCAAGGTTGGCCCGGCAAGGCTCTGGTTCAGCTAGCCGTTCAATTTTTGGTGGTTTTGTGCAGTGGAATCGCGGAACCGATTCAAATAGCTCCGTGGCACATGCTCTTCAAGACCCCGTCACTTGGCCAATTCAATTAATCACCGTAATTGTTTCCGATCAACCCAAAGCCGTAGATTCACGGAGCGGAATGCAAAATGCTCGTGCAAATTCACCTTATTATCAGACTTGGGTCCAGCACACGAATGCCGGTGTTCCTACAATGCAAGCCGCAATTGCTAACCATGATTTAGACACTTTAGGTCGTCTAGCCGAGCAAAACGCTTTAGAAATGCACGCTCAAAACATGGTTGCTAATCCCCCATTTAATTATCTAACGGATACTTCATGGGGTTTAATTAAAATGGTTCAAAACCTGCGCGAACAAGGACTTTCCGTCTATGCTACTATGGACGCAGGCCCAAATGTTAAAATTATCTCTCAACCACAAGATACTGCAACGATTATGACGCAGTTACAACAAACTTTTCCTGATTTAAAAACCCAAATCGCGACCCCTGGTCCCGGAATTCAGATTTGGGAAGAGGTTTAGTAATGACTACAATTAAAGTGCCAGGTAAATTATTTCTCGCCGGCGAATTCGCGGCTACGTATAGCGGGCAGGCTAGTATTGTTTTAGCGGTGAATCGCTTTATGCGTTTTACCATTCAACCGCATGATAATTATCAAATCACAAGTGATCAACTGGGCATCTATCCTGGATTACTTTTTGAAAAGGAAAACAACCCGCTCAATGATGATGCTTGGCAAATTGTCACTCAAGCTTGTCGTACCATCGCTGCATACTTACCAGCTACGAAAATAAAACACACTCAGCCCTTTCAACTCCAAATTACAAGTGGATTGGAGTTAGATGGACAAAAGATTGGGCTCGGTTCTTCTGGAGCCACCGCAGTCGGCGTCTGCCAAGCTTTGCTGATGTATTATCAAATTCCTTTTACCAAATATGAACTTTTTAAATTAGCCACGTTGACCCTCTTTCAACTTCCTCATTTTCAAAAGGGATCAATGGGCGATGTCGCAGCAGCGGTCTTTGGTGGCATTGTCTATTATGAAAAATTTGATACAAATTGGCTGACACATCAATTAAGCACTACTCCGCTCTCAAATATTGTCCAAAATAATTGGCCACAATTACAGTTGAAAAATCTACACCAACCAAAAACTTGGGAACTATTAGTTGCTTGGACTCAATCACCAGCAGATACACAAAACAGCTTACAGCGTTTACCTGTTGATCCGACCACGTTTTTATCAGCCAGTCAAACCACCGTCAAACAAGTGGCTACCGCCTTAGAAAATGAAAGTTGGACCGCTTTTCAACAAGCTCTAGCTCAAAATCAAAGTGAAATTATTACCTATACTAAAGCTGCCAACATTAATTACCAAACATCACAGTTGGATCATTTTCTCCAACTCATCCAAACATTTGCGATACCTGGTAAAATTTCCGGTGCTGGTAATGGTGACAATGCTCTTGCTTGGACTAAACTGCAAGATACAACCAAGCGACATGCCTTCATTCAAGCCTGTATCAAAGCCGATTTACGACCACTACCACTTACTATTTATCATGAATAACCTATCCAGGAGGAACCACAGATGGAATCAGAACATGCCCACCGTAAAGATGAGCATCTTGCCCTTGCTGAAGCAGAATACCGTAAGATGCAGCCCACTTCTTCTTTAAACCAAGTTCGCTTAATTCATAACGCGTTACCTGAAGCTAGTGTCAATCAAGTTAATCTTGCGTCGAACAATCCTGACTTTCCTTGGCCATTTCCGTTTTATATCGAAGCGATGACCGGTGGCAGCGAAAAATCAAGCCAAATTAATGGTCAATTAGCTGACGTTGCCAAAGAAACTGGATTAGCCATGGCCGTTGGTTCGCAAAGTATTGCTTTGAAAGATTTCGAGGCCATCCCATCATTTGAAGTTGCTCGTAAAAAAAATCCTAGTGGCTTTTTGATTGCAAACCTCGGGGCTGGTCACACGGCCTATGAGGCACAACGGGTGATTAATATGATTGATGCCAATGCATTAGAAATTCATATTAACGCCGCCCAAGAAATTGTCATGGCTGAGGGCGACCGTAACTTTCACTGGCAGGAATCTTTAGCAGAAATTATCGCGACTAGCCCGGTCCCCGTCATTATTAAGGAAGTGGGTTTTGGTATGGATTTGCATGTTATTCAAACGCTAGAAGCTCTTGGTGCGAAGTATATTAATGTTGGCGGCCAATCCGGGACGAACTTTGCTCGCATTGAAGACCGCCGTAACCATACCGCCTATAAGGAACATGCCCACGCCTATCTTTACGATTGGGGACAAACTACCGCCGAATCCTTATTAGAAGCGCAAACCGCACAGCAGCATATTTTTGCGACGGGGGGAATTCAATCACCTTTGGATGTGGTTAAAGCACAAGTCCTCGGTGCAGAAAATGTTGGTGTGGCAGGTTATTTCCTCCATATTTTGTTAAATCAAGGCACTGATGCCTTAGTTGATGAAATTCAACTTTGGCAACAACATTTACCAAAGATTTACACCTTGTTAGGGGCCAAAAACCGAACCGATTTACAAAAAGTTCCCTTTGTGGTGGATACTGAATTAGCTAACTATGCCCAACAACGGCACCTTAAATTAAGCCATATACAAAATTTTTAATTTTATCTTAAGTTCTCTACAAACTAATAAAGAATACTAAACTATCCTCATATTTTGCAGCGATGCTCTAATGCAGCGCTGCTTTTTTGTATACTGGAATTATGAAAAACATTCAAACTGAAAGCATCCGCCAACAAACGGATGATCAAATTATTGATGCAACTTTAACGCTCCTTCAAAGCCAGTCCTATGACCAACTTGCGGTAACTGATATCGCCCGTAAGGCAGGCGTGTCTCGAATGGCTTTTTATCGGCACTTTGGTACCAAAGAAAGCGTTATTGCTACCATTGTTGAACAATTGACGTCTGACTTTGCGCATGAAGCTCAACATTTACCCAATGAATCTCGTGCTGTCGCAACTGCCTTTTTTGAATTTATTCAATCTAATGCCGTTGTGATTGCAATTCTTTTAAATGCTGGTTTGCGTGAACAATTCTATCCACCTTTACGTGATATTTTACATGGACTTTATTCTAATATCTTGCGCGACCATGCTACCAATGCAGCCATTGTCGATTATATTTCTGACTTTACGGCCTCAGGGATGCTTGCCATTGCGATTCGCTGGATCTCGACAGGGATGCAAGAAACTGTCAAAGAGCTTGCAGAAATGTCAAAAGAAATGACGGATGCCCAAGAAGAATTTTTATAATTGTTAGCGTGTGTATGCACATACTGTTCTGACCTAACAAATGATTTAAATAGAAAGCCATGCAATTTTAATATTGCATGGCTTTTTATTGATTGCACCAATGATAATTATCGTTTTAAAAACAATCAAAAATGATCGTCGTAACTTTACTTGCGACGATCATTTTTATAACGATTAATACTGATTACTTCTTGGTTTGTGCTGCTTGGGTATAGCTAGTGAGTGCGTCCTTCAAGTCCTTGTCTGAGATATTAACCTTGGCCTTGTCCAATTGTTGTCCAATAAAGCTTTGCATGGCCGTACTATCCTTAGCCAACTTTTGATCAACTAAGACATCCTTCATCTTACCCTTCAAACTTTGGAAACTGCCCTTAGCATCCCGGTCGTTTAATTTAACAATATAATAAGAATCACCTGTGGCTCCTGTAGAAGCATTAGCAGCTACTTTAACGGGGGTCTTAGTATAATTCCCCTTCTTCAAGCCAAAGGCCGCCTTTTGGATTTCAGAACTCACCACCGTAGCATCGACCGTTGAATCAAAGGCGTCTAATTTTCCACCTTTATCCTTGCTAGTTGTGTCGGTTGACTTATCTTTAGCTTCTTGGGCGAAGTCTTTACCATTATTCAAATCATCAATAACTGACTTGGCATCATCTTCAGAATCAGTCTTAATTACTGAAACCTTCACGTTAGGTGTGTAAGTTTTATAAGCTTGCTTTAAATCTTTATTTGAAAAATGTTGATTATCCTTAAACGCCGCTTTTTCCAGCGCAGATAAATACAAATTATCACGATAAGTTTCCGTAGTCATTCCACTTTGAGCTAAAGTAGATTCAAAACTATCGCCGTATTGCTTTTTTGCTTTATCATATTGCTGATCAAGATCCTTTTGATCAACATCTTTATTATAGTCTTTCTCCAAGACCTTTTTAATCATCATATTCGCAAAAGTCTGCTTACCTTCTGGAGTTTTCTTTAACTTTTGATACAGCTCTTGTTCAGTCACTGATCCACTATTAGAAGTTGCCACATTCTTACCGTTTGACATTCCAAACGCGATTAATCCACCTGCCAAAACAACAATCACGCCACTAATTAACCAACCTTTTTTCATTTAAAATGCTCCTCTTTTCTATTGAACTTTATTATTGTATACCTTAATTCATGAAATATCTCAAGATGTATAATTTTCCGCCGAATCAACTTCCTGCTCGAGGGGCTCAATATGCGCTCCCATCGCTAGTCTTCCATTATCAATCTGGTGTTCATGCACATTTAAATGTGTCATAAAATCAGGATGCGTATAGACCAAACGACCTGCCTCAGTTGACCATTGATAATCAACCCAATGCTCAACTAAGTGCGTATCCGCCTCGCTTTGTCGTCCCGTCATATAACGAACCATCATCCGTAACCAATTTACACCGGTAATTTTTGCCAAAAATGCCATATGCGTAAAAGGCATTGGGCGCAAATCGTCCGCCGTAACTTCACCTTCAATTGGCCAGTGATCAACCATCAATTGATATAAACCGGCACGCGTCACTGCCAACTTAGGGCGGGGTAAAGCCGCATATAATGATGGTGTCATGGCTCGTTGATCAATCACCATTTCATCATTATCCTGTTTTTCCATCGCCAAAGGGTAAGTTTTTTGACCATCCCAAAAGTAATCAATGACAATTTTTTCATGTGCTTCGTAGAGCGTTGATGGTAAATATTTTTCCTTAGCAATCACATACACTGGAATGTTCATTTCCCGCAGCTTTCTGATTAACTTAATTCGATTACCAGGAATAAAAATATACTTAGGATGTTCAATTTCCAAAATGTTCATCACATCGGACAACTCAAGCGGCTCGTAATAATGTTTATCCGCACTCTGCGGAATAAACAAGAGCCCATGCGGATTATTATTCACCACAATCGTTGGAATTCCGAGCCGTCGCAGTTCTGATGCAACTGATGCCATGGTATAAGAAGCGGCTGCGCCATCCCCTAAGCGAAAGGCTCCCGTTCCAACGACCAAAGCTGACTCAATATCTAATTGCTTTGTCTCATTCTCACTTTCAAACGTACTGTAATAATGTGAATTTTCTTCATCAAATTCACCCGCAGACGGGTCAAAGGCCTTATAAGTTGGCAGAATATTATGGTCCCAGCGGAAACGCCGTACCTTTTCATATGGTTCATTCCATAAGCGCGCCAATAATCCATCACTTAGGCCATAATACTTTGCCTCACGTAAAATAGTCTCATCCCATGGATTTTTAGCCACTGAATCTTCTAATTCCATTATTCGCTTTAATTTATAAAAATAAAATGGCGCAATTTTTGTCATCTCAGCTAATTCATCAACTGTATAACCGCGGCGCAAAGCTTCCATCAACACCAAAATTCGATTATTCCGGGGATGAATGATTCGTTCAATCAAGTCGTCCTCAGTCAAAGAATTCATAATTGTTGGTGAAAAATCACGACTATTAAAGTGCGCCGCTCGTAAAGCCTTTTCAATGGCTTCTTCAACACTGCGTCCCACTCCAATCGTCGCCCCGACTGATTTTTGAACGGTATTCAGACGATGATCAGTTACAATCCAATTCGCTTCAAATTCTCCGAAATTAAAAACGGGAAAACGTGTAACCACGTGGTCCATCACTGGCTCCAACAAAGCCGAATTACTACTAAATTTGGCGGGCAAATGAATTTGTTCAAAAGTTTTACCCAAGATTAAATTCGTAACGACTGGCACTAATGGATAACCCGTGGCAACCATAATCAAAGATGATTGGCGGTCAAAATAAGGAGTCAATCGCGTTACGACATATTCATCTGTTTCGGGATTCACCGCAAAGCGCACCTGCGCCATCCCCATAATTTGAAACTCATGTAGTATTTTAATCGTCGTTTGCCGCAACTTTTGAATAATGGGGTCTGAAAGGCTTTGAATTGGTGTAAAAGCAATAGAGTCCGCAGTATGAATCCCTACCGGATCCATATCTTCAATCCCACCCACAATCAGGGTATTGCCCACGCGGTCGCGCAAGGCAACGATGGTAATTTCGTGATGCCCACGAATACTTTGGTCGATATTGACTTGATGAATTTGCGAACGCTCTAGACCTTTTTCAACTGCTTCCTCTAACCGTTCAGCATCATTCACGTTAAACCGCAAAAGACCTCCATTTGGAGCAATCGGCCGTACTACTACTGGGAAATTAATTTCGCGCACCACCTCAAATGCTTCAGAAACATTATTTGCTAAGCGCGCGGCCACCGTTTTTTCTCCTAACCGATTCAAATGGTTACGTAAAATCGTCGTATCTTGGGCGGCCTCTAGGGCATCTCTAGACAAGCCTAAAATCTTGGGCGCCGCTGTCCCCAAAGTTTTTTGAAGCTGACGACCTAGATTCATTGACACCAACCCACCAGCGGTCGTTACAACGGCGGTAATTTGATTCTGTTCAATAATTGCTAAGAGATTATCTAAAGTTAAAGCACAAAAAATCGGCGTAATATCCGTTCGTTCAATCGTAAACGCATACGGATTATCATCCACCATAAAAATTTCAGCTTCATTTTGACGTAAAGCTGAGACCATCTGATAACTGGCTAAATCACTTTCCGTTTCATGGTCAAAATCATTGGCTGAACCACCAATCATTAATATTCGTTCAACCATTGTCGACTCCCTCCTCGGCGTGCAGACACAATTTCCATATATTCTGCAAAAATATCTGTGGCTTCAATTGGACCAGGCGCAGCATCCGGGAAAAATTGAACCCCAAATGCTGGGTAATCTCGATGCCGCACGCCTTGCACTGAGTGATCCATAAGATCCATATGCGTCACCATCAGGGCTGTTGCTTTGAGTGAAGCTCGGTTAATCACATAACCATTTCCCTGGTTTGCAAAAATAATTTTACCAGTTATTTGCTCACGAATCGGATGGTTCATACCATGCCGTTCAAAAGTTAGTTCTTCTAATTCAGCCCCATTAGCTAAGGCGAACAATTCATACCCTAATCCAATTCCCAAAAGTGGAATTTCACTTTGCACAGTCCGAATTAATTTCAATAATGGTTCGCTTAAAATATGCGGATCACCAGGGCCTGATGACAACACAATACCGTCCGGATCTAAATTAACCACTTGCTCTAAGGTTGTATCATGTGGCAAGACCGTAATATTGGCATCATAATCACGCAAATTACGTAAAATCCCATTTTTCAGACCTAAATCAATGATAATAACATTCGCTCCTCGCCCAGGATTAGCATAGGCTTTAGGCGTTGAAGCCTGTGCCACTTGATTCGTTGGCAATACCATCGCTTTTAATTGATCAAACGCGTGATCATCTGGCACATCAACGATACTTGCTTTTTGCGTCCCTGTTTGCCGTAAATGGCGGGCCAAGGCACGCGTATCGATCCGCGCAATTCCTGGAATATTATGACGTTTCAAAAAAGCATCCAAACTCATCCGCTGTAACCGATTTGTGGAAACGTCCGCGATTTCTCGGGCAACTACCCCTTTAATCGTGGGTACAATGGCTTCATCTGCTTGATGGTTAATACCAGCTGCCCCAATCGTGGGGGTAGTAAACATCAAGATTTGATTATGATAAATTGGATTGGTAATTATCTCTTGATACCCTGACATGGCGGTATTGAAAACAATCTCACCAAAAGTCGTCGCTGGTGCCCCAAAGGCTTCACCTGGATAGACACTTTGATCTTGTAAAATTAAATATCGTTGGGTCATTTAGCAACTCCCCTCACTACCTTATGAGTGAATTTCAACGGAATCTTGCCCATCTAATTCACGGACATTAACTTTAATCCGTTCTGAAATTGCTGTTGGAATATTTTTACCAACAAAGTCAGCTCGAATCGGTAACTCCCGATGACCACGATCTACCAAAACAGCTAAATTAACCACTGCTGGTCGACCATTATCCATCAACGCATCCAAAGCTGCCCGAATCGTTCGTCCCGTATACAAAACGTCATCGATTAAAACAACCCGTTTCCCATCCAAATCCAAATCAATTTGGGGTTGACGTTGGTCTTTTGGCTCACGATCATCACGATAAGCTTCAATGTCTAACGTCAAAACTGGAATCGCAACATCCTCTAATTGTTGCAAACGCTCACCAATCCGTTGTGCCAAGTAAACACCGCGCGTTTTAATCCCAACTAAAACTAGATTACTAACTCCTTTATTACGTTCAATAATTTCATAGGTAATCCGCGTTAATGCCCGTTGCATTGACATTCCATCTACAATTTCTTTACTTGCCATATTAATCCTCGCTCATCTCATTATAAGGTTCTAATTGACTCAACATTGCGGTGAAGTAGTCCGGCAAGGGCGCTTCAAAAATTAATTCTTCGCCCGTTGTCGGCTGTGTTAACCCCAAAGTATGCGCATGCAAATACTGTCCATTACCTGGTAAAGTTTTCTTAGGGCCATATAAAGGGTCCCCCGCTACTGGATGTCCGATATAAGCCAAATGAACGCGAATTTGATGGGTTCGACCTGTCTCCAATGTAGCGGATAATAAGGTATAGCCGACATAGCGTCGCAAAACTTTAAAATGGGTCACTGCTTCCCGTCCATTAGCCACCACCGCTTGCTTTTTACGGTCTTTATTCGAGCGACCCAACGGTGCATTAATCGTTCCACTATTTTCTTTAAATTCACCGTGAACCAAAACCAGATACTCGCGCAAATTCTTTTTTGCTTTCAAGTTCTCTGACAAAGTCTCGTGCGCATGATCATTTTTAGCAACCATTAATAAGCCAGATGTATCTTTATCAATCCGATGAACAATCCCAGGACGCAAGACTCCATTAATATTTGATAAAGGCGTATGATACATTAAAGCATTGACCAAAGTACCATCGGGATGCCCTAGTGCGGGGTGTACCACCATCCCTTGTGGTTTGTTCACCACTAATAAATCATCATCTTCATAAATGATGTCAAGCGGGAGATTTTCAGCTTTCAAATCCAAAGTAATGGGGTCTGGAATATCCACTTGAATTTCATCTCCTAGCTTAGCTTGATATTTAGCCTTTTTAACTTCGCTATTGACTAATACGCGTTCTTCCTTAATCCATTCATTTGCTTGGGAACGGGAATAATCCGGCAAATATTGTGCGATAACTTTATCTAGCCGACCAACTTGTTCATCTACTGTAAATGTTGTCTGTCCCATTCTATACTCCCAATTTTTTTAAAATTTGTGTCCGTACTTTTTTTGAAATTATCATATTATATGAATTATCATTATAATCAAATATAATGCCATGCCGCGTTGGTTGAACATGTTCCATCCCATCAAACCGAATTGATAAGCGATTAAAGCTAAATAATTGCCGAAAATGAATATAATTTGCGTTTACATCAATCCGCCGCCGCACAATCACAAAAGCAACTAGAAACACAAATAAAAGCGTGACCAATATTGTCCACCAATTAAATGTGATAAATTCCAATTGTAAAATTAAGGCTAGCAATCCGACCATTAAAATCCAGGCCCAATTCACCAAGCCACTTAAGCCCGCTGGTTGATACAATCCACGCATAATTTGTCCCCCATTTGCTTTAACTATATAATTAAATTATAGTATAACAGAAAACGAGGTGTGATAGTATGCTCATCCAGCTTTATTCTGATGCGGCGACCGATTTTAAACAACAAACCAATGGCGCAGGTCTCTTAATTTTACAAGCTCAAAAACAAATTCAATTACATCAGCCGCTCCCCAAACATCTCAATAATCATCAGGCTGAATTTCAGGCTGCCATTTGGGCCTTTCAACAGCTCTTAAAAATTTGTCCAATTCCTGAGCAAACAACGGTCCAATATTTTACTGACTCGCGCCTACTTAGCGATAGTATTGGAAAAGCATATGCTAAACAATATACAACGGAACTAAGCCAACTCTTAGCCCTCCAAGATTATTTTCAACTGGTTATCACCCAGTGGATTCCGGATCGATCCAACCAGGGTGCTCACCAGCAAGCTTTACAGGGACTTCATCAAAATTAACTTAAGCAAAAGGACTGGTCGCCAACCACGGTGCCAGTCCTTTTATAAATCTATTATCAATCTAACTGTAATTTTAATTCCATCACAGAATCACGCAAATTAGCAGCGTCTTCAAAGTCTAGGCGCTTAGCCGCCGCCCGCATCTGTTCCTCCAAATTTTTAATCATTGCTTCTTGGTCTTCATGAGCCATATCTTTAAAGGCTACCTCAGTAAATGACTGCGGTTGTTCTTTTTCATCAGTCGGATGTGAAGCCGAAATCAAATCCCGCACCGGCTTAATAATCGTATGCGGCGTAATGCCATGCGCTTCATTGTAGGCAATCTGCAATTTCCGCCGCCGCGCGGTCTCCTCCATCGCAGCTTTCATCGATGCAGTTTCATGATCCGCATACATAATTACATGCCCATTCTCATTACGAGCCGCCCGTCCAATCGTTTGAATCAAGGAACGCGTATTTCGTAAAAAGCCTTCTTTATCAGCATCTAAAATCGCCACTAATGAAACTTCTGGCACGTCAATTCCCTCACGTAACAGATTGATTCCAATTAAAACGTCAAATTTACCTAACCGTAAATCACGAATAATTTCCGTCCGTTCCAAAGTTTTGATATCTGAATGCAAATATTTAACTTTGACCCCCACATCTTCCAAGTAATCCGTCAAGTCTTCAGCCATTTTTTTCGTCAAGGTAGTGACAAACACGCGCTCATTTCGCTCCGCCCGGGCATTAATTTCACCCAACAAATTATCAATTTGCCCATTGACCGGCCGCAATTCAATCTCAGGATCCAACAACCCGGTTGGCCGAATAATCTGTTGAATTATCTCATTTTCAGGAACCCGCTCGGTTTCATAATCACCAGGAGTCGCTGACATATAGATAATTTGGTGTACATGCTCTTCAAATTCTGCTAATTTGAGCGGCCGATTATCGAGTGCTGAAGGTAAACGGAAGCCAAAGTCAACCAAGGTCTGCTTCCGCGCGCGATCGCCGTTATACATCCCTCGGATTTGCGGCATTGTCACGTGTGACTCATCGACAACAATTAGGAAATCATCCGGGAAGAAATCGAGTAACGTAAAAGGCGGTTCACCCGGTTTACGTCCATCCATATGCCGCGAATAATTCTCAATTCCAGTGGTAAAGCCCATTTCACGAATCATTTCAATATCATATTCTGTCCGCTGCTTTAAGCGTTGTGCTTCAAGTAGCTTTCCTTCTGATTCGAATTTTTTTAACTGTTCATCTAATTCAGCTTGAATAGTCTTAACCGCCCGTTCCCGAATTTTCTCATTCGTCATAAAGTGTGTGGCTGGGAAAATAGTGACCGTATCTAAATCAGATACAATTTCACCTGTCAAACTATCAATTTCGCGAATCCGATCAATCTCATCACCAAAAAATTCAATTCGTAGCGCCTTCGCATCAGAAGAAGCTGGGAAAACCTCTAAGACATCACCCCGAACTCGGAAGCGACCACGCTGAAAATCAATATCATTCCGTTGAAATTGAATATCAATCAAGTCTCGCATCAAACCATTACGTTCCACTTCATCGCCCACATGCAAACTAATCACATGATCACGATACTGCTGTGGATCTCCCAATCCAAAAATTGATGAGACCGAAGCCACGACAATCGTATCATTACGTGACAACAATGAAGAAGTCGCCGAATTTCGCAATTTATCAATTTCATCATTGATGGAAGAGTCTTTTTCAATATACGTATCTGATGAAGGAACATAGGCTTCCGGCTGATAATAATCATAATAAGAAACAAAATATTCAACCGCATTGTTAGGGAAAAATTCTTTAAATTCCCCATATAATTGCCCCGCTAAGGTTTTGTTATGTGAAAGTACTAAAACCGGCTTATTAGCATTAGCAATCACTTCGGAAATGGTGAAAGTTTTCCCCGTCCCGGTTGCCCCTAATAGAATCTGTTCCTTCACTCCATTTTTCAACCCTGTGGTGAGCTTTTCAATGGCATCCGGTTGATCACCAGTAGGCTGGTATTTAGAAACCACCTCATATTCACGATCTGCTTGTTGCGTAATCATCTATCTTCATACCTCACTATCTGGTCTCTACTACCAAATCACTTTTCCTTGCGTCAAAAAAAGACGGTGTTTAATAATTTCATTATACGCCATCTTTCATTAAGTTTAAACTAATTTTTCTTCATCATCCGCTTGATCAATGCCTTGGTTAAAAATACCAATATAAATTCGTTGCAAGCGTTCTGATCCGGGAAATTCCTCAGCTAACATTTCCGGTAAAACTTCATGAATAAAGTATTTAGTGCTATTCATGTCTCGAAAAGCATAAATCGTTTCCAAGCTTTCTTTATAAATGTCTAAGAAAACGGGTTCAGGGTTTCCTTTTTGCAATTCGCCAAAGGCTTCATACAAGAGATCAACTTTGTCCGCTACTGATAGGATGCGACCCTCTAAAGTATCATCCTTCCCTTCTGACAAGCGTCGATGGTAAGCATCCCGATAACCTGCTGGAATTTCCATTCGAATAAAATTATCAGCCAAAGACTCCTCCACGTCCGCCAACATATGCCGCAATTCTGAAGAAGCATATTTCACCGGGGTTCGAATATCACCGATAAATCGTTCATTAATATCGTGATTTAAAGCCTTTTCATACAACAACTGCCAATCAACGGTCTCCCCCTGCTTTTCCTCAATATCACCTAAAAATTGAGCAACTTGGGTTACTTTCCACGAATGTGCTGCTACGGAGTGTGGGAAATACTTAAAATAGCCTGGAGCCCGATTAATCATTTCTAATTCCGTTAAGCCTGACAAATATTGATGAAATCCCATTTCCTAACCCTCGTCTTTCTAAAATTGTTTCATCTACTATATCAGAAGATGGTTCCACTCACAAGGGCTAGTCTACTTTCAATTAACGGTTATTATGTTTTTTACACTTTATATTTAAAATCTATCGTTTCACCTACAATAACTTCTCCATAATTAATCTTAACGCCCCTATAACTTTAAAATTTTAGGCTATTTGCAGAAATTTCATTATTCTTGTACTCGCTTGTATACTTTCCAATGGCAATGAACCCAAAATTAGAATTCCATAACATAAGTATGCAAAAAAGTTTTTGTTACAAATAAGATGGCAGGCGGGGAGCAGCATGGCCATCTCTCTCAATTGAACTTACATAACGTCAAAATCGTGCCTTCCCTCTAACTGCGATTACCATAAAAAAATCCATTGCACACACCTAGTACATTGTTAAATTAAGCTGACAAATATGAAAAATTCAAGCCTTGATGCTTAGTTCATAATCAAAACTAAAATAAAAAGAGCCCCATTTATGGAACTCTTTTACCAAGCATGCACTTTAACTTTAATTAGTTGTACCTAATTGAATGACTTCATACGACTTACCATTGGCTTTTTGTACCAGCACAGCTTGAACTCCATTCACCGTCTTGACGCGAATCTGGACATCCACATCCGTCGGTAACATACTAGGTGCGGTTTGTGCCAAATAATTCGTAAAGCTATTCATTTCTGTTTGTGAATAGAACTGGGTTGTAACATCCACTTTCAAACTAGCTAAGGTTTTATCATGATATTGAGCCTGCGCGGTTATATAAGACAGATTTGGGAAGAACCCTTGAACCGTATTTTGGAAATTAATAAAATCACCATTCAAGTTCGCGGCAATTTCATTGTAGTTAAATGTGTTCTCCTGCATTGGCAATACTACATTGATATCATTCACAGGGGTAAATCCACTGATTTTATCTCCATTATTTGATTCCGTATAACTATAGAAAGTTCCGCCAGTCAGGCTATCACTAGGGGCTTCGGTAAACAATGCGACCACAATTGGTGTATTGGAATTCACACCCTCTAATTTACGATAACGCTTGACTACCTCAGCCGCTAATTCTTTCCCTTTCGCAATACGCGTGTTATCGTCAATCTTTTGCGTATAGTTAGCACCATATTCTTCCTTTTGATAAATATCTTCGCTATTCATCGCTAGGCCCAACATAATCCCCTTCAATTGTAAGGCATCACTAGACTGTACCATGAAGTCTTGCTCTTCAATCGCCTGCAAATACAAAGGATTACGTCCATCATCTTTCTTACCATTATCTTCTGGATTCAACCCATCCGGATTAGAATCAGATTTCCGATCCAACCACTTTTTAGCAGTCGATGCATCTAAATATTGACCTTCTTGGAAAATATATGATTTTGGTGAAAACTTATTCTTAGCTAAATTTAATAATCCATTTTCAAAGCTTTCAGTATTGTATTGGTTGTCATTTTGACTAGCCGTGATTCCGCGCGCTTTTCCAACAAGATAATTTCCGTCTTTAATGACCGACTTATAATTATCTTGCGTGGCGGTTCCGGTCAACTTAATTCCTTTTTTAGAAGTGACCTTATTATTCACAGTTGTTTTAGTGTTTTTAGACGCCACCTCCGCTGAATTTTTAGAATAATAGTTCCCAAAAAACAGCAAAGCGCCCCCTAATACAATCACACCGATGGCCGCTCCAATCCATTTTATATAGCGCATGTGTATTCCTCTTTTACCTTGATTTTTGCTTATTCTTTCATATTCTAACAAATCACTGATGTTTTTGCATTAAAGCTTGTAAATCAGCTTCTGACCAAATTGGCACATTTAAACTTTCCGCCTTCGTTAGCTTGCTTCCCGCATCCGAACCGGCAATCAAAATATCTGTTTTTTTAGAAACCGAACTACTCAATTGGGCTCCATGTTGTTCCAGCCAATGCGTCGCCTCGCTCCGGGTCAAATCAGCTAATTTACCAGTTAAAACAACCTTCTTATCCGCCAATTCGGTTAGCGTTTCACGCGGTGCTTCTTGTAGATAATCTGTATTGACACCATACTTTTGTAAATCTTGAATCATTGGGGCCACTTCAACTTCTTGGAAAAATTGCACCACATTTTTAGCAATAATCGGCCCGACCCCATCAATCGTTGCAATATCATCAACGCTGGCGTTCATCACTTGCTCAATCGTCAAAAAACGCACCGCGATTAACCGGGCAGCCTTAGCGCCCACCGTGCGAATACCGAGGCCAAACAACAATCGCTCCAATGAATTTTGTTTTGAATTTGTCAAAGCATCTAATAAATTCTGCGCTGCTTTAGGACCGAATTTATCCAAGGTTAACAAATCATCTAAATTAAGATGATACAAATCAGCAACACTATTAACTAATTGGCGCTGTAATAATTGTTGAATAATTTTAGGACCAAGGCCATCGATGTTCATCGCATTTCGGGAAGCAAAATGGGTTAACTTTTCTTGAACTTGGGCCGGACAAGCGGGATTAATACAACGTAAGGCCACTTCGCCATCAACGTGCACTAAAGTCTCGCCACATTCCGGACATTGCGTTGGAATTATATAAGTCGGTGCCTCAGGTGCACGCTTACTTAAAATTACTTGCCCAATTTCTGGAATAATATCACCGGCTTTATGCAAAGTCACCGTATCTCCAAGACGTAAATCTTTTGTTTTTAAATACTCCGGATTATGCAATGAAGCTCGTGACACTAATGTCCCCGCCAAAGTTACCGGATCCATAATTGCTGTGGGCGTCACGGCACCCGTCCGACCAACCGTCCATTCAATTTCACGTAAAATTGTTTCTTTTTCTTCCGCAGGGAATTTATATGCAATCGCCCAGCGTGGCACTTTCACCGTATTACCTAATTGTGATCGTAAAGCTAAAACATTGACTTTAACTACAATTCCATCAATTCCGTACGCCAGTTCATCTCGACGCGCTGTCTGATCGGTAATATACGTTTGGAGCTCATCCAAATCATTAACAACCTGATTATCGCGATTCACTGGCAAGCCTAATTCGGCAAAACGTTGTAACAGTTCCGCTTGGGTGGCCACTTGTAAAACATTTTGCGAATCGACTGCTTGATACATAAAACCAGCTAACTGCCGCTGCTTTGTAATCTTAGAATCTAATTGTCGCAAAGACCCCGCGGCAGCATTACGTGGATTTGCAAAAGGCGTCAGACCATCACGATCACGTTGCTCATTTAAGGCCAAAAAGGCAGCCTTTGGCATATAAATTTCACCACGCACCTCGACCGTCAGAGCTTCACTTAACTGATGTGGAATGTCTTGAATTTGCCAGACATTATTGGTCACATCTTCCCCAACCATCCCATTACCACGCGTAGAAGCTTGTACTAATTTTCCATTTTCATATTGAAGACTAATGGCCAGACCATCAATCTTTAACTCGGCATTGTAGTCCAAAGGAGCACTAAATTGATTTTGGACGCCGTGCATCCAAGATCCTAACTCATCCCAAGAAAAAACATCCCCTAAGGACAACATTGGCACAGCATGTGTCACCTTCGATAATTCAGCCTTAACTTGATCTCCGACTTGTTGTGTAATCGAGTCTGGACTAATTAAGCTCGGAAACTGGTCTTCAATTTCCACGACTTCTTGATAGGCGGCATCATACACATGATCTTCCACTGAAGGGTTATCATTTTGGTAATATTCGGTTGCCCATTGATGTAACTGCGTTTGTAATTGTTCTAAGCGCACTTCGGCTGCTGCCAAAGTCGAACTTTCATCGGACATGGTTTCTAACCTCCTACTTTTAATCCCAATTATTATTCCTTTGTAATCGGTGCAAAGGCCGCTAACAAACGCTTGATACCCATATTTTCAAAAGCGATATCAAGTTCCATATCATTGCCACTACCTTGCACCTTCACAACGGTACCAACACCCCACTTACGATGGTTGACGTGATCACCCACGGTCCAAGTTACAGCTTCTGACACCGTATTTTGTGGTGCTTGATGGACCTGCACACTCGACGTCTTCTTAGGGTCCTGATTAGCATTATGACGGGACCGTCCGCTAAAAGTCGTTCCTTGTGCAGGCGTTTGACGACGGGCAAAAGGCAGACTTGCTTCAAGGTTTTCAAAATGATTTAACTGACCGGTGGCATCGCGTTTTAGATATTGGTCAGAAATTTCATCAATAAACCGCGATGGTAAATTATTATTCATTTTCCCATATAACATCCGAGAATAAGCATTAGTCAAATATAGCTTTTCCTTGGCCCGCGTGACTCCCACATAGGCCAAACGCCGTTCTTCTTCCATCTGTTTGGGGTCCATAATGGCCCGATAAGAAGGGAAAATTGACTCTTCCATTCCTACTAAGAAGACAACCGGGAATTCCAGTCCTTTAGCAGCATGCAAGGTCATGAGCGTCACATTGTTGTCGTCTTCGTTTACATTATCAATGTCTGAAACGAGAGCTAATTCACCCATAAAATCAACATATTTTGAGATACTTTCCTCAGTCGGCTGATAATTTTTATCAAACTGCTCTGTCACAGTTAAAAACTCTTCCAAATTTTCAATTCGTCCCGTATTTTCAGGTGTTGGTTGAGCTTTTAAGGCGGACAAATAACCACTGTCTTCGAGAATCATTTGCGTTAATTCTGTTAAATTCATCTCGTCTTGAGTCGCTTGCACAAACTTATTTATCAGCGCTGCAAACGCTGCCAGTTGATTTTTGGCTCGGCTTTGTAAATTATTAATTAAATCTGCATTCGTAGCGGCTTGAAGAAGGGGCCAGCCTTGTTCACTCGCAAAGACTTGCAGCTTCAAAATTGAAGTATCACCCAAGCCACGTTTTGGTTCATTGACTACACGCAAAAAGCTTTCATCATCAGCTGGATTCGTCACTAACGACAAGTACGCCAAAATATCACGAATTTCTTTACGCTCATAAAACTTTGACCCGCCCACCATGGTGTACGGAATATTCGCCTTAACGAAGGCCTCTTCAATTCCACGTGACTGCGCATTCGTCCGATACAAAACCGCAAAATCTTGATAATTTCGACTTTCAGCTTTCACTGCCTTTGTAATTTCGCTCACCAAATAAACGGCTTCATCACGATCACTGTTCGCTTGATGATAGGTAATCAAATCACCTGCCCCATTATCCGTCCAAAGATTTTTGGCAATTCGCCCATCATTATGCGCAATCACATCATTGGCCGCGTTCAAAATATTTTGCGTTGAACGATAATTTTGCTCCAACATTACCCGCTTTGCGCCAGGATAATCTTGCTCAAAATTCAAAATAATTTCAAGATTAGCTCCACGCCAACCATAGATACTCTGATCTGAATCCCCGACAACCGCTAAGTTTTTCCATTGAGCAGCTAGCATTTGAATTAAACGATACTGCGCATCATTCGTATCTTGATACTCATCCACGTGAATATATTGGAACTTATCTTGATAGTATTTTAAGACATCCTGATCCGTTTCAAATAGTTGAATCGTCAACATGATTAAATCATCAAAATCAACGGATTGGCTTAGATGTAATTGTTTTTGATATGCTTCATAAGCCTCAGCCACAATTTTTTCAAAAACACCCTCTGCATGTTGCTGATAATCTTGTGGTGTTTCCAACGCATTCTTAGCATTCGAAATCGCTCCTAGAACTGAGCGTGGGTCAAATTTTTCAATATCGACATTTTGACTCTTTAAAATCCGTTTTACCAAGCTTTTTTGGGCACTGGCATCAATAATGGTAAAATCCCGCTTGTAACCAATCTTATCGATATCACGGCGTAAAATGCGCACGGCCATCGCGTGGAAAGTTGAAGCCCAAATTCGACTCGCATCGGCCCCTCCAACTAAAGCGGCAATTCGCTCTTGCATTTCACGTGCGGCTTTATTAGTAAAAGTAATCGCTAAAATATTCCAAGGGGCAACATGCTTTTCTTGAATAAGATAAGCCACCCGATGCGTCAAAACACGCGTTTTACCTGATCCCGCGCCAGCCATAATTAATAATGGTCCTTCTGTAGTGGTGACGGCTTGGGCCTGTTGTGGATTCATGCCCTTTAATAAATCAGTTTCCATATAAATTAACGTTCCTTTCGTCCCCAATATTGATACAAGTCAACCTTTAAGGCTCCATTATAGAGTTTGCGCTTTTTAGTTGCTTTTTGTCCATACGCGGCTTCAAACCCTTCATCACTAGTCAAAATATATTTTGACCAGGTTGGCATTTGTTGATAAATGTAGCCCATTTCATGATAAAGTTTTCGGACTGATTCGGTATCACCTAAACGTTCACCATAGGGCGGGTTAGCCACAATTACACCATTCTTTTCCGTCGTCGACCAGTCTTTAGCGGCCAACTGCTTAAACGTAATGTCTTCTCCCACTCCCGCTAAATCAGCATTGGCTTGCGCAATTTGAATCATATTTTCATCAATATCATAACCTTGAATATTAAGTTCAACATTAAAGTCAATCATCGTCCGCGCTTCTTTTTTTAATGCTTGTCCAATCTTTGAATCAAATTGATCCCAATATGAAATATCAAATTCACGGTTCAAACCAGGCGCAATCTTACGCCCCATTAAGGCCGCTTCAATCGGAATTGTGCCAGAACCAGTCACTGGATCCACAAACGGATTATCTGTAAACCAATGCGCCAGAGTTACCAAAGAAGCTGCCATTGTTTCCTTCAAAGGCGCTCCTCCTTTTTCGGTTCGGTAGCCACGTTTAAAGAGCGAGTCACCCGTCGTATCGAGTGTCAGCATCACATGGTCACGGTCAATCGCTGTTTCAATCTGATAGCGTGCTCCAGTTTCTGGTAAATGTCCTCGCGTCTGATACGTCGCCGCTAAACGCTCAACAATGGCCTTTTTGGTAATACTCTGGACAGCTGGCACAGAATGTAGGATTGAATTTTTAGAACGACCATCGACCGGAAACTTTCCATCATATGGAATTAAGTCCTCAAAGGGATAGGCCTTAACCCCTTGAAATAATTCTTCAAAGGTCGTTGCCGTAAATTCAGCTAATACAATTTTAATGCGATCCGCAGTGCGTAACCATAAATTAGTGCGATAGATATCGGTCAAATCACCTTCAAAAAAGACCCGCCCATTTTCCGTCTGAACTTGGTACCCCAAGGCTTTTAATTCTTTGGCGACAATGGCTTCTAGCCCTGCCCCCATCACTGCCATTAATTTGTATTTGGTTGTTTCCATGCTAAACGACCTCCATTTAATTGTGTCTGATTGTTTAAAGTTATTATAGTATGTTTTGCCAGCTTGTTTACGTCTAAATTTAATGAAAGTTAGTCTTCTGAATTGCTGGAAACACTTTTTAAGCAAAAATAAAAGCCGACACCCTAAAGTGTCGGCTGCCGGATGTGTTAGCTGTGAGCCATGTTTTGTTCTAAAAGAAACGTGGCAAGTTTCTTTTAGCGGTAATCATCTATCTCAGGCATCACTGCCTCCCCGACCATCGCTTCATTTTGCTAGATCAAGCGCCCCTACCAAAGTTTGGGTTGCCCGCTCGTGGGGTTTACCGCGTTCCACGCTGGTTATTTCTAACCAACTTCGTCACTGTGGCACCTTAACAACTACTAAACCATGGTTACCTTTAGGTCTTTCGTTGGCCGTCAATCACTGCTGATTGCCTAGCCTTATTTTTTCAGCTAGCACGAACACTACTGACATCGCAGCCAGTGCGAGCATGGACTTTCCTCATGCCGCATAAGCGACACGCAATTACCCACTAACACAATAACGTTAAGTATACACCTAATCCGTGTTAAATCGCAAGTAGCTTATTATGTCTATTTATCCTCTGGCGCTCCAAACACCTTACGCTCTAAATTAGAAATTCGCTTCAAGATATCCATATTAGTATTGGCTGAAGAAGTCACTTGATTACTTGTGGCTGCTGCGGCCGTATTAGCGTTCACTTGCTTAGTTAATTCAACAATTTCACGCTTTTGATTTTCAATCGTTTCTTGCAATTCTTTAATATTACTCTCGTAGGTCTGATAATCGGCCATTAATTCATCTAAATAACTATCCACGTCATTTGTATTATACCCTTGAATTGCGGTCTTTTTAAAATCTTTGTTGAAAATCTCTTCTACCGTATGCCGTACTTGTTCCATCAGTGAAACTCCTTTATTTCATCTTCTTTAACCCTATTTTACCAGTTACTTGTCAAATTTTCATTAATAACTATCTTTTTTCACCAATAACTTATCATAGAATTAATTTTTTTATGCATTAACTTTGCAAAATCAATACGTTTTATTCCCAATCGTTTAAAGTTTCGGCATACTCGTCAGAATATTCTTGCAAACGATCAAAATCGATTAATGTTAGCCCGTAATCGGTATGCTTTTGATAATTTTGAATGGCTTGAACCGTAAATTTCACCTTGGAAGCTTCAACCTGCTGATCGTAGACGACAATCGCCCGCTCAGTATGTTGTAACATAAAATTTTGATAATTTTTAAATTGACCGGGGTCTTGGTATGGCTTTTGGCTGACCGCCTGGGTAAAATCAACAGATGCTTGTAAAGTACCTAACAACGCTCGATTATTTTCATTCCAATTTTGACCGAAATCTTGAAACGGGGTCATCAAAGCAGTTTTAAATTCCGGATACTCGGTCCGCAATTGATTGCCGACTTCTAACGCATATTGTTCGATACCCAATTGCCCACCGGTAATGAGCCAGGTTACCCCCTCCTCAATTGCTGTTGTTAATTGCTTTTTCAGCGCAAATTTTAAAACCGTCACTTTGGGGTCTTTTGCTCCAAAAATCCCTAATTCAAAACTACGAAAGCCCGTGATCCAAATTCTTTCCATCTTTTTTAATCCTTTCTGCATGATCAGTCCTACTAAGGATCCTTCAGCTGATTTGACATTATTAAGGCATTATACGCCAAGGTTTGGTATAATTATATCGATTATCACAGAAACGAGGCATAATTGTGGCAATTAAATATCCAAACGGGCAACCATACCACGATTCAACTCAGCAACCGTTGCCACAAAAGGTTACAGGTACTAAACCTGTCCAACATGGGCATCGGGGGATGTCGCTCGAACAAGAACTTAACCGAGCGAACGAATTTTATTTACAACGGGGGATTGCTAATATTCATAAAAAGCCCACGCCAATTCAGATTGTACATGTCGACTACCCCAAACGGGCAGCCGCCAAAATTACCGAAGCATATTTTCAACAAGCTTCTACGACTGACTATAATGGTATTTATCAAGGGCGCTACCTAGATTTCGACGCTAAAGAGACAACCAGTTCTACGGCCTTCCCGCTCAATAATTTACACCAACATCAGGTGACACATTTATTAGATACCCAACGGCTGGGGGGAATTAGTTTTCTCATCATTCGTTTTACTAAATATCAAGAAAATTATTGTGTCCCGATTAATGTAATTAATTATTTTTGGGAACGGCGTAAAACTGAACGGCAATCAATTCCTTATCAGGCCGTCATCCAACAGGGAATTTTAATTCAACCGAGTATTTATCCATCACTGCCTTATCTTGAGGCCGTCGATCGTATTATTTAATTTTTATTTCTAAGGAGAGTAGATCAAAATGTCTGGTCAAAAACTTTCGCGCACTAAGCGGACAAACAAAAAACGTGTTAATAAATCGAATAATAAGCATTCTCGCCTGACTAAAGGCTTACAAATTGGTGGAATTATTATTGGGGTACTAGTTATCATCACTTCCATCATTTGTTTTTACTGGGCAGCCACTGCACCAAAAGTGACTAATGCCCAATTAACGGGAACTTCTCAGTCAAGTATTTTAGATAGTAAAGATAATGTCATCTGGACTAGTGGTAGCGAAAAACGTGAGATCGCCCAACAAGATGAATATCCCAAAGTTTTGAAAGATGCAGTCGTCGCCATTGAGGATCGGCGCTTCTATAAACACGGCGGCGTTGATATTCGCCGCATTTTCGGAGCTGCCATGGCTAATTTCACCGGCTCATCCTTAGGTCTGCAAGGTGGTTCTACCTTGACTCAACAATTAGTTAAGCAAACGGCCTTCTCTTCAGCAATTACCGACCAAACTTTAAAACGGAAAGTTCAAGAAGCTTGGATTGCCATGCGTATTGAAAAACAATATTCAAAAGCCCAAATTTTAACGCTCTATATGAACAAAGTTTATATGGGAAGCGGTGCTTACGGAATGAAGACGGCGGCTAATTTCTACTATAATAAAGACATGAAGGATTTGACGATTCCTCAGGTTGCTTTGATTGCTGGTTTGCCTCAATCACCTTCTGGCTATGACCCCTATTCAAATCCTAGTGGTGCTAAATATCGACGAAATCAAGTCCTCGATGCTATGGTCGAATATGGTTCAATTACCAAAGAAGAGGCTAATCAATATAAAACCACACCTATTGATGATGGTCTAGTTAATGACCATACGGAACAAAATAGCGAAGCTGAAACAGCGAAAATTGATGACTCATATATTACTTCAGTCTTAGCTCAAGTTAAAGCGGCTAAATACAACATTCATCAAGATGGTTTGACTATTAAGACTAATTTGGATTCAGACGTTCAAAACAAGGCCTACGATGTCGTCAACTCATCAACTAATAATAAGTATGGCATCAGCTACCCTGACGACGAAGTTCAAGCCGCGGTTACAATTACTGATCCACAGTCAGGAAATGTCATCGCGCAAATCGGTGGTCGTAATCAAGATACCCTACAAGGTCTCAACTTAGCCACTTCGACCCAACGTTCTGGTGGTTCTACGGTTAAGCCTCTCATTGATTACGCCCCGGCAATCGAAAACTTTAATTGGCCAACTTATCGAGCCTTGGATGATTCATCATCATTTAAGTACTCTGGAACTAATCTATCAGCCGGTGACGCGGGGATGACTAATTCACAACCATATTCAAAGAGTACTGGACAACCATATGTTTCAATGCGAAACGCCTTGACTCGTTCTTTGAATGTCCCAGCATTGCATACCTTAGAAGGTCAAAGTCCAATTTCAGCTACTGAGCATGACGAATACGTCGGACACGCAAAAGCTAGTGACTTCCTCAAAAAGTTAGGGATGACCCCTAAGCTCTCTGGTTCATCCGCAATCGGCTTTAATGTTTCAACCGAACAAGAAGCAGCCGCCTTCTCTGCCTTTGCGAATGGTGGAATTTACTATAAGCCTTCTTATGTTAAAACTATTACGACGCAAGATGGAACCGTTAAGTCAATGGATAGTAAAGGTCAACGTGCTATGAAGGATTCGACTGCCTTCATGATGAATGACATGTTGCAGTCCGTTATCACCGCTACAGGAACCTGGAGTCTTGGCTTTAACCAATATAAGACAGATGCATACGTTCAAGGAGCTAAGTCTGGAACGGTTGCTTACCCAGCTGATTCTGATTATCCATCGTCTGCTGCCCAAGATTTGTGGTTTACTGGCTTTACCAAGTCAGCGGCAATCTCGGTTTGGACGGGTTATAATGAGCCGATGTCTGTCTCAAAGCCATTGGATGGCTTGACCGGTCCCACAGCGCACTTACCAAACGAAATTTATAATACATTGATGCAATACGTTATGACTAATGATGATCTTGATGGGAGTGATTGGAAGAAACCTTCTTCCGTCCGCAAGGTAACTAAGAATGGTCAAACTGAATATGAAGTGGCGGGTGCAGACTTCAATGATCCGTTCTCTAACCGCTTGCCACGAATTGCTTCAAACAACAGTTCATCTTCAACTACAACGATTGCCAACTCATCAACAATCTATTCAAGCATTAGGTCAGCCTCGAATCAGACGCCAAATGCCAATACAAACGCAACTACTCCTTCATCAACCACAACACGTGGTTCTAACCAAGGTGGCGGAAATAACTCCGGCGGTGGTAACGCTACACAGACCCCCAAGAGTAATTAAAAAGTGTACAATTCAAAAGGCATCAGTTTTAATAGCTGGTGTCTTTTTTGTGCCCTCATATCATGCATTTTATTTTTACCAAAAATAAAAAGCCCAGAAATATTTCTGAACTTTGTTTCTTTTAAAACTAAGCTATTATTAATTGCAATATCATGAGTGTAACCATCAGTTATTTCACCTACAACCGCTCCAAATGGAAAATGTAAGTTCCATCAGCATCTAATGTAATATTAAGAGCAGCTTCATCTTCACCATACCAAGAGAAAGTCTTGTTTTTCACAGTTAGCTTCGCTTGATAATTCAAAAAGTATATCACTCTGAATATTATGATTTCTTCCTGCATACTTTGTATCTACTTATTAAATAACCATTTTTGTATCTACTTATTAAATAACCATTTTAATAGTTTTTCATGCTCATATCGTACAATTTTAGTATATTTTTCGCCTACTTTATCTAGAAAAGGCTTATAACATTCATTTTTATACAATAAAAATCCATATTCAAGAAGAGATAACATTTCTCTTGAATACGAACTTATCCTAAAATCATTTTTTAGACCGATGACCAATGACAAAAGCCGTCGCAATGGTTGCAATAACTCCAAAAATCGTAAATATACCGCCAGTTAATTGATGTTGAATAATCATATAAGCAGCTAAGCCCAAGGCCATCACTACAATCAACATACCAAATAACAAGCCTAATAAGCTATCCCGTCCGCTCAGTTTCAAAGCTTGATCATGACGTAAAGCATCCTGCCGTTCGATATACTGCCGATGCTCCGCTTGCTTTTCAGCCATTGTCACCACGCGCTCCGCAAAAGTAGGATCAATTTCATTAAACCGTTCTAATTCTGTTGAAGTCGGCAGTAAATTTTGACTTGATGCCATGGACACTAATTTTTTAACGTCATCACCGTTATTAATCGAGCTCATCAGCACGTCGACCTAACGCAAAGGATAAATCATTATTAACCGTTTGCCAATCAGAACGGATTGCTTCAGTATCATTCTTCATATCTATCCTATGTGCTAAATGATAATCAACTTTAAAATTATTCAACGTACTCCCAAAATCAAATAGGCGTCCATAAGCCTGCAACACTGTACAGAATCGGTCTTGTAAAGTTTTAGTTAAATGCCTCATTGTAACCTCCACCAGCTTATTAAATGTAATTAAAATGACAATCACCGTTTTTCTCTAATCGAATTATAACCTTAGTGAACTTCACTTGCAACTACTAAATATTTGTTTAACCGTAAAAATTTTATTTAAAGAAAAAGGAAACTGCCCCAACAATTCCCTCCGTCAATCTAGAATTTTAACTAATTAGGCTTGCGTCCACCATAATTTGATCAGCGCTTGCGTTCCAGCATCCCCAAGATCAGCCTCATCAACTAGTTTCTCATACAATTGCTTAGCCAATTGGGTCATTGGCAAATCGACATGTAACTTCTCGGCTTCTGTTAGCGCAATTCGCAAGTCTTTCAGTAAATGTTTGGCATAAAAGCCCGGCTTAAAGTCGCCCGCCAAAATCCGGGGACCATAATTTTCTAAGGACCAATTCTGAGCACTTCCTGCATTGAGCGTTGTTAAGACAGCCGAAAGATCAAGCCCCGCTTCCCGCGCATAAACCAACGTCTCTGTCATCCCCAACATTGTCCCAGCAATCATAATTTGATTAGCCATTTTGGCGTGTTGGCCCATTCCGGCCGCACCAAAGCGATTGACTCGGCTAGCAATAGCATCAAAGACAGGTTTCAAGGAAGTGTAATCCGCTTTTTCACCGCCGACCATCACCGTTAAAGTTCCTTCCCGCGCGCCCACGTCCCCACCTGAAACCGGTGCATCGAGGACTGTGACCCCTTGTTTGCGACCTGCTTGTGCTAGCTCTTGAGCTAATGTCGGCGTCGAAGTCGTCATATCCATCAAGATCTGGCCATTTCGTGCACCGGCAAACAAACCATGTTCACCATAATATTGGGCTTTCACATCATCGGGATATCCGACCATTGTTATAACCAAGTCATTTTGTTCAGCAAGCTTTTTAGGTTCATCAACCCATTGTGCGCCCAAATCTAGTACCGTTTGTGCATGAGCCTTCGTTCGGTTATAAACTTCCACTGAAAAACCGGTCTTTAACAAATTAGTAACCACACCGGTTCCCATCACGCCAGTCCCAATAAATCCAATTTTCATCACACCCATCCTTTCTGATTATAACTAAATTCCAGCCCAACAATTTTTTTAATGATGTGGGTATTGTGCCCCCCGCTCATAAACCAGTTCTGGTTCTTGACTAATCCGTTTAAATTGATTTAAATCATCCAATGCCTGCATGTCTTCACTCGTAATTTCAAATTCAAAGACATCCATATTGGCTTGCACCCGTTCAACATGACTTGATTTTGGAATCAAGGCAGTTTGATTTTGTAAATGCCACCGAATCACAATTTGAGCCGGGCTTTTTTGATACTTTTCGGCTAACGCAACTACTAATGGATCGCTCAACTCACCACCCCGTCCAAGCGGAGCCCAAGCTTGCGTCACAATACTATGTTCATTTGCAAAAATCTGTAACGGCTTTTGGGTTAAATATGGATGTACTTCAACTTGGTTTACCACCGGCATCTCATTGGCTTTGGTTGCTAAATATTCCAAGTGAATTTGTCCATAATTTGACGTTCCAATGGAACGAACCATTCCCTCAGCCTTGGCCCGTTCAAACGCTCGCCAAGTTTCAAAGAAATGTTGGTGTAATGGCCAATGTACCAACAACAAATCAACATAGTCTAGTTGCAAATCTTTCAAAGATTGTTCTAGTGATCGCAATGTGGCATCATAGCCTTGATTATTTTCAGCAATCTTAGTCGTAATAAAAAATTTATCCCGTTGCACGGGTAATGCTTGCAGAGCACGCCCAATCATGGCTTCATTTTGATACATCTGGGCTGTATCAAAAAGTCGATAGCCTGTTTCATACGCCCCAGCTAATAATTTTTGCATCACTACTTCATCCGTAACTTTATACAAACCTAAGCCCAATTTTGGCATCTGATGCCCATCGGCTAATTGATAGCAATCTTGTTTTGTTAAATTCATTGAATTTACCCCCTCTTTGTCCGAATCACTTTACTTCTATTATAACATTATCTATTTTTTTAATTCGCTATTAAAAACAACCGCCGGTCTGAAGCCTGGCGGTTGTTTAGTGTAAATATTAAAAATTAAGTTCTAAGCGACTGTTTATCGATTTGATCCTTCAGCTTCAATTTCTTCCAATGTCCGCCCAAATGTTTCAGGTACCCGATACTTAACGAACAAGACCGCAATAATTGAAATGATTCCAAAAATTGCAAAGACCATTTCCTGCGACATTGTTGCTGTCATGATAGGGAACAACAATCCAACTAAGAACGAACCAATCCAGTTGAATGATGAAGCCAATCCAGAAGCGCGACCACGAATGGACAATGGGAACAACTCACCTACTAAGACCCATGTCAAAGGTGCCCAAGTAAATGAATAGAAAGCAACGAAAATCGAAAGGAAGACAACAATCATCATTGGTGGGAATTTATCAGCGCCAACTACCATATTCAAAAGAGCTGGCATCAAGAATGACAATGCCATCATTGAACCACCCAAAACCAACAAAGTCTTGCGCTTAAACTTTTCCGCAATCGCCATATACAAGATAGCACCCAATACTAGAATTACCCCTTGTACAATCGGCCACAACAATGCATCCGATGCGGCTTGACCAGTAGCTTTTTCAACAATCAAAGGAATGTAGTAGAAAATCGCATTTGCACCCATAAATTGTTGGAAAGCAGCAACACCAATTCCCGCCGTAACCAAATACCGGTACTTTGAAGAAAATAGTGTACCCAAATTAACATTCTTTGCTGCGGATGATTCTTTAGCAACCGTTGCTTGAATATCATTTAATTCAGGTTGAATCTCATCATCACTTCGAATATATGACAATACTTTTCGTGCTTCATCATTTTTACCTAATTTAACCAAGAAACGTGGTGATTCAGGTAAACGCAAAACACCTAAGAATAAGATGATAGCTGGTACAGCAGCTAACCCTAACATCAAGCGCCAAGCCAAACCATGGGTCAAACCCTTCAAGATAAAGTCAACGATGTATGACAACAACATCCCAGAAACAATCATCAACTGATTTAATCCAGACAGACGTCCTCGTGAACGAGCTGGAGCCATTTCTGACATATAAGAAGGCACCAAAGCCGAAGCAGCTCCAACTGCCAATCCTAAGAGCACCCGAGCAAATAGAAGCCACGCTACCGCATTATGAGGTGATAGTCCCGCCATAATCGCACCAACCGCGAAAACAAACGATGCCACCAAAATCATTTTACGTCGTCCAAATTTGTCTGATAACTGTCCTGCTAATGCACCACCAAAGATTGCTCCTAGCATCAATGATGATGTAATCCAACCAATTACGGAAGCATTCGTTAGATTCCAATCATGTTGCAAAAATGGTAACGCCCCAGTCATTACCCCAATGTCATATCCAAAGAGGATACCACCAAATGCTCCAAAAAAGTAAATGAATCCACTGGGAATCTTTTTTGTTTCTTTATTCATAACTCCATACTCACAGCTTTCTTTTAAATATTAATTACTTAATATCAACAAAGGTCAAATCAAACAACTTAGCCAAATCTGATAATTGTTCAGTATCAACATTAAAGCTCAAGGTCGTGTGGTGTCCACCACCAACTGTTAACCAACCTTCTGCTCCGGCCTTCAAACCAGCCTTAGGTGTCCAAAGCTGCTTAGCAACTGGCAAGAATGGTGTTTTAGCTTCTGGCTTATTTCCAGATACTTCATAACTAATCAACTTAAACTCATCACCGAAGTCGGCCATCGTCACATCAACTGCATCACCAACTTGTCCGGTAAAGACCAAACGTGCTGGATCATCTTTACCACCGATATCCAATGGGTGAACTTCAACACGTGGCTTATCGGAAGCAATTGTTGGGTCCACTTCAAGCATATGTGAACCTAAGATAGCTTCGTGCCCCTTCCGCAAGTCCAAAGTGTAATCTTCCATGAATGCGGTGGCCTGATTATGTGAAACAATCTTCAGCAAACGAGTCAAAGCCGCAGTCTTCCAATCACCTTCACCCGCAAATCCATAACCTTCAGCCATCAACATTTGAACTGCCAGACCAGGCAATTGTTCCAAACCTTCAAGGTCTTCAAAATTAGTTGTAAATCCGCTGTAACCCTTATCATCCATGAATTTCTTAAGAGCCAAGTATTCGCGCAATTGATACTTCACATTATGTTCATACTTTTCTGCTGAGTTATCACCTTGAACAAATTCGTACTTATCATGCAAATCATTATAAAGGGCATCAACATCCGCCGCATCAACCGCATTAACGTACGCTACCAAGTCAGCAACACCCCAATAGTCAACAGTCCAACCAAACTTAATTTGGGCTTCAATCTTATCACCATCAGTTACGGCAACATTGCGCATTTTATCAGCAAAGGTCACGATTTTAATCTTATAAGATTCGTTGTACGCAACCGCTACATCCATCCATTTACCAATTTGGTTTTGAATCTCTTCATCTTCATAGTGACCAAAGATAATCTTATTATTAATTCCTAACCGCGCATTGATGAAGGCATATTCACGATCCCCGTGGGCTGATTGGTTCAAATTCATATAATCAAAGTCAATTGTGTCATATGGAATCTTATTTAACATTTGAGTAGCCAAGTGCATCAAAGGCTTATTCAATAATTGAGTTCCCCGAATCCAGTTCTTGGCTGGTGAGAAAGTGTGGGCCCAAGTAATTACTCCCGCCACTTCGTCATTAGCATTTGCTTCCTTCATAGTTTCAGTAATATTTTCAGCAGTTACTCCCACCGTCTTAAATTCAATTGGGTAAGGTAGCTTGCCAGAGGCATTCAAAACTTCCACTAAGTGCTTTGAATCTTCCTCTACTTGCTTCAAAACTTCAGGACCATAAAGGAATTGTGAACCTGTAACGAACCAGAACTTATAATTTGCAGTTTCTAACATGATATTTCTCCTCGATTTATATATAACTTAATATAACAACTACGAACAATTAAACGACCTAATGCTTTTGCCCATAATACGCATTAACACCATGCTTACGGTAATAATGCTTGTCGAGCAAGTACTGTGGAATCCGCAAATCACCATGCGGATTCAATTGCATTGCATGATAATCCATTTCAGCCACGACTTCCAATACCTTGGCGTTATGCACGGCATCATGAGCATCTTTTCCCCAAGTGAAAGGTCCATGTTGCCGGACTAAGACTGCTGGTACGGCCATGGGGTCTAACTGGCGCGCTTTAAACTCACGCTCAATAACTACCCCCGTATTTAATTCATACGCAGATTCAACTTCTTCTTGCGTTAATGCCGAAGCTGCTGGCACATCACCATAAAAGGTATCCGCGTGCGTTGTTCCCATCGCTGGAACATCCATCCCTGCTTGTGCATAGGCCACTGCCCATGGTGAATGCGTATGAACAATTCCCCCAATTTCTGGGAAAGCATTGTATAAATGCATGTGAGTTGGTGTATCACTACTTGGATTTAAGTCTCCTTCAACCACATGACCTTCCAAATCCACCACGACCATATCGTCAGGCGTTAATTTATCATACTCAACCCCAGAAGGCTTAATTACAAACAATCCCTTCTCACGATCAATTTCACTAACATTTCCCCAAGTAAATGTTACTAAATCATAAGCTGGCAATAACATATTGGCGTCATAGACCCGCTTCTTCATGTCTTCTAACATTTGTTACCCTCTTTTCAATTTTTTAACGTGGCTACCGCATGAGCTTCAATTGGCAAACCAGCTTTATAACGTTCCATAAAGCGGTTAAATCCATTCACATCTTTGACATCTGGCTCAATAGTTGACCGCTCTTGATCAAAGAACACTTCTTCTTCTAAATAAGTTGCTAGGTCTTGATCAGTTTTCGTTGCCGCGTAGGTGGCTAAAATTGCCATTCCCCAAGGACCACCTTCACTCGCCGTCTTCATCACCGTCACTGGGGCTTCCATTGCAGCGGCTAACATCTTTTGCCCAACAATTGGCGTCTTGAAAATTCCACCTTGCGCTACAATGGAATCGGTTTCTACTTGCTCTTCATGCAAAATATCCATTCCAATCTTCATGGCTCCAAAGGCTGAATAAAGATTAGTTCGCATCAAGTTACCAATATTGAATTTACTATTTGGCATGCGCGCTAAGACTGGTCGTCCTTCGCTCATTCCCGTAATATTCTCACCTGAATAATAACCATATGTGAGGATCCCAGACGTGTCTGGGTCAGCATTTAAAATGCTGTTGAATAAGTGTCCGTATAGTTCATTTGGACTTAATTCCACCCCCAACATTTGCGCAAATTCATTAAATAGCCCAGCCCAGGCATTAATATCTGAGCTTGAATTATTCGCATGGACCATCGCCACCGCTGAACCATCGGGCGTCGTAACCATATCAATACTGGTATGTAATTTCTTCAATGACTTTTCCAAAACAATCATCGCAAAGGCTGAAGTTCCAGCCGAAACATTTCCCGTCCGTTGCTTAACAGAATTAGTTGAAACCATGCCAGTTCCTGCATCACCTTCAGGCGGAGCCATCACTGTCCCTGGTTGTAACTTCCCCGAGATATCCAACAATTTGGCTCCTTGTGCCGTTAGCTTTCCAGCCACTTCACCAGCAACCTTCACCTGTGGCAAAATTTCTGGTAATGACCAATGGTACTGTTGAATGGCTTTCAAACCATTAAATTTATCCATCATATCTTGGTTATAGTCATGACTTAATTCATCAATTGGAAAGACCCCTGAAGCATCCCCCACTCCTAGGACTTTTTCACCGGATAATTTCCAGTGAACATACCCAGCTAATGTTGTAATGAAGTCAACGTCTTTAACATGTGTCTCTTGATTCAACACCGCTTGATAAAGATGAGCGATACTCCAACGTTCTGGAATATTAAAATTAAACAAATGCGTTAATTGCATCGCCGCATCTTCCGTCATCGAATTACGCCAAGTCCTAAATGGTACTAATAACTCACCCTGCACATTAAATGGCATATATCCATGCATCATCGCGGCAATTCCCAATGAACGCAATTGAGTTAAATCCACACCATATTCTTTTTTAATTTGTCCAGACAACTTACTATAAGCGTCTTGTACCCCTGTCCAAACATCTTCTAGGGCATATGTCCAAATACCATTCTCCAATTGATTCTCCCAACCATGTGATCCAGTTGCAATCACGCTATAATCAGAAGCAATCAACACTGCTTTAATATTAGTTGAACCAAATTCTATTCCCAATGAAGTATTACCTGCTTGAATTTCTTCAATAATTTGTACTTTCTCCATAGCCATACTTCCTTTAATTTATTCGTTATGAAATCGTTTACATTGAATATTGTAAAATATTGTTACGTATAAATCAATAGTTAATTTAAATATTTATTTTAAAATTGTATTGCTTATTACAAGTGATAACAAAAAAAGGCGCCTAATCACCCCATTAGACGCCTTTTATTTATCTGGAAAATTTACATTTTTGGAATTGTATTTGGATCAGTGTGCTCCTTATCCAAGAAAAGCGTAGCCATAATAGTAATAATCAAAACGACTCCCCCCATGATCAAATACGTATGTTGGAATCCAATATTGTCATACATAGTTCCAGCTAATGCTGAGAAGATAAAGACTGACACTTGCTTCATAAAGTTTGCAGCCAATGCGTAAACAGTAGCGTACAAACGATTGTCAAATGTTAAACCAATATACTTCATAATTGAAACCAAAACCAATGGCATTTCAAATCCGGCTAATAACCGCAAAACCACAATGAAAATCCAATTAGGTGCTAATGCCGTTCCAATAATCCGCAACGCAGTAATAAATCCATAAATTAATAATCCATTCCGTGCCCCAATTTTATTAATAATGTAAGGCATTGGAATCATCAAAATCATTTCAATAAACATCTGAACCGTTACTGTATTGGAATAAACCGTTGTTGCCTGTGAAACAGTATGGAAGAAACTTTGGAAAAAGATTACGAATTGTTGATCAAAAACATCATATAAAGCCGAAGCTCCCATATAGAAAATTCCTAAAATCCAAAAGTTACGAACTTTAAAAAGGGCTAAAACGTCCTTCATATTAACCCGATCACTTAAATTATCGGTTGCTAAAGCAACATTATTATCCGAAATTTTATCAAAGAACAAAAACATCATGAAGGCAATGACAGCCGATAGACTTGCTGCCCAAAAAATTGCGTTTGGTTGCCATAAGAATAGTCGTCCACCAATGAAGGAAGCAACTGCTCCCGCAATTGAACCACCAATTCGAGAATGACCGAATTCAAAATTATTAGTGACTGACGCCCGTTGAATGTATTGTTCAATAACCGAAACCCCACCATTCAAAACAAATGATAAATAGATTCCAGTTACAATCGCAACTACCATGGCGTTTGTTGAATTTAATAATGGCAAGAAAGCCCATTGAAAGAAAGGTCCAATTAAAGTTCCAGCTAATAGGATCACAAAAACCAATGTCTTTTTCATGACCAATCGATCAGAAACATATCCGAAAATTGGTTGGAAAATTAATGACATCACTGCCATCATTGAAAAAATAATTCCAGCTTGACTACCGTTTAAGTGTGTAACTTGCTCTAACCACAGGGTTAAATAACCATTAACGATTGCCCATATGAAAAAATAAGAAAAGTGCGATACCGGGAATGACCAAAACATTCCTTTCTCTTCTGTTGTCGTATTCATAATATTATCTACCTCTTAATTTTATAAATCTGTAAATTGAACTGGGCTACCAAAGACTGGGAAACCGTCTGCATCATAGCTAAATTCCTGAACCATCGTATGCCGGTTCGGATCATACAAAGGATCACCCTTTATATCAGCATAGTTACGAATGTGATAAACTAACAAATCTTTTTTCCCGTCCTCAGACACAGTAAATGAATTATGCCCAGGGCCTAAGAGATTATGTTCAACATCCGAAGTAAATACGGGATGATCAACTTTGGTCCAACTAGCTGCATCTAATAGGTCGCTATTTTCATCAGCATACAACATCCCCATACAATAATTTTCATCCGTAGCACTCCCAGAGAAAGTTAAGAAGAATTTACCATTCCGATGCAAGATAGCAGGGCCTTCATTAACCGCAAAAATTTGCGTTTCCCAATCATACTCAGGCTTAGTTAGCAGAATCGGTGCGGTTTTAAGCGTCCATGGATTCTCCATTTCAGCAATATAAATATTTGTATTTCCGAAAATTTCTGGATTCTTTTGCGCCCAAACATAGTACAAGTGCTCTTTCCATTCAAAAACGGTTGCATCTAAAGCAAAAGTATCCAATGGCGTTTGCACACGCCCTTTTTCAATCCAATTATCCTCTGTTTCCATTGGATCTACAGCATCACATTCGATTACATACATACGATGTTGAAACATTCCGTTCGCATCAAATTCTGTTGTATGAGATGCTGCATAGTAGACATACCATTTTCCATTAATAAAATGGATTTCTGGTGCCCAAATTAATTCACTCTCTTCCCCCGTTCCTGTTGCATGTTTACGCCAAATCGTACGCGGCATCGCATGCGCTAATCCGGCAATCGTCTTTGAACGTCGTAACTCAATTAAGTTATACGCAGGAACCGAAGCACTAAAATAATAATAGCCATCTGTATGCTTATAGATATAAGGGTCTGCTCGTTGAATAATTAATGGATTATAATTTTCCATAAAAAACACTCCTTGGTTTTGTTATTTCTAACTTAAATTTACTTACACATCCCTGTAAGCGATTACAGTTAAGTATAATAAAGTGTTTTTACGTATAAATCAAGCGTAAATATTTTTAAAACCGTACAAATTACTAACAAATTTGTTTGTTGCCAACTTATAACGCTTCACTATCCCTTTTTCACCCTCATTTCAGTATATTTAAAATAGTATTGATACAAAAAAGCCCTAGCATTAAAAATTTAATCCCAGAGCTTTATTAATTTAACGTTCTTCTAAATCTGATTTTACGGTAGCTTCCATTTTTTTCAAACTTACGATCTGCTAGCATAATTACTTCACCGATGATAAAGCATATTACTAGAACTAAAATAAAAGAAATTTTAATTCCAACTAATGCTGAATATGTTTGAACATGATTAGCAATGTAACCGGTTTGTTCCAAGATTAACGATGATAAAAAATCCTCCTAATATTGTTCCGTCATTAAAGATAAATTCAATTTTATATTCTCCTAAGTCTGAAGATATGAATTCTAATTTATAAATATAACCTTGTACCTGATTAATATTTAACAAAATATTTAAACCAGGTTTGGTTGTCCACTTTTACCACTGACACTTCTGATTTGATTTCATTTATGTCCATTTGTATCAAGCTTGATATGCATATTTTGACTAATGAGATTTATATAATCATATTCAACTATTGGCTGCCTCATTAATCCAACTTGTTTTTTTCAATCTTCATCATTATCATTTTTGCACATCGCATAAAGCCAATTACGCTTTTCGTTCACCTGCAATATTATGGCATAACGATCATAAATCTAATCATTTGTGTTTAATTCTTTTTCATAATCACCAGCTAAAATTAATTATTAACCTTTCTCCAAATTTATTTACAAACATATTTTATCATTTAAAAAACAGCGCTAACATTGCTTAACGCACACAAAAGTTATTCAATTATACACAATACATTTATAATTAAAAAAACTTAGTCCCATTCATGGGCTAAGTTTTGGTTGCGTTATTAAATTAATGGTCTTCTTTAATATCCCGCACGCTCTCCCGTTCAATAAAAGTCGGTTCGTAATTCACAGACGTAACCTTTTCGCCATTCAACGCCTGAATTAGCAGATTAGCGGCGTCCCCACCCATCCGCTCTTTTTCATGTGTCATGGTGGTTAATTTAGGGGTAACATACTCATCTAACAAATAATCATCAAAGCCGACAATCGAAATGTCATCGGGCATCTTCAGCCCCATTTCATGAATCAAATCATAAATTTCAATAGCCAGTTGATCATTATACGCAACAATCGCGGTAATCTCTTGATTCGCCCTCAGATATTGCTCTATTTTACCTAGAACCATATTAATGGGATCCGACGAACGATACATAATGGTTGATGAATTTAATGCCAATTCTGGCTTAGCCTGATAAGCGCCAATAAAGCCATTCATCCGGCGGACTCCCTGCAAATCGTCTACTTGAAAGACCCCTAAAATTTTGTTGTGACCTTGATTAAATAAATATTCAACTAAATGTTTTTCTGCAACTTCATCAGCCTGTTTTACCACTGGGTAATCTAAGCCTTCATAAATCGCATTGATAAAAACAATTGGAATATTTAACTCATCAATGTGCCGGTAGATATCCAAATTCTCTTTATTAAAAGCACTTTGTGTCGGCTCAATAATCAACCCCGCCACATTATTATCCAACATTGATAACAAGGCTTTCCGCTCGCGCACCGGATCATTGTGTGTATTGGCAACTAACATGGTATATCCTTGTTTTGAAACCGCCCGATCTACACCACTAATAATATTTGGAAAAATATAATGCGCAATATGAGTCGTCACCATCCCAATTAACTTCGTGGTCCCACTCGTGGCTACCGGCACCCGCCAATTATCGACGAACATTCCCCCACCTTGCACTTTATACACATAATTTTCGTTTTCTAAATCCGTAATTGCTCGTCGAACCGTAAATCTGGAAACCGAAAAACGAGCCATTAATTCAGATTCAGTTGGTAACTTCGCCCCAATACGATAGTCCCCAGCTTCTATTTCCTCTTTAATTTTATTTTTAATCAACTCGTACTTGGCCGCCATAGTTTTCCTCTTTCTCATCCATATCTTAACTCAATAATTATACCATCAACCCGTACACCTTCGCGGATATTTTAACATTTATTCAAAAATTGTTATTTCCATGCCTACAAAACCCGGCATTTGTCCGAATAATTAATCCATATTTTAGATTGCCTGCTTTAAAAGCAATCCTACAGTAAAAAACGCCCGTCCCACCAAGGAACCGGCATTTGACCCGATTGTTAAATTTACTTCGTAGTTCCACGACCGACATACCCATGTGGCAAAATCATATCATGTGTATCCAACTCTTCACCATTCATCAACTTGGTCAACATTCGCATTGAGACGGCCCCAATATCATAGATTGGTTGCGTTACTGAACTTAATTGTGGCCGTGTCAATAAAGTAATGTGCGAATTATTAATCGTCACAATTTCAAAGTCATCTGGCGTTACAACATCTTGATCAGTCATATAGTTCAAGACTCCCGCTGCCATTTCATCATCGACAACCACGGCCGCGGTGGCACCTGCATCATGGATCATCAATCCTAATTGGTAGCCACTTTGATAATTATAATCACCTGAAACTAATAGATCATCTGTATAATCCAAACCTACCTCAGCCAAAGCTTTTTGATAACCCTTAAATTTAAACTCAGTATTAATAGTTTCATCTAATGGGCCTGAAACAAAGGCAATTTTTTGATGACCATGTTCAATCAAACGCTTAGTAACATCATACACCGCTGAGATATAGTCAATATTCACGGATGGCAGTTGCTTTTCAACATCGACTGATCCTGACAAAACTACTGGTATATTATTCTTTTCGATTTTTTCACGAAGACTATCATCAATAATGTTACCCATATACAAAATACCATCTACTTGCTTACCCAACAATGATTCAAACACATTTGAAGTATTTTTTTCATCTGAATTAGTCAAAATAATTTGATAATTATACATCTGCGCAACATCATCAATCCCGCGTGCTAATTCTGAGAAATATACATTCGTTACATCAGGTACAATGATTCCAATCGTCGTACTCTTACGTGATGCTAAGCCCCGAGCGACCGCATTTGGCCGATAATCTAGGCGTTCGATCACAGCTTCCACTTTCTCTTTAGTCTCGGCGCGAACATTCGTATTTCCATTCACAACGCGTGAAACAGTGGCCATTGAAACGCCAGCTTCACGTGCAACATCATAAATCGTCACGGTTTGTTTTTCCATAATCGCGTATCTCCATTTTCCACTTATTAATGTTTAACAATTATAGCAAGTTATGAAAACATATACAACCGTTTTCATTTGCGAATCAATGCGAATAATATCACATTGATTATTTTTTTATCATTGGCTATTATCAATTTTTAGTTGTACAATTAATAACAATTACTTTAGATTGGAGTACTACGATGAATCAAAAAATCCATGCCATTCAGACCTGGCTAAATCAAAATGAACTCGATGCGGCTCTCTTAACTGACTACCACACCATTGCATATTTAACCGGTTTTGAATCAGATCCGATTGAACGGATTTTAGTTTTAGCAATTTACGCCCAAAATGAGCCTTTGATGTTTGCGCCCGCCCTTGAAGTCGAAGCGGTGCGGCAAACTGGCTGGTCAGGTCGTGTCACTGGTTACCAAGATCAAGAAGATGGTTGGGCTTTACTAGCTACGGCACTTTCAGCGCCTAAAGCGCCCCTTGCCCACCTGGCAATTGAAGAAAATCAACTTACCTTAGCACGTGCCAAGGCACTCCAAAATGTCTTACCTCAAGCTCACTTTGAGGCTAACATTACTGAATTAATTCAAAACATGCGGCTTCACAAAAACGCCGATGAAATTGAAAAAATGCACCAAGCTGGACGCGATGCCGATGCCGCTTTTGAAGCTGGCTTCGCTGCATTAGGTGCTGGAACGACTGAATTAGCTGTAGCCGCTGCCTTAGAGTATGATACTAAGAAGCGTGGCATTCCTGGTATGTCATTTGAAACATTGGTTCAATTTGGTGCCCACGCGGCTAATCCACATGGTGCCACAGGTAATAATGTTCTAAAGCCTAATGAAATGGCCCTCTTTGACCTCGGAACCATTTATGAAGGTTATGTTTCTGACGCCACGCGAACTGTTGCCTTCCAAGGAGTAACTGATCACCAACGCGAAGTCTACCAAGTAACCTTAGAGGCACAATTAGCCGCGCAAGATCAAGTAAAGCCAGGGATGACCGCTGGAGAATTAGATCAAATTGCACGCGATATTATCACCAAAGCTGGTTATGGTGAATACTTCGTGCATCGTCTTGGTCACGGTCTTGGCTCTTCCGTTCACGAATATCCACAAATTATGGCTGGCAGTGACTTAGTCTTAGAACCAGGAATGGTCTTCTCCATTGAACCAGGAATTTATATTCCAGGCGATATGGGGGTTCGAATTGAAGATTCTGTGGTCTTAACTGAAAATGGTGCTGATTCATTCACGCATCTTTCAAAGGATCTGCGTATTATTGACTAATAATTACTTAAAAAGCACCGTGTCTTCCGGAAATTCCAAGGACACGATGCTTTTTTGCTATCTACAAATTATTGTTTTATATCATTCAAACCATACAAATAGTCTTGATCTTCCATGGCTTCAACTTGTCCCAAACGATACCCATTTCCTACTTGTGAGAAAAAGTCGTGATTTGATGTTGTAGTTGAGATTCCATTCATCACAATTGGATTAACATCATCAGCCCCATCAGGAAACAATGGATCTTGGCCCAAATTCATTAAGGCTTTGTTCGCATTATATCGAATGAAAGTTAAGACTGATTCCGTCCACCCCACTGCATCATATAATGTATGCGTGAAGTATTCTTCATTTTCATACAGCTCCAATAGAAATCCGTACAACCATTCTTTTAATTCAGCTTGTTCATCTTCTGCTAACTCATTAAAGCCAAGTTGGAATTTATACCCAATATAAGTTCCGTGTACAGACTCATCGCGCAAAATCAATTTAATAATTTCCGCCACATTATTTAGCTTATTATGACCAAGGTAATACAATGGTGTGTAAAATCCTGAATAGAATAAGAACGTTTCTAGGAACACAGAAGCCACTTTTTTCTGCAAAGGCGCCCCATTTTGATAAACGTCATTAATCTTTTGTGCTTTAAATTGTAGGTGCTCATCCGCTTGAGTCCATGCAAAGATTTCATCGATCTCTTGGGCAGTATTCAACGTTTCAAAAATCGATGAATATGATTTTGCATGCACCGATTCCATAAATTCAATGTTATTTAAAACAGCGGTCTCATGCTGCGTCCGAACGTTTTCTTTCAAAGAACGCATTCCATCTTGAGACTGCAACGTATCTAACAGGGTCAAACCACCAAAGACATGCCCCACTAATTGATGTTCCTCAGCCGTCATTTTCCGCCAATCATCTAAATCATTTGACAAAGGAATCCGAGTATCGAGCCAGAATTGTTCCGTTAGCTTTTCCCATGTTGCTTTATCAACCTGATCTTCAATTAAGTTCCAATTAATTGCTTGATATGCGTCACTCATTTATTATCTCCCATCTGCTTAAATTGAGCATGCTTCACATTCATTAACGCTCAATTCTCCATCATCATCCGTATAGGTCCGCACATAATAGACCGACTTGATATTTTTATGATAAGCATACATCCGTAAGATATTTAAATCACGTGTCGTCATCTTATTAGTGCGACCTTGTTTCCATTCATACAGACCTTCTGGCAAGGTTGAACGCATAAAGAGCGTCAACGCCATCCCTTGATCAATATGCTTTTGGGCGGTCGCGTACACATCGATGACCTTGCGCATATCCATATCATAAGCTGAATCATAATACGCGATAGTATCATTTTGCAAGTAAGGTGCTGGATAATAAATTTTACCAATTGTCTTTTCTTGCCGCTCCTCAACCTTATTAATAATAGGGTGCAGTGAAGCAGTTGAATCATTCACGTATGAGATTGAACCCGTTGGCGCAATGGCCAAACGATATGCATTATAAAGTCCATCTTTTTGAATGGCTTGCTTCAATTCAACCCAATCATGCACATTTGGGACATGGTGTTTTGCAAAAATTTGTTGCACTTTTGGTGTTTTCGGTTGAATGTTTTCATCCAGATATGTTTGAAAATAACTACCATCAGCATATGCTGAATCTTCAAACCCCATAAATGTGGTTTTTCGTTCTCGTGCCAGTTTATTGGACGCCTTCAATGTATAGTAATTAAGCATCATGAAATAAATATTAGTAAAGTCCAGTGCCTCAGCATCTCCATAGTGCATTTGATTTTTAGCAAAAAAGGCGGCTAGTCCCATCGCACCCAAACCAACCGCATGCAAAGCTTGATTTCCAGCCTGAACTGTTGGTACCACGTTCAAATTTGAGCTATCTGAAACGTATGACAAAGCGCGCAACATGGTTTCAACTGATTTTTCAAAATTAGGAGTCTCCAGCATATTGACAATATTAGTTGAGCCTAAGTTACAAGAAATATCATGTCCCATTTGATCATACGTTTGTTCGTCATTAATCCTACTTGGGGTTTGAACTTGCAAAATTTCAGAACAAAGGTTTGATGAGATCACTTTTCCAGCCACTGGATTAGCCCGATTAACCGTGTCAATATTAATTACATATGGGTAACCCGACTCTTGTTGCAGCTTTGAAATTTCATTCTCTAAATCACGCGCACGAATAGTCGTCTTATGAATCGCTGGATTAGCAATCATATAATCATATTCAGCTGTAATATCCACGTAATTGAAAGGTTGTCCGTATTCACGCTCGACATCATAGGGCGAAAATAGGTACATCGTGGCATCTTGTTGAACCAATTCATAGAATTTATCGGGCACAGTTAAGCCTAACGATAACGTTTTAACCCGAATCTTTTCATCGGCGTTTTCCTTCTTTGTCGCTAAGAATTGCATAATATCTGGGTGAAATACTGACAAATAGACAACCCCAGCTCCTTGCCGTTGCCCCATTTGATTTGAGTACGTGAATGAATCTTCCAATAACTTCATCACAGGTACGACGCCCGACGCTGCATTGGCTACACCTTTAATCGCCGCGCCAGCTTCACGTAAGTTAGATAAATTAATCCCAACGCCCCCGCCTTTTTTAGAAAGCTGTAAGGCCGAATTAACCGTCCGCCCAATCGAATTCATGTCATCGGTTGCCTGTAAAACAAAACATGAAACCAACTCACCACGTCGAGCTCGTCCAGCGTTTAAAAAAGATGGGGTGGCTGGTTGATAACGTTGATGTACCATTTCATCAGCCAAGTCCAACGCTAATTGTTCATCACCATGGGCAAAGAATAGCGCATTCATCGCCACCCGATCAATATAATTTTCAACATAGAAGCGCTTATCATTCGTTTTTAATGCGTATTGCGCATAAAACTTATAAGCAGCCATAAAGGATTTAAAGTGAAAATCAGCATCTTCCAAAAATTGATATAATTCCTCAATAAAAGTAAAGCGATATTGATCAACCATCTTTGCATCAACATAACCTTCGGCTTTCAAATAATCAAACCGTGCTTGCAAGTTATCAAAACGTAAAGTATTCGGTTGTACATTTTCACGTAAGAAGGCCGCCAAAGCCTCCTGGTCTTTTCCAATTTGAATCGTTCCATCTTTTGGAATGTTTAATTCATTATTTAAGTCAAAGTACGTCACCGTATCTTGATTTAATTCATCTAATGCCATCACTTAAACTCCTTTATTTTTGGCTAGTACCATTCGGCAAATACTAGATTTTAATTGCCGCCTAATTTTTGGTTCCCATTCGGTTAAAATGCGCTTAATTTCAATCAAAAATCATCGGTCTAGTCCATCAAACCAATAAAAAAAGGCCCTGCACCATTCCATCGAATCCTACTTGCCTTTTTTGACCGACTGCATCTGATATAAGCCTGCATCTTACTTAATCGGGGCCAATTAACATATCCAAAATCCTATTAAATTGCCACCTTCAATTGCTTTAATAAATCAGGTCGGAATCCTTTAATAGGTTCAACTTGGTCCGCAAACACAACCGGCACTGCTTGATAACCTTGATTCTTCAAAGTGGTCATTGATTGTGCGTCCTCTTCAATATTTTTCTCTACAAAATCAATTCCGTATTGCTCCAAAGTTTTCTTAGTCATCTTACATTGCACACAATTATTTTTCGTATAAACTGTTACTGCCATCACTATGTCCTCTCTTTCTCTTAAAAATTATCTTCTTTTGCTTGGCCTGTTTCTATGTCCTTTAGTATACTCACGTAAATAACAGAATGCAATATTTAAATTTATTTATCATACCCATCTCCCCATTCAAATAGCTTTAAAATGCCATTTATAGCCGTTTTATATTTTATAACTAAAATAACGGAGTGTTATATTTATTTTTGTTTTCTGATAAACTAGTCTTATGACTTTTAAAATTTATAACTTAATTGCCAAATTATTCATTACTCTCGAGGTTTATTATGCAAATTAAACTACTATATATATCCGTTGCCGGAAATACCAAATCATTTATAAATAACTTAGTTGCTTTTAGCCAGAGCCAGGCCGATAATTTAGAATTAATCCCCACTGAGCTCACTACTTCCGCCGAGAAACTTCAGTTAACTTTGCCAACCATTATTTTCGTTCCAACTTATTTAGATGGCGGAAATGGAATCGATCAAGGCGTGCGTGAAATTATGACAACTGATTTGTATGACACGCTAACCGATTTACCCAATTTCGACAACATTATTGGTATTATTGGTTCTGGAAATAAAAATTTTAATGCTCAGTACCTCTTAACAGCCCGCCGCTATAGTCTTGCTTTTAATGCTCCCTTAATTGACAACTATGAATTACGTGGTACCCAAACTGACATCAAACGCGTCTATCAAACAATTTTTACATTGGCTAATCATAACACCGTCAAGACCAAACAACCCGTCCAACAGATTTACCGGTCTTTCAACGCTCAACAGCAGCCAACTTACTTATTAGTTAATCACGAGGTCAAATGGGTTTCACCCTTACTAAAACAACTACCCAATCCACAAAACGTGCCCACCATTACCGCTTTAGATCAACTTAATCAGCTCTATAGTAAGCAAATTAGCTTCTTAGGCAACCAACATTATCAAATGCATTTAGCCTCTGAATTTGGCTAAATACGCACTTATCTATCCAATTACTAAATAACCAGTGCTTCGAATTAAAGCCAAATAAAAAATAATCTTTGCAGTTAGAAATGAATTTCCTAATTACAAAGATTATTTTTTATTATTATTGATTTAAATTACGTAAATATTGTTGTAGCCGCCCAAGCGCAGTTTGAATATTTTGATTAGCCGTTTCATCGGAACTACTTAACAAGGCTTTGGTTAATTTACGATGAAACTCCGCATGCATCTCACAAACCTTTTGTCCTGATTCAGTAAGCGTAATCAACACAACCCGTCGGTCATCTTGGTCACGTTCACGTTGAACGTAATTCTTACGGACTAATTTATCAATTGCACTGGTCATCGTACTCGGTGTTACCCGAATAATTTCGGCTAAACGTGATGCGGTAACCTGCTTTTCATCCCCAATGGCAGCAATAATATGCATATCTTTTAACGTTAAATCATTATATGCTGAATCTCCCAAAACCGCTTCTTCAATCCACATTGCATTGTTAAAAACGTCTACCAATTCGGCATTGGCTTCTTCAAAAGCGTTTTTATTTTCCATATTTTATTCCCCTAATCATTTCAAAACTCTCACTATTTATCTGGGGGCAATCAAGCTTATTCTAATCCTTCAGTTAATGCTTCTGGATAGTTTTCACGAATAATTTGGGCTTCGTGAGCTGACAACATTGGGAAGTCTGGATCAGATCCCAAATCGGTATGGTACATCCGATCGCGTGGTGACATCTCCCCCTTAGCATGTTCAACTTGAATTAAGAATTCGTCAAACATTTGTGCCTCACCTGATGCTTCATCAACCTTGTGTAAGGTTAATTGCGACACCATCAAAACTACTCGAATATCTTGTTGCAATTGCGAAACCATATGCGCTTGTGCATCTGTGAGATACAAAGTTAAGGCGGCTTCTGCAGGCTTACCAATTAATTCTTGGTTCCGAGCAGATTCCAAAGCCTTATTGACCGCTGAACGCAAGTCCATAAACGCCGTCCAGTTCGCTAATAATTCAGACACATCCCCAAGATCTTCTACCGTTGGCATTTCCGTCAAATAGGCAAAATCACCTACCTCAGCTGGCAAATATTCAAAAATTTCTTCAGCCGTGTGCGGCAAGATTGGCAAAATCAACTTATCCAAAGCAACGACCAACTTATAAAGCACCGTTTGCACTGAACGTCGAACTTGGCTCGCCGGTGCTTCAACATACAAGACATCTTTATTGAAATCCAAATAGAATGCTGACAAATCCGTATTGATAAAATTCATCAATACTTTGTTAACCGTCTGGAAATCATATGCATCATAAGCCGCCAAAATTTCGGCCACCACTGCATTAAAGTGAGCATAGAAATATTGGTCAACAGGGCTTAAATCAGCAAACGCTAAAGTATCCTTCTTTGAATTAAAATCATTCGTGTTAGCCAAAAGGAACCGCATGGTGTTACGAATCTTACGGTAAGCCTCTGAAGTTTGTTTGAAACCGTCCATGGATACGCGCACATCTTGAGAAGTATCAACTGATGAAACCCACAAGCGAATAATCTCAGCTCCCATACTATCGGTAATCTCGCTTGGTACAATTGTATTACCTAATGACTTTGACATCTTCTCGCCATTACCATCCAAAGTGAAGCCCTGTGATAAGACATTCCGGTATGGTGCTTGACCAGTAACCGCTACAGATGTGATCAATGATGAATTAAACCATCCACGATATTGATCAGACCCTTCTAACACTAAATCAGCAGGGAATGACAAATTATCGCGAGTCGCCAAAACACCTTGGTGTGAAGTTCCAGAATCAAACCACACGTCCATAATGTCGCTTTCTTTGGTAAACTCACCATGCGGCGAATGGGTATTGGTATAACCTGCTGGCAACAAGTCCTTAGCATCTTGTTCAAACCAATACGTTGAACCGTGCTCAGCGACTAAATCAGCCACATGATTAATAATTTTAGCATCTAAGATTGGCGTACCATCTTCAGCGTAAAAGATTGGCAGAGGAACCCCCCAGACACGTTGCCGAGAAATAACCCAATCACCACGATCCTTTAACATATTGTAAAGGCGCTTTTTACCCCATGCCGGTGAAAAATTGACATCATCCAATGAATTCAATAACTCCGGCCGAAAATCAGATACTGAAGCAAACCATTGTGGCACTGCTCGATAAATAACCGGTTTTTTCGTGCGCCAATCAAATGGATATGAGTGTGTAATTGGTTCTTCTTTTAACAAGACACCCTGTGCTTGTAGCTTCTTTAAAGCAACTTCATTCGCATCTTCATAGAACAAACCAGCAAAATCAGCCCCGGCTTCTGGCAACATTTTACCTTGGTAATCAACTGGCACAGCCACTTCTAGCCCATACTTTTGACCAACAAAGAAATCATCTTCTCCAAAACCAGGTGCCGTGTGAACTAAACCAGTCCCAGCATCCAAGGTTACAAAGTCAGCAAGCATCACTAATAACTCAATCTCTGAGTCAAATGGGTGCGTAGCCGTCATATACTCTAAATCAGTTCCCTTAAATTCAGCTAAAACTTCATACTCGTCCCAACCAAACAAAGCCGCATCATCCGCTAACAAGTCTTTTGCTAAAATATACTTTTTCGTTGACCCGGATGGTTGTACTTGCACGTAGGTGAAATTGGCGTTAAGCGAAATTCCGCGTGAACCAGGGATTGTCCAAGGAGTCGTAGTCCAAACGACGAAATAAGTCTCATCATCTAACAACCCTTTCCCGTCTTTAACCTGTTCAGCGTAAAAGGCCGTTGGAGCGGTCACATCATGATACTCAATTTCAGACATTGCTAAAGCTGATTCAGACGACCATGACCAAAAGACTGGCTTCTTACCACGATAAATATAGCCTTTGTCCGCCATCGTCGCAAAAACGCGAATTTGTGCGGCTTCAAACTCAGGCATCAAAGTCAGATAAGGATGATTCCAATCTGCTGCAATACCCAAGCGCTTAAAGTCGTTCATCTGCTTTTTAACTTGCTTATGTGCAAATTCATCCGCCATCTTACGCCAAATAACTGATCCGACCGCTTTACGATCTTTTCCCATTTTGGTTAATTGTTGCTCAATGGGCAATCCGTGAGTATCCCAACCTGGAATAAAGGGCGCATTAAATCCACTCATCGACTTATAACGAACAATGATATCTTTTGAAATCTTGTTCATAGCATGTCCAATATGGATATTTCCATTTGCATATGGAGGTCCATCATGCAAAATGAAGGAAGGCTTACCCGCATTTAACTTTTGCCGAGCCTCATAGACCTTATTATCAGCCCAAATTTTTTCTCTTTGTAACTCCGTCGTCGGTAAATTACCTCGCATGGGAAATTTGGTCTTACCAATGTTTAGCGTATTTTTAATTTTCATGCGCTTGAATTTCCTTTCAATCTTTTTATCTACAAAACGGGCGAATCAACATAGGTTAAAACAAAAAAATTCCGCATCGAATTTCAAATTCAATGCGGGACGTTTAAGTAACGTGGTACCACCCGAGTTTACCATTCATCATGGCCTCTTAGAAAAATTAAATTTAATTACTTAGTGATAAACGTTTAAACTTAACCTCTCGGCTTCCACCATTTCCGAGTCGCTGTAAAGTGTTTTTTAAACGCATTTTGTTAAGTAAGCCTATTCTTTATTCAAGATTTGATCTCGGTTAGATTCATCTTCAGGAAGAACCACTACGGTATCAACATCCTTGCTATTATCAGCCGACGTATCTTTATTTGAAAATTCTGCTAATTTAGCTTGCACCGCTGCCTCAAAATCAAATGCATCATCTTTTTCAGATTTCACTTCAGCTTCAGAGTCGTTCACAGTGCTTGCTTCAGATGCAGCCATTGAAGCTGGCTCCCCATTATCAGCCAACTCTGACTCAGCTGTCGTATTTGAAGCAGGCATTTCGCTTCGGCCAATTTTTTGCCAATCAGGGTTACCATTAACCAAATCAATTTGGTTTTGCAAAACGCCAACCAAATGTTCTTTAAATGCAGCCATTTCTTGCGTCAAAGCATCTTTTTCAGCAGTCAATTTTTGAATCTCTTGATCAGACTCTTGCTTAGTTTGTGCAGCCTTTTGGTTAGCATCCGTCAAAACACTGTTAGCTTTCGTTGTCGCATCCAAAACAATCTTTTGAGCTTGTTCTTCTGCTTGATTACGTGTAGCTTCAACTTCTGATTCGGTTTGCTTCTTTAAACGTTCCGCTGCTTCTTGTGCGATTAAAATTGAAGAATTGACTGATTGCTTCATTTCTTCAACTTGTTGGGCGTTAGCTTCCGCATCAGCCACCTTGGTTTTTAGCGTTTGATTTTCATTAATTAAATTTTCAAAATCAATGACAATTTGATCCAAAAAGTCATTGACTTCGACTTTATCAAAGCCACGTCCACGACTGGTAAAATCTTTTGAATGAATTTCTTGTGGTGTCAGTGCCATGTGCATACCTCTTCCTATTTTCTGATAATTCTCAAGCTTAAGCGCCATTTATCTTTTTTAGTTTGTCCGTTCACCGTATCGATAATCAATCGACCGTAATGCCGAACTGATATTAAGTCATTAATTCCCACCTGCAAATCAGGCTGTTCCCTAGTGACCCAGTTCACACGCACCTGTCCTCGTTCAATGAGTTCCTTTGCTTGTGACCTAGGTATATTATAACCATTTGCAACCAGAATATCCAACCTTAATGCCGATATAAGTAAATCTTTCAGCTCACCATCTAAACTACTGGGCAACTGCTTTTCAAGCGGAATCGCTTCAAATTGAATTTTCACATGTCCAATCCGTGTAAGCTCTAATTCCAAAAATGCAACCAATGGCTTACTAATTGCCAGTTGCCAATGCTGATCAGCATAGATTAAATCACCAAATGATTCGCGCTTTAGCCCAGCGTGAATTAATGCGCCTAAAATACTACTATGCCGTAAAGTTTCAAACCGCTCGGCATACTTAATTTCCAATAATGTTACCTGGAAATCATCAAATTGCACCGCATAATAATCAGGATAAATTAAAGCCCGTTGACTTTCAGCTTGATCAAAGCCGCCATGAAATGTTACTTTAATATCCGCTTGCCGGTTGACCAAAGTTTGTAAAATATAACGCTGACGCGGATTTAAAAAATTTGATAAAACCGGCCGATACTCATTAGCCGCTTGATTCACTAGTCCTTGGGCTTGATCGACAAATTGGGCCTCTTCCGGTCGAAAATGCTGTTTAATAGCATCACTTCCCATAATCGTCCCCCTAACTTATCACCCGTGCCAAAACTCCTAAACCAGTTGCTGCCGCTTGCAAGAGTAAAATAGCAAAAATCGGTGAAAAGTCTAAAAAGTTCGTTTTAGGCAAAAGCTTGCGAATCGGTTCAACGACAATGTCAGCCAACTGAATTAAGGTCTGACCAAATTTGTTTTCGGCAGCACCTGGAATCCATGACATAAAGGCGACGATGACGATTATTAATTCTAACGCTTCAATGAGCATCCTTAAAATTGCAAAAATCAACAACATTTATTTACCTCTCTGGTTAATCAAACGCGTTGCCCAAATTTTGTGAAATTGTCCCAGAGATTTCAAAATTATGTGGAGTAGCTAAGAAAATTGATTCACCAATTCGTTGAACACTTCCATCAACGGACTGTGCTGCCCCAGCTAGATAATCTACAATCCGCATTGATTGCGCATTATCAATTGAGCTGAAGTTCACTAAAGCCGCATTTCCATCTAAAATTTCGTTGACAATTTCTTTAACGTCTGAATAAATCCGTGGTTCGAAAACAATAATTTTAGCCACGTCATCACTATTACGACCGTCCATAGCCAACACATTCGCGTGCTGATTATTAGCCTTTGGGCGTGAGTCAGGGATTGGCTCCCGCTCAGTTCCTTGTTGATCATCTACGTCTGATCCATTGTAGTAACCTTGCGATGATGCACTATACTCATAATCTTCTTCATCTGAATTGAAAAATTTTTTAAATGTATCCATGAATCCCATTTCCTATTCTCCGTTAGTTGTTGCTACGGTTTTTCCATGAAAAGAATGGTGGCCGTTCAACTTCGTCCTCATCCACTTGCACGTTATCATTTGAAAAATTATCAAATGATTCTGTTTCATCTGAAACTGATTCAGTGGCTTGTCCGTTCCGACTATCCCGTTCTTCTGGTGTACTTTGAGTCTGATCAAAAGCATTCCAGCCAGCGAATGGATCATTCGTTTTAACTTGTGATTGAACACGGGCGGTCGTTTCACCCTTAGCCCCATTAGCTTTCAAATTCAATTCAGACTTAGCAGTCGCTTGACGATCAATTCCAGTTGCCACAACGGTAACCACAATATCTTCACCCAAAGACTCATCCAAGGTGGTTCCAAAGATGACGTTTACATCATCACCAGCAGCTTCCTTAATTGCATCAGCAGCTTCTTGTGCGGCAAACAATGGCATACTATAACTTCCCTTTACTGAAAGCAAGACATCTGTTGCGCCATCAATCTTTGATTCTAACAAAGGTGATTTAATAGCCGCCTTTGTTGCTTCAGTAGCAGCTCCCTCGCCACTCGCTGAAGCAATTCCCATTACCGCAGTTCCCTTATTAGCCATGACCGTTTTAACGTCCGCAAAGTCGACGTTAATCAAACCAGGATTAGTAATTAGCTGTGAAATTCCACTCACACCATTAACCAGAACCGAATCCGCCATCTTAAAGGCATCAACCATCGTTGTATTCCGATCAAGAACTTGTAATAAATTATTATTTGATACAACAATCAAAGAATCAACGTTCTTTTTTAGATTGGCTAACCCTTCAGCAGCTGCCGTTCCACGCTTAGGTCCTTCAAAACTAAATGGACGTGTTACCACTCCCACCGTTAAGGCACCAGCTTCTTTGGCGATTCGTGCAATAATCGGCGCGGCACCCGTTCCAGTTCCACCACCCATTCCGGCTGTCACAAAGACCATATCAGCACCTTCAAGAGCTTCTGAAATTTCAGCTTCTGACTCGGTGGCTGCTTCAGCCCCAACTTCCGGCAAAGCCCCGGCACCAAGTCCCTTCGTGGCCTTGGCTCCGATTTGAATTTTCACTTCGGCCGGTGAACTAGCCAAAGCTTGTGCGTCAGTATTGGCAACAATAAATTGAACACCTGTGACGCCACTTTCGACCATCTGGGCGATCGCGTTACCACCACCACCACCAACACCAATCACCTTAATTGCTGCACCAATTGGTTGATTTTCCATTTGCATTTCCATGGGGTTAAACCTCTTCTATACTTTCATTAATTTAGTTAAATAGTTCATCGCTAAACCAGTTGCGAATACGTTGCCACCAACTCTGCTGAGACCGCGGACCAGTTTCAACTGGTTGATCATAGTCATAATCTCTGTCAGGAACTGATTGCGTTGTTTGTGGTTTAACTTGCCTAGCATTGTTTTGTGAACCCTCAATGAATTGCTGATCGATTGGTTGCTGATTAATCGTCAAAGGCAACCCATATAGCGATTGCTTAATTAATAAGGCCACATTACTTTGTTTCGCGGCATAGTGAACTAATGACCAAGCTCCAACATATGCTGGATTTTGTAATCCAATTTCACGGGGCATAAATAGTTTAACATTAATTCCATAAGCCATCTGTAAGACATCTTGCATATTGCGCAATGATGCCCCACCACCGGTCACAATCATGCCTCCCGGTAAGCTAAACGCTCCAGCGGCATCTAAACGCTCACCAATTTTATTCACAATTTGTTGTACGCGAGCACCAATGATTTCGCTTAATTCTTCTTCTGAAATCCGTTGATCGTCCTTCCCAACAGGCTGAATCGTCAACATATTTTTCGCATTGGCAAATTGCGGAGCCACCACCCCTGAATCCAACTTCAACGTTTCAGCATCTTTTTCACTAATGCCTAAGACGGTACTAATATCTTTTGAAATATTGGTCCCACCCGCTGAATAGGTTGTGATTTGCCGTATTTGATGTTGATGTACGATTGTCGCAGTTGTTTGTCCGGCACCTAAATCTAACAAAATCGCTCCAAACTCTTGCTCGCCATCTGACACAATCGTTTGGCTCATAGCCAAAGGTGCCAAAACCATATCATGCAAGTGTAAGCCTGCTCGTTCAATCGCCGCTTGTAAATTCGAAATTAACAAACGCGGACCTATATAGGCAGTAGCATCAAAGCCAAGGTGATTTCCAACCATATCATTAGGATCTAAAACACCTTGTAAATCATCAACACTAAATTCAGAATCGGTAATATCCAAAATTGCTTGATCATGTTCCAGAGGTATCTTCGTTGCAGCACGGACTACTGTATTAACATCATGATATGAAATATGTTGCGAATCTTTTACCGCAACACTTCCGTGCAAGTGTCGCATTTTAATCGCAGTAGCCGGAATGCTAGCAATCACTTCATGAAATTTTTGATTCGTCTGTTCTTCGACTTGGGTCAATGCCGTGCGAATATCCTGAGCCACTGCATCAATATCAACTACTATTCCCCGCTTGACACCATGCGAAACAGAACGTCCCACAGCAATCACATTGACTTGCTGGTTTCGAACATCGGCAACTAAGATTTTAACAGTATTAGTTCCGATATCTAATCCAACAACCATACCGTGATTAGCCATTTCAGCTCCTCCTTAATGTTCAATCATCCTATAATAAATAAGATTAATTTTATACTTAAAATAATACCATAAAAGCAAGGCAAATTACCATTTAAATTACATAAACGAGTTGATATTCTTACTTTTTTGGCATCTTGTCACATTTGTTACCCAAAAGCGCATTTCAACTAAATTCATTAATATGGCTTAAAAAATGAACCAACTTGGAAATCAAATGTCCCATTTTGATGCGTTTGTACAACCATCCCCGGATAATACTTTAGTTTTTTATCAATCTGATTAGCATTAACTAACACTTTATTTCCATCATTCATAATGAGAATCACTCGCTGATTATTTTCAGCAACTGGTGACCAAATTACCTCTGAAACACTACTACGCAATGCTTGTGATAAATGTCCAAACTGTTTGGCAACCAACAATAAATCATTCTGATGTTTAAAGCCATTATAAGTTGGTAAGTTGCGAATCGTATTGGCATCCTTTTCAACCGGCATCGTCTGTCCATCGGCTAATAGATACTTCTCTTGTTGCTTTTGCTGGATAATTCCCACCTTGACATTTTCTTCAATTTTGATTTGAGCAATTGTTGGGGTTAAAAACTTAATATGCATGGCTTGAATCGCCGGATCTTTTTGCGCTTCCTGTATAAAATATTGCTGTTCACTAAATAATTGCCAAGCAAACATATGCTCATTTTTAACATTGGCGGCTCTTAATACATCTTTTTTCGTTAAATCACGATTCCCAACGACTGTCACCTTTTTTACCGTAGCGACCGGTGAAATCAGCAAAGCTAAAAAGCCACTCAATAAAACAAATATGACTAACATATGTACACTATTACGTTCAACGTTGGTTAATTGTTTACGACGCTTACGCTTTTGCGCCGGCGTATCAACAATTGCATCAGCATCGGGCGTAATGGTTTGAAAAGAGTTCAAATGTCGTCCTAAATACTGTTTCACCCATTTTTGGATACTGGCGAATTTTGATAATTGAGGCATCTTAAACTCCTTTCAATAAAAATTTAACCGCTACTTCGCTGCTAAGGTGGTTTGAATTAAAGTAATAAATTGATTAGCGGCATCTGGAATTCCCAAAGCTTGTGAACTTTGAGCCATTGCCTGACGCTTAGTGGGATTTAACATAATTTCATCTAAAGCATCAGCCAAATGATTGCCATCTAGCTCCGCTTCCCGCAAAAGGGTTGCTGCCCCAGCATCCGCCATACTTTGCGCATTTTTAGTTTGGTGATCATTTGTCACATATGGACTAGGAATTAAAATCATTGGCTTTCCCAAAGCGGTTTGTTCCGCCAAGCTAGTCGCTCCGGCGCGTCCAACAACCACGTCAACCAATGGCATCAATTCTTGCATGTTGGAAATATATGGCACAATTTTAACCTGATGTCCAACAGTAATTTTTTGCTGAGTTAATTCATCTTGTAACGCAGCATACCGATTTTTACCAGTCGCAAAAATCACTTGATATTGTGCCTGATTTAAACGCGGTAACGCCTCTACGACCGCTTGATTAAGTTTAGGGGCGCCTTGCGATCCTCCAAAAATCAAAGCAGTTGGTTTATCATTTACCAATTCGAATGCTTCCAAAGTAAAATCATTTTGTCCATTAGCGGAAGCCACTTGTTGCGCACGCGGATTTCCAACGACGGTAGCATTTTTAAAGGCTGATAATGCTGCCGGGAACGCCACACCCACCTTAGTTACGTGTCGGCTTAAAAACTTATTAGTAATTCCAACTACCGAATTTTGTTCATGAATAACCGTGGGAATTTTAAGTAATTGGGCCGCATAAAGTACCGGCCCAGAAACATAACCCCCGGTCCCCACAACGACATCCGGTTGAAAATCGCGCAACATCCGCTTAGCTTTTTGCACCGCTTCTAAAAATAAATATACAGTTTTGAAATTTTCCAATGACAGTTTGCGGACAAATCCTTGAATTTTCACTGCCTTAAACGCAACTCCAGCCCCAGAAACGATTTCTTTTTCTAAACCGCGCTCGCCACCAATATACAAAACTTCTAATGTAGAATCTTGCTGTTGCCAAGTCTCAATTGTCGCCAAGGCGGGGTAAATGTGACCACCTGTCCCTCCACCTGAAAAAACCACTTTCATGTTTACTCTCCTTTTTGTGCCTGAATCGCTGCCATAAAGCGATCACCACGCTCTTCAAACGTATGATACTGGTCCCACGAAGCAGCCGCTGGTGATAGCAAAATCACATCGTCCGGCTGACTTAACGCTAAAGCAACTGGAACAGCCGTTGCTACATCTTGAGTAACTTGCCCGGGAATACCTAACGCTTGGGCCACCTTAGCTAATTTAGGCCCCGTTTGACCAAAAGTAATTAAAGCCTTCACGTGCGCTTTAAAGTCAGGTGCTAATCGAGATAAATCATCACCACGATCTAGGCCTCCTGCTAATAAGACCACATTTTGCCCAAAGCCAGACAAAGCCTTTTGTGTTGCTTCAATATCAGTCGCTTTAGAGTCATTATAAATTTTGCGCCCAGCTAATTGAGTCACATACTGAAGCCGATGTTCAACACCTGTGAAGTGGCTAAGTTTTTGAGCAATCAATGGCGCTGGTACCTCATTTAACCGGGCCACGGCAATCGCTGCTAAAGCATTTTCTATATTATGCTCACCCGGAACCGCAAGCTCTGAAGCCGGCATAATTGCTTCTTGTCGGAAATATAGCCATCCATCTTGCATGTAAGCCCCCGTCTGAATCCGATTTAACCGTGAATAAGGTACCACTCGAGCTTGCGTCGTTTGCGCTAGCTCCACCCATTCATCATTATCCCAGTTAACAATAAAATAATCATCAGCCGTCTGTTGGCGCGTAATTTTCATTTTAGTTTCAACATATTCTGCTCGATCGCGATGCCAATTCAAATGCGATGAAAAAATATTGGTTAACACCGCAAAATGCGGATTGACAACAGGCATATCAAATAATTGAAAACTCGATAACTCCGTAATTAAAGTATCATGTGCAGTTAGGTTCGGTACCACTTCGCTCACTGGCACCCCAATATTACCAGCTACAACTACTTTAGTATGGTCAGATGACCCAGCGCGCAATAATGCCGCAATCATTTCCGTCGTAGTCGTCTTACCATTAGACCCCGTAACCGCAATCCAATTACCTTGAATATATTTTTGCGCCTCAGCCACTTCTACTTCAATGGGGATATTCAATTTTTTAGCTGTTTGTAAAATTGGAATTGAATGCGGTATCCCTGGATTTTTAATAATTAAATCAACTTGACTCAGCAACGCAGCATCCTGTTCAGTCGTAAACTGCACACCTTTTGCTTCCAACTGCTTCACCAATGGATTCGTCCAATCTAAATTATTATCAGAAACCGTTACTTGGGCCCCTTGCCCTAACATCATTTTCGCTGCTGCTGCGCCCGAACGTGCGAAACCGATAACTAATACTCGCTTTGTCATCAAATCATCTCTCCCAATTGAATCAATTGTTTATCTGTTTATAACCAAATTAATAAATAAAGTAATGCTACTAGCAACCCAACCGTCCAAAAGAGTCCATCGACTTGCCACTCATTCCATGGATATTTGGGATCCATGCGCCAACCACCTTTTTCAAAAGCATGATGAATCGGGGTCATCAAAAAGACTCGCTTACCGCGCCAGTGATAGCTACCAACTTGAATCATAACTGATAATGCTTCTAAAGCAAAAACTAATCCAATCACAACCAATGACCACTCAATCCCAAGGGCGAGTGAATTCATAGCTAATCCAGCCCCTAAAGCTAATGAACCCGTGTCACCCATAAAGATTTTAGCGGGATTTTGGTTCCAAAAGTAAAAGCCAAACAAGGCTCCGACCACTAAGGCATCTAAGGCCGCCACATCATAATTACCGTGTTGCAATGCAATGATTAAATATGCACTATAAGCGATGATTGTCAACCCGGTCGCCAAGCCGTCTAATCCATCAGAAAGATTCACGGCGTTTGACCAACCAACTAACCAAATAACCGTAAAGATACCAAAGACAAAGATATTTTCTAAATTAAAGAAGCCAAAATGCAACGTGTATTCAAAATCACCCATGAATAATAATGAAAAAGCAATGAATGCCGCAATGATTTGAACAATCAATTTAGGCCAAAACCGAAAACCTTCATCACGATGTTCAAAAATTTTCACACTATCGTCAAATCCTCCGACAAACGCATATAGTAAAATTGCGACAAGAATAGCCCAGCTCGTTGGGTTCATACCACCAAAGAAGAATTGCTTTACCAAAAAGGCGACAGTCACCACCGCAATAAATCCAGCGCCCCCCATCGTGGGCGTCCCAGCTTTAGCTTGATGGTCTGGGCCCTTGCCATTACTGCGCATCACTAATTGCTGTACCTTGATTTTCAAAAACCACTTCCGTAAGAGGCCCGTGACTACTAGTGAAACCACAAATGCCACAACTAACTCAGGCAACCATTTATCAAACATTCTTTCTCTCCCTTATCTCCTCAATCTTTTCATTAAACACAATTATCACTCAGATTATGGAATCTCGTATTTAACAGTAATTTCATGAATTCCATCAGACAATGCCGTATCCGGTAAGACTGACTGTTCCGTCAAATACCCTTCACCACTGGCATGAATTTTAATATCAACCATTTTACTCCAAGCTAAGACATCACGCTTTGACCAACCATGCATATCTGGCACTTTAATATTGCCACCAGTTTGCAAAAAGACGCGTTCGTTCGCCAAATTACTTTGTCCCCCTTCTGGATATTGACGTTTAACTAGCTTTCCGTCACCAATCGTTTCAACTTTAAGATGGTTCGCTTCAATTTCTACCTTGGCCTTATTCACAGCCTCATTTGTCACGGTCGGCATTTTAATTTGTTGTCGATCACTGACTACCACTTTTTCGTCATCACTATTTAATTGCAAAGCTTGTTGCATTGTTGAAATGAAGACATCTGACATATCTTTAGCTAAATTATCAGTATGCGTCTGCGGCTCTTTCACCAAAATGTACATCATATACCGAGGTTTGTCGGAAGGCGCCATACCCATCCACGAATGAATTTCGTTCCGATTATCACCGGGTTGTGAATATCCACTCGAAGTTGCGATTTGGGCTGTTCCGGACTTTCCAGTCGTCCGCACATCTGGAATTGCATACATTGATCCAATTCCCTTAGGATTATAAATCACGTTCTCTAATTCTTGTCGCGTGGCAGCCGCTGTTGAAGCTTTAATGGGCTTACCAACTTTTTCGCGTTTAGCATTATAGATGACTTTTTTCGTATTCGGGTCCACGATTTTAGAAATCACATGGGGCTTCAATTCATCACCATTTCCAGCAATCGCCGAATAGGCTTGCAGCATTTGAATGGGTGTCACCTGAATTCCTTGTCCAAAAGCCGTACTGGCTTGTTCAATCGGATAGCGGAAATTCATCGATCCCGCAGCTTCTGACTTGAATCCGACATCAGTAGGTCGTAAGAATTTAAACCGGTCGATATACTTACCCCAAGTTTTAGACCCCATCTTTTGTTCCGTCAAAACCATAGCCACGTTGGAAGATTCAGCGATTCCATCTGAAAACGGAATCCGCCCCCAGCCTTTTCCATTATTCCAATCCTTAACCAATTTATCACCGATTTGAATCTGCCCAGAATTATAAGTAGCATTACCATCCCAGTTATTCGTGTCAATCGCCGACGCTAGGGTGATTCCCTTCATAACAGATCCTGGTTCATACGGTTCCTGTGTTAAAATATTCGACCAAAAATCCCCAAAGCCTTCATTAGTTGTTGCATTATATGTGGGCCGTTGAGTCTCCGCTACAATATTACCATTCGTTGTGTCCACAATGGCCGCAAAAGATTGCTTTGGGTTTAAATCACTTTGCAACACATTCATCTTATCTTCCAAAGTTGACTGAAGCTTAATATTTAACGTGGTATAAATATCATTACCGTTCTTGGCTTCCACCGCTTTTTCGTTAGTATTCGTTGAATTATTACGAATACTTAACGCACTAAGACCGGCGCGCTCTTGCAATTGCTTATCCCAAGAACCTTCAATTCCAGAAATCCCTTTGATGTTATCAGATCCCTTCGCACTGACGGCTCCAATCAAATCTGAAGCAAATTGGCCATTTGGATAAAGTCGGGCCGGATGGGCTTCATAAATAATCCCGGGAATCTTAGCTGCCTTCATCTTTTTATATTTATCTTGGCTAATATTAGCTCCTTTAGCCCCAAATTGCACTTGAAAATAATTCTGCTTTTGTCCATTACGAATTACTTTTTGGTAATTTTTCGCTTCGCCACCCAAAGCTTGTGCTAATTTTTCGCTCACCTCTGAGACTTGATCAGTTTTAACATATGAAGGCTGATCTTTTTGCAAAACTGCAATCACAGTATAAACTGACGCGTTCTCCGCTAAAATATTTCCTACTGAGTCATAAATTTGGCCTCGTTTTACGGAAGCCTGGCCTTGGTTTTTATATAGATTCTGTGCCCGCTTTTCAAGATTGACTTGATCCACCGTTTTAGTTACCGAAATACTAAAAAAACGGTAGCTAATATACAGAACAATAACCGTCAAAACACACAAAATAATAATAATTGCGCTATGAGACCGTTTTAAGTTCCTCTTATTTAACATCCGTTTGGTTTCCCTTAATTTATTTGACATTCTTAATGTTTTGATTATTTAGCGTCATCCCCGATTTTTCCGCAATTTTATTCAAACGACCTTGACTAGTTAAATTACTAACCTGTTCTTTAACATCGTTATTTTTATTGCGCAGATGATCTAATTCTGTCGCTTTTTGTTGTGAAATTTCGTTATACATCGTTGCTCGATTAGATAGCCAGACACTACCTACTCCAAAAGCCATCATCACAACAATTGCCACAATTATGTGCCCTACTTCACGGCGCCAAGAAACTGGTGACAAATGAACAATTTGTCGCGGTAAAGGTCGCTCTTTAGGTTGTGTCGGATTACTTTGAACCGGGCGTGCCTGCCGCTGTACATTTTGTACCATTCATCTAGTTCCTTTCTGTTTTTATTCAAGCTTTCATTTTATCCGTTCAATTACTCTTAATTTAGCGGAATGCGCCCGATGATTAGCTGCTAATTCTTCATCGCTTGCATAAATTGGCTTACGCGTCACTAATTTAAAATTAGGCAACATTTCATCAGGAATCACTGGTAATCCAACCGGCATATCAGGTAAACTCGTCTTCTCTTTAAACATCGTTTTGACCAACCGATCTTCTAAACTATGGAAAGTAATGACCGCGATACGCCCATGAACATTCAATAGATCTAAAGCTTGTTGCAGCGATTCTTCCACCGCTCCTAATTCGTCATTCACTGCAATTCGAATAGCCTGGAATGATTTCTTAGCTGGATGACCACCCGTTCGTCGAGCCTTCATCGGAATTGCCGACTTAATAATATCAACCAATTCAAACGTAGTTTCAATCGGTGCTTCTGACCGCTGCCGTTCAATCGCTCGCGCAATTGACTTAGCAAACTTTTCTTCCCCATAGCGGGACAAAATACGCACCAAATCATTAAATGACCATTCATTCACCACCATCTTAGCGGTTAAAGTTTGACTTTGATCCATTCGCATATCCAAAATTGCATCATAATTATAAGAAAAACCGCGTTGGCCATCATCGAATTGTGGAGAAGAAACCCCCAAATCATAAACAATCCCGTCAATACCGGACACGTTCCGTGCGGCTAAAGCCAGCGTTAAATGTCTAAAATTATCTGGAATTAATTCAATTTTATCCTCCGCAATTTCTTCTTTTAGATGTTCTTGATTATAAGTAATGGCGGTTTGATCTTGGTCAAAAGACCATAATTTACCGTGCTCTAAACGACTAGCCAATAGTTTCGAATGACCACCGCCACCTAACGTTGCATCAACATAAGTGCCATCCGGCTGTACTGCTAAATTATCAATTGCTTCTTGTAATAATACGGTGACATGTTTAAATTCTGTCATTATTTCTCCACCTTTAAACTTCAAAGCCTAAGTCAGCTAAATCAGCTGAAATATCATCAAAGTTTTCTGTTACTTCAGTATTGTATGCCGCAAACTTAGCCGCATCCCAAATTTCAAATTCTTGCTCACCGTATCCAATAATCACGACGTCTTTATCCAAACCAGCATGTTCTTTGAGCGCTACTGGCACGACAACCCGTCCTTGCTTATCAAACTCAGCTACCGTAGCCCCAGCCAAAATCGCCCGTTTATATTGACGCACTTTGGGATTATTTGAGGGCAACTCGTTTAGCTTAGCTTCAAATTGTTCCCAACCTGCTTCCGTATAGGCATGTAACGAATTTTCATGCCCTTTTGTTATGACAAAACTGTCACCTAATTGGTTTCGAAATTTAGCAGGAATAATTAAGCGGTTCTTAGTATCTAATGTATGTTGATAAGATCCCATGAACATAAAAGATTCCCCCTTTCGTCAACCTGATCAGCATGGTATATGAACAATTTACTATGTATAATTTACCACTTTATCCCACTTAATACCACTAACCCCCACCATTTTGTCCCACATCCCCATTTTTGGGCACAAAAAAAGCGCGTAATGACGCGCTTAATTTTTTATTCCGCAAAAGTTAAAAAAAGTTTAAGAATTACATTTTTCTTTAAAAATTAATCAATTTAGTATAAAAGTGTCTTTTGTTACCATCTGACTTTTAAATCTTACTAACTAAAAATCAGTTTAAACGCCTTTGATTCCTCCATCAATCGGAATTTGTTTTTCGATATCGACGTCATCTTCTTGTCCAGCTGTATATGCAAAAATGCTCAAAACAAAATATAAAACTGCAAAAGCATAACCATAAATGGCTGGGACATAACCTAACAAAATCGAAATTAGAAAAATTAAGGGCCAAATAATTAATAGATACCAAAATGACCCATTTTTTCGTAAAAAGCTTCCAGCATAGACGCTAAAAATACTGTTTAACGCAAAAAGGGAAATAATCACACTATATGGTTGAGCCGATGATCCACCTTGCTTAAACACCCAAGGGATTAAAAGGCCAAAGATTAACATCATGCCCCAAAATTTCCAATTAAGGACTTTTCTTAATTCACGCATCATGATCTCCTTTTTAATTCATTAATAACTCTGTCGCATAACTCACCGCACTCAATAAATATAACGGGGCCGTTTCAGCTCGTAAAATACGTGGGCCTAAGCCCGCGGCCGTAAAGTCATTTTCTTGCAACCATGCTAACTCTTCACCCGACAACCCGCCTTCAGGCCCAATCACCGCCGTTAGACGACCTGAATGCATCGCTGCTTCTATCATTTTTACAAATTGCCGCTTTTCGCCTTGTTTTGCTGACTCTTCCCAAGCAACCATCCGCACAGATTGTTCATCAACTGGCACTTGTTTTAAACTAGCATAGTATTCTACCGTTGGTACGCTTAATCGATGACTTTGTTCAGCCGCTCCCTCGGCAATTTTCTGCAACCTTACTAATTTACGCTCTGCTTTACTCCCCCAATGGACGACTGACCATTGCGTTTCTGTAAAGATTATCCTTTGAACGCCTAATTCTGTCGCTTTTTGGACCACTAATTCAGGTTTGTCACCCTTAGCTAAGCCTAAAATTAAAGTCACCGCTACCGGCAGCTCTAATTGAGCAACTTCCGAAGTTAAAGGCTTTTTAATTTTAACCATCGTATCTGTCGCTGCCACTTCAACAACTTCAGCTAAGTATAAATTTTGTTGATTATCAACCAACTCTAATTTGGTGCCCACCTGCCCTCTTAATACCGTCATTAAATGGTGTCGATTTTTTTCGTCTAGTGGAAACGGCTCATTTTGGGCCGTTTGATTTAAAAAATAACGTTGCATATTAACGCTCCGCTTCTGGTTTTAATCGGCAAACAAGTCCATACCAATCTCCACGATGCAAAGTTTCTTCAACCTGATACTTAGCTTGTTGCAAAGCGTCTACAATCGCGTCAATTTTGTCATAGTAAATTCCTGATAACAAGAAATAACCTGTAGGGCTTAAGTAATGTTCAACATCGGGGATAAGCGGTAACAACACTTCCGTCAACATATTGGCGACTACAATATCAAATTGCTGGGCGGGAACATCCTGCAATAAATCGCTCGCAAAAACTTGTACATCCTGTGCGACAGGATTCAAATCTAAATTCATTTGGGCAGACTTAACGGCGACTTCGTCAATGTCAGTGGCTACTACAGCCTTAACGCCCATTAATTTAGCGGCAATGCTCAAAACGCCTGAACCCGTCCCCACGTCTAGTAACCTTTCATTGCCTCGCACAACAATTTCTAATGCTTGCAACATTAATTGCGTTGTGGGGTGCGTCCCAGTTCCAAATGCCAGTCCAGGGTCTAGAACAATCTGCTGTTCTAAAGGATTTTCTGGTTGATAATGTTCCCATTTAGGGACAACTGTCAATTGACGTGTGACCCGCACTGGATGATAATATTTTTGCCATTCAGTCGCCCAGTCTTCATCTCTAACCAATTGCACCGTCACCGTGCCCGGACGCGAATCTAAACCAAATGTCGTTAAATTTTGCACCCGATTTTGAATATCCAACGCCAATTCATGGACAGGGACACTTTGTTCAAAATAACCGATAATTCTCGCTCCGGATGTTCGGTGGTCCACCGTTGACCAATCAATCATCACCGTCGCATCATTAGGTTGAAAATTTTCGACATCGGCGGCATCTTCAATCTGAATACCTTCCGCCCCGGCTTCCATTAAAATATTACCGACCGCTTCTACCGCTTCGGTTCGACTTTCAACCGCAATCGTATGCCAACTCATTCAAACAACCACCTTTATTATTAATTATGTCTAAGAATACCATATTCTTTTAGGCCGTCGCAATCATCTTAATTCATTTGATAACAAAAAAGCCGCCGAGGCAGCTGAAAATTTTAATTTACTATTTTTTCGTCAATGCGCCTAAATCAATTTCTTCTAACGACCGCAAATGTGAATGGTGTCGCCATTTATAGCCAAAATACAAGATTAGGAATAACGGGATTGCCATATAAGTGGTAATAATCCCTTCCCAATTCCATTGCGAAATTGATCCTCGGAAAGCCGCTAAATCTTGCCCCAACACCACTACAATGCTCAAAACCAAAGCTAACAGCGGACCAATTGGAAACCACTTAGCATGATATTTCAAATCTTGTGTTGAATAACCTTGCTTAACCAGTGCGCGACGGAAACGATAGTGAGACAAGGCAATGCCCATCCAAGCAATGAAGCCCGACAAGCCGGAAGCTGCCACCAAATAATAATAAACATGTGGGCCTAAAATGGCTGTCAAAAATGTTAGTAATCCCACAAAAACAGTGGCTAGTACCGCTGGAACCGGAACCCCCGTTCGATTATTAACTTTCCCAAAAATTTTAGGTGCTAAACCGGATTCACCCATCGACCATAGCATCCGTGAAGAGGCATAGACTCCTGAATTTGCAGAAGAAATGACTGCGGTCAAAATCACAGCATTCATCAAGGAAGCCGCAGCTGCAAACCCTGCGCGCTTAAAGACCAAAGTAAATGGTGATACGGTAACATTATTTTCTGATGCATTTAATAGGTTTGGATCTTTATAATAGATAATTGCCCCAATAATAAAGATTGAGCAGATATAAAAGAGGAGAATCCGCCAAAAAACTTGCCGAATAGCTTTAGGGATTGATTCACTTGGATTTTCAGACTCACCTGCTGTAATCCCAATTAATTCTGTCCCTTGAAAAGAAAAGCCCGCAACCATGAAGACAGCTAAAATTCCATTAATGCCACCGACAAAGCCACGCTGCCCTCCCGCGCTCAAATTACGTGCCACATCTGGTTGATACGTAAAAGTGCCAAAAATCATCAAAACCCCAATTGCTAAGAAGGCCAACACAGCTATCACTTTCACCATAGACATCCAAAATTCGGTTTCTCCATACGTCCTAGCCGACGTTAAATTAATCGCGGTAATTAAGGTCAACACTAATGCCGACCAAATCCACGTTGGGATGTTGGGATACCAAAAACTCATGACCACCCCAACCGTTGAGGCTTCGACGGCCACCGTAATTGCCCAGTTAAACCAATAATTCCAACCCATCGCAAAGCCAAAGGCGGGTTCAACATAATCATTAGTGTAGACAGAAAACGAGCCCGATACCGGATTATTAGTGGCCATTTCGCCTAAAGAGGTCATTAAGAAAAAAACCATCATCCCCATTACAGCATAAGCCACTAAAGCCCCCATTGGTCCTGCCTGTGAGATTGTCGCACCAGACGTCACAAATAATCCAGTTCCCAACGTTCCACCTAACGAAATCATGGCTAAATGCCGCGTTTTCATCGTTCTCTTTAACTTTCCCCCGCCATGATCAGCATTTTGTCCCATTTGATTTCCTCCCTTACGGACCATCACATTGTTTCATCAACTCAATAAACAAAAAAACGCGGCCTGAAAACACACAGACCGCGGACTAAAAATGTCAAAATCATTTTATCGATAGCGCTCCGCAATGTTTTCCATTACGACAATCCAACCGTTCTTAGCGTCTGGACCAACAAAAAGATATATCTACCCTCTTGTTTCGGCAATGTTCCCTTTCACTGGCTTCCTCATCTATCGACTCCACTAGCTAATCTTGTCCACTGCGACCTCTATTCTTTATTTATTAGAATTTAATTATAATAATATATTGACTGGCTGTCAAGGTACTAATTCGTTTTATCCATATTTATCAATACAATATCCATGGCTTTACGACCGACCCTTGCATATTGTAAAATTGAAATTTAATTAAGCTGCTTTTACCCCAAATAAAATAGCAATCAACAAGATCACCAATACAATACTCGTGATTAAGACATAACGCCAATCTTTAACTTGCGCAAAGACAAAGATAGAACTAATCACTCGTAAAACGGGAGTTAAAATCAAAGTCAACATCCCTCCCATCAACCAAGCATTAGGTTGTAACTGCATCATTCCTTGAAGCAGGCTTCGCAAACTCAGATAATTAAAGTACGGCAGAACCACATTTCGATTTTTAAACACTAACAAAATTGCACCAACTACCATTAATATCAAAGAAATAGCAACTCCAATGCGCAAAATTTTTCCAATTAAAATATCTAAGCGTTCGATTTCATCCTTCATTAATCTAAACCTAGCCCTTTCAAAATCAACTGCAATGCCATCAGCAAAACTACCGGAATAAAGATTTGTCGAATTCTTTTCGCTGGTAAATATTGCATCAAACGCGCACCAATTGATGATCCGCCGATAATTCCAATCGCAATCGGGACTGCAATAACCGGTTGAATCATCCCGCTAAAGAAATAGATGACGGCTGAAGCAGCAGCAGTAACCCCCATCATCAAGTTCGAAGTTGATGTTGAAGGCTTCAGAGGCATTTTCATAACTCCATCCATTGCCATCACTTTAAACGCTCCCGAACCAATTCCTAACAATCCTGAAGCAATGCCCGCTCCAAACATAACCGCTGCACCACCAGGTACGTTTTGTAAATGATATGTCACTTGTTTGCCTAGATTTTTGTCATAGTAAGAATTATCTAGCTGAAGCTTTTTGGCAATTGGATCAGATTTCACTGCTGCTACATCTACAGCTGGGCGGAATAATTTACGCCACATATTCCAAGCTTGAAATACCAATAAGGCCCCAAATAAGAAATATAAAACCGTCCCGTCGACCTTACCAGTTAGCATGGCTCCAATCAACGCTCCCACAGTCGTAAAGATTTCCAAAAACATTGCAACCCGCAAATTCAAAACATCATCTTTCAAAAAGGCTATTGCCGAACCCGAAGAAGTCGCAATGACTGCAACAATCGAAGCAGCAATCGCGTATTTAATATCAATCCCCATTAACGTTAAAACGGGAGTAATAATAATTCCACCACCTAAGCCTAAAATTGAGCCCAACAAGCCGGCAAAAATTCCGACCACCAACATAATGACTGCTTGCGTTATCATTTTTATCTCCTAGTCCTTCATTTATGCAAATAAAAAGTCGATAAAAATCGACCCTTTGTAGAAAACAAGTTATTCTAAATTAACTCATTTTAAATTTTCAATTATTTAGGAATCGCAACTGATACCATGGGAATGTTGTTAAAATCAGTTGAAGGTTTAATATAAATCTTCTTTGACAAACCATAATCATTAGCTTCAACGGAGCTAACTTCACCAACATAAAGACCAGCCGGAGTTACTCCACCCAATCCTGAGGTAGCAACTTTATCACCTGGTTTAATATCTGCGTCCGAAGTAACATATTCCATTAAAATTTTATTTTTACCTTGATCAAAGCCAGTAATTAAACCATCAACAACTTTATTGTCGCCGGCAACAATCCGAATGGCAAATCGATCAGCCGTTTGATTATTATCAGACAACAATTCAACTTTAGAACTGGTAGTATCAACTCTTGAAATACGGCCAATCAAACCACCTGACCCCATCACTGGCATATTTTTCTTAATTCCAGCGTTTGAACCTTGATTAATAATCAACTGTGATTGCCAATTAACTGGTGAACGTGAAATCACCGATGCATTCACAACGGAATAGTCGGTTAGCGTATCATCCAATTTTAATTGTTCCTTTAAAGCTTTATTTTCAGCTTTAGTTACTTGTAATTGTACTTTCGCTTGCGCCAATTCATCCACTTTAGAATTCATTTGTTGATTTTCTTGGTACGTGCTCATTAAGTTACCGACGCTATCAAAACCGTGACTAACACCACCTAATGGTATAGCGGCCACGTTTGAAATCCATCCCGTAATGTCATTGACAATTCGGTTAGGTAACGAAGGACTTTTATCTGAACGCAATGAATATGAACTTAATGTCAGGACCCCAACGGTAATCATTGCAATCAGCACCCCAACGACCAATCGACGTGCAGTAAATACTTTTTTCATATTAAATGCCCTTACTAGCCTTTACGTCCAACCAAATTTCAGCTTATTTCTAATAGTTATTTTTCAATACTTCAATTGATTTCAAGGCTTCACCAGTTCCAACGGCAACGGCTTCAAGTGGGTCTGAAGCCACAAAGACTGGCACTTTGGTTTGCTCTGAAATAGTCGTATCGATATGCTTCAACAGAGCACCACCACCGGTCAAAACAATTCCATGATCAATTATATCAGCCGCAATTTCTGGAGAAGTCTCCTCCAAGGTTTCTTTAATCGCAGTTACAATATCTGCGATGACATCACGCATCGCCGTGGCCACATCAATAGCAGTCACTTCAAGTGTCTTTGGCAATCCAGTTACCAAATCACGACCACGAATATTACTTGAAGGCATCTCATTTGCTGCTTCAATGTCAGCAGAACCAATTTCAATCTTCAAGCGTTCCGCAGTTTGCTCACCGATTAATACAGAGTACTTTTGACGGATATAAGTTGAAACTGCTTCATCTAACCGATCGCCAGCCATCCGAATTGATCGTGATGATACAATTCCGCCTAATGAAATCGTTGCAACATCAGTAGTTCCACCACCCATATCGACAACCATTGATCCCGTTGGTTCCATTACTGGTAAACCAGCTCCAACCGCAGCAGCATAAGGTTCTTCAATGACATAAGCATCCTTAGCTCCAGCCACCCGGGCCGCATCAATAACTGCACGCTTTTCTACGGCAGTTACACCAGAAGGCACACCGATTGTCACATAAGGCTTTCCTCCATGTCCAGCCAAAGCAGTGCCTAAGTAATGCTTTAACATTTCAACTGTTGTATCGTAATCCGCAATCACCCCATCACGCATTGGGCGAATTGCTGTAATTGAACCAGGAGTTCGTCCTAACATATCTTTAGCAGCTGCGCCTACAGCTACAACCTGGTTTGTTTCTTTATTTCTGGCTACCACCGTGGGCTCGCGTAGCACAATACCTTTACCCTCGATGTAGACAAGTGTATTCGCAGTCCCTAAATCAATTCCTACATTTCGAGTTCCAAATGAAAACACAGCACTCACCCACTTTTCTTATATTTATTTCTATATTCAATAATATTCTAAATTTTAGCACAATAGTTCGTGTAAATGCAATGCCTGAAAGCGCAGTCATTCTCGAATTTTGTATCTTTTTATGACCTATTGTTTTTTCAATATTTCCTGTTCGTGAAAACTATAATAATCATGAGCAGTTAATATCCAAAAATCGCAAAGATGAATTTGCATAATTTCACCGCAAACCATCAATTGACGTGCTACTCGCAAATCCGCCGCTGAAGGAGCTTTATTTCCGCTGGGGTGATTATGCAAAACGATGAAGCAATAGGCGTTAATAGCTACTGCACCCCGAAAAACATCACGCGGGTGGACGGTCACATGTGTTAAATCGCCCCGCGCAATTAATTGCCGTCCCAATACATGCATTTGGGAATTTAAAAATATAATCCAACATTCTTCTTGGGGATAATAACCAAGTTGCTTTTGATATTCCTCAATAAGGTGCATAGTTATCGTCATTTGAAATCCTCCATAATTTGGTGGTTTTACTAAATAAAAAACCTTTTATGACTTAACACCACAAATTAATTTTTGATTATCACCTGAGAACGCTAGATAAAAAGCCAGAAATGCTTCTGGCTTTTTATCGAGTAATTTAAAACTGCATGTGAAATTTTCAGCCAAACAACCTAACCCATATTTTTGTTAGTAACTAATTTAATCTTAATCACGTCCGATTAATTTTTTCAAGAACCGATAAACTCGATAACGCATTGGACGAACCGGTGCCTCAAAGCTACCTAGCATCAACTGCGCATAACCACCAAACCGCGTTTTAAATTCAAATACACCATCAGAGCCATCAAATTTACCAGCGATACCTAAGAAATTATATAGTGGAATTTGACGCCGGACTCCTTCACGAATCATGTAATCTTGAATTAATTGAGGACCATAAAAATCGGCATACTCTTGATATGATCCGCCGAAAAGATAACTAACTTCTTGCGGAGTAATGATAAACATGGCAGCTGATATTACGGCGACATCCGTGACACTATCATCCAGCATCTTTCTCGCCGTCGCCACCCTTTTAACCAACGATTTAAGCTGATTATCTAAATTAAGAACCTTTTTTTCATTATCTGGTTTCAAAGCTAATTTATCGCGCTTATTTTGAACCGTTTGTAATTCTTGTTCTACTTTCGTCAAATAATCTCTTAAATTCACTTCTGCAACTAGGAAATAAGCATCGTCTTTATAAATATCATAAGCATGTTCATAATACGTTAATGACTTATTATGAAATCCTCGCCGATTACTGGTATCTTCTGTAATTTGATGAAACATTGGTAACTCATCACGTTGAATCGAACGGACTTTGACGCCGTATTTATGGGCTTTCTTAACATTTTTTTGCACTTGCGTATGATAAAATTTCATGACATTATCCTCTGTCAAGTCTTGCAAATCTTTAACATATTGCCAACTGGCCACTCCATCGGTCGTCATTCCGGTCTTAAAAGGTTGATGTTTAAGCCCAGCATTTTCATACAAAGCTATTAAATCATCATTAGGTTCATTCAAGGCTTTCCCATGATTATCAAAATTTTGATAATACATATCCGGAGTCATTTTTAAAAACAATCCATTTCGTTGTTTTGCATAATCTAGCAGACCCTGTACGAAGAAATTCAATACATCAGGATTATAGTTAATCGCAACTGGCCCATAATCCATCAAAAAGGCTTGCCCCATTTTGACATGCGTCCAAGTAATAATTCCGCCCATCAAAATATCATTAGTGTCTTCATCTAAAACTGCTAAAATTTTAACATTGCGTTGGGCCTTTTCATGGATATGATATTGTCCAACAGATTGGGCAAAATTTCCGCGCGGGCTAGCATCCACGAACTGCTGCCATTCATCTGGACGATTACTTATATCTGCAAAAATCATTCTTATTCCCCCTGGGTTCCTATCGTTTCGTAACATATGTAGCAACAATTATAACAAATTAAGTACCTTGATAAGTAATTTAAATCCAATTTTAAATATTACTTACTAATTCGCGTTTAACTACTGACTCCCATTATATTCTTAATATTTCAATTTGATAACAATCTAGACGGTTAATTTTATTTATGCTAAACTTTACTTTGTATTTTGCCGTTGTGGCGGAATTGGTAGACGCGCATCGTTCAGGTCGATGTGAGAGCAATCTCGTGCAGGTTCGATTCCTGTCAGCGGCATATATAGATAAAATAAACGATTAACAAACGGCTTCATAAACGCATTTGTTGGTCGTTTGTTTTTATGTTGTAACACTTTTGTAGCACTTTTATCTTTTCAATAATATTTTATACACCGCCTTCTACTATTCGTTACTGTTCATTTGCTGTACATAACAAAAAAGCCTACCAACTAGAAATCTAGTCGATAGGCTTTTAGTTTATTCTATTTTCTTACCATTTATATAATCAATGTCTAAAAAGTAATAGTTTTCATGATTTCCTACTAATTTTGAATATTTAATTGGTTCCTTACCATTTTTTCTAATTTCAGTATCCATATAATTCTTTAAAATCCAAGGATCCTCCATCTTAGCGTTCTTTAAATTTAGAATATCATTAATTTTATCTTCATTTGTTCCTAATGCAACTGCGACTTCTTTTGAAGATTTACCTAACAACTCAAAATTACTTTTCAGTTCTTTGCTTGTTCGTTTCCTTTCTAAAAAATTTAATGACATAATATTCACCTCGCTTTGGATGAAGATTATAGTACAACTTGTACCATTATACAATTTATATTTATTACCATCTTGCTTAAAAAATTCAATAGTAATTACCAAACCAGTTAGTAGACCATTGCCTGAATAATCAACCATTCATACTGATCAAGGCTGGCAATACCGTCACAGAACATGGCGTAAGACTCTAAAACAAAACCGTATTTTCCAAAGTATGTCACGTCGCGCGACCGCTCTAGACAATGCGGTTATGGAAAGTTCCTTTAATAAACTGAAGGTCGAAATCGGCCCGTTGAACTATTTTTCATCAGCAAAAGAGTTGATTGTTGAAATTAATTCTTGGATACTGTATTACAACAACTCACGAATTCAATCAAAATTAAACGGCCACTCACCGGTAGAATACCGACAAATGGCCGCATAATCGGCTAAAATATATTACTTTAACTTTTTGGGTACACCGCATCGTCGACGACATTTTTTAAATTTATCTTCTATCTAATTAACCACGGAATTTTTTCAAAGCGTGATATAACTTCAGTTTCATGCCTTGAATAGGCATCTCAAACGTCCCAATCATTTGTTCTGCATGCCCGTTAAAGTCTTTTTTAAATTCAAAAACTCCATCGCTACCATCAAATGATCCATCAATTCCGAACATATTGTAACGTTTAATACCTAAAGCAATTGCATTTTGAATGACCGCATCTTGAATCTGATAAGGGCCATAGAACTCCATATATTTTTCATAAGTCCCCGAATACAAGTACAACATTTCTTGTGGCATCTTAATAAACATCCCACCTGCAATAATCACAGTATCATCAACAGCTTCAGAAGCTAACTTTTCAGCACGAGCAACTCGCTTCATGTGAGACTTCTTTTGATCATCAAATTCACTATACTGACGCTCAAACTTTTGATTATTTGGATATTTCTCAATTTTACCTTGAATTTTGGCCAACTTTTTATCTAAGTCGTCAATCTTACTCTGTTCTTCTGCAATATAATCCGAAAAAGTTAGTTCAGCAACCAAAAACATCACCCGATCACCATAACTATCATAACTAGCCTGATAGTAATCTAAGGTCTTCGTTCCAAAACCAATACGTTCCCCCGTCTCGTAAGTCAAATCGTAAAACTTATTCAATTCTTCATATGGTAATTGGCGGAGCTTCACACCAAATTGCTTATTCTTTTTCAAATAATAACTAATGTTTTTAGAAAAAGTTTTCTTAACCTCAGCGTAGTCACTATCGCCAAATTCTTTTACATACTGCCAAGAAACTTCATCTTTTAGTTTACCTTCTAGCGCTGAATTAACCAAACCACGCTTAAATGGCAGATGCTTAAGCCCATATGAACTGATTGTATTAATCATTGTTTGATCTGGTTGTATTATACCATTTCCATCATTATCAAATTTTTGATAAACCAAATTTGGCGACATTTTAACATACATTAAATGCCGCTCTTTAGCAAACTTCTTTAATCCCTGCATAAACGTTGAAAGTTGTTCTTGATTATTAAAATCCAACAGCGGTCCACGATCAAAGTTAATGCCTTTACCAAAACGAGTATGTTGGTAAGTCGCTTCCCCACCACCAATCACAACATCGTTATCATCAACAATTCCAACGACTTCAGTGTCGATGTCACGCCGGCGCAAAACTTCCAATTGTTGAGATGATTGAGCAAAGCTCCCTTGAGGATGCTGCATCACCATAGCATCAAATTCATCTAATCGATCTTTTAAATTTACAAATTTCATTAAATTATTCAGCCTCCACTTTAACTATTATTCTTTTCTTTTTCTTGCCGTTTTGCATCCATTTGACTCAAAGTTTGCTTCAAAGCCGCCTGCTCTTGATCTGAAACTTGAGTGACCTGTTGATGTTGCCAATCCGGTTGCGTCTCAGCCGTCTGCTTCTGATACGTTGCCGACTTCCGAGCTTGTTGCTTAGTCTTACGATTTCGTTCCCGCTTTTGCAAATGGGTCACGACATCTTGTGCTGTTTTTAACTTCGCCTGCGACCAATCTGAATACGTGCTCTCCAGCACTGCTCGCGGCAAAGTTGTCCTTTTTTCCAGAACACTCAAAACATAGATTTCCATATTAATTACTTCATCTGGCAAACGATTGTATTTAATTAATTGTTCAATACTATTACGCTCACTGCTAGAAATAATTCCACCTGTTTGATTCCGTATATCAGCTAAAAATTCTAATGGTTGCACAGATTGGGCTTGCTTAAACAGCTGTTCCGCAGCGCTCGTTGGCGCTTTTTGATCAGTTTTATTTTTGGGCACATTAACTTCAACTTCTATCTTTCTTTCAGCAGTCACCGATTGGCTTTGTTGATTTTGGAAATCATTTCTCAATTGTTGATCAATCGCTTTGACATTAATCTGGTGATTGACGCCAATATTTTTTTGAATCAAATGTACTAATTTCAATTCATCTAGTCCATACAATCGTTTCCATAACATTAAATCTGGACTAATTGCCTGTAAATCTTGTTTACTAATATTAAAACTCACTAATAATGATTGCATTAATTTCAAATCTAGGCTAGGTTCATTTTTAACCTCTGCTGTTTTTAAAGGAGAAGCTTGAAATGTCTGCGGGGTCGCGAGCTCTGGAATATGATCAAAATTATCTTCATGAATAATGTCAAAAAATCCCTTAGTAATATTTTTACCTTCAATTGTAGGAGGCTGCTCCAATAACTTATCTTTTAACCAATGAAACTGCGACTCGCCAACCTGATTAACCAAAACTTTCACCAACAATTTATCTGATAAAAATTCATCATTTTTAATTGGCGCATGCATTTCATAGACCCATTGTGATTCCAAAGTCAGGACTTGCTCAAATGTGCTCATCAATCCAAATCCTTCTAGCTTCTCACGGGCTCGAACAAAATTTGGTCCAGTAATTCCAATTTGGTCTAACAAAACTGTATGAACAATTTTATTATGGTTCATACGGGGTAAATGCATTAAAGCCAAATACAAAGTTAATGCATCCCCACTAATTAATGGTAGGTACAAGTTACTCAACGTTTGTAACTCGAAAGTTGAAAGTTGCTGCACCCCTTCAACAGAAAATTTATTATTCACATTAAAGCTCACTGCACCTCACCTCCTCTTAGGCCAAACTGTGACGAATTTGCATTAGAATCTGATTCAACTGTTCATTAACATGCTCATCGTTATCATTAATTAAAACATAATCCGAACGTGCTTCTTTTATTTCAAGCGGCATCTGTGCTATTATCCGTTGCTCTGCCTCTTTTTTAGATAAATGACTGCGTTTCAGCAAACGTTTTAGTTGTGTCTGCTTATTTTCAACTGTAACCATTAAAACCTGATCCATCTTAATTAAGTTATCTGTTTCAAAAAGCAAAGGAATCTCTACAAAAACTAACTGTTGCCCACTTTGGGCTAATGCTGATAATTGTTTTGTTAAAATTTGATTGATTAATGGATGCATAATTTGGTTTAATTGTGCTAATTTAGTTTGATCATTAAAAACTAATGTCCCTAGCTTAGATCGATTCAAACCATGTTGTTCGTCTACCATATCCAAACCAAATTGCCGCTCAATTTCAGGTAGAGCTTGCCCGCCTGGTGCAGTTAAATCATGGCTAGCTTGATCAGCATCTAAAACAACATAACCCAATGCCCGCAATTTATGCGCAATTGTGGATTTACCCGTTGCGATTCCACCTGTTATTCCAATCTTTAGCATTGCTTTTATCCCCTAATGTAGTACCTGGCAATGCGGGCAATACGTCGTTCCTCGTTGTGCAACCTTCATTTTTTCTAAAATCGTCCCACAGCGATAACAAGGCTCACCTGCTCGCCCATACACTTTCAATTCATTTTGGAATTCACCAGCTTCACCAAAAGCATTCGTAAATGAATGTACCGTAGTGCCATGATGTTCTGTCGCCACTTTTAATTCATCAATAATCGCACGTCTTAAAATTTTCATCTGTTCCAGCGGAATAGTATTAGCTGGTTGCAATGGATGTATTTGCGCCATCCATAAGGTCTCATCAACATAGATATTTCCTAACCCCGCAATATGACTTTGATCTAATAAGAAGGGCTTAACGGCTCCCTTACGCTGGAATTCTTTTTGCATATATTCCAAAGTTAAAGTTTTTTCCGTCGGCTCTGGCCCGATTTTTGCTAAGCCAGCCACCGTCATCGCCTTATCAGTATCAACCAAATTCATTCGACCAAATTTTCGTGTGTCACGATAAAATAGATCAACATTATCACTCAAATGGAAAGTAATTAAATCGTGCTTGCCCGGCTCAGTCCCTGCAGGCACAGTATAATACGCCCCCTCCATACGTAAATGAGATACTAAAGTCTTCTCTCCACTTAACCGAAATAGTAAATATTTTCCTCGTCGATCAACTCGTTCAATTTTACGTCCGGTTAATTCAGCATCAAACTCTTCTGAAGACATCCCCGGGATTTTTTCCCAACGAACTTCTGCACTCTGAATCGTTTTACCAACTACTAAATTTGTTAATCCTCGACGTACTGTCTCTACTTCTGGTAGCTCTGGCATATACCCTCCTAACTGTTGATGCAACAACAAAAATATATTTTGTGGTCAACTCTGTGGTCAACTTTAACTGTTTATATTAATTTTAAAAATATTTTTTAGCGTTGCAACCTTGTGAAATTTAAAGATGTTTCCTGAATCATCACTTACTCATTGTACCAAATTAATGATTAAAGTATTAACAAATATCAGTAAACTCCAAAAAAACCTGTTATGCCAACGCTTAAACACGCATAAAAAAATAATCCTTAAACTTTTTTGTGGTTCATTGAGTGGGCAATTTTCCAATATTTTACTAAACCGTTCAACAACTTCCTTCTTCGCTTTTGGTGTAACTTCCGCGTAAATGTTTGCCGTAATGGTTATATCTTTGTGCCCTAATCTATCGGCTACTTTTTTAAGGCTCATGCCGTCAGATATTAATAAAGTATCGTGAGTATACCTAAAACCACGTAAATTCAAACATGGTAAATATTCGTCATAATTTTTGTTATACCGTTTAATAAAGCACTCGTTAGCCATTTTTACCGTTACGATGTTCAAGCAAAATATAAAACTGTCATCATTAATCGGATGGCCATTCAATAAAGATGATTTTGATTGTTCTAATTGCCAACTTTTCAGCATCCCCAGTAAAACATTATCTATATCCAAAACTCTGCTTTTATCGTGATTTTTTAAACCTTCATAATACGCATTGATTTTACTTGACAAGCTATATATGTGTGCATCAAATCTTAACGTCATATCCTTAAAATTAACATCATTCCATTTAAGCACTGCAATCTCACCAATACGTGCGCCGGTCCTTAGTAAAATGATGAAGCGCGCAGGTATTTGATTAGATGTGCTCCAATACTCACGTATACCCATTTCAAATAACTTGGCTTGGTGTTCGTTATAAAAGCACACATCACGCTTTGCTGACTTTACAAGTCTAATATGTTCTAGCGGATTACTATCGCAGAGAATATGCTCACTGTCTACCGTATACTTAAATATCTGGCTTGCGTACTGCAATACCATGTTAGAAGTTACATATTTATGCAGAAATAGGCAGAAATTTATTCACCTTGTCTTAAATACCCTTTTATTGATATTATCCAAATAAAACCCGCCGAACAATTTTTTAATCAATATATGTCTTATGTATTGGATAAGGTTTTTTTATGTTGTCCATTATTGGACAATTTGAATATTAGATATTAAACAAAGACAGGTACAAGTCTAGCCATATATAAAGTTAAGGATTTGCGGAATTTTATGTAGATCCGAACAAGATAAGGGCTTAGTTACTGGCTAATCCCTTTTATGTCTGCGCAATATTGCGCCATCGTATATGCATACAAATTTGAAATTAAAAAAGGTAATTTTATTCTAAATTAATGCAATAATTTTTTAAAAATTTAAATGTAGTTATAAGCTCATTAAAACAAAACGCTAACATTATTGAATACATAATATTATCAAAATATGGTCTGACTTGAGTTACTTTTTTATTTTTCCTATCCCATAAAATGGAAATTTTATCCCCTTCATGGAAAAATGTATTTCCTTTCAAACGGACGCCATTTACTTGTTCTACTCCGTAACCATGCTTGAATGTAACACTTACTACTGTTGTATATTTATCAAGACCTTTTGAACTATTATCCTTATACTCATTTCTTATATAAATAACGGTAGCGTTTTTATGTTCGTTATTTATTTCTTTGTAGAAAAAATTAATACTCATAAATACCAAATAAATAAATAAAAATAATTTAAAAATATTAACCCATATTTCTTTAGTTGTAATTTTTTTCTTTAGCATTATTTATCACTACTTTCGTGTATGCAAGTACGTACCGTCTCATGTATTAGCTACCATGAATCACCGAATCAGCATCCCAGATAGTCTTTAGACGGCCACGATATGGTAATAAACAATATTAACCACCTTTTCTTGAGGCCGTGAACATCTTCAAATACCCTTAAGTGAGGCGGTAAAACACCGACCCCCTTTATATTAAGGGTGTAGATTATACCGATATTCCCTTTTTAGGGTGTCCATAATGTCCGATTAGAAATCATTCATATAGTTAGACACCCCTTTTAGAGACTCTAAAACCTCTAAATACCTTTTTGGGATCTACGTAATTTGCACATACTATAAAAAAATACCAAATCAGTACCATATATGCCCAACTCGGCAAAACACCGACACAGATACAAGGTAGCGAATAGTATTCACGCCCTTTTTAAAATGGATATTTTGGACACTTATTAAGTGCATTATTAGAATTATAATATTCCATCAATTTCAAATAATATTTATAGACATACTCATTATCATAACTTAATATCACTTCCATAATATATATTCTTAAAGCGCCGTTTTTAATATATTTAAAACATTTATTTTCAAAATTTTCGTCTCCACTCAAACCATCATTTAATTTAAATTTCAAATAATTTTCGAGATGAAATTTTTGATTGTACTCTCCATTATTATATATATCAGCTAGTATCAACCAATCCCTTCTACCACTCGTTAATTTCTGATCTTCCCTCCCCTCTTCAATATCAAATATTATTTTTGAATACTTAGTATCATCTAAAGTAGTTTTATTATTTATCACATTTAAAACATCGTTAATTTTCACTTAATAACCCTCCAATCATTTTTAATCTTCAATATCAATACGTAGATTGTACATATACGGGGTTCTAAATTGATTTTCTTTAATATAATTCAAATGTTCAATTAAAGAGAAATTTTCATTACCTACAAGTCGATTCAAGATCCTCTCTAACCCTACATAACTTGCCTGAGAAAAGTTAGGATAATATATGTTTGCCATTGACTCTTGCCCTTTAATGACATCTACAGAAATCATTTTTTTATTTTCAATGTCTAAGTTAAATATCAGTACCCTAATGTCGTTTGTTTTAAAAATTATTTTAATAATGAAATTCCACACTTCCATAAAATTGCACAAATAATTTAATGACACTCCAACTTTTAATAAAAATTAAATACAGTACATTTATAACCTATTACATGCCCATAAGTAGGTACATGCTATAACTACATAGCAGAATAACAAGCGCCTTTATAAAGAAATAACACAATTTGTGTTTTGATTGTAAGGACCCGTAAGTCGATATGTACTTACAAGTACACAACGATATTTAACATTTGCAATTGCGACTTAACTTGTTAATGGTAGTGCTCTAAGGTACGACCGTTGTACCTAATTGAATAGAGAAATAACCTTACTTATTAACCCGGTATCAACCATTACAAATATTCCAATACCGATATATATAAGTCTTATTAAACCATCCCCATATTTAAGGAATAACAACTCGACTATTTTAATCTTACCTGCATAATAAGCCAATGTTGTCGTTATTAACGCTAATAAGACTAAGAAAAATCCACTAATTATACATTGATATATCGTTAAATTAGCCAATACAGGCGTAAATAAAGCTAAGTTGTCAACACCACAGGCAGCCAGATATATTAACAATATTTTTAAACTAGATCTATCTGTCTTTTGCTTCTTTAATTCTTTTTCTTCTTTTCTAATACCAAAATAAATAGGTACAAATCCTAATAATCCAATTGACCACATAGGGAGAACTCTTTGGATAAATTGACCAGCCGTTGCACTAATCACAAACATAAGTACAACACCTAAAATATAACCGATTAGCGTATTTTTGAATTTATACTTTTTAATCATTGAGATTAATATAACGAAGAAATCTAAATCCCCACCAATAAATAAACTTGCCATTACAAATAAATACAAAATTTTCTCTTTTCTTTAATTACACAACCGTGGTTACATCCAACTTTGTTAACTGGACATACCTCAAAGTACACCCCATTTATACTGACCTTTTTGCGCCGGCGCCAATATCAACAAGCGTACCTTTAGTTACGTTTACTAAACCTTAGTTATAGCTTCGCTTATTCAGACTAAAAATCTGCCACTATAGACTTAAACATATTTATAACTGCATCATAGTACTCACAAGGAACTCCCAACGTTTCACAAAATTGCAACCAATCATTTACACCAACATAATCTGCCCCCTTATTAAAAGGGTAACTTAGAGACAAAGTATGTGCCTCTGATTCGTTGTTATTTAAAACATCGTAGTTATATTTTAATAGATAAAATCATAGTCGTTTTTTACTTGAGCTTTGCCTAATTTGGACCAGAAGCCTTTTTAGCCTCATCCCCCTATATAAAAAAGTATATATAACATAATTTCTGCAAATAAAGCCACATAAATTACTATTAGGTATTTTTCAATTGATTTTATTCATTATCTCTAAACATGAAATATTGTATATATGTTTGTTATTTAAACTAGTATTCCACTAATCTTCAGAACAACTAAACTTGCAGTAATCAAAGAGATAATCATAAGCCAAATATATACTTGATGTCCCTCCCATTTTATAATGCCAAAGGCTCCAACCAAATACCAGTACATATGTTATTATCATTAACCAATCTACATTAATAACCAAGTTCAAAACAGACGTTATAAGTAGTAATAAAATTACAATAAAATCAAATTTTTTCATTAATTATCTACAATATGATTTTATACAAAAAATAATTAATTACCTACATTGTATATTATATGATAATCAATATATTTTTCGAATCTTACCATCCTCTACCTTTCATCAAATATATTTATATTAAAATAATTTCAATGCGCTTACAAATAACATTTCATGACAAAAATGCATTAATGGTAATATTTTACCTTGCTTGAAATATTGGAACTTCATTATATTAATTTTTTCATATAAAAAAGACAACTAATTCCTTAGTTGCCTCTACAAAGTTAATTTGAATAGATTAACTTTTATTGCGTCCGAATAGCCATGTAACGATAATTACAACGACAACGGCCCCAATAATTGATGGGAAGATCGCCATTCCGGCCATATGTGGACCCCATGAACCTAATAATGTTTCACCAAGCCATGAACCAACCAATCCAGCTAAAATATTGGAAATCCATCCCATTGATGTCTTAGTAATCGCACCACCGATTGCTCCAATAATTGCTCCTACAATAAGTGTCCAAATCCATCCCATAATTTTTACCTCCTAAATTGTAAACTATTCTTTAAGTTTCTCTTTTACATCATCCACCATATCCGCAGCCGCATCTTTGACATCACCAAACTTTTCTTTAGCTTTGCCCATTACTCCTTCAGCTTTTCCCTCAGCTTCGGTTTGTTTGTCCCCAGTAACTTTACCTGAGACCTCCTTAGCTTTACCGAGTGCTTGATCCTTCATTCCATCTAACTTGTCATCTAAAGCCATAATAGATTCCTCCTATAGGTGTACTAATGAATTTTCATTCATCGCTGCCTCTTGTTAACATTTATATTATAACATAATAAGAATGTAGACGTAAATATTATCTTTTTATAATAAAAACTAATTATTCCTTTAGATATCTTAAATGGACATATTAATATTTATTTATTTAGTAACAAAAGGCACCCAAATGTGCTTAATAGCTGATAGCAAAAATGTTACATACTCTACCATCGATTTCAAAAAATTATAAATAAAAAGGTAAATACGAAATGTCATTAATTTTCAAATCATCTTATCTTAAAATGATGATCTCTTTAATCAAGTATCTACCAATAAATGAAACTGACACTAGAAGATTTTAATACTATAATTCCCAGTAACACTATCATGAGCGCCCAAATGAGTCATTCCAAACTTATCTACTAAATTACCAGTCGCATCGGTTGTATCAGCAATTCCCCACCAAGGTTCAATACATAAGAAAGGCGCCTCAACATCCGCTTTCGTCCAAATACCAGCATATTTAGCATTATCAATCTTCACCACCACTCCATGTTGATTTTGCGTATCATAAAGCTTAATTTCAAATGGTGTCTGTTGCAAATCCAAAATAATTGCATCATTTTGGTAATCTTCACGCCGGACTTGCAAAATTTGCCGACCATCAAAAGTAGTATCTTGTTGAAAATCAACAAATGGGCCAGCTAAAACTTTTCGATTAAAAGTTTTTTGCGGATTAAATTCTAACTGATAATCTTCGAAATGATGTTGAGCGTCCATTGGCAAGTTAAAGCCTGGATGACCTCCCATCCCGAAAATCAATGTTTCATCAGCGGGATTCATCACATGATATGTTATATTCAACTGGTCATCTACCAAACGGTAAGTTACCTCAAATCGAAAGGCAAATGGATACTTCGCCTTGGTTTCAGCATTATCAGTCAATTGCAGTTTGACCATTTCAGTTGTTTGCTCAACAACTTTAAAGGTCATATCACGCGCAAAACCATGCTGGGTCATTTGATATTTATGACCTTGATATTGATATTCATTATCATGTAAACGTCCCACAATTGGAAAAAGGTTAGGGGCATGCCGTCCCCAAATTTTTGCATCAGCTTGCCACAAATACTCATTTTTAGTTGCATTTAATTGAAGACTACTTAATTCGGCACCTAACTCGTTTACCTTAACCGTCAACAAATCATTTTCCAGCTTGATCATTTCTTTCTCCTTAAGAATCCGTATGACTTATAGTAAGTTAGCATGTAAAACGCTTACATTTAATTCTATCAAATCCTAAATTAATTGCCAAACAAAAAGAGACGCCCATCTAAGCGTCTCTTTGCTAACATTACTTTTTCGTCTTGGTTGTGCTAGTACGTTTTTTAGTTGTTTTAGACTTGTTTTTTTCATCTTTAGCTTTAGGGGTCGTTCCGTCAGCTAAAGTTTGCTCTGTAGGCTTATCCCAAGAAACAAAATCACAATCGGGGTAACGTGAACAACCATAGAATGTTCGGCCGCGCTTAGTCTTTCGTTCAATAATCTGTCCTTGATGACACTTCGGGCATGTTAAACCAATCTCTTTCACAATCGTCTTAGTGTTGCGGCAATCAGGGAAGCGCGAACAAGCGTAAAACTTACCATAACGTCCGAGTCGTTCTAACATCGGTGCACCACAAATTTCACAATTTTCACCGGCAAGCTTGTCCTTGACTACCATCTTATCCATTTCAACTTCAGCTTTATTCAACTCAACTTTAAATGGTTGGTAAAATTCATCGACAACCTTAACCCAATTTTCATCCCCCGCTTCAACATTATCCAATTCATGCTCAATTTGAGCCGTAAATTTCAAATCAGCCACATCAGGGAAATACTCGCGAACTGCCGCTTGAACCATTTTTCCAATTTCAGTGGGAATAAACTTTTTAGCATCCATCCGGACATACCCACGGGATTTCACAGTCTCAATCGTTGCGGCATACGTTGATGGCCGTCCTACCCCAGCTTCTTCTAACGCCTTAACCAGTGCAGCTTCAGTATAACGTGGCTTCGGCTGTGTGAACTTTTGCTCAGGATTAAGGCTTTCTAGTTGGACCTTATCGCCAACCTCCATCACAGGCAAAACATTATCCTTCGCCTTCGCTGCAGGATAAGCTTTAGTATAACCAGCAAACTTAGTCGTCGCTCCATTAGCTCGGAACATCACGCCGCCCTGGTCGATAGTAACCCGAACTCGATCAATAATTTCCGGTGTCATCTGTGAAGCAACGAACCGTGACCAAATTAACTGATAAAGCTTAAATTGATCATTCGTTAACTTATCTTTAATCGAAGCCGGCGTCCGGAAAACTGAGGTTGGTCGCACAGCCTCGTGCGCATCTTGGGCACCTTCTTGTTGCCTGGTCTTCAGCGGCTTTTTAGCAGCATATTCCGCTCCGTATTCATCATGTATGAATTGTGATGCATCATTTTTAGCAAGCGCTGAAATTCGCGTCGAATCGGTTCGCATATAAGTAATCAGTCCAACGGTTCCATTTTTACCACCTAGATTAATTCCTTCATATAATTGTTGCGCTGTTGACATCGTACGCCGAGTTTGGAAATTTAACTGCGTATTTGCAGCTTGTTGTAAAGTTGATGTTGTAAAAGCTGGACTCGGATTATTCTTACCCTCACTTTTAACCACTTCGGCTACATTGAAATCAGCTTTTTGATCTAATCGTGCAAGAATTTTTTGCACCATTTCATTATCAGGAATCCGCGCGACTTTTTTCCCATCTAATCCATAGAAACCCGCGTGGAACTTTTTCCGCGACTTTTTAAAAGTTGTTGGCAGCTCCCAATATTCTTCGGGTCTAAACGCCTGAATTTCATTTTCACGATCAATAATCAAGCCCAAGGCGACTGATTGAACACGCCCTGCGCTCAAGCCTTTTTTGATTTTTTTCCACAATAATGGCGAAATTGAGTATCCCACCAGCCGATCCAAAATTCGCCGAGCTTGTTGAGCATCAACGAGGTTCATATCCAATTTACGTGGATGTTTAAACGCATCTTTAACGGCATCTTTAGTAATCTCGTTAAATACCACCCGATTCTCATCTGAATCAACAGCTAAGTCTAGCGCATGTGATAAATGCCAGGCAATTGACTCACCTTCACGATCTGGGTCGGATGCGAGATAAACATGCTTGGCCGCTTTAGCCTCTTTTTTTAAGCTTTTAATTATATCGCCTTTTCCACGAATATTGATGTATTTCGGATCATAATTATGTTCTGTATCTACACCCATCTGTGACTTTGGTAAATCCCGGATATGCCCGATACTAGCAACCACCTTATACCCCGTTCCCAGATATTTTTCAATGGTTTTAGCCTTAGATGGTGACTCAACAATAACTAAATTCTTTTTTCGTTTCGAAGTAGCCCGTTTTGGGGTTGCTTTTTTGGTCTTTGTTTCTATTGCCAAGGACTTTCTCCTATTTCTGTTAATTTTATTTTCGTTTTTAACTGCTTACTATAACTTATCTTATCAGAAAATGCTAGTTTTAAAATAGTGGCACTAAAAAACGCACACCTTTTAATAAGGGTGCGTTCACTTAAAATCCGAACTATAACTTTTTAAAAGTTCACTGGACTATATTTCATCAGTTTAGAAATGTCCAATAAATTGATAAATTGGGAACCCAGCTTCTGAAAATTTCTGTTCATACTCTGTTTCTACATTGTCTAACATCTTATCAGCATCTTCATGCAAATTCAATGAAATTCCATTTGGGTTAAATTTCACCCCAAAGTCAGCAAAACTATATAATGAATATTCAAATAGCCCACGATTGTCTGTTTTAAAGGCTAACTCACCACCCGCTGGTAAAACAGCCTGATACCCTTCCAAAAAAGTTTTATACGTAAGGCGGCGTGATTCATGCCGAGTTTTAGGCCATGGATCAGAAAAATTCAAATAAATTTTAGTAACTTCACCCTTACTAAAATAAGTTTCCACTCCTGCTCCATCCCCATAAATAAAGCGTAAATTAGGTAAAGCTTGTTCATCTTCGTCTGCTTTACGTGCCGCTACGGCTACCGCTGATTCTTGCAATTCCATCCCAATGAAATTAATATCTGGGTATTTTTTTGCCATCCCAATTATGAATTGTCCTTTTCCGGTTCCAATTTCAACATGCAAGGGAGCATTATTTTCAAACAAAGATTGCCAATTACCCTGTAACCCAGTCGCCCGATCTTGCGTAATGACTAATTCATCATGCTCGTTCAACCATGTTGCGGCCCATTTTTTATTTCTCAAACGCATTTCTTCACCTCTATGGTATTTTCTTATATCTTATCAATCAGGTTATTAAAATCCTATCTAGCTTACCAAGCTTAACCTAAAATAATCAACCCTTTTACCCAACAAATAATTTTTTATTACAAAACCAGAAAATCAGTTCCATAGCAAAACAAAACTGCATCCGACTTTCCTTAATATCAAAAAGTCCTGAAAAACAGATTTACTAAACGACACTTCATTAATATATCTGCACGTAAGTTTCATGTTATAATAGCGATAAATAATATGTACGTTTAATGGAGGTTGTAATGGCAGATATTTTTGATCAAATTATTACTGGTGAAATTCCTGCGTATAAAATTTATGAAGATGATACAGTTTTAGCATTTTTAGATATTTCGCAAATCACACCTGGGCACACTCTTTTAATTCCTAAAAAGCATTTGCAAGACATCTTTGAATATAATGAAGATACCGCCGCGCAAGTGCTTTCAAAGTTACCTGTTATTGCACGCGCTGTTCGTAATTCCAATCCAGATATTATTGGCGTCAACATTTTTTCTAATAACGGCAAAGGTGCTGGTCAAGTCGTTCCACACTCTCATTTTCATATTGTCCCACGCTATGCCGACGATAATTTTTCCATCACCGAGTTTAGTAATGCTGACCAATATTCTGACGCACAATACCAAAAGATTGCCGACTCTATCACTTCTCACCTACAGGAGAATTAGCCTATGTCATTAAAAGACAAAATGACTGCTGAAGTTAATAGTTGGAAACATGTCATTAACTCTAGCCGTGTTGCTGGTCAACACTTTCAAGCAGCCAAAACAAATTTCATCGAACAATTACCATTAGCTGAACTGACAACACAAGATATACAAAAATCTGTTCAACATACTCTGGATAAAAACCAATTTCGTTTAAATCATTTACAGGACACGGTCCAGCATTTAAAAGAAAGTACCAAAAAATCATAATTTAAATTAATTTTTTTATAGACAACTATCTGGATAGTTGCCTATTTTTTATATCATTTCCATTTTTAAAGACAAAAACACTAAATATTTCAGGCTAGCGACCCTTCATATCTAGTATTTAATATCGCTTATTTAGTGTCAAAAGATTTACAATATCATTTTAAAATTCAGTGGCCAAATCAATTTTTAAAATTTCCTATCATTTTTGTTAACAAGTTTGTTTATTTTTTAAATTAATCAATTTGCCACTCATTAAAATACATGAAGCACCAATACAAACTAATAATGTTAGTATTCGGTCGCTCTTTTCTTTTACTGCCGTCTCTGGTAAAGTGGTGGGCATTGTAGCCAAGCTTTTCACTTGTTTCCCATTATTTTGAACTTCTTGAATAAGTGACTTTATTTCCTGCAACACGTTCACAGGAGCCTTTACTTCGACCTTATTCACCTCATTAGCTTCTTTAACTTCAATTCCTTTGACCAACAGATCTATTTTTCCGTTTATTGGGCTAGAGTCATTTGCCTTTATTTTGATACCAGAATCATCTTTAACAACAATTGGTTTAATTAATTCTTTGGGCATCTCATTTACAATAGGCGTACTCTGCTCAACAACATTTGTAGGCTTACTAATTAATGATTTTACTAGTTCTGGTTGATTAGATATCTCCGTTGACTTCTGTTTTTTGTCCTCCTTCACTATTCTTTCCATCTTATCGTGCACAATGTTAACGGATGTTACTTTATGATTTAAACTTTGTTTTGTATCACCCCCTCTATTAGTAGCTTCAGTTAAACTATTATTATGGAGCTTTTCATTATTTAAGGTATCTTGATTCTTTACATTAAAATTAACTTGCGGAGCTAAAGCCTCGTCAACTATCACACTGAGTTCATCAATTCCCTGGCTTAAAGTATTGCTCAAGTTCTTAACTAATTTGTTATTATTGTCGTTTAATGCTTGGCTAGCTTCTCCCAGAATATTCCAAATATCAGAAAAATTATTTAATAATGCATTAAATGAGTCATCATTATTTTCTTGTGATCCTAAATTTTGAATAGTAGTAATCGATGATTTACCATGATTTAACCCTTTTTCAACTGTATTTAATGTTTCATTATTAGAAGATTTAGACGTTGATTTATCCCTTTGCTTAAGATTATGACTGATTTTAACTTCATCATTAGTAGTATTCTCAGTTTGTTCCGTTGATTCATTTACTTCTTTTATATTCTCATCTGATGGTTGATCAGGCATCACCATATCGATTGAGGATTCGGGCTCTTCTACTTTAACTGGCTCAGTTTTAACTGTTTCATCTTTTAAAACTGCATTTATTTCAGCCACCAATTTAGCCTTAACATCTTCGGCATACCTAATGTTCTTTTCATGTTGCCAACGTTTATCTTGATAATCTTCATTAGTTTGCTTTATTATGGCTATAATTTCCTGCTCTTTTCGTTCAAATTTATTCACAACCTGAATTACTGTAAAATTTTTTATTTTATTCACTTCATCAATTTTTGACAAGAGTTCTGATTTAGCTAATGTTTTCTCCTGTTCCGATATACCAGGTCTTGCCATTAATTGCTTAAAATATTCATTGACATTTATGATACGTTGCTCGTTTTCACCTAATAACCTTAAAAATGTATTATCTAGCTCCTCTTTGAGATTGTCTAATTGTTCTTTTTGAACAATATTAAAAGCCTGATTTTCTTCAATTAAAATATTTAATTTAGTTTCTTCATTTGCTATAATTTCCTCTTGTTCTTTGATTGATTGTTGGAGCAAATCAGCTTTTTTAGTTAAAATAATTTTATTGTCTTTATCCTTTTTCAAGGGTTGAAATAAGATATTTTCCTTTTCAACAGGACTGCCATTACTATTCGCTTCTCCCACTACTGGTCCAAATATACTAACACTAAATATTGTTGACAAAATTGTAACCGATTTATACTTAATCACGTCCTTCATATCTCCACCTCTTTATTATTTGATAATCTAAATATACCAGGGATGAAATTGTTTTTTGTGAAAACAATGTGAAATTAGAACATATTTTTAACTTAGCGTAAACATTTGCTTTTTTCACCAAAATCATTTATATTTAATAAGTTGTTGGAGATATGGCAGAGTGGTAATGCAGCGGACTCGAAATCCGCCGAACCGGTGTAGAGCCGGCGCACGGGTTCGAATCCCGTTGTCTCCTTACTTAAGCGTTAAAAGCGTTGAGACATCAGCGTTAACCAATATTTTTAAAATTACAAGTACCCACTTAGGTACCCACCTAATTAATATTACCCCGGCTGGAGAAATAACTTTTTTCTACTATATAAATAAAAACCTTGGCTTATAGAATGCGTATATCTCTAAAAGTGCCAAAGTTTTTTTATTTATTCGTTACTGTTCAAAACAAAAAAGCCTACTAACTAGTTAATTCTAGTTAGTAGGCTTTTAATTTATATTATTGTTGTGATAACAAACTCATCGCTTCGAAAATTCCAGGTTTTTTAAGTAATTCTTCTGAAGTTTTTTTAACTTCTTTAGTATCAAAATAATTAATGTCTTTAAAATTATAGTTGTCTATATTAATATCAAAGTTATCCATTAACTTCCCCTTCCTTTCCTGTATTTACGTACTCATCATTATATATTCTCATCAAATTAACGTCAAGAGAAACATGTTTTTTAATAAACTCTTCCACTTCACTCACTCCAATTTCGTGCCTAGCTATCTTCATTGATACCATATATAAAATATTTTTCTCTGGTGGTATACCCTTAGGAACTTGCATAGTAAAATCGTAAAAATTACTTCTCAAGTATAATAAAGCTGCTAACATAGCAGTCCTTTTATTACCGTTATGAAAAACTTGATTTTGCGCTATTTCCACCCATAAACTAGCAGCTTTATTAATTATATTGGGATGTGGATCATATCCGAATAGACTCGATTTCGCAATACGATTATTAATCGATTCCAATTTTCCTATATCTTTTATACCGTACATGCCCAAAACCCCTGCTTCTTCAAAAATGCTTTGGGATTCATCATTTAAAGTTCTGTATCCTTCTATATCTAGCATGAAAATAACTTTTAATATTATTGCCGGAATGACAACGTCATAATCTTTCAAATCTAGGGTAAATTTTATCCGTATATTAATATATTTTACAAATTCATTTTCCCCTATAATATCTGATATAAGTATTTCGGCATTTTTCAATTCGGGATTATCTTTCTTAACGATATCAATAACATTATTTAACTCCGATTCGCTATCATAAGCAATAAATAATGGAACTTTATTTTTATATAGTTCACTAAAATAATTAAAAAACATATCAAACACCTTTCTTCAATTAATTATAACAAAAAATCCTACCAACTAGAATTTAGTCAGTAGAATTTTGATTTGTTATTTAGTAGCGTAATTATTTTTAAAAGCGATTTCAAGTTTATACGCAAAAGGTGGTAGGGCGCCTGCACCAATTATACTTCCATCATCTGAAAAACTTAAGTCGCCACTCATACAAGTCATAGTATAAAATGCATTATCTTTATTTTTTTCGAATTTTACATTCGCAGCACCATATTGTTTAGATTTCGCATATAAGCCATTATCAGTGGGGCCGTAAGGATTAGCTGCTTTATACCAAAGATATGCATCGTTTTGTAGCCAATAAATTCTATATAATTTACCAGTTTCCACAATTTTAACCGCATCTTCATTACCTGTCTCTTGAAGCATAAAATCATCATGTCGCCCCGTCTTGTCCAACCCTAACCAACTTGTGCCTGGATTCATCCAACCAGGTCTCATTCTAAAATCCCCCATAATGGCCAGACCGACTCCTCCCATATTCATCCTACTTTGCATTCCTACAAACATATTCGTATATACAGTACTTCCGTCGTTATAATTCTTGATAACGTCAGCCTTTACACTTGACGGAAATGATAATAATACTCCTAGGGAAATAATGAACATTATTAAATACTTTTTCATACTACTTTCTCCTCATAAATCGTATTGTGAAAACATTTACAAGAAACATTATACAATTTCATCTAATTTAATTCAACATTAATTTTAATATTTATTTAATAAAAACACATTAGATAAACAAAAAAGCTAACCAGCTAGGAATACCTACCCGATTAGCCTTTCAATTTATTCTATTTTAGTGATTCGTCAATGCGTAAGCCTTAACCCAAGTTCCACCATACGTGTTGTTCCAAACAATGAATACCCCATCGCTTGCTGCATCGTATTGGTCGATAGTTCCATAATTATAACCGTCGTCCATCTTAACCATAGCCCCAGGCTCGATATTCATATTGTCTCCGCCATCAACCCGGCTAACGAACGCTAGCGGAATACCTTGACCATACCAATTGGCATCTTCAATTCGAGTAATGCCAGCCATCTCAAAGCTAAGTCCTTGCCAAAAACCTTTATAAAATCGTACAGCATCAATTTTAAACGGCTTATAAAACGTAAATTGGTTCCCAGCTCGCTTAAAAGCTTTAATCGCATCACTATCATTATCTGTCGAAGGTTGTACCCCCGTATTACGCCAAATCTCATAATACATACCGGCGTTTGTCAGATAAGTATTGATGTTGTTAATTGATACCGCTGTTCCAACCTGTCCCTGCGTAGTCCAATCAGTTGAAATGAAGTTAATGTCATCCATCATTACACCAACGTGACCACTAGCTCCAGCTGATTCAGCCATTGACGCACCACCAGACATCATCACAATGTCGCCTTCTAGAGAGTCCCAAGTACCATTAACACAAATTCGTTCATAACCGTTCATCGCTAAATATCCGGGCAATGTCACAGTTGAATACAAATATCCATACTCTGACCCACCCGCCTCAAAAATGGCTTGTGTTACTGAACCTGAACAGTCTGCTGTTCCATCTGCTCCATTTCGAGAACCAGACATTGAGTACGTCAAAACTCCTTCATGATTGATAAACCATTGTACAACTTTTTCATTATTTACTGTCATTATTTAATCCTCCGCTTACTTAAATTGTTCATTGTCATTGCGGCTACCATATTTAGATGTTGTCTTATTTTGTTGTTTATCTTTCTTAGCTGAATTTGGTTCAGTTTCAATTTTTTCTAATTTAACGTGGTACTCATCTTCAATATACTTACCGACCCACGTCGGAGGATTATATCCCGCCAATTTAGCATTAGCGATAATGGACTTAATCCAATACCAACCAATTAATACAAATATAGCAAATGCGATAATATCGAAAATTGCTGGATTAAAGTTCATTTGTAGTCCAGCTNATTAGCGATAATGGACTTAATCCAATACCAACCAATTAATACAAATATAGCAAATGCGATAATATCGAAAATTGCTGGATTAAAGTTCATTTGTAGTCCAGCTATATGATCCGGTGCTAACGACAATGGTATTTCAAAACTCCAAATAATAACCGGCATTAGAGCCAACGGAATTGATTTAATCAATCCGCCTAATCCACCACCACTGGTAATTGCCACCCCTCGTTTCTTTCGCCACGAATTAGCGAATACTGTATCAATAATCATGAATAAAAAAAGGACCGACGTTTCAGTGGGTCCGTTTAGATTGAGATACATAAAATTTAAAAATTGTTCCATTATAATTGTTCCTTCTTGTCTACTTCTAACAAATCATCATTCATATCTGGCAATTGTCCGATGGCTGGCATAGTCTGAGAAGTTAACCAAGTTCCCGATATATAAATCAATGTCCCGACTGGCAATGAGGCACCAACAACAGCTAAGCTTCCAGATGCACCAAAAGCAAAAACTCCGACGTATTTTCCATCTGTTGAAACAAAAGGAAGGCGAGTGGCGATAATTGGCTTATAGCCATTTGGAATGACAACATCAGTCACTAAAGAACCTTCTGATTTCGCAGTTGTAATATGAAGTGCTCCCGTTACTTCAACAGCCTCTCCTTTTCTGTAAAAAACAAGTGGGTCAGATGACAATGGACCAGTTACCTTAATTGTTTTTGTCGGTGTAGTAATACTGTTGGCTGATAAACTATTTAACGCAACATTTTTGGTTTCATTTAAATGTGCAACTTTTGAATCTAGTGCCAATTGCTCCCAAGTAACGCTACCTGCAGCTACATATCCTCGCCAAACATCATTTCCGATTTCTAAAAATAATCCCCCAACATCAGCTACCTGCTCCCCGCTTTCATCAGCGTGCGGTGTAACTTCAAGTTGACCAGACCCAGTATTAACGGGCAAACCTTTAGTAGTTGAAGCGTTCACTGCCCAGTTTCCAACGTATTCAATCATATCCGCAGTAACTATTTTAATATCACTAAATTCGGCTAATCGTGTCTTCAGACCTCCACCTATCGGCTTATCAAAATTATTATCTCCAGTAAAATTATTGATCTCTCCGCGGACAGCAACATCTTTCTCGGCTAACGTCTTAGTAATTTCGTCAATTGATGCTTGAACATCCAACTTCATTTTATCTATTGCTTGTTGAACTTCACTTTGTATAGCTTTAATTTGTACAGCCACATCTTTTTTAGTTTCAGAAATACTTGTTGAAACTTCTTTTTCCATATCTTGGATTTGGCTAGTTACGCTATTTCGCAAATCGGTCATATCTTTTTTAACACTAGTTATCTCTTCTACCATTCCATCTATGTTAAATGAAACATACATATCTTTTAATTCTTGCAGCATCTTCTCATAGTCGGTTAAATAATCTTGTAAATTTTCTGCACTTAAATCAGCCGATGGTAAAATCAGCACCCCGAAATTATTAGTTGTTTCGCGAATATTTGATTTCGTTAATGAGATATATGCCGTTTGATATGCACCGGTATTTTGATTAGTTTTAATTGAGAATTGATAACTCAACAAACCTTTTTTAGCATCAACAACTTTAACGTTATCATCAACAATCACCGATCCCTTGGATGTTTTACCCTCAAATTTTGGTATATATCCTGTTAAATCAAACGTTGACCCATTCGACAAAATCGTAAATTCAACGGACGATGTTTCCCTATCACTACGTCGTTGTCTGATAATCGGTCCAACCATCGGTGTTTTGGCAATATCAAGCGTCATTTTTGTTTTTACCATTCTTTAACTCCTCCACTTCTTTCTTTAGTTTTTTAACAATTGGAATTAGCAACAAGGCTACTTTAGAATATTCAATTCCTTCAATTTCGCCGTCTTGACCACGCGTAACAAGGTACTCCAACCCTGCTTCAGCCAAATCTTCTGCAATCATTCCGAAATAACGTTTAGATTCACCATTTTCTTTAACTTCTGCTTTATCATCCCAAGTTGCTAACGGAACATTAAGCAGTTTTTCGGAATCATTAATTGATACATCTCGGACAATATTCTCTTTATATTTTGAAGCTGACGTAGAACGCTGTAATACTCCGTAAGAACTGATATACATGTTCGCAGAAGCTGATGTTGTACTATCATAAGCAGGCTTAGCATAAATATATGCTGCATTTAGCGCTATCCGGTCTCCCCCTCCCGACATTCCAAATTTATCAGTAGCTCCTACTGTTATCGATGGAGACGAACCTATATTTCCAATTCCAGTTGGTACTACTTTTCCTCCCGATATTTTCACACCAGCAGTTCCACCACCGACAACCGTTTGGTCTTCTTCAGAGTAATTTTTACCTGTTAATCCAAAACTAACCCCAAGTAACGTTTCAGCTCCTATTTGACTATTAACAACAGATGATTCATGGCCTTTAATATTTAATTCAAAAGAATCATTGGCCTGTATAATTGAAGATTCCGATATATCATTAATATCATGAGAAATTCTTAGATATGGATCTTTATAGGTTCCTAACCACTCTTGTCTAGTAAGTACGATTTCCCCATCATTTATTAATACATTCCGACCGGGCATATACGGATTAGAAACAAACAAATAGCCTTCGTCGATATTTAAATCGATAGTGTTACTGGTCGAATGCAACCGTCCTTGCTGAAACTCAACATTACCAGTATCTAAATTAATAAATAAATCATGACCTTTTACTATACCGGTGGTGATAGCCGTGGCGTTAATTCCTCGGCCTGTAATTGCATTGCCAAACGTTATACCGCCGTCTTGAGAAACGCCTAACCCAGCCGAATTAAAGATAACTAAAGCATTTGGATCTATTTTATCAGTCGCGACAATTCCGTCAGTTGAAAAATCTAATTCTGTTTCAGTATCCCATAACTTAGCAGCCGCATAAGTTGCTTCTTCGTTGATATCTTCAATTTTATTTTGCATATCATCAAATTGATCATGAGTATAGTCTGTGTAGCTCATTTTGGCTGTACCAACTGTCAATTTAGTTATCTGCTCTGCAATAGGATCATAATGCAATTCATTGACCACGGCCGTAACGTCAACATTAAATTCTGGGACAAAAACTGTAACTGTATCAGTTAATCCAATCGTTTCCAGTTCTTTGAATTTATCGTTAAATTCTGCCGAATCTCGTAAGCTTATGACATCAATATCAACTGTAACATCGGGCAAATCAACATCGGTATGTGCTGATTGAGTAAACCAATTTTTAGCATAAGCATTAATTTTAGATTTAATTTGTGCATCAGTATCATCCTGACCAATCGTAATATTTTGACTTACATCAATCCCTTGAATATACATATCAAAATAATTTTTCATATTTTTAGATTCAACTGGTGTTCCCTCAATAAAACGATCAATTTCATTAGTTGTTTGCTTAACATAGGGATAAATTTTGGTAACCAAGTTTGACGTATCAGTCGTATATTTTAAACTATTGATATTTTTACCAAGTCTAAATGTCATCACATTATCTTTCCCGCGACGACTATACATGGCAATGCGCTTATTTTGCCTGACCATTTCTCCACCCCAGTATTGCAAAATTGAGCCTTGAGTTCCGGCAATTGCTTCTAATGGATTAACATACGATAATTTAGATGAACTTCGAGTCTGAATATTTGAATAAAATTCAAAAATAGATTGATGAACCATTGCATTTTGCAGTGCATGCATTGCTTCCAATCCGTTTGCTTCTTTAATATCAACTGACTTAATTAGATTGTTTTTTAAGTCATAAGTAATTGAATTGGCGCTAATTTCAATGTTGCTGTTAGAAATATCCAAATCAATACTAGCAATTCTAAAAGCATGTTCTGGATCAGACGGCGAAGGCTTAGCCAAAATGATTCGACCAACTTGAATATCATTATATTTTTTACCATTTACCGGATAACTAGCAGCCAATTCAAAAATTCCATTTCGTTGTTCGATAACGTCGACATTATAAATTTCAGCAAGTAATCCTAATCCATTATTTTTAAAATCAACTTCACTGCTTTCATATAAAATTGGTGTCATAGAGTCCTCCATTTCGCGTTAATTATTGCTTTTCCATTACTAATACTAATTGTATTTAATCCACTTTCTAAAATAGGAAAACTTGACCGAGACATTTTCGAATTTTCATTAACCAACTTATTGTTTTTGTCATAACTCCAAGCATCTTGAAAATCGCTATCCAAATAAATGTTCCCAGTCAATCCAGTAAACGAAACGGATTGATTATTTATTTTCAACACAGTTGTGCCAGTTGCCACTATTTGAATAGAAGGTTTTGCTTCATAATTAAATGGATTTTGAACAACCAATGAAGTCCCTGAAGAAATTTCATAAATATGTTCTCCGGCCATATATTTATACGGCATGGCACTAATGTTCACTTTAATCTCCCGATATTTACTGATACGTGAAGGTCGTTCAACGCTAGTCACGCCAGTTCGAACAATCTTATAAATAAATTCTTGGTCAAAATAAAAACAAGCATCAACGTATCCTTTTCCGTCGATAGCTTGTATAAATTTAGTTATTTGAGTCGAAACATTATCCCACTTACCACGAAAGGCGATTGTTATTTCAAACTCTCGATTTTTGTATGCTTTGTTGTCTGTAATGATTGAGCGGTCAATTCCAATTGGACTATCATTCAATGTGATTTTTCTTTCCGGAATAGTTGTATCGAACCAATTCACAATGACTGCATCCAAATCAAGACTATCAACATCATTAATAATAAATGAACCCGGTCTCATATTAACGACCTCCTCGTGACATATTCTTATTCCGAGCTGCTCGTGCTAATCCTAATTGAACAGCACCCGTAATTTTCTTCATTCCTGCATCAGATAAATCAGTATAGACATTAATATTAATAATCGGTTGTCCACTTCCGGACAACTCCATATTCTCTACAATGCCTTTACCAATTCCACCCAAAGTTTTAGCATTCAACGGCAATGCCGCTTCTGGTCCTGCTTCTCCTACACCGTTATAACCACCGTTGCCAGCGAACAATGTTGGTTTATTGAAAATTCCACCTTTGGCATACCAATTGATTCCGACGTGTGGAATTTTACCCTTTAACGGATTAAAGTCTCCACTCAAGCTAAAATGAGGCAACGGAATATGTGGAATAGAAATTTTAGGAAATGATAAATGGAAATTAAATGCACCTTTAATCTTATCAACAATTCCCTTGATAAAATTCCAAACACCATTCAAGACATTACTAGCAGCATTTTTAATTCCATTAAATCCGCCTTTAGCAATATTCCCTAGTCCCCCAAAGACCTTTGAAATAGTACTCTTAATACCATTGACGACTTTACTTACAACGCCCTTAATCCCGTTCCAAACGTTTGATGTAGCACTTTTAACGCCATTCCAAACCTTGCTTACGACTGATTTAATTGCATTGAATACGTTCGAAATATTATTTTTAAGATTATTAACAGCAGTGCTGACAACCTTTTTAATAGCATTCCAAACATTACTAGTAACGCTTTTAATACCATTCCAAACTTTAGAAACGAATGATTTAACAGCGTTGAATACTCTGGATACAGTACTTTTAATTCCGTTAACAACATTACTAATTACATTTTTTATTCCATTCCAAACATTTGATGAAATTTGCTTAATTCCATTCCAGACGTTGGAAGCGACACTTTTCATTCCATTCCATGCACCACTTAAAAATTTACCAATTGCGTTTACGACATTGGTAAAAATTTGTTTAATCTGGTCCCAATTTTGAACAAAGAAATTAATCAAACCAGCAAAGGGATTGATGATGAACAAAATTGCTTGCCCGAATCCAGAATGAAGGAAATCTCCAATCCAATCGATAGTTACTTTGAAGATATTTTTAATCCCGTCCCATAATCCCTTAAAGAAATCAGGAATGGCATTCCAAACACCTTTTAACCAATCTGCAATTTTACCCCATGCATGCATTTTTGTAATAATTATCGCTATGATAGCTATTACTGCTGCAATGGCAATAGCAAATAACGTCAATGGATTCATGGCCATGACAGCATTAAAAGCAGCTTGAACTCCAGTCCAAACTTTAGTTGTTGCACTCGCAATTTTCGCTCCTAAATTTGCTTCTTTTAGCGCAGTAGACATTGTTTTAAATCCAGTTTTAACTCCACCAATAACGTCTTTTGAAGCTCCTAATACCCCGTTTAAAGTCTTTTGTCCTGCTGCCATTATTTTAGTCGCACCAGTTGCTAATTTAGTAGAGTTTTTTAATGCGCTAATAGCACCACCCATATCTTTGAAAACAGAAATGGTCGTTTTCATTGAGTATATTACGGGAGATATTGCGGCGAAACCAACAATAAGTCCACCTACTCCAGCTATTGCCCCCTTGATGGGCTGTCCTAATCCAGCGATTCCCTTCATTACTCCTGCTAATGCTTTGATAACTGGACCCAGCGAGTCCAACAAAGTAGAGAATGAGTCTTTTAAAGAATTTATTGCACTCTTCCACTCTTGACCAGGCGAAGTTTTATTCATCTTTTTAGCTGCGCCATCAGTCTTTACAATGCCATCTGTCGCCATTAAAAGAGCGGCTGACGAATCTTGGCCCAAATCTTCAAATTGAGTTCCTAATCCTTGGACTGCAGCTTTAGCTTGATCTGCAGGCATACTTTTTAAATCACGCCCAACAGATGACATGACATCGGTAGACGTAGCTTTACCATTCTTAAACTGCTGAAAAACATCTTGTGTTGCTGAACTAAATTGTTTCATAGGTTCATCTAATTGACCACTAGTTAGCCGTAAATTAAATTCCTTAACCGCATCAGCAGCTTTATCAGTATTGAACGACCCATTTTTCATCCCTTCATTCATCACATTAAGCATCTGTTGCGCATTCAGACCTGCATCTTTGAAAGTTGGTGAATATTCATTCATGGTATCTAAAAAATCATGGTTTTTATCAAGGCCCATCTGTAGACCTTTAGCAACAACATCTGTTGCTTCATCTCCAGAGATACCAAAACCTTTCATAGCTTGACTAGCAGCGTTAGCTGTATCTTCTATATCGTTTCCAGTTACTTGCGATATCTTCAACAAAGAATTAGTCATATTTGTAAGCTGAACACCGTCTAAATCTTGAAATGAGTTTTTAGTAGATATAACAGCATCAGTAGCTTCATCGGCTGAATCAACCAATCCGGAATCAAAAACGCCATGAACTGAATCCATAGCGCTTTTAGCTTGTTCATCTGTTAGTCCCAATGCTGATTGAATTTTTGCTTGTGAATCCTGAAAATCCATACTAGTACTCATCAGATCACCAGCTAATCCTCGTGATTTTTCAGAAAGTCCCATTAACATATCACCAGCTGCAGCACCCTTAGTAAAATTCATGCTAGAATCAGCGTCTTTTGCACTGGTACCCATGCTTTTAAAACCAGATTCAGATTTAGCTGCTGCCGAATCAACTCCATTCAGAGCATCATCTACACCTTTAGCCCCAGTTTTAAAACGATCCAATTGTCCTTCTGTCGCTTCAATTTCACGTTTGAAACTTCGGTATTGCTCTTCACCTAAATCACCACTCTTGAATTGAGCTTCAACTTGTGATTGAGCTGATTTTAACGACTTCAGTTTTTCCGAAGTTGACTCTACCGCGTTACTTAACAGCTTCTGCTTCTGTGCCAATAATTCTGTGTTACCAGGATCTAGTTTCAAGAGTTTGTTTACATCTCTAAGTTCGGTACTGGTTTTTGACGTCTGAGTATTTACATCTTTTAATGCCTTGCTAAGACCTGTTGTATTACCATCAATGTCGATCGTAATACCTTTAACTCGTCCACCTGCCATATTATCTCCTTTCTAAAAAAAATACATAATAAAAACGTCTTATCTAAAAGACAAGACGCTTTAATTTAAACTAGAACTTATTGTTAATATAATCATTCCTACATTTATTAATGTTATAAAAAAACCTATCAATTTACTTTGCGTCCAACCATATGCACTAAAAATTAATCCACCAATAACTAATAAAATATCCATAACAATCCACTGGGCAAACTCGGATACATGCAATGCATTCAAAATGAGTAGTATTGGAATGAGAATTATCAACATAGCGACAACTTCTGCAAATCCAATCGCAAGAAACACAATCATTTCTTCCCAACCACTTATTGCACCTTTAATTATTGAATTAGCTGTTTTTTCATAATTATTATTTTTCATACTTACATTATATAACTTATCAATATTAAAAGCTATCGAAATCAGATTGATTAGCTTTCTTTATTGGCGCCTTATTTTCTTTAGCCTTTTCTTCCGAATTGCTATATTCGACGATAAAATCCATTACTTGTCCAACGTCCATCATCGACAATTCATCAAATGATAAACCGACCTTTTTGGCCACATATAAAAACGAGTCCGTATCAAACACTTCGTCCGATTCGTACTCGTTCTCTAAACTTTTTTTGTTGTAATAGACGACATCATCAATTCCATTAAGTCAGCTAAGAAATCAAAAATTGGAAACTCGTCAAATTCATCAATCCACTCATCCATTGGCTTAATGTCATTGTTGGCATTTTTAGCGTATACCCAAACAAAATTATAAAGCTTAGTAATTTGACCTGATTTAAACATTGGTAAAATTGCTTGCATTTCTTTACCTTTTTTAGCATTGGATGCTGCTTCAGCAACTTCCATTACTCCAGCAAAATCTTCGAAAAAATCACTCTTAAATGCGTTCTTGTAAAAAATAGGTGTTGCTCCAGATGATACCAACCGTACTTCCTTATCGCCAATCATAACTTTACGTTCCATAATATAATTCTCCTTTTATTTAATTATGTATGCGGGAAAACCCGCTAATTTTTTAAACAACCTTCTTGGATTTAGCTACTTTTGCGCCTTCTCCCGAGCCGTCACCTTCTCCAGCTTCACCCGGAATATAAACCTTATCAAACCACGTTGCATATGGCGCAGCACCTTCAGGAACCTTGGCTTTGATATTATAATTATATGGATCAGGCATTGCACTAAATTCAAATTCAGACTTTTGTGCTTCTAACTTATCGGCTCGTGTTGAAGACCCATCAGATGAACGAGAGAACCCAACGTTATACAAAATATGACGTACATGATTCTGATCACCAGAAAACTCAAACATAAGCGCCACAATTGACGTCTTATTGTCCGCATTTTCAACTGTAACACCATCTTCACCCGGCTTATTTCCAAAAATTAATTCATCGATTTCAGGTTGAAGATACTCCATTGTCATCTTTCCGGTGTAGCCTTGGTTATTTTCAATCTTTGCGTATTGAATATCATCAGCGTATTCCTCTAACGCATCCCCATTTGGGTCTAACGTCAACTCCACGGCCCCACGCCAAGGAATCGGTGTTCCTTCATAAGTAAGAGCTGTTCCCGTATCAGTAGCTTTAATAACGTGCACATTTCGCACACCAAATTTAAGCTTATTTTTATCTGCTGCTGTAACCATTTCTAGTCCTCCATTAAATCAAATTCATAAGTTCTAAACATCATTTTTTCTTCCTCAATAGCTTCCTCATAAACGTTGTAAATTATTCCAACGTCATCAAAAAAAGACTCAAGTCTATTTTCTAAACTCAAATCCTTTTTATCGAAATATAATTCAACATTTACAGCACTATTTTTTGCAAACACTACATCATCAGCTCGCTCATCATCACGTTGAACAACATAGTAAACAATAAATGGGGTACTAGGAGATTTATCAACTTCAAATGATCGATAAGCAACTGGCAATCCTGTACTTTCCATAAGTTTGGATCGTAATTCTTCTAAAGTCATTGCTACCTCCCAATCCTGCTTTGCAATCGCTTAGGAAATTCTTGAGCTACCCATTCATCAACTGGTGCAATGTGTGTAAAAGCTCTAGTTCGTCCACCATTCCTTTTAGCATGACCATTCTCCAATAAATGAGTTAATTGGTACCGTGTTGCGTTATGCACAATAAATTTAGTGCCAACTTTTTTCACACGCCAACCTTTTCGATATCTACCAGAATTGTCAGTGAACGATCCTGCACGTTTTAATTTAGCCACTGCTTCATTTGCAACTGCTTCTTTTTCGTGCTCTAAGTCTTCTTCAACATCATTAGAAAATTCACTCAACGCTTGAGCAATTTCATTAGATAAATCAATTGAAGCCATCACCCACCGCCTTTTCTAAGTACAGCGTAACTTTTTCTCCAGTCTTATTTACCCGGTAGATATGAAAACGAACATCATCAACAATAACCACGTCTTCATTTTGATAATCAACTGCATTTATTTGAAATGACAAAGAAGGCCTCAACCCTTTTTCACCAGCAGCCGCAAATTCAGCCCGACTAATTGAAAATTCATTTGCATAAACTTTTCTTTTGGCGCCCAACACTTTATTTTGTTGACCTAAACCATCTTCAACAATTTCAACATGGGTTAAATAAATGATTGAATTAAACCTCATCATTGTCCTCCTTGTCGTATTGTGAATGGATGGAAAGTTGCGTTTTGATATTTTCATACGTCTCCATCTGGCGTTGCGCTTCTGGGTTATCATAACCCCATAAAGATTTGACGTATAAAATAATTGCGGTTGTAATCAGATAGGATTGCTTCTCCATGAAAGTTTTAGAAACTACTCCTAAAATTTCTAAATCAGCTAAACCCGAACTAATTAAACCCAAAATTTCTTTATCCAAACTTTCGTCTTCAACCGTAGTCCTCAACGCCGTTTTTACTTCAGGTAGTAAATCTTTAGCTTCCATGGCTTACCCCTTATTTAGCTGTTTTCGCCTTAGCGGACTTTGTTTCGCCACCATCTCCACCGTCTGTTGGCGCTGAAATCGAAGCAAATACTCCGGCATCTGGATCAGCTTTTTCAACATCAAACCGAACAACAGCTTGCAAAACTTGCCCATATACATCGTTATCTACCCATCGTACATTGGCATCCACACGATCAGCAAACAAGACAGCTCGCTTCAAATCACCCAACCAAACTTGCTTTGCTTCCCCAGTTGCACCGAACGCCTTATCTTCAACAACATTTACTGTCAATCCAAACAAAGTCTTTCCAGTATCTGTTCCAATTTGGTCTTGTAACAAGTAACGTCCGTCCCCATCCTTGACCTTATCCAATACATTAAACATCGATTGAGTCATTACCCAACCTAAGTTATAAGCAGGGTCGAATGTAACGTTCTTCAAATCCTTCAAATCGTCAACTAACTTCGTCTCGTCCAAAGTCTTGGCAGTAAATCCTGCCAAAACCTTAGCAATCTTTTCATTAGTAGTATTAATCTTAATTTGATTAATGTGATTAGAAACTAAGGACGTTAAATCTACTTGCGCGTCATCAATTGATTCTTGTGAAATTGGAACAACTCCACGATAAGTCACAATTTCCCAACGAACATCAATAAATTCAGGCTTCGCTAAATCAGGATTCTTAGCTAATTCTTCAACACTAGGCAAAGTAGTTGAAGCTCGCTTCAAAATTGGGTACTTACCAGAAGGTGTTGCGACCTTTTGCTTTGTCACTAATCCTGCCAAATCAGTGACAGAATCAATTGCCATTTCTGGATTGTAGATAATTGATTCAGGAATTAATACTCCTGCGTCAGTTGAGGTCAATCCGTCACGTTTTTCACCCTTTGAGTGCAAGTAATCATTCAAAAGTGAACGTACTTCAGTTTTTTTGTTAGTTGAATTTAATTGAATAGGCATATCTCGATTTTCCTTCTCTTTCTTTTTGTCGTCTTCGGGGTCTGTCGATGATTCTCCATCAATTGGATCATCAGTAGCTGTTGGTGTTGATTCCTTATCATCAGCTGGCTTAATTCCATCAGGTTTTGGATTACTTGGTTTATCAGAATTTGGCTCATCCATCTTTGTAGGTTCTGGTTCTTTCGGCGTACCTGTATCTCCTGGCATCGCCTTTTCCAATTCTTTTAATGTATCAATATCAGCCTGCAATTTTTTTACTAGGTCCATTGCTGCTTTAGCTTGTTCTGGATCAGAATTAACATCATCAATTAACGATTGCGCGTCATCGATAGCTTTTTGTAATTCAGTATTTTTTACTGAAATAGAATCTTTAATTGCCATTCATTTTCTCCTTGGCTCGTGCAAGTTCTAGACCCATTTTGAATCTAGAACGAAGTGACATTTGTTTACGCATTGCATCTCGTCTAGCGATGGCAACAGTTGTATCTTTGTATGCCGGAATTGGTGTCAGAGTAATTTCAAATAATTCATCAATTTGTTTTACTAGTCGAACATCTGGATTACCTTTCTCTCCATATTCCCAACTTTCATCGGCGACAGTGAACCCAAAACTCATTCCTTGAATATTACCCACACGAATATTTTCTAAAACATCGTTGGCCAAAGTTGTATTCGGTAAAGTCGCCTTAAATAACAACCCCGTTTTATCAATTGAAAGTTCCAATGTACCTGCGTCTTTACGAGCTAGTACATTATTAAATTCATGGCCATAAATAAGATAAACGTTCTCCATCGAGACATTTTTTAATGCTCCCGGATCTACGTACTCAATGAAACCACCTAAATTTTCGGACGGTTTATTAAAAACGATTGGATACCCTGTGATAACTCGACCATTTTCTTCATCTTCTCTAATTTCGATGTCATTAAGTTGTGTCCGAAATTCCTTCTTTTCCGTCATCATCACCTCCTTTCGATGTCAGACTATTAATTTCAACTGCAGTAATAATTTCTGGTGTTACCAAATCAGAGTGGCTTCGTTTTAGAATTTCTAATCCAACATCGGAACTAATTACTTTATCTTTTACTAATGCGATTGTTCGCGCCTCAATCTTTGAGCCATCTAAATCAATCGCTTCGCGCACATTCGTAATAATGGGTTGCCCTAGTTTCAAACTAAGTTCATCAACAACTGCCGCAATATAGCGCCCTAATGCTGTGTTATATTGGGCTTGCATTTGGTCGATGTTACTGTGTTGCGACTCCGATCCAAGCGAATCGGACGGAATCATAAACACTTTAGCAATTTGTTCCCTAGTCCAATCTGTTGATTGCAATAATTTAGCAACGTCAGACTTAACTTCCAATTGTTCAAATGTAGAATTGTTATCCATAATTAAAGCTCGTCCACTATTGTCGCCACTATTAGCTTCTTCAAAAGCTTCTCGCGCTTCATTTTTAGCAGCCGGTGACATTTTAGCAGCATACTTTAAAACAGATGTTGGATTAACAGCGCGCTTAAAAATATTAAGAGCTAAATTACGCGAACTCTTTTGTAAAGATAATTCCGTTTGAAGTGATTCCAACGGCGATCTACCCATAAGACCACCATCAATCCCAAGTAATCTAAAATGGATAACATCGCTTGCCTCAACATCTTTTTCATCACGTTCATCAACTGAATCAAAACTGAAATCGTATGATAATGATTGACCATCATCAGCCAAATTGACTACTACATGAGATGGACTTACATATTCCCAATATTCATGCCCCGCTTTATCCTCACGTCTCAATGCATAAGCGTTTCCGTCCAATAACATTTGAGCCATCATCGATTGCATAAATGCATAACGGCCTGTCATTTTAGACGGCGCAGCTAATAACTTATCCAACTTTTTATTTCCAGTTGAATACGTAACTCGTGCGATATCTGACGCTAAAATTGTAATAGCTGTCCTAATATCTGAATTACGCATGGCCACAGTCGCCGGAACATGACCGCTATCTGAAATCAACCAACTATGACTTCCTCTTGCGTATCCAGAACCCCTAATCGGAATGGATCGTTGTTCAAAAAACATAATTTACTCCTAACTTCTCAAAAAATAACTAAATACTAATAAAAATATTCCTAGCACTAAAAATCCCAGTGGTAACGACATTAAAAAAGCCGACGCAGTTATAAGGCCTGCACCGACTATTGAAAATAAATCTGATAAATTATTTCTCATTAGAAACTTATTTCCCCCGTTCCGTAATCTTCAAAATAATGTATTCCTTCGGTTAATCCATCAATAATAGCGTCAACTAAATCAATCTTCATTGTTGCTTTATTTTTATCAATCTTCAAACCATTGTTATCACTCGTAATAATTGCATTAATTAATGACTTTTGCATCATTGGATCATTAAAAGTTGTGACTCGTCCTTCCACAAAAGCATCTTGTAACCACTTTGTTGGCTCGTTCAAAGTCAATGATCCCTGCCTAACAGCGACAATTTCCCAATAAGTATTAGCATCTAAATTTTTAATAAAAGCGCTAGTATGAGCCCAATCATACATAAATTTAAGTACATTCAAATGATGCTTATCAACAAACTCAAGCAACCATTCATAAATATCGTCATTACTAATTAAACCTCGTTCATGAGGCGTTATTGTCGCATATCCTAGCTCTTCCATTTGACGATAATTAATGCCATCTTGACTTTCCTTCGCGTCAATTGACCCGGCTTTATGCCAGGGAATAAATGAATGCTGATATAAATGCCACTTCTGATTTCCATTCTCATCTTCATATGGGAACACAAATGCTAATGCAGCATCATCAGAGGTCATTGAATTATCAAACCCAATGTAAACGTCTCTATCATCAATATCAAAGTCATCAATTACCACTCGTTCAACGTCCTGCAAAACAAACGCTGCATCATCTTTAGCATTGACCCAAACATTCATATTTTTAACCAAGAAATCATTAGTCTTTCCTTGCGCAATCATTGAGTCACGCTCTGACTTCAAACCTGCGACCAATTTTTCACGTTGATCATCTAAGCCCAGCAAAGGATTTGATTTCATCCAAGTCGATTCGTCCCAAATTTCTTCGTTTGAGTCTTGTGACCAAACACCTAAGAAATTATCATCCATTTTTCGTTCGCCACTATCAATCGCTTCAGAGATAATTCTAATGTCTTCACGCAGTGGTGCATTTGGGTTTTGATAAGCTGTCGAAATCATGAAAAATAAGGCTTCTTCATTCTTAACCATTCCAGATGTAATTTTCGCGAATGCATCTCGATTCTTTTGATCACCCGCTTCATCAAAGATTGCCGTTGTTGAATGATAACCGTCAAATTTTCCACCTTCTGCAGACATTCGAACAATTTGATTTTTAGATGCCTTATTAACGATGTCATAACTTCGCGGTCTAACTGTCCGCCGTAGATTTTTGAATGTTGTTTGAAGCATTTTTTCAACTGTAGCTTTGGTGTAATTGAACAATTTAATAGTTTGTTGCGTTGTATTAGCGGCAACCAAAATATCTTGGTTATGCTTTCCGTAAGATTGAACAAAAAAGTCATAAGTGGCTAGGATAGAAGCTAAATATGTCTTTCCTTGTCCCCGAGCAATTGAAACGATGGCTCGCTTAAAACGTTTCCCATCAGTTCGATTATCACGCCAAGCTACTACTGACCCTAAAATAAATTTTTGCCATTGCATTAATGGTTGCGGTTCCCCTGAATCTGGGTCGGGAACTAGTTTTGCGAACTCTAGAAACCCTTCTAACAATTCTTCATCGAAAAAGTAAGGAAAATCATCAGTATTTTGAATTTTTAAATCGTTAATGTGTCTTTTAGCGGCTTTTTTTAACAGTTCCCCAGCTAAAATATTACCGTTCAAGACATCATTAGCGTATTTTGTAACTACATCCAAAACTATTTCCTCCCCTTAAATCTATTAATTTCTTCATCAGCTTCCCCATCATCATCTGGTTCTACATCAGAAAGCATAGCCGCTCGACTCATTGGATCCAATCCTAACGTCGACCCAATCGACTTAATATTTTTAGCTGCATTATTCTTAATATCAACGGCTGGATTTTTCTTTAAATTGCCTTTGTCGTCTTCAACTACCAAACCATGTTTCTTTAATAACTCATCAGCTTGAATACTTAAATAAACTTGAGTGACGTATTCTTCCAATAAGGATGCATCTAGAATTGTTAATAAATTTTTATCATCCAACTCTTCTACTACTGACTTCCAAAGCTTCTTTGAAAAAGAGCTCAGTCGACTGGGTGGCGAACCGATTTTTTTAATTCCATTATTATTATCTTGCGCACGCATCGCTCTATCTGCTCTGTCTAAATGTGGATTATCTGTATCTTTTAAATTAGGTTTTCTACCTGACTTACCTTTTATACCAGGCAATTTAATCGCCTCCCTTCTCAAAAGTTATTTTTTGGCAAAAACAAAAGAAATGACAACACTGCATCGTTTCTCTTTTCGAAGCCTACCGGGCCCCCTATCATTTGCATCATATTAACTTCTAATCACGTTTGAACACATCTTTGATAAAATGTATGTCTTTAATCAATAAAGCGTTAGAATCGATTTTATTACGATTTCCAGTACCATAATGCTTTTGTTCCCAATCTTGTTTCAATCGATGACAACCGTTACAAGATGATACTAAGTTATCAATATCAAGCTCTAATGACCTGTCTATCTCGCGAGGTACAATGTGGTCAACCATATCAGCGATTGTTACTCGACCATTCAACTTACAATACTGACAAAGATTTATATCTCTATCTAAGACTACCTTGCGCAATGATCTCCATGCCTTACCTTTATAAAACCTTAGCTGTTCACGTCTAGCATCATCACGCTTACGTTTCCAGTAGTATGTCTTATCAGTCTGCTTTCTATCATCATCAACTCTATGCTCATCGCAATAACGTTGACCAACGGGAATCATCTTACGGCAGTCGTGATAATAGCACCTATGCATTCTCATTACATTCCTCCTACAAAAAAACGCCCGACATTTGTCAGACGCTGTTCTCGTATTTTTTATTCCTCTATCACTTCGATTTTTGAAATTTTCAACGTATTATAATTGTAGTTATTTTTTTTACATATACTATCCGCGTAGTCACGGCCTTTCAGATGTTCTGTAAAACTATTTTCTTCGTCGTATATAAATCCATCTAATTCTTCATCCCATAAAAACCTTGAAAATATTCTTTCCCTTCTACTTGTTAATAAGAATATTTTTATACTATTTACTCCCATAGCCTCGTAATTTGCGTAAGAAGTACCTGTAAATAAAATAACATTCCTCTTTGATTCATCTAATCTATCTATGCCATATATACTTTGAAATCCACTTTTATATGTAACAATAATTTTCATTAGTACAGCTGGGTTTGCTAACAAGTTTGATATTTTAAAAATCAATACATCGCTTTTACTAAGAGAAGTAGTTTCTTTTTCACCGTTATTATCTAATCTTTCCACTGGTCGTAATGAAGATTCACCTACGTGTTCGAAACTGTGTCCAACATCTATCTTTATTTGTGGATGAACACTTCTATAATACTCATCTTTATCTCTTTCCATTATTACTTTATGTTGAAATAACGCAAACCCCACTGCACCTATTGTGCCTATTGCTCCAAACCAATCTGCCAAAGTTCCGAGTTTTTCAGAGTATTTAAAAATCACAAATATAATTACCAATAATATTAACAGAACAACAATTCCACTCGCTACTAAACCCGTCCAAATTAATATTAATGCCCATCTTGGTACCTTAATATTTAAAAAATTAACATCATCACTCATAACCTACCTCCAAAGATAGATTATAACAAAAAGCAACAACCTAAGTCATTGCTTTTAATATAGTAGGTAAGGATTTGCACCTTACAATATTTCTGCGTCCATCATTTTTGATGGCCGCAACTGCGTCTACCTATTCCGCCACTACTATACCATTTTTTATATTTAAAAAATAATAATTTCATTGTATGATAATACTAATTAAAATAAAAGGAGTACTATCATGCATTCATACGGCATTAGAAACGTACCTAATTTACCACAAAATGATTTTGACTTATACAACTCCGAAAAGGGTTACAAAGACCCCAATACCAATCCGTTAATTTCATGTAAGTTATCCAAAAAAACCACAACAATTAATAACAAATCTTATGTCATATATGATTGCACTATGAATAAACCAAAGACTCTAGAAATTAGCGTGGCAGGTACAATATACAATAATTACGAAGAAATCACTAATTTTAAAGTTCTTTACTGTCAGTCTACGAAGCTAACTATAGTGGAAGAAAATTCCCAATTATCAGCCAAATTTTTTGACCTTTTATCAAAAGAATACAACTTAAACCTAAACGTTAGAAATTACCAATATAATTTTAATACACTGAGAACTATGAATAGTGCTAATATAATGCAATTATGGTTCAAAAAGAATAGTACGATTGTTCAAAATAAATATTTTCAAGGAAACAGAATCGATCAAGATACTGAAGCCTTGTCAGCCTTACAAAACAATACTGCTACCTATATATCTAGTTTAATAGATATTAATTCTCACAATAAGAATGTTTCTAGAAAAATAGGATTAGCTAAAAAAGGATCTATCACAATTATTAATGCTAATGATCCTAACATCAATAATACCAACGAAAATAGAATATTTTTATTAGACGTTTTTAACACATTAAAACAAAATAATATAATTGTATAAATTAATTATTTTACATCAGAAACCGATAATAACCCTTTAACAATTTTATTGAATGTGGCCATATCTTTAGCATTGTCAATGCTTAGACAATGCTTTTTTATTATAATTATACAATTATCATTTTCAATCTCTAATCTAAAATCTTTTATCTCGGTTGAATCAATTCTTTTTAGCATAACTCCATAAAAAGGATTTCTATCTTTAAAGACCACATTTAAACTTCTAATAGGCTTTCCGTATTCAGTATAATCATCATTTTCATTAGACATTGATCGTAATGTATTTTTAATATCTGAATAAATTAATTCATTATTTTCTATCTCTATATTTGTATCATTATAACTGATTGTAGAATTTATATTTAAATTTACACGCATTGGATTATCGTCTAATGGTTCTTTTTCAATATCTAAAATAAATTTTCTATTCTCTGGTTGTGTCATTACTACAGTTAAGCTACTAGATCTTGGTTCCAATGTAAATGAAGAATCGTCACCATATATTTTTTTTATACTTTCAATCATTTTATGTTGAAATTCTTTAATACTTATATCATCTTGATCATCTGTATAAAACATATAATTAGTACTCCACGTTATTGTTGGACGTTTAACTTTCAAGATTATTTTATTAAGCCAAGAAAATATAAAAAGTATATTATTATACGAAAAAGAAATAATAAAAAAGAAAGTCGCAAAGATTCCAGAAATGGTCATCATATCGTATGATTTTCCTTGAATCATACAAAAGATTTGATAAGCTAGTACAAAAACACTTATTCCGATAACAGAGATTATTTTTATCTTTTGCCAATTATTCATTCTTCACCTGCCTAACGTATATTAATTATTCGATACTAACATAATAGCACCATTCGCGCCCTAGTGATGACCGCTAAAACACCGCTATTCTCCCGTTTTTAGAGATTCTTTGCGTCCATCAATTAATTCCAATAACTCGTCAATATCATCGATAGTTGCCATGTTTCGAATAAACGAACGAGCCCTTGAACGATAATTTAAGTATTTAGTATATTCTTTGTTTTGTTCCTGCCATTTTTTATTTGCTTTAGTTTGATTAGTAGCCATTTAAACCTACTCTCCTTAAATGTAAATATTTAATATGTGTAAAAGTGCTCCTAATGCTAATAGTCCGATAATACCCAAAAGATACTTTTTGATTTTTTCATTATCCATAATTAATTATTGATATGGTAAAATAGATACAACAAAGAAGGGTATTTCTACCCTTTCCTTTGTTACTTGAGAAGTTTTTCAACTAGTTTAATCAATTCACTTAATGGGCTCATAGCTGCGGTGGCTAACCCAAGTTTTGCGATTAAAACTAATTCTGAATGCTTCTCTTTTTTTCGTTTACTCATATCTCCCTCCTTTCTATATATTCATTATACTATGAATAGTAAAAAGATACAACACTTTTATACAAAAAAGACCACTATTTTTTAGCGGTCTCTTCTTCTTTTTCATAGAATACAAGCAAGTTCATATGATTAACAAAATTATAAGCAAACATTACCAGTGCTTCAATCAATATCTCTTCTGCTCTTGTTTTTTCAAAATGAGTCTCTCTACATATTTCTGCCCATTTCATACGTTTAAAGCATCTATATTCAAGGATAGTACGGTGATCATTTGGCATATTCCTAGAAGCTTTCAAAATAGCTTCTAACGCGTCCTGAGCTTGTACATGTAAAACAACCTTATCTTCTCTAGCGTTACCGTCAGGGCTCCCAGAGGGCATTCCGGATATGATTTGACCTTTAGCACTAGTAAAATCTTCACCCGCCATATACATAACACGTTGCATTCCATTTTCCATGAATCGTTTTGCTTTTTTATAAGTTTCATATTTGTTCAAGGTTCGTTCATCTTCATCAAATAAATCAAATAATTCGTCCACTAACCCACGCCTCCCATGGTAAAATAGAATTATCATTTACTCTACTTAACCGCTGGCGTGAGCTGGCTTTTTTATTACAATTTTTTACCCTTATGTTTTTTCAATAGTCACTTCATACTTATTTCCATTAGCGGAAACAATTTCGCCAGTCCATATATTCAAATACTGACTGTTATCGAGCTCGCTCATCGCTCCTTCTATCGCTTCATATTTATGGAGACTTTCCGTTAATTTGCGCTTTTCAATGCGTAAGCTTTTAATAGATTCTGTCTGTATTTCTAGTTGCTTCTTCGAACCACTACTAACAAACATCGAAGCCATTTCACCACTCCATTTCCTCAATCGTCATCTTAAAGTTATGACCGTTATACGAGAACGAAAAAGTACTCTCTTTAAAATATTGACTATTGCTGACATCAATCGCTTTTTCTGCTGCTTGCTTGCCTAACATTTTCTGTAATTCAATAAATTTTGTATCAGCCATTATCTATACCCTTTCAATCGTATATCCACTTTTTGTAGCATTCCTTCTTGAAACCGCACAGTAAACTGAATCAACTCTCATTCCTAAAAAATCAGAAACATCAAATACATCACCAAACGTTACAGGCAGTTCGTCTCGGTCATAAACTACATAATTTGCTCTTTTACCCCTCATAGCTCAACCTCCTCGACTTTATATCCATCAAACTTGCTTTTAACATGTCGCCCGTACTGCGGTGTTTTTATACTTTCTGTGTAGGCTTTGCGTAAATCATCAGTAAACTGCCAATCTCGCTTGCCGTTTTTCAGATAATGCTCCTTGAAATACAGCCCATCTTTATTTTTATATGCGTACTTCATTGTTATAATCTCCGAACGTCTTCGATTATCTTTTTAGCAATAAATCGAGTGTAAATTGCTAAAGCTATTAGTAACAACAATCCACCTGCCGTGTAGATATATCCAGCACCCATTAATTTAATAGCCATCGTAAGCGTTACTCCAACCCAGGCGACAGATAAGACAAAGACAACTATGAGCTCTGCGATTCTATACAATGTTTTAATTAATCTGTATGCTTTGTTTCTATATTCCATTAGTAAAACCTCAAAAGGGGATCATCTCCATAGATCACTTCAAAGTACATCTTGTGTGCTTTTTCTGGTTCCGCATTCTTAAATTCGTCCCAGCTTTCAAACCCCCAGGTCTGTGCTTCTTTCTCCAATCGTTCATCTAGTTCCATTTCCTGCTCCAATAAACTTTTGATAAATTTTAGATTCTTCAATTAATTGTTTGCCCAACTGTTTTAATCTATTCATATCTTCAAAATCTGCTTTGCCCAAATCAAATTGATATATTTTATTTTGCAAATTATCAATTCGGTTATAGCTTTCCCCGAGCTGTTCTTCCAGATTCATATTTCCACCTTTTTTAACCCGGTTACAAGTTACAGGTTACAAGTCCCCTTATACTAATAAATAATATATATATATATTATTTTTAATTATATTGGAACCAAGAGGTCCCTAGCCTATGTCTACCAACCGACTAAGGCGGTTACAAAATGGTTACAACTTCAATCGGTTTTGTAACCGGTCGCTACATAGCAACGTTTATAAGCTTTTGTGGTTACAAACAACTACAAGAAGTTTCGATGTTTTTAGACAATTTCGTCAAAATATATAAAATCACTGAAAAGTTTTGTAACCTTTTACCCGTTTTTGAGAATATTTTCTAGTTTTGTAACCCGTTTTGTAACCGATATTAATTTCCATCATCTTGTAGCATTAGTCGTTTAGTTTTACCTTTATACTTAACAACTTTTTCTCGATAACCCATCGCACTTAATACATCCACGATTTTTTGCTTTAAGTAGCGGGCACTTGCTTCGTTCAATAAACTTGCATCTTGTTCGGTAATATAATTGAAAACGTCGTTTTTGCTGAAAGATTCACCATCGCGCATCTCAATATATTTTTCAACTTTATCTGAAAAGTCTCCATCGCTTGAAAGCTCGTTAATTGTTTCTTTCATAACTTCACCAATTGTTTTATCAAATTCACGCGACTCTAATTGCAACTTATTCCAATCAAATTCTCGTACGGCTTCTCCGATAATTTGAGACGCTTCCTCCGGTGTAATAGTTGCTGGATGACGATCTCTATTATTTTCATAAACAATCACGGGAATAATACGACGATTACCTGTTAAATCTTTGATATAACTAAAATTATTAGTTGTTCGTGCAATTACGAAATGTCTTTTATGTGTTTCACTTACATATCCATAACTAGCACGAAACGTTAATTTGACAGATGATATGAATTTTTTAAACTCAATAGATGATTTTCCGCTTGAAACCAGCATTTCATCATCATTAACTAATAAACTCCCGGCCATTACTTCTAAACTATCTTTATCTCGGAACGATGTAATTTGATCTGTATAATATTCGCCACCTAATCTTTTAAGAAATTGTGTTTTACCAGTCCCTTGTCTTCCGATTAGGTCAATCGTGTATTGCCAATCTACAATATGACCATAAGCACCGGCTACCATATACAAAATCATTAATCGCAACGCTTCGTTAGCTTTAGGATTTCCGAAAAATGTTTGTCCTAAATTATTTAATCTACTTTTCCCATCCCATTCTTTATCGTACCTATCAAAACGTGCTGCCGGTTCTCTAAATTGATTTTCAACAGCAACAATTTTAATAGCGTCTTTGATTTTGCTCGTAGGATATTGACCATCAAAATTACGTTCTAAATAAACTTGTAAAATCGGGATAATATTATCGGTAATTTCACCAACTTCTACCCAACTGTGTTCCAGCATTTTCGCTTTCGATTAAAAGTTTTCTTCGTAAATGTGTCTTGCACTAATTCGAGGCCCGATTTTCTAATCAACTCCGCAACTCCTGCGGTTTTCATAGCCATTAGTTACCACCCCATTTCTTCCACGCGTTATCAACCTTGCGCATCAACTCCTCTGGTCTATAAGTAGATGTTGAGGTAGCTCCATCTGCTAATGCGACCATATATTTTACAGCTTCGACACTTGCACCGTATGCAAATAACATCCAAATGAAATCCGTGATAGTAACATCATGTGTTCCAACATCACCCCATCCATCTCTAATCACATTAAAAAGTGGTTGGGACATAAATCCGGTATCGCCAATTTGAACGATGCTTGATGCCGAACTTTTTTGAACCGGTTCGGTGTTTCTAATAAAGTCAATTAGTTCTTCACTAGCTTCTGGAAGTTCGTCAATATCAGGTAAATTACCATGCGTAACTACATAATTATTTTTGCTACCTTTAATATCCATTCCCGCTACCAGCGGTAATATTTGAGTAAACGGCTCATCTTCTGGCTGCATAAAATAAACATGATAACCACGTTTTGTTTTTTCGATAAATCCATTAGAAACCAACGGCGCAAATCTTTCGAAAACTTGTTCGTTATCAAAATCAACACAAAACCAATCCGTTCCGCTAGAAACTACCGCAATATCAAAATCATTTTTCCAATTACTCAGTACCCAACGTTTATCGATTTCACCATTTTTAAATCCTACAACTGGTTTTTTATTTAAAACCGGTACAACGCTGTACCCTTGTTTTATAAAACCTAATGCATCTATCTTTTTCATGGCCTTTAGTCTTCCTCTGGTCGCTCCTTTTCATGAGTGAATTGATTTCTAGAGCGCTTTTCATTCTTCTTGTTGACATATTCATATACCGTCACCTTTGACCAGAACGTTAAGTCAACCATTGGTAATAACATTTCGACTACATGTGCATCACCTTTTTCAAAATCATCAGCTGATAAGATACCAGCCATTTGCACTGAAATCATAAGTGCAACTAGTCGATTAACATTATTCTCTAGGCGGGATTGTTTAACATCTGCACCATTAGCATCACGGGTTTCAATACTGAATGTTTCAGAAGCGCGCTGACCGTTTTCCGTCTCATAATCAAATGCGAATGATTGTCCGTCATGGAATGGATCAAATCGAACATCAACAATTTTCAAATTATATACGCCTTCTGGCAATGGATTAAATCCACCTTCTGAAACCACATCTTCATTAGTCTTTGCTGCTGCGTTCTTAAAAATATCTGTATAGTTTGCCATTATTATTTATCTCCCTTATTCTTCAAAAGTTCTGCTTTACGTGCCATTGCGTTTGCTTTACGTTCTTGTGCTTCTCGGTCTGGATCAATTACCCGTGCCAAGTAATCTGGTAGGTCTTCTGGCTTCCAGTAACCACGATGTTTCGTCCACTGTGCTGTATGATCTTCCAATTTAATATGGATAATCCCGTCAAGATGTCCGTTTAACCAAGACATACTTTTCTTTCGTGCATCACTTACATTTTCACCGTCTTCAACGGTAGTTCTAGTAATGAATACACCTATCAAGTCGCTTTTTTGAACAGCACTGATAACCTCTTTAAAATTTTTATTAAAGTTACCCCAACCTGAAAATTTATTGCCACTCATATCTTCGATAGGACCACCACCAGTTATTTCAGCCGTAAACGCATCGATCATATCTTCAACCGTATCAATTACAATTGTTTTATAACCGGCTCTTTCAATGTCTTTAATCGCGTCGACAATATCTTTATGGGTGTATTTTTTATCAATCCAATCTTGTGTTTCATGCAAGTCCTCACCTTGTCGCCCTTCTTTTACCGCATTTCCATCAAACGACAAAAAGTATGGTAGCGGGAAATCTCCAACAAAAGTAGTTTTACCCGCCATAGCTTCCCCGGTAACCAAAATATTATTTGGTAACGGACTGATAATTTTTACTTCTTCAATTGGCTTGCTTACTGTAATCATATTGTTCCCCCAAAATATTTAAATGCCCATTGACTACCATCATTGATTGCCTTTGGCGCTTCTTCACCATTAATAATCTTTAACGCATTTTCCATCTCGTCCATAACATCGTATTGAGCTTCGCTTAGTTCTGCTTTACTCAATGCATATTCATGAATGAACGGCGTTTTATCTGATTTCTTAACAAACAATAACTTGGCATCTTGGGTTCCTAGCACCATTGCGTAAAAGGCAATCTGCTTTTTATAGGTGCTTAAGCTATCTGGTTCATAACCTCGATTAATCCACTTATCGAACTCCATTCCAGCCATAGTTTTAATATCAAAGACGGTTACACTTCCATTACTTCGCTCTAAAATAGCATCCGCATATCCGTGATATTTCACTCCATCCGATTTGTCTAACGTCAATTCTTGTTCAAAGGTATATGATCCATCACCTAGCAATTTATCAAAGTAACTATTAACTGCCTTTCCAACAGTCATCGCTTCATTAGTCCAAGCAAATGGTTTACCGGTTCGAGATGAAACAATTCTTTCCTTTAATTTTTCAGGGAACTTATCCACGTCAATACCTTCAGCCAAATTATGCACAATTGAACCATAATCTAACGCTTTGCTATCGCCCGTCCACCATGGAAATTCATCCGTCGTATCATATAAAGCACGCATTGGGTTTTCTTGGAATTTGCGTGCTCGTGTTGGTGACATTCGATTAAAACCCATCTGCTTCGCAATTTCTAAAACTTCTTTAAAATCTTTCATCTTTAATCCTCTAACATTTCCATATTGAAATTCTCTTTTCGCGATAGCGATAACCACATCGGCAAGTCAATTGTTCCGTGCACAATTAGGTAATCTCGCGTGATTTTCGCTTCTTGACCGATTCGATAATTTCGATATTTTGACTGATCAAAATCAATAAAACTATCAGGCAACGACCACCAAATAGCATGTTTATATTCGTTCAATGTAAGCCCTGAACCACTCGCTAATTGAATTAAGATAAAGTCGCCTTTTGGGTTAAATTCATCCCCGTTGACGTGACCAACATTGAAGTCTTTTAAACGTTCATCGAGTAAGTCTCGTTCAGTGTTGTACGTGTAAAAGATGATGGTTTTGTCTTGTCCGTACTCTTCTTTTACGCTATCTAACCAATCGCATTTTGCTTTGTTGTTTTGGTTCTGACGTTGATAAATTCGGCGTGCTGTCGGATTATCAAAGATAACTTTGTCATCCTTTTTGTATGACATTTTTGTTTTCTTATAATTACTGTCAGCATTAAAATCAATCGTCCGTTCGGTAACAGTCGGCAACTCTGCAATATCATCTAAAGTCACAACATCGCTTGTAATCGACTTAAACCATTCTGTTAATTTTTCAGTCTGCTTACCAACATGCCAGATTGGGTATTTGCTCCAGTGTGGTGTTTCGGCTACTTTGTACATATCCTTGAACTCTTTTTTAGTTCGAACATGGCCAAAGTACAAAGCATACATTTCTAAGTCGTCTAGCTTTCCATTGGTTGGTGTTCCAGATAGAAATACAAATGAGTTGACTGAATGTAATAACTTAAGCAAATGTTCAGATCGCGCTGACTTGTTTTTAAACTTGTGAGCCTCATCGACAATAATTAATTTATTTGCAACGTCAGCCTTTGATAGCTTTTTAATTCCATCAGTCGTAACTACTTGCAAATCATTTTTAAAGCCGACTAATTCAGCATCCTTTTGCCAACTCTTTGCCTTTACAACTTGCCTTGGCGCTACAACCAATACATCTTTATCGGGCACCCACTTCATCGCGTGACTTAACCCAACAACGGTCTTACCAGTTCCCATTTTCATAATGTAGTAATAAGTAGGCTTCGACTTATCCAATTGAGCCTGTTGGGCGTCATATAACTTAAACTGAGGTTGAACCAATGTCCCACACCTCCTCGAACGCTTCCCAACTGTCAATAACAAACCACAACGCTCGATTATCTCTAATCTTTGCGCCCATAGCCTTTTGTTCAGGACTTACTATCCCTTTACCGTCTGGTCGCTTAAATTCGAGCCCTAACAGCTTTCCCTGCCGGTTAATAGTAATTACATCAGGCGTACCGTTCGGCGTGCCCGGTGTGCCTCCCTGCGTCTTAATAACAAACCGTTCGTTATCCTTTAAAAATCTGATAACTTTGGTTTGTAGTTTTGCTTCTGATTTCATTTGAATACACCTACTTATTCAGGCTTAGAACCATCTTCGGATTCTTCAACAGCCATATTTTCAATACCAAAATCAATAAATGTTCTAACGATGTCACGCATTGATATTCCAGTCGCCTCGCTTAAACTTTTAACTTTTTGGTGTGATTTATAATCAAGAAAAACAGGATTATATTGCCGATGTTGTCTTTCATCATTTCTATCTTTTGCTTTAAAAATTAATTTTTCCATGTTAAAATTCTCCTGTATTTGTACATTGACTAGCTATGCTTGCAGGCGGCTAGTCTTTTTTTATTAGTGTTTTTGGAACGATGATAGCTACGAATTCATCAGGCATCTTCGGGTGCCTTTTTTCTTGACCATTTTCAAACCTTTTTGTGATCTCAATGTCGTAACCAGAGGTGTATTGTTTCCGTTGTTCAAACATCTGAACGCCTTCTTTAAAAATTAACTCATCAATCAAATCATTTGTTTTCATTGGTCAACTCCTAATCGATAAAAATAAAATTGTGATTACCAATAATAAATCAATAAAACGAGCAATCTTTAACTTTCGCTGCATATCTAAAATAGCTAGCCTATTCTTACGAACTTCTGACGTTTCCTTTTTTTGAGCGTCTAAAATTCGATTTATGTTGCTATCAGTTTCAGCAATTTCTTTAGCCACTGACTCAAAATTAGTGTTAGTTCGCTCAACGATATTATCGATACGTACATTTGTATCGCTGTTCATTTCCATATTGAGAGATGATATGTTCTGCAAATCTTCTACCTGACTAGATAACTTTTGCTTCTTACTTTGCCGTTTATTCATTGGTTAGCTCCTTGCTTTGATCCATTTTGTGTATCTTAGTAACTACTGCAACTTGCCATAATAAATCAGCCTTCTCCCGTAGTTTGTTATCCGAACAGGAACCAGTGGCCAACATATTTGCGATTTCAATCGCTGTATCAATGGGTACAACATAGTCATAGTTGTTACCGATAGGTGTTAGTTTAGGAACTTCCATTGCCATAAAATCATAATCAAACATCCGGTTAACTTGATCCACCCATACCTTAAAATCCTTCTTTACTTGTAAGAATTCATGCAAGTCGCGAGCGCTAACCCATTGATTAAAATCGTCTTCTGTATTGATATCTATTACTGGACTAATAGTCTTCATTATTTCTCTCCTAAAATGTGATTGTGCCATTGTTCAGCCACTTGCCACGGCTCTAAGTTATGCTGTTCTGCACGCTTATTAGCGGGCGTTTCAATCAACCGTTCTGCAATCAACATTGAAAATAGAATCGCTATAGCTCCTAAAAGAAAAAATACTAATTCCGTCATGTTATTTACCTCCTATTTTCGATGAATAACTTTCCAGCCATTTATCTAGTTCTCTTTTATCATAAAAATCAATTGCTATTCCTTGATCTACCAAAGTCCTATATGGAATTTCGGCATTCTTTTTTAGTTCATAAAAAACCGTTTTACCGAATGGCAGATACGCAATAGCTTTTTTATCACTGTCAATCCAAGGCGAATCGCTATTTTTTTCGCGAATAGCATCAGCTAAATCGCGAATTACTTCAACCATACTGTTCATATTATTTCTCCAAGCCGGGATGACTTTTTGTTTTTTTAAACTAGTACCCAGTTTTCACCGGAATAACCTACGTAGTTAAAAATTTCGTTCAATTTATCGAATGCTGCTCGACCGTGCGTTTTACCGTTAACTAACGCTGAAAATCGTTGATCATTCATTCCAACGTCATTTGTTAATCTTTTACGCGCATCACTTCGTAATCGATAACCATTTTTGTTTAGAAACGAACTAAAATTATCAATTGCTTGATACATCGTTCCTTTTGCTTCTGTCATTGGCATATGAAATACCCCCTTTTACTATAATTTTTGCTATAATTTACTTTGTGAATGTTTAATCATTCCCCTACATTTACGAAAGGAGAAAATATTATGAAATCAACAACCATTTTCACTAAAGATGGTAATAAATTCGTCATCGAAAATTTAACTAAAATTATTGCTCGTAACTCAGGAACCACTAAATTTGAGTACACAGATGAAAATTTCGAAATGTTTTCGTCTCAATATGATCGAACTTTTAGTTTTATTTCTGAAAACGAAATTATTATTATTGAAAGCCCTGATATTAAATACGTTATTTTTAATAACGCAGAACCTACACCTATTAGTTTTTAATACTATTCACTAGTGATGCAATTGCTTCAGCTCTTGCATCACTTTTTAATTGCATTTCTTTGTCAATTAAAAAATCAATGTATCGTTCAACCTTGCAAATCGTTTTTACATCCATCGTCTCTCTCCTTTCTTTCGTGTAATTTTTCAAGTAATTATTGCAATAAATTCATAGTTACTGTAAAATGAAATCATACTAAAAATTACAAAATAAACCCGCTATATTAACGTTCCCAACCAAAGTTACATTAATTATTGCTTGTTTTTTTGTTGCAATTATTACTCGATGAACTAACTATAACAGTTACTGTAAATTTGCGCAAGTGTTTTTTATGATTACTGTAAAAATAGTCTGTCATCTTTTCGGAGACTAAAAAATGACGTTATATGAAAAAATAAAAGAAACCGCTAAGCTTAGGGGTTTATCACTCCAAACTGTCGCTGAGAGATCAGGATTAAGTACAAATATGATCTACCAATACAAAACTGTAAAGCCAAAATTAGGTACATTAAAATTAATCGCTGACACACTCAACGTTTCCGTCGATTACCTATTGGGAAATACTGATGAGATGACGCCAAATAAAAAGGGACCATCCGCTGAGCCTGAGAGAATTGATTTAGACGCTGCTTTAGAGGATAAAGGTGTTGTTATGCGTTTCCAAGGTAAAGATCTCTCTGACAAAGCTAAACGAGGAATATTAGACATTATTAAATTAGTAGATGGCGACGAGGATTAATGCATGGAATTTGAACTGTTGGAAGAAGAAGTTGATAAGATTATCTGTTCTCAAAATATAGAATTATATTTTGATGAATTTGAAGTTGATGATCCAGACACGGTTATTATTCGTGAAAACAAACCTGCTATTATCATCATTAATACAAATTTCAATATTGATGTACCTGTCGTCGCTAGAAAGGCGCACGAGCTGTCTCATGTCCTGTATGGAAGTTCTGAGCCTTCTCTTTACAACTTCTCTATTGGATTAAGAAATGAAGCTGAGGTCATCGCTAACACCGGAATGGTTAACATCTTAGCTCACCTTTCTTTTAAACACACACCACTGGAATATCGTAACCCATACAATTTTATGGAAGCTTTTCATCTCCCAGTTTTAACCTATGAAAATACAGTTATCGACGCCATTACAGACGTTCAATACGAGTATTAATTTATTCATCATTGTGAAACTATGTGCTAAGCATCCACATTAAAAGGCTCAAGGAGTATATGTATTATGAGTAAAAAGATTACTGATGAGAACGGAAATACTTACGTTCAAAAGAAACCTTTCTACAAACGTGTTTGGTTCTGGCTACTGGCAATTATTGTTGTAGCTATTATTGGTGGTAATATGGGTTCTAATTCTGATGATAATTCATCACAGTCAGCAACTAGTTCAAAATCCAATACTAACGAAAGTTCAAGTTCAGAAGATTCATCTGTCCCAGCTGAGTATAAATCAGCGCTAAGTAGCGCAAAAACATATTCTGATATGATGAATATGTCTAAAGCTGGTATCTACGACCAATTAACTTCTGATGCTGGTGATAAGTTCAGTGCCGAGGCAGCCCAATATGCAGTAGATAATTTAAAGGCTGATTACAATAAAAACGCTGTTAAGTCAGCCAAAACATACCAGGATGATATGTCTATGTCCCCAGCGGCCATTCAAGACCAGCTATCTTCTGATGCTGGTGATAAATTCACACCAGATGAGGCTGCCTATGCAGTGCAACATTTAAACGATTAATCTTAATCCCCCGCTCTTGCGGGATACATATGTGCTAAGCATCCACATTAAACTGCTATATCTACGAATTATTTCGAAGATAATTTTCTTTTTTCGAAGATAATCATTTTTAATATATTAAAACAATCTAAAAATGCTTATATATAGGCATTCCTTTGCAAATAGTAAATTGAAATTAATTGGTAGTTTTTAGTTATATATAGGAGATAATCCATGAAAGAATTAAAATTTGAACCAGAAGGTATCAATATTGAATATAAAAAAGCTTCCGGAGGAATACCAAAAAGCTTGTGGGAAACTGTTAGCGCATTTTCCAATACTTCTGGAGGAACAATTATTCTTGGTGTTGATGAAAATACATCAACTAAAGAACTAATACCTTTAGGGCTTGATGACGTTGAGCAAACAAAACGTAATTTACTAAACACTCAAAACGCTAAAGTAAAAGCATTTGAAAATCCAAAAGCTTCTGAGACCCCCCTTTCAAAGAAGGTTATTTTCGAAAAGAATATTCAAGAAATTAAAAATGAAGATAAGAATTTCCTTTCAATCTACATTCCAAAACAAATCCATGCTCGTCCAATTTTCATAGGACGGGATATGTTTAAAGGAACTTATATTCGTGAAAATGAAGGTGATATTACAGCTAAGCATGCTGAAGTTATTAAGATGTTAAAATCATTTAGCAACAACGTCGATAGCGAGTTATTACCTCAATTAAAACTTACTGATTTATCATTACCAGATGTTATTAAATTCAAAAGTAAAATCGCAGATATAGAGAATGATGATTCAATTTTAGAGATGGATACAATGGCATTTTTGCAAAAAGTTGGTCTTGCAACATTTGACTATGATTCTCCCGAAAGAGAAACATATCTGAACAAGGCAGCTCTTTTGATGTTTGGTAAATTTGATACCATAACATATTTTTTTCCGAATTTTTTTCTTGATTATACTGTTAGAAAATATCCGAATGAGCCTGATTACACAGACCGTATAACAACTGGAGAAGATGTCAATAACATATATTCTTTTTTTGAAATGGTATGGTCTAAAACAACTAGTAGAATTACCAATCAATTTGAATTAGATAATCAAGCTGTTAGAAAAGATACTGGAACTCATATACTTAGTTCCATTCGTGAAGCATTAGTTAATTCATTAGTTCATGCTGACTATCAATCAACTTTACCTGTGAAAATCACAGTATTCCCGGAATATATTTCATTCAGCAATCCTGGCGAAATGCTTATTCCAATTGATCAGTTCGCTATTGGAGGAGACTCCGAACCAAGAAACCCCACTCTCTTCCGCGCCTTTCAAAAGGCAAAGTTAGGCGAACGAACGGGTAGTGGCGGCCCAAGAATTTATTCTGTTTCTCGCAAACTTCAATTAAAAAATCCAGATATACACACCAATCTTGATAAAACAGAAATTCAAATTTGGAGTATTCCCGACGAATTATCTACTCTTAAAAATCTACCTGAAAACTGGCAACCTGCATATGCAGTGTTAAATGAAAAACCTGTCATAAAATTAGGTGATATAAAATCAAAATATGAAAATGATTATCAAGCCAGAAAAGCTTTAAATGAAATGATCGAGGCAGGCATTATTTTAAGAGATGGACGCAAATATTTAATCGCACCAAATGCGCCCATCATGCAAAAAATGCAAGCCAAATTTTTAGAAGCGCTTCATGAAGAAATAACTAAAACTCAATTAAAATAAAGGGGCGCATATACCTCGCTATTTTTCTAAAAATATGGACATAAAATAGTAATCCCCCGCTTCTGCGGGGATACATACCAGACCTGAGCAAGTCGTTAAACTACTTACTCATTAATTTCTCCAAGCCGGGACGCAGGAAGAAATTAAAATGAGTTATAAAAAACAATCTGACGGAACATATTCTGTTCGCGTCCGTTATACCGATTCT
>NZ_JBJJNY010000019.1:0-8086 GCF_045504165.1 Weissella kandleri | reverse complement strand
CAGGCTCATTGAAAGTAAAAGTTTCGATTTCATCGGCCTGTTGAATGGTTGTTTTGAGTTGAACTTGGATTAAGCGTGGTTCCATTTTGTTTGTCGACCTTTCGCAAAATTAATATAGCTTTCATTTTAACGATTTGTGGCTGTTGATGCAAATATTCGCAAGAGCTGGTAACTTAAGGTATAATGGGCTAAAGAGCTTAGGGGGAGAAAAAATGCGGGAAAAAGTATTTCGAGATCCAGTGCATAACTTCATTCGGATTGACGATCCATTGATTTTGCGGTTAGTAGATACACGTGAATTTCAACGCTTGCGCCGAATTAAACAGTTGGGAGTAGCCAATACGGTCTTTCACACGGCTGAACACTCACGGTTTAGTCACTCGTTAGGAGTTTATGAAATTGCCCGTCAAATTGCCAATCATATGGAACAATTTTCCCAACCGAGTGAGGAATCCGGTGTTGGGGCGTGGGATTCCAGTGAGCGGCAAGTGTTGTTGACAGCTGCCTTGTTGCATGATTTGGGGCATGGACCGTATTCGCATACCTTCGAACACATTTTTAAAACGAACCATGAGAAATATACACAAGATATCATTCTTTCACCTGAAGCGGAAGTTCACCAAGTTTTAGTGGCGGCGGATCCAGAGTTGCCTAATAAGGTGGCTCAGGTGATTGCTAAAACGTATCCGAATAAACAAGTAGTTGCGCTCATTTCGTCGCAAATTGATGCCGACCGGATGGATTATCTTTTGCGAGATGCCTACTATTCCGGTGCTACGTATGGAACTTTTGATTTGGCACGGATTATTCATTTAATGCGACCAGTGGAAGATGGGATTGCCTTTGAACAAAAGGGGATGACGACGGTTGAAGATTATATTGTGTCTCGTTATCAAATGTATGAGCAAGTTTATTTTCATCCGGTATCACGGGGGATTGAAGTCTTACTGACGCATTTGCTTGAACGGGCGACTCAATTATATCGGGGTGAGGTTTCGAGTCAATTTGCGGTGCCTAATTTTATTACCCCCGATTTAATTCCATTGTTTGAAGGACAATTTACCTTGAGTCAATATCTGGATTTAGATGATGCTTCCATTTTAGAAAATATTAATTTGTGGCGGCATGCGCACGATCAAGTTTTATCTGATTTAGCCAAACGTTTTTTAGATCGTCAACCGCTCAAGTCGCTTGAGATCACAGAGACTTCTCGACCCCATTTGCCAGCAATTCGGCAGATTATCGAAGCAGCCGGATTTGATGCGCGATACTATACCGCAGAAAATGATAGTTTTGATACGGCGTATGATTTATATCATCCTAACAGCAAAAATGCGAAAACTCAGATTGAAATTTTGCAGCCGGATGGTCATTTAGTAGAGCTGTCTACGCAAAGTCGATTGGTTCAAGCGTTACGAGGTAAGACATACGGGAATGCGCGGTATTTTTTCCCGCGTGAGATGCTGAAAACTCAAACGCCGGATGATTTGATGGCTCCGGTCTATCAAGAATTCCAACAACATATCAAAAATGGGCAGATTGTTTAAATAAAAGTATAAATTACATTGAAGAAAAGTTTAAAATAAGGTATTATTAATTGTTAGTAATTCATCGAAAGGATGTGCGTGATTTGGCATTATCAAAGTTTGACAACCAAAAAAAAGATGAGCTCTCAATGATTGAAGTGGCTCGCGAAATTTTACATGAGCGGCATGAAACAATGAATTTTTATGATTTGTTGAAACAAGTGCAAGAATTTATTGGTAAGAGTGATGCGGAAACTGCTGAGCGGACGCCTCAGTTTTATACTGATTTAAACATTGACGGTTCATTTATCTCTTTGGGTGAAAATATGTGGGGACTGCGTTCTTGGTATCCATTTGATTCCATCAATGAAGAGATCCACTTGGACTTAGAAGAAGAAAAAACGCCAAAGAAGAAAAAGAGTTCAAAGAAGGTTGCGGCTCTGTTGGATGCAGACGATGACGATGTTGTTGGCTGGGATGATGATCCTGAAGAAGACGACTTTGAAGAAGAGCCTGTTGAAGCAGACGAAACGGTAGCTGTGGATGATACCGATGAAGTTGAAACCGATACGGATGATGACGATGACGACGATGCAATTGCCGGTGATGAATTTGAAGTTTCAAATGGAATTGGGGATGAAATCAGCGGAATTGGTAAGAATGTTGATGACGATTATGGGTCAGGGGATATTGAAAAATAAATTTTTGACTTATTAAAGATATTTATGTATAATAAAGTCCCGGGCTGTTGTTTGAAAAAGCAACTCGACGAATAAAAAAACTTTCGTGCTCCCAATGCTATTTTTAGCAGAGGGAGCATTTTTATTTTTTAATTGCATAGTTTGCAGCTATAAGTTTGCAGACAGGACCAACGGGTTATTGAAAAACAGCTCTATTGAATGGGATGAATCAGGCGCATGTATCGAGGGAGGCAATAAACGTATGGCGACGAAATATGTATTTGTAACTGGTGGAGTGGTTTCTTCACTTGGAAAAGGAATTGTAGCTGCATCTTTAGGACGTTTATTGAAAAATCGTGGATTTAAAATCGCGGTTCAAAAATTTGATCCATATATTAATATTGATCCAGGAACCATGTCACCATATCAACACGGTGAAACTTTTGTGACAGAAGATGGGTTAGAAACTGACTTAGATTTAGGACATTATGAACGTTTTATTGATATCAATTTAAATCGTTATTCAAATATTACTTCAGGGCGTATTTATTCGGAAGTCTTGGCAAAAGAACGGAGGGGCGATTATGATGGGGCGACGGTTCAAGTCATTCCACATATCACTAATGCTTTGAAGGAAAAAATGATGCGTGCCGCCGAAACAACAGATGCCGACATTGTCATCACGGAAGTTGGTGGAACGGTTGGTGATATTGAATCATTGCCATTTGTGGAAGCATTGCGGCAAATGAAGCGGGACGTGGGAGCAGAAAACACTTTCTATATTCATACTTCATTGATTCCATATTTGAAGGCGGCTGGTGAAATGAAAACCAAGCCAACCCAGCACTCAGTTACTGAATTGCGGTCATTAGGAATTCAACCCGATATGTTGGTCGTACGGACAGAGCAACATATTACACCAGAAATGCGAGATAAGTTGGCACTCTTTACCGATGTAGCTCCTGAAGCAGTCATTGAATCAATGGACGTTGATGTCTTGTATGAAATTGTCAATAATATGCAAGCTCAAGGAATGGACGACGTGGTCTTAAAGCACTTTGGTCTTAAAGCTCCAGCAGCTGATTTAACCGCCTGGACGCAGATGATTGAGCGCATTAAGAATTTGAAGAAGTACTTGAAGATTACCTTGGTCGGAAAGTATGCTGATTTACAAGATGCTTATATTTCAGTTAATGAAGCTTTGCGTGCTGGTGGCTATGCAGTAGATGCTGAAGTCGAAATTAATGCAGTTAACTCCGAATTAGTGAACGCAGCAAATGTAGCTGAAATCTTAGCCGATTCTGACGGAATTATTGTGCCAGGTGGCTTTGGACCACGTGGAACGGAAGGTAAGATTTTGGCCATTCAATATGCTCGTGAAAATAACGTGCCATTCTTAGGAGTATGTTTGGGGATGCAACTAGCAACTGTTGAATTTGCTCGGCATGTTTTAGGACACGCTGATGCAAACTCAATTGAGTTGGACCCTGAGACCACAACGCCTGTGATTGCATTGATGGATGATCAAAAAGAGGTTACGAAGCGTGGTGGAACTTTACGTTTGGGATTGTATCCAGCTGTATTGAAGGAAGATACTAAGACCCGCGAAGTTTATGGAACGGCCGAGGTGCAGGAACGGCATCGACACCGCTTTGAATTTAACACGACTTACCGCAAAGAATTTGAAGCAGCTGGCATGGTCTTTGCTGGGACTTCACCCGATGATCGTTTGATGGAAATTATTGAATTACCAAGTAATGATTTCTTCGTTGCCGCACAGTATCACCCAGAATTCGTATCACGGCCTAACCATCCAGAACCATTGTATGCAGCTTTTGTAGCAGCAGCTTTAAAAAAGCATGAAGCTTAATTTTAAAAATTAAAAAATTAGATAGAACGAAGTGCTTGCGCTTCGTTTTTTTGATGGTGGTAAGTTCCCGTGGTAAAATAATTCTATAAGTTTTTAGTTACCTGTTGTTAATATTGTAATTTTACTGTAAAATATTGATGTGATGAAAATGTTAACGGATAGTCGTAGGATATGACGACGAACAGAACTAATTATAAAAACAGAAATTATTAAAAAATGGGGTTAGAATTCCCTATCAATCGAGGTTTAATGATGAAGAAATTAATTATTCATGGCGGAAGGCGTCTGTCAGGAGAGGTTTCCATTGGTGGGGCAAAAAATTCTACGGTTGCATTAATTCCGGCATCAATTTTAGCCGATACTGTTGTTAAATTTGACAGCGTACCAGATATTTTGGATGTTTATAATTTGCAAATTATTATGGAATCAATGGATGTTCATTCAAATTTTGAACATGGGGTTTTGACAATTGACCCTACGAAGATTAAGGAAGCTAAGCTACCTTCCACTGCGATTAAGAGTTTGCGAGCATCATATTATTTCATGGGTTCTTTGTTGGGAAAGTTTGGGCAAGCTGAAGTAACCTTCCCCGGGGGGGATAATATTGGTCCCCGGCCTATTGATCAACACATTAAAGGCTTCGAAGCCCTCGGGGCGGAAGTAGAATATGATGATGATACGGTTAAAATTAATGCTCCCCACGGGTTACATGGCGCTCGGATTTATTTAGACATGGTTTCAGTGGGAGCAACGATTAATATTATTTTGGCTGCCGTCCGCGCTGACGGAGTCACAATTTTAGAGAATGCGGCAAAAGAACCGGAAATTATTGATTTGGCGACTTTCTTAAATAATATGGGGGCCCAAATTCGAGGTGCTGGGACGGATACTATCCGTATTGTTGGGGTACAACGTTTAGAATCACATAATACGCACACGATTATCCCCGACCGGATTGAAGCAGGAACTTACTTAGCCATGGCTGCGGCGCAAGGTGATGGGATCTTGGTTAAAAATATTATTCCTGAACATTTGGATGCATATATTGCTAAAATGATTGAGGCCGGGGTCAATTTAGACGTACGTGAAGATAGTATTTTTGTGCCCAAAACGACGCAATTTAAAACTATCAAAATTAAAACGACACCTTTCCCTGGTTTTGCGACCGATTTGCAACAACCGATTACGCCTATGCTAACATTGGCAGATAGAGAGAGTGTCATTACTGAGGAGATTTACCCTGAACGGACGCGACACATTCCAGAACTTAATAAGTTAGGGATGGATGTTGAGAGTCTTTCACACGGCTTGATTGCGGTTCGTCCTGGTCATGAGTTGCATGGAAGTGTTGTTTCAGCGGCCGAAATTCGGGCTGGAGCGGCTTTGGTTATTGCAGGTTTGATGGCTGATGGCGTAACGACAATTAATAATGCGGTTCATATCTTGCGGGGGTATGATCATATTATTCAAAAAATAACAAATTTAAATGGTGATATCCAGATTGTTGATGAATAATAACATCAAATGTTTTAATACGGATAAGCATCAGTATTTCAAGTAGACCAGAGTGATTGCGTCTGCTTTTTTATTTGCTAAATCTTAAGATACATTGTGTTGATGTTTTTATTAAGTGCCGGAGCAATCAATTCATTTTAAAGCACTTTCTGATAACAAGTTCTTGTATTTTAGCAGTAAGTGCGGTAACCTTAATAGGTTGTAAAAAATTCTTTGCCAGGGGATAATGCGTTATTAAGTCGCCGGATTGTGACCAGGTTATATTCTGTTCAAAGAATTTTCATTTAGTCAGCGAAAATTAATTTCGCAATTGGAGGAAGATTTTGAAGTTTTCAGAATTGGGTCTCTCAAAAGACCTACTAACAGCCATTGAAAAACATGGCTATGTTGAAGCTACACCGATTCAAGAGGAGACAATTCCTTTGACCTTAGCGGGCCGGGATGTCATCGGACAAGCTCAAACCGGAACCGGTAAAACGGCGGCTTTTGGTTTGCCAATCTTAGAGATGATTAATGATAGTCGTCAAGTCCAAGCCTTGGTGGTTTCCCCAACTCGGGAATTAGCTAATCAAACACAAGAAGAGTTATTTAAATTAGGCCGGGACAAGCGAGTTCGAGTTCAAGCGGTCTTTGGTGGTGCTGATATTCGTCGACAAATCGATGGTTTGAAGCGTGGAGTTGATATCGTCGTGGGAACTCCTGGACGTTTAATTGATCATATTCGCCGGGGAACGATTGATTTGTCTCACGTTAAGACTTTAGTCCTAGATGAAGCTGATGAAATGCTAAACATGGGCTTCTTAGAAGACATTGAAGCCATTTTGAAGGCGGTGCCAAACGAACGGCAAACTTTGTTGTTCTCAGCGACGATGCCACCCGCTATTAAGCGGATTGGGGTTCAATTTATGACGAACCCTGAACACGTGCAAATTGCTGCTAAAGAATTGACGACTGATTTGGTTGATCAATATTATGTGCGTGTGCGTGAACAAGAGAAATTTGATACATTTACGCGGATTTTGGCCGTACAAGAGCCAGAATTGGCCATTGTCTTTGGACGTACTAAGCGTCGCGTGGACGAATTGACCCGTGGTTTGGAATTGCGAGGCTTTAATGCTGCAGGAATCCATGGTGATTTAACGCAACAAAAGCGAACGCAAGTCTTAAAGGCGTTTAAGCACGGTGAAATTAATATTTTAGTTGCAACTGATGTGGCCGCACGTGGTTTGGATGTTTCAGGTGTTACCCATGTTTATAACTTTGATATTCCGCAAGAGTCTGAATCATATGTGCACCGGATTGGTCGAACTGGCCGGGCCGGATCACACGGAACTTCAGTGACGTTTATTGCTAATTCAGAATTAGATTACTTGAAGGAAATTGAAAAGTTAACGAAGAAGCGGATGCTAGCTTTGAAGCCATATACGCGAGAAGAGGCCATGACTGCTCGCATGAAGACGGCGGTTAGTTCTGTCGATGGCGTGGTTGCTTCAGTTGATACGAATTTAGTTGGGGATGAAGTCGATACTTTGTTAGAAAAGTATGATGCCCGAACATTAGCAGCGGCTTTGTTGGCTTCATCAGCTAATTTGTCACAACTTGAAGCTGACTTTACGCTGACCCGTGAACGCCCATTGCCAAACAAGAAATATGGTCGTGGTGGATCGCGTGGATCTCGCAATGGTGGAGGCTACCGTGGTGGTCGGCGTGAAGGTAATGGGAATTATCGGCGGAACGGACGTGATTCAGAACGGCGGAAGTCATACGACCGTGGTTCGCGGACTGGGTCAGGTGATCGTTCACAACGTGGTTCACGCCCTTCTGGACGGCGGAAGTTTGTAATTCGTGAAAATCAAGATTAATTAAACTGTAAATTGGACTAATGTCATAGAACTGGCATTAGTCCTTTTTTAGTTTTAAAATGGACTCTAGGAGAAGCACTATTTATTCGTTAAAATATGATAAAATGTAATGATTAGCAACTACGTGTTGAAGGAAGTACATAAAGGGGACAGCTATGATTTTTGGACATGGGATTGATATTCAGACGATTTCGCAAGTTAAAGCTTTAGCTGAGCGCCAGCCGAATTTTATTGCAAAAATTTTAACACCCGCTGAACAAGAAGAGTTTAATGCGCGGGTAGGCAAGCATCGTTTTGAATTTTTAGTTGGACGCTATGCTGCTAAAGAAGCGTATGGTAAGGCTTTGGGTACTGGAATTGGCCATGGTTTAGGCTGGCAACAATTGCAGATTATAAATGATGAAAGCGGACAACCCGTTTTTCAAATGCATCCTAAGCAAGCTGAGTTTCGGGCTCATCTTTCAATTTCACATACGGATGATTTAGTTAAAGCTTCAGTTATTTTAGAAAATTTAGTCACGCAAGAAGTTTCCGTTAGTACGCACCGGCCAGCTTGGATTGAAATTTCGGCCTTGGCTTTGGCCCATAATGTTGACTATATTCGGAAGTTAACGCATGCTAAAAGATTTGTGG
>NZ_JBJJNY010000018.1:0-10805 GCF_045504165.1 Weissella kandleri | reverse complement strand
GTTAATCGTGCTGTCGTCGGTTCGAGCCCGACATTCGGAGTTATATATTAGCTTTGCTGATATGCCGACTTAGCTCAGTTGGTAGAGCGACGGTATCGTAAACCGTAGGTCGAGGGTTCGATTCCCCCAGTCGGCATAAATAGTTAAATTTAAAACCTTACGGATGGCTTGAGATAGCTATTTGTAAGGTTTGTTTTTGTGCTTGTAGCATTTTTTGTAGCACTTTTTATAGGATATTTTGATGCTTGTTGCTCGGTGTGTATGGTATTTAGAATGAATTAAAGTATGAGCGTTGTTATCGCGTAAAAAAGATGTTAGGGTATTATAAGATATTTATCAGATATGAATTTAAAGGCTATAATCATATGAATATAGCCTTTTATATTTGGTTTAAGAAGTAGCTTAGAGGGGTTAGGTAGAATGATTTATTTAAGAAAAGCTAATTTAGATGATGTTAATCAAATTAATCGAGTGATTCAAGATGCAAAGGGACTTTTGGCCATGGATCAAATTCCACAATGGCAAGGGAGTTATCCGCAAAAAAGAGATTTATTAGTTGATGTTGAGCGGGATATGACGTATGTTTTGATTGATAACTGGAAAATAGTCGGGACTGCAACGATGGTAACGGGAGCTGAGCCTAATTATCAAAAGATTTATCAAGGGGAATGGCAACCATCTGATGGAAAGTATGTGACCTTGCATCGGATTGCGATTCAAAGTAATCTATCTGGTAATCACCTGGGTGAATTTTTGTTTAGTAATTTAATTAGTGAGGTCTATCGGTTAGGTTACAAAGAAATTCGCGTTGATACGCATCGACAGAATCTACGGATGCGGCATGTTTTGGGGCGAAATGATTTTGAATATGCCGGTGTCGTCTATATGGATGATCATCCTAATGAACCACGGAATGCATATCAATTATTTTTGGAAAAATAATTGCGTTCAATTTATAAGCAATGCAACTAATAGTGTTCGTAATGACTATTCCTGATAGTCGGTATGAACATTATTTTTTTGTCTAAATAAGTTCGAGAAGTTTTTAAAATTCAGTTTGTTTTTCCAAAAATCATGTAAAATGAACTTAAGTAGGGAAGCCACCAGTTAAAGGAGTATAAATAAATGAAATTCATACATACAGCAGATTTGCACATTGGGCGGACCTTGAATGGCTATAGTTTGTTACCAGAACAAAATGCAATGTTTGATCAAATTTTACATATCGCTCAACAAGAAAAAGTTGATGGAATTATTATTGCTGGTGATTTATATGATCGAGCCGTGCCACCCGTGGAAGCGGTGACAGCCTTAAATACCATGCTAGAAAAATTAAATTTGGTTAATCATTTTCCGCTATACATGATTACTGGTAATCATGATAGTGCTAAACGCATGCAATTTGGTCAACAATGGTATGGTGATCATGCCATGTATTTGGCGACGGATGTGGCTGCGGCGTTTCAGCCCATTACGGCAGGGACGACCCAAATCTTTTTGTTGCCATATTTAGACCCGATGGATGTCCGCGTCTATTATAAAAAGCAAGGCTGGTCCGATGAGAAAGTGCAAACGATTCGGACGTTAAACGATGCTTTGCAGTATATTTTACCAGAAATGGTGCAGCTTTTTGATCCGGCATTGAATCATATATTAGTTACGCATTTTGCTGTAAGTGCTAACTTGGAAGAGCCAATTGAACGGTTGAGTGAAACACCATCACAGGTGGGGGGCTTAGCTACGATTTCAAATCAGCTTTTTGCAGATTTTGATTATGTCGCCTTGGGGCATATTCATACGCGACATGCTTCACCCAGTGCGACAGTACGTTATGCTGGGAGCCCCATTAAATTTAATGTGAAAGAGGCCCAGGTTAAAAATGGACAAAAAGGGGTTGAAGTGGTAGAAATTGATGATCATCAGGTGAAGAGGCTTTTTCATCCTTTAATACCCCAAACAGATTTAATTGTCCTTTCAGCGTCTTTTGAAACGTTGTTAGATCCTGATTTTTATCAAAATCAGCCGGTCAAACAAGCTTATTTTGCGATTACCGTTGAAGATTTTGACCGTGCCACTTTGGCCGGGCGAAATATCCGGGCGGAATTACAGAATATATATGGGACAGTTGTTGAATTAGAGTATCAAGCTCCCGCGAATACATTGGAGCCGACGGTAAATCAGCCGCTAAGCGCAGATATCAGTCCCGAACAGGCAGTCAATCAGTTTTATCAAAAGATGATACAAGAAGAATTAACAACGTATCAACAACAAGTAATCGCCGAAACGTTTACGGAAATCACGCGAGAGGATTAAGTTATGAAACCAGTTTATTTAAAAATGGAATATTTTGGTCCTTATGCCTATGCAGAAATTGATTTTAGTCAATTGAATGAAGCATCAGTTTTTTTAATTTCAGGAGATACAGGCGCCGGTAAATCAACTATTTTTGATGCTATGACGTATGCCTTATTTGGATCGACGACTAATAATCGTAAAGCTGATAATTTACGCAGTCAGTTCGCTAGCCCACAGCAAACTACGGAAGTCACTTTTGTCTTTGAACAGGGACAACAACTATACCGGGTCGTTCGCCGTCCAGAACAATGGCGGGCTGCCAAACGTGGTGGTGGGTTGACCCGCGCGAAAACGACGGCAAATTTAGCGGTGGTCGAAAATCCACGGGGGAGTGAGACGAATGTGTTAGGGACCAAGCCTAAAGATGTTGGAGAGCAAATTCATAATTTGTTACATTTAGATGCAGACCAATTTAAAAAAATCATTTTATTACCACAAGATAACTTCGCGCAATTTTTAAAAGCCGACACCAATCAAAAAGAAGAATTATTAAAAAATATTTTTGGGACTAAAATTTATACTGACTTTCGTGAAGCTTTGAAAGTTAAATTAGCTGAATTAGAACAGCAACAGAAAACGGCTCGCAATAAAATGGATAGTTTATTGGAAGCGCCGTTGTGGGATGATGGTGAGAGAGAACAATTGCAGACTGCCTCTAGTTCGCAACAGCAGTCCGTTTTACGAGCGATTATTGAAACACGCCAACAAGCTCATGCTGAAAAACAACAAAAAGTGCAGTCATTGCAGGTTACATTAGACCAGTACGCAAAGCAACGGCAGGCGGCGGAAAAATTAAAACAAACTTTTGATCAACAAAAAAAGTTGCAAAATGAATATCAGACGAAGGTCCAAGAGCAACAACCTAATTTTGAGCACAATCGGCAACGGTTGACCGAGCTAAATTGGGCGAGTCAATTTCGTGATTTGCGCCAAAATGAGCGACGCTTACAGCCAGCAATTGAGACGCAAAAAGCGCAACTAGATAGATTACAAGCGGGTCTTAACGACGATCAAGAAAAGCTCAAGCTAGCATTGGAAAACTTGCAAAGTCTTGAGCAAAAGGCGTCAGATCAAACGGTGCGGCAACAACGGGTGCAACAGATTCAAATTATTTTGCGCGAGGCGGAGCTGCAAGAACGCCAAAAACAAAAACGCGCGGAACAAGCGCCGCATATTCATGAATTACAGCACTCAATTCAGCAAAAGCGGCTGGCCTTAATAACTGTAAAACGACAACTTAGTCAGATAAAGGCGGCGTTAAGTACACGGACTCAACTGCAACAGCAACATGATCTTTTTCAAGATTTACAATTATTAGTCCAAGATTTAAAAAATTTGAACACACAGGTCCGCCAACAAGAAGCGGCTGTGAGCCGAGCTAATCAAGCATTCGAACAAGCGCAAAAAAAGAGCTTAAAGCAACAACAACAAGTTCATGATGCTGAAAATGAATATCGAGGGAAGCAAGCACAACGCCGAACTTTGATGATTGCGATGTTGCAAAGTGAGCTAAAACCGGGGGAACCATGTCCGGTGTGTGGATCTTTAGAACATCCCAAATATGAGAATCATGCGGAAACGGAGAATCAAACGGTTTTACGTAATGCACTTGATGCGGTTGACAATGCGCAAAATCTATTAGAGCGGACTAAGACTGAATTAGCACATACGCAGGTGCAGTTAGATGAACTCCAACAAAAGCAGTTTGATGAAGAAAAGAATTTAGCAACGAAAAAGGTGGTTTTTCAAGATGCTTATGCCCATTTCTTACACCAGCCGCATGCCAACTTAAAGTGGTCAGACCAATATGATGAAAAACAAATTACGACTGATTTGAACCATGCTCAAGCGATGGTTGCCGAGCAGCTGACAGCTTTGCAGGAGCAAGTTGAGCGGCAACAAGAATTAAATCAAGCGTACGAACAGTTACAGAATAGTTTACAAAATGATCAGACGGCGTTGATTAAATTGGAGGCGACGCGGGATGAGGCTCAGGCTGAATTGCAACGTTCAATGCGGGTTTATGGTGAATTGCCGGCTGGTTCAGATTTGGAAGCAGAGCGAAAATCTTTAATTGAGCAAAGTGAAGCGTATGCGCAAGTATTGACGGATGCTAAAATTCAAGTTGATGAACAAAAACAGCATGTAACATTATGTCAATCCCAATTTAAGGCGCAACAAAGCACGTTACATAAACAACAAGCTGAGTTACAACAAGTCGAGGCTAAACTACAATCAGCGGTGAAGGAACCGGAAGCAAAGACCCAGGATGAAACTGAATTGTTGGCGTGGATTGATGCTGCAACTAGTGAAAAGTTAATGGCCTTAACTAGGGCGGTGCAAACTTTTGAGCAAGACCAACAGCGCTTGGTTGAAGCGTTAAAGACGCTTAAGACAGCATTACAAAATCAAGTTGAACCGGATCTTGATCAGCAGCGCGCGGTTGAAAATGATTTCCAGCAGCAAGTAAAAACTGCTGAGGAAGCGCAGATTATAGCGCAGCAAGCACTACAAGCTGCTCAGGAGATTCAAACGCAGTTAAAAGCGTTAGCAAAACAGCAAAGCCAACATTTGGATGAATTAATAGATTTGCGGCGTCTTTATCAAGTTATTAATGGGCAGGCTGATAACGATAATAAATTAAAACTTGAAACGTATGTCGTACAGCAATATTTGAAGACTGTCTTAGAGTATGCCAATCATCATTATTTAAATTTGCTTTCAAATAACCGATATCAACTGGAAATTAGTCAACAACCACGGACTAAGCAACGGGATACTGGACTTGATATTGATGTATATGACAATGAAACGGGTCAAATTCGTTCAAGTGAAACTCTTTCTGGCGGTGAAACCTTTATTTCAGCCCTGGCGATTGCGTTAGCCCTATCCGAAATTGTGCAAAATTCTGCACAAGGAGTGCAGATTGAAGCCCTCTTTATTGATGAAGGGTTTGGCTCGTTAGATCAAGAGACCTTGGAGAAAGCTTTAGATGCATTAGAAATGGTGAGCGCCAATCGAATGGTTGGAGTAATTAGTCACGTTTCTGAGATGAAAAATCGCATTGGTCAGCAAATTCTGATCCAAAAGATGGGGGATGGTCGGAGCCAAATTAGTTTAAAGGGTGTTTAGTGGTATGTTAGTAGGAGGAAGATGGTTTGAGTATTTATCATGAAATTGAACAGGCGTCAGAGAATCAAGTTTTCCAAGCGCAAGGTTGGCACCCATTATATGCTGCGCCTAAGACGGCCAAAATTTTAATTATTGGTCAGGCACCAGGCTTACGTACTCAATTAAAAAATGAGATGTGGCGTGACGCTTCAGGGGATCGTTTGCGCGATTGGATGGGGATTGATGAAGATATATTTTACCAATCTGGCTTAATCGGCGTTTTACCAATGGATTTTTATTTTCCAGGGAAAGGGAAAAGTGGTGATTTACCGCCGCGTCCGTTGGTAGCTGAAAAGTGGCATGCGCGTTTAATTGGTGAAATGCCACAAGTCACGTTAACCATTTTGATTGGAGCCTATGCGCAACACTATTATTTGCAACAACCAAAACGGGTCAAAATCACCGATAATATTCGTGATTTTACTCAATTTCTGCCAGCTTATTTTCCCCTAGTGCATCCTTCGCCACGAAATAATATCTGGCTTGCACAAAATCCGTGGTTTGAAAGCACAGTTTTACCAGCTTTGAAACAAGCTGTCCAACAAGCTTTAAAATAATTAGACTGGTTGCGCGATGAGCACGGCAAAGGTCACTAATTGGTATATAATAGAGTATACGTAGAAAAGGGAGGATTTAATAATGAGCTTTCAATATGAACCAACCGCATGTACGACAATTTTAATTGGTAAGGGTGCCACCAATGATGGTTCGACAATTATTGCGCGAACTGAAGATGCGCCAAATGGATCTTTTAATGCAAAAAAATTAATTGTGATGCAACCAGAAATGCAACCACGGCACTATAAGGCAGTGGTTTCAGGGGTAGAAATTGATTTACCCGATAATCCTATGCGTTACACGGCAACTCCGGATGTCGATGAAACCCATGGAATTTGGGGTGAAGCGGGAGTTAACGCTGAAAATATTGCGATGTCAGCGACGGAAACGATTACGACTAATGCACGCACCCTTGGGGCTGATCAACTAGTAGATGGTGGAATTGGTGAAGAGGATATGTTGACACTAGTTTTGCCTTATATTCATTCAGCGCGCGAAGGAGTGCAACGCCTGGGTGAACTTTTGGCTACCTATGGAACATATGAGATGAATGGAATTGCATTTTCGGATGTCGATGAAATTTGGTTCTTGGAAACCGTTGGTGGACATCATTGGGTCGCGCAACGCGTGCCTGATGATGCGTATGTAACTGTGCCTAATCAACGGGGGATTGAAACATTTGATTTGAATGATTCCAAGAATTTCATGGCTTCAGCTGATATGGCGCAATTTATTGCGGATAATCACTTGCAAGTTAGCGCTGAGTATAATGCGCGAGAAATGTTTGGAACACATACCGAGATGGATCATGTTTACAACACACCACGTGCTTGGTATATCCAACAAATGTTTACGCCAGCTGTTAAGCATGAACCAATGGATGATGATATTCCATTTATGCAACGTCCAGCGCATAAATTAACCATTGATGATGTGCATGCAGCTTTAAGTAGCCATTATCAAGGAACGATTTATGATCCATACGGTCAAATGGGGGATGAAACGACACGTCATTTGTTCCGTCCTATTGGAATCAACCGGAATTGTGACTTAAGTGTCTTGCAATTACGAGGAGATGTGGCGGATGACCAGCGTGCTTTGCAGTGGTTTGCCTTTTCAAGTATGCCGTTTGCCAGCTTAATTCCCGCCTATACGAATGTCAATAAGATGCCTGATTACTTTGCTGGAACAACCTTACGTGTGTCATCTGAGAACTATTACTGGATTAACCGGTTAATTGCTGGTTTGGTGGACGCTAATTATGCAGAGGCAATTCCGATGGTTGAACGTTATCAGTTGAAAACAATGGCTTTTGGTCACCGACATGTACAACTTAATGATCAACCTGGTCAAGACTTGGAGGCGGCCAATGCTAAGTTAGCTGAGGTCATGAAGGTCGAAACTGAGGATTTGTTAAATCAGGTCCTTTATATCCGCTCGAACTTAATGAAAAATGGTTATTCTCGTTCCGATAATTAAAAAATAGGAGGCAGGCGCATTGAGTTGCTTGCCTTTTTCTTTCTAAACGGACAACAATCAGAATTTAAGATGATAATAATTATGAAAACAGAAATGATAGACGAGTTAGAACAAATTTTTAAATTGTTGGGCAATCGCACCCGTTTAAAGATTATTACTTTATTACGGGAGCATGCTTATAATGTTAAAGAATTAGTCGCCACTTTGGAAATGGAACAGTCTGCTGTTTCACACCAGTTGAAACTATTACGGGAGGCACAGTTGGTGCAAACAACTAAACGCGGTCGGACGGTCTACTATTACTTGGCCGATTCGCATATTTTAATATTATTAGATAATGCGTTGATTCATATGGATCACGTACGCCGGCATGAAGAATGTCATAATTAGTGTTAATTAATGAAGGTTACATGAGAACATTCTCATAAAACGATTGTTCCAGAGAAATTAACGTGCTATAATATCTAAATTAAAGGCAGGTATTTAAATATGAATCATTTACCACAAAAATTTGAATTGACCTCCCTCCCCACCTACTTATGGTAGCTTTGGGGCTTTTAGATTAGGAATTGACTAACAAGCGCTGGGCCAACTCGCTAAGGTGAAAAGGACAGCGTTTTTTTAATGGATGTACGTGAAATTTAAAACGAAAGGCTGGCGTGGGGATGGTAGCGGATAAAAGTAAGCAGTCGGTTAAAGGACAAACGGATAAAAAACGGGATTTAAAAGGCGCTTTAACTTCTGGACAAATGCAGATGATTGCGCTGGGTGGCACGATTGGAGTTGGACTATTTTTAGGTTCGGCTTCCACGATTGCCTGGACGGGGCCATCCGTTATTTTAGCCTATGCGTTTATGGGCTTGATTTTATATTTAGTGATGCGAGCGCTCGGTGAAATGATTTATATTAATCCCACTACGGGTTCATTTGCTGACTATGCTACCAACTATATTCATCCGGTGGTGGGTTGGATTACCTCGTGGAGTAATATTTTTCAATATATTATTGTTGGGATTTCCGAAGTAATTGCGGTGGGAACTTATGTTAATTATTGGTTCCCAAGCGTCCCAGGATGGACGTCAGGGCTCGTTGTATTGGTAACCCTAACCTTAGCTAATTTAGTTTCGGTGAAAGCTTTTGGACGACTTGAGTATTGGTTTGCAATGATTAAAGTCCTGACGATTGTGTTGATGATTGTCTTTGGGATGTTAATGATAATCTTTGGCGTTGGCAACCATGGGCAACCAATCGGACTGAGTAATTTATGGAGTCATGGGGGATTCTTCACCGGTGGTTTTAAAGGCTTTATGTTTTCATTGGCCATTATTGCGGGGGCGTATCAAGGAATTGAAGTGCTAGGAATTACCGCCGGCGAAGCGGAGAATCCGCAGACGGCGATTGCTAAATCAATTCATTCAGTTGTTTTTCGGATTTTAATCTTTTATGTTGGTGCGATTTTTGTGATTGTGGCGATTTATCCTTGGAATCAATTGGGGACGCTTGGATCACCGTTCGTCGAGACTTTTGCAAAGATTGGTATTACTGGAGCGGCGGGAATTATTAATTTTGTTGTATTAACAGCAGCAATGTCGGGGGCAAATTCTGGAATCTATTCAGCCAGTCGGATGTTGTATAAATTAGGAAACGATAGTTATATTTCTAAGAGGATTGCTAAATTATCAAAACACCAAGTCCCATACCGTTCCATCTTAGCGATTTCGTTTGGCATTTTTTTAGGATTACTAATGAATGCCTATTTTGATCATTTTAGTCAGATTGGTGCAAAGTTGTTTGTGATAGTTTACAGTTCGTCTGTGTTGCCGGGGATGGTCCCATGGATTGTAATTATTATTAGTGAGTTACGTTTCCGGCATGCCAACAAGCATCAATTGGTAAACCATCCGCTGATGATGCCATGGTATCCATATTCAAATTATTTTGCGATTATGACATTATGCGTGATTGTCATCTTTATGTTTATTAATCCTGATACGCGGTTATCAGTCTGCATCGGGGCCGGTTATTTAATTTTCTTAACCATAGCTTATTTTATCTGGGCCAAACATCATCCGGATTTTAAACGGAATAAATAAAAAAACGTCTAACTCATTGTCAAAGTATCAGCTTGGCAAGAGATTAGGCGTTTTTGATTTGAATATAATTTATTTGCGAGTTTGTTCAATGGCATCACGAATTTCATCCACCACGGCAGCGGTCTTGTCCCCCATTTGCACACCGACGAGGGTAAAGAGGGTGTCGACAATGGTTAACTGGGCAATCAAAGAGGACATGGATTCACTACGAATATTAACTTCTTCGGCCGCACTAGCTAAGACTAAATCAGCATTTTTAGCAATTTCTGAATTTGGAAAGGCGGTAATGGCAATCGTTTTAACCCCATGGGCTTGTAGATGCTGCATCACCGATAGCGTGTCATGGTTACGACCGGAGTGGGAGATGACCAAGGCCACGTCCTCATTTGTCATGCGAACGGCTTCCATGACTTGAATATCGTAATCAGGGTGTTGAAAACCTTGGACCGGCGTACGTAAGAATTTATGATAGGCGTTAAAGGCTACTAGTGAAGATCCTCCGATTCCAAAGAATCCGACTTTACGCGCTGAGGCGATCCAGTCGGCTGCAGTGGCGAGATCATCATCACTGATCACTTCGTTTGTAGCTTTGAGTGCATTTTCCGCCCCAGAAAAAACTTTTTGAATAATCTGGTGCGTATCATCTTTTTCGTTGATTTCACCGAAGAACGTGCTATTGGTAGGAGTAGAAATCGCTAAGCTGAGTGAAAATTCACGAAATGAACTATAACCAATCCGCTTAACAAATCGGGAAATAGTTGCAGTTGATAGTGATGTCGCATCGGCCATTTCTTGAATGGTCATCTTTTGGATTTCGTTTTCGTGGTTTAAGATATAATGAGCAATTTTTTCATCAGAACCACTTAATTGGTTCAAAAATGAACGAATTCGGGAAAACCCACTTTGTGTCATGGAATTTGACCTCGCTTCCAAGTTTATATAGTATGCCTTAATTCTACCATCAAACGCTCAAAGCTAGTAGTTAGAGTTTGGGCTTAAGGGTTTGTTCGTTACAAAAACGCTTTTCTGAAAAAAATTTACAAAAATAACTTGAAAAAAGTAAACTTATTTCATATAATAAAGACATACTCAAAGAGAAGAGGAAATGATGATGAAGTTTGCAATGATCGGGCTTGGAAAGATGGGCCT
>NZ_JBJJNY010000017.1:0-13366 GCF_045504165.1 Weissella kandleri | reverse complement strand
AAATGAGGATTGAATCAGATGAACTTAGGACAGTTGAAGCAAGCCACGCAAAATATGGCAGCGACTTACCAACTTTGGAGTCGATTTAATCAACAAACGTTGCCTTTATTGATGATGAATGGTTATAGTGATCAAATTGTCTTGACGCCACATCCCAATGGATGTTTGACTTTGGCTGATTTACGCAGCTTGCCAGATAATAATGAACGAAATCTATTAATTCAATGGGAAAATCAAAAACAGTTAGTCTTTGGCTATCATATTCAAGGGCGTCAATTGTACCTGGGTTAGGAGACGATATGCAAAAAAATATAAAATATTGGTGGATTGGCGGAACGGCTGTAGTACTTGGCGTGATTTTAATGGGCGGTTGGTTATTGTTGGACCGACAAAAACAAGTTAAACAAACAGCACAAGAACGGTCAATCAAAAATGAGGATAAGCCACTTCAAGATGGGGCGATTGGTAAAAATAACCAACGACGTTATAAAATTAGTAAGCAAGACCGGCAATCCAAGCAATACGTTAGTTCGGGTAATTTAACGCAACCCGGTCAATTTAGTATTAGTCCGGCAGGCAATCGGACAGAATTAAAGGCATTACAAAATTTAGCTGGACAAACGGTGGTTGATCAGCAGGCGCAGTATACTTTACAACAAGTGAAGTGGCAAATGAATACTCCAAAAACGGATGAGGCGTTGCGGATGGCCCAAATGGCTTTTAATTCACGTGACGTGCAAGGTGATTATCAAAATTTAATTATCAAATATCAAATTAAAAATATTGGTAATCAGCCTTTACAGACGGATGGGGTTAAAGCGGTGGTGCTAAACCAAGATTATGAAGCTAATACGTTGAGCGGGCTAGATAATGATGCGCGGTTAGCTAATCAAGAGATTCAACCGGGGGATACACAAGACAGTTTTGTAACGGTTTTGATTCCGCGTAGTCTAACTAATCAAGTTCAAAACGTGCAAGTGCAGTTTTCAAAAGAAGCAATTGCAGGTTTTGCATTAAATCAAGGGAAAGGAGTAAATGATGCAGAGAAATAAAATGTATATTTTTTCGAAGCGTTTCGTTGATATTTCAGTATCAATGTTTGCGTTAATTATTTTAGCACCGCTCTTTTTGATTATTACGTTGTTTTATACATTTGGTGAAAATAAAGGACCTATTTTTTATCGGCAGAAACGGATTGGTGAGCAGGGGAAACCCTTTTATATTTTTAAATTTCGGTCAATGGTGGTTGGCGCTGAACAAAAGTTATATGATAATCCGGCTTTATATGCTAAATTTGTCGCAAATGGCTATAAATTACCTACAGCTGAAGATCCACGGATTACTAAATTTGGGGCTTTTATTCGACGAACAAGTATTGACGAATTACCCCAATTTTTAAATATTCTAATTGGAGATATGACTGTTATTGGTCCACGGCCGGTGGTGGAGACAGAATTAAAAGAATACGAGACCCCGGAAAGGGTAGCCAAATTCTTGTCTGTACGGCCGGGAGCAATGGGCTTGTGGCAAGGTAGTGGGCGCAGTGATATTCAATATCCAAAACGAGCTGATATTGAATTAGAATATGTGGATCATCCTAATTTATGGTTTGATTTTATAGTTTTGTTTAAAAATTTTGGAGCTGTCTTTACGGCACGTGGGGCCGAATAATCTGGTATTGAAATGATAATGATAAATTGTGGTCAATGTATCCGGAGTGAATGAAACGGGTGCGTTGGCCGTCGTTTTATACGAGGAAGTGTGTGATGGTTGAAGTAGAAAAAGTAGAGAAGCAAAATTTTAGTGTTCCGTTATTAGGTTCTAATTTTGCGTCGGTGTTTGGGGAAGGAATTTATCATTTTGCGTTAAATTGGTTTTTAGTTGCAAGTTTTGGTAATGCTAAAATTTTAGGTTGGCTAACTGGCTTTGGTTTTTTGGTTTTTATGGCGTGTGATTTGGTCGTTGGAATTTTATTGGATCGTTATAATCGTAAGTATCTCTTAGCCGGGGCAGATTTAGTAGGCGGATTATTGATTATGACATTGGCCTTTGTGCTAAATCCGGACCAACCGCAAATTTGGGTACTGTTTTTAGTTACTTTAGTGTTGAATGTCGATATTTCGTTTGCGTATCCGGCTGGTCGGACCTTGTTGCCAGATGTTATTAAGCCAGAACGGGTCCCACGAGTTAACGCGATGATTAGTATGGCATTTACGACTGGGCAAGCTTTAGGCCCATTAGCTGGTGGTTTCTTAATGGCGTTTAAATGGATGAATTTGCGGGACTTTTTGTTGATTTATAGTGGGTTGTTGATTTTGACCGCGGGAATTAATGCATTGATAAAGTATCGTCCTGACCCGGTGCAGAGCGTTAAAGAACCTATGTGGCGTGGAATAGTGGCTGGTGGTAAATATGTTTTGAATACCCCGCAGTTATTAGAATCGATGTTAATTGCAATGTGGTCCAATTTCTTTTTTGAAGGTTTCTTAGTCATTACACCTTATTTAATTCAAAAGGTTTATGGCGGCTCGGCCGGATCGTATTCAAAAATGTTGTCCTTTGCGGCCATCGCTGGTTTGTTGATGGGATTTATCTTGTCACGAATTCCTAAATTGAATCAGATTAAAACCTTGTATGTTGATTTGAGTTTATTAGGGATAGCCTACCTGTGTGCGGCCATTTTTCCATCCTTACCAGTTTTGGCGGGAGTCGTCGTCCTTTCAGGAGCCGTCCGAGCAGCTACGACGGTTAAGGTGAATACAACCAATCAACAGACGAGCAGCCGTGAGTTCCTGGGCCGTGTGATGAGTATTACCTTCTTTTCAATCGATTTGTGGGTGCCGTTAATTGTGATTTTGGTCGGTTATCTGGTCGAACCATTAGGTAGTGCCATCCTTTACGGTTTTGGCGGGTTGTTGTTGGTTGGAATTTGGAGTATTTTTGCCCTCACTCGGCGTCAAAAACAACGTGTAATTTAATCGAAAATGTAAAAAATTTGTATTGAAGACATGATTTTTTATTGTAGGTGAGATTAAGAAATTAAGCAAAACATTGGATTTATATATTAAAAATAATCCAGGAAGTTGTTTATTTGGATGATGATTTGTTAATAACTAGCTTGAGACGGTTATGGTGTTGGTGTATATTTCTTGGATTCTGAAGGAACAGAACCAGTGCCATCTGTTTTTTATAATAAAATCGTTGAATAATTTTAAAAATTCACGAAGTTATAAAGTTAAAATCCAGAATTGATTTAGGTGGAATTGAACTTCCTAAGGTCGATTCTTTTTTATTTGTTTAATTTATTGGTGAAAATATATAAAAGCCATTAAAATTTAGTTGAATAAGGTTAAAGCTCTGTTAAGGGCGGTGATTTATTGGTAGAATAATATTAATCGTGCTTAAGGAGGAACTCATAGGCATGGCTAAAATATTAGTGGTAGATGATGAACCATCGATTTTAACATTACTTAAATATAATTTAGAACAAAATCAGTTCGAAGTAATGACGGCGATTGATGGCGAAACAGCGTTAGCGCAACTCCGTCAACAAATATTTGATATCATTATTTTAGATATTATGTTACCTAAAGTTAGTGGCATTGTGGTGACGCAGCAATTGCGCGCGCAAGGTGATTTAACTCCCATTTTAATGCTGACAGCACTTGATAGTGAAAATGATACAGTGCAAGGTTTGGAAGCTGGGGCAGATGATTATTTACCCAAGCCTTTTAAAACTCGCGAATTAATTGCACGGGTACGTTCATTATTAAGGCGAACGAGAGACTCAGCAATTTCAAAACAGCATGTAGAAATGGCAACTACGCAATGGTTGACAGTGGGCCATTTAAAAATAGATGTTAAGCAACAGATGGTTTATAAACAAAATCAGTTATTACGTTTAACACCGAAAGAATTAGCTCTATTAATTTATATGGTTGAGCATGCTAATCGGGTTTTGAGCCGGGCAGAAATTGCACGCGGCGCTTGGGGAATTCAAGTAGATGGTTTAGATACACGAATGATTGATATGCATATTGCGAATTTACGAGATAAGTTAGAGGACCAGCCGAAAAGCCCACAAATTTTAAAGACGGTGCGTGGTGTTGGATATCGTTTTGAAATAAAAAATGAGAAATGAGATCAATAATGCAATATATTAAGCAATTCGGTCGCTGGTGGAGCTTGACTGGAGGACTACCAGCTATAATTTGGATACTTTTTAACCCTCTTTTACCGTCAATGAGTTGGGCGGGGGTAGGTGTATTAGTTGGAACGACAATGCTCTTAGCTTTGATTTTGATGGTTTACGAATATCGTAGAAATCAAGAATTGGAACGCTTTAATCGCCAGATGCAAAAAGCGATACGGGTGAAAATACAATCACAAGCGCCCCCGCACGGAATTCTTTTACCTCCTAATCATCCGTTAGCTCCATTGGCTTATTCGATTAACACTTTTCAAACTGAGCTCCAAGCGACGGTTCAAGAAGCCCAGCATATGGAAAAAGTATTGCAAGCGTTTTGGGAAAATGCGCCGGTGGGGATGTTAGAAATTAGCGGAAAACGACAAATTGTTAATATAAATCGACAAGCTGCTCAATTATTAGGGCTTTCCTTAACGGTGAAGGGTAAGCACTTTGATGATGTTATAACGCAGCATAATTTAATGTTGCAGATTGAACAAGCTTTAAATCAATCTGGCAGTCTACAACAACAAATGCGCTGGGCGGCTGCTAATCAGGTGCATGATGTTGAAGTACAAATGCAACAACAGGTTATCAGCGAACATGATACGGTATTATTAGTCTTCTTATATGACGTGACGGAATTAATTCAAATGCAACAAATGCAGAGCCGATTCTTAGGAGATGCTTCACATGAGTTAAAAACACCCTTAACTTCAATTATTGGGTTTACTAGTACACTATTAGATGGTGCCGCTGATGACCCTAAGGTGCGCCAAGAATTCTTAACAATCATTAATCAAGAGACACAACGCTTACTGGATTTAACCCAAGATATTTTGGCACTTATCAAGACGGATACACAAGTCCAGTTACCTCGTGCCATGCAACAAATTGATTTGGGCGCGCTAGTGCAAGATATTTTAGCGGAACAAAGGACGGATTTGAAAAAGTTACATTTAAAAATTGATGTTGATGTGCCTGCTAAGTTAGTAGCATTACCTTTTAATGAAACGTCGTTACGCCAGATTATTAGTAATTTAATTTCAAATGCTGTTAAATATAATGTTTCTGGTGGTGAAGTACGCGTAAAATTAACTGCACAGGCACAATGGTTGATGATACAAGTGGCTGATACTGGAATTGGAATTTCTAGTGGAGAGCAAAATTTGATTTTTAATCGTTTTTATCGGGTCGATAGGGCGCGTAATCATCAAATTCCGGGCACTGGCTTAGGTTTAGCAATTGTTCATGATTTGATTCAACAGTTAGACGGACAGATTGCATTAAAAAGCCAAGTCGGGGTCGGAACGACTATTGACGTACGCTTGCCACTGTAAATACAATGAATGGATAGTGATAACATAAGGAGAGAATGATGGGATTAAAGCAGCCAGTAATTATTGGAGTAACCGGAGGATCGGGATCAGGTAAAACGACGGTGAGTCGGGAAATTATGGAACATCTAGCTGGTGAGTCAGTTATCATGTTGCCACAAGATGCGTATTATAATGATCAATCAGATATGTCGATGGATGAGAGAAAACAAGTTAATTATGACCATCCTGATGCATTTGATACAAAATTATTAGTGATGCAATTAAAGCAATTAGTAAACCATCAGGCCATTCAAAAACCTGTATATGATTATGTGAAGTATACGCGGTCCAGTGAAACAGTCTTGGTGGAGCCCGCAGACGTGATTATTGTTGAAGGAGTTTTGTTGTTTACGGACCCTGAGTTACGGTCAATGTTTGATATTAAAGTTTACGTTGATACTGATGATGATATTCGATTTATTCGGCGCATGCAACGCGATATCGTAGAACGGGGACGTTCAGTTGATTCTGTGGTTGAACAATACTTAGCTACGGTTAAACCTATGTTCCATCGATTTGTTGAGCCAACCAAGCGTTATGCCGACGTTATTGTGCCAGAAGGTGGACAAAATCAAATTGCAATTAATATGATGGAAGCGCAAATCCGTGATATTTTAAATCCCCAACGCCATGAAACTAATAAGAATTAAGAATGATGAAAGAAAGTGGGTATCAAAATGAATGAAGAACAATGGGCCCGGATAGTTAAGTATACTGAATTACAAGGAACATCTGGACAAGAAAATTTAGTTCGGGCAGCCTTTCGAGAAGATTTAACGCCATTAGTAGATGAAGTTGTTCAAAATGGTCTAGGCGGGTTATACGGCTTGATTAATCATCATGATTTAAACGCTCCGCGCGTAATGTTTGGCGCTCATTTTGATGAAGTTGGATTTATTGTTAAGCGAATTACGCCACGAGGCTTGCTAGAAGTCAAGGCATTAGGTGGCTGGAATGCGACGGTAGTTAGTGCTCAACGCTTTACCTTGTTTACTAGATATCATGAATATCCAATTGTTTCATCTTCAGTTGCGCCGCACTTGTTGCGAGGTCAAAGTGGTGAATCAAAAGTACCAACCTTGAATCAGATTTTATTTGATGGAGGTTTTACTTCGGCGGTTGAAGCAGAAGAGCTCGGGGTTCGCCCGGGTGATTTTATTGTGCCTGATGTTAAGACGGTGCGGATGGCGAATCCTAACCGGGTGGTCTCTAAGAGTTGGGATAACCGGTTTGGTCTTGTCACCATTTTAGATGTTTTAGAACGCCTTCAGAATCAAACTATTCCTAATACGTTAATTATGGGGGCCAATGTGCAAGAAGAAGTTGGTTTGCGCGGAGTAGGGCCAGCTGTACATCAATTACAACCGGATTTGTTCTTTGGGTTGGATTGTTCAACAGCGGATGATTTAACAACGGAAACAGGGCAAGGACAATTGGATCACGGGGCCATTTTACGGGTGGTTGATCCAGGAGTGATTATGCCTCGGCGGTTGAAAGAATTTATTTTAGATATGGCAAGTGATGAGCATATCCCATTGCAGTATTTTGTACCAAATGGTGGTACGGATGCTGCTGGCGCACAGTCTCAAAATAATGGAATTCCAGCTGTAACTTTAGGGGTGGCTTCACGGTACATCCATACCCACCAGACAGTTTGGTCAATTGCTGATTTCCAAGCGGCAGAGCAATTATTAGAAAAGTTAATTTTGAATTTAGATGCAAGTACAGTCAATGATATTATCTATGGAGATTAAAAATGTTAATTACAAGTTATAATCCAGCCGCTTTAGGCGATGTTTTAATTGCAATGGTCGCCCCATCGGCTCGCACGGACCAAGCCGAAAATCGCGGTGATATTACCGTTATTACCCAACCGGACGGAACATTAGTTGGGGTGAACTTTTTAGCGATTTCTAAAATTTTGGATGTGACTGAGTGGTCAGCAGGTCAAATTCAATTGGATGAAAAGCAAATTGCACAGCTTAATCAGGCCTTACAGGAACAGGGCTTTACGGTTATTTTAGAAGCCGATTTAACGCCAAAGTTTGTAGTGGGTTATGTTGAGTCAGCAACTAAGCATCCTGATTCAGACCATCTACAAGTTACGAATACGCAAATTGGTGATAATCAAACGGTGCAAATCGTCTCAGGCTCGCCTAATATGCAAGCGGGGATTAAAGTAGTAGTCGCTTTGGTGGGCGCCATGATGCCTTCTGGACTGGTAATTTGGCCTGGAGCGCTACGTGGAGTTGCATCTGATGGTATGATTGTCTCAGGACGCGAATTACGGTTACCAAATGCGCCACAAGTTAAAGGAGCTTTGATTCTACCAGACGATTTTGCACCAGTCGGAACCGCTTTTGATATTAATTCAAGCGCTGCTCAGCACCTCTTTGATTAGTACAAATGATAGGAGGGCAGATGTAGATGTTAGAGCGACCAGTTTTACGGTATCATGAATATTTTCCTAATTATGATGGCGTTTTGGAACAGCTATTGAGTGCAAAACGGGCGCGGGGTTATATTCAATTGGCTGAGTCTGAGTCTTTAAATAATCAGCCAACTTATGAAAAGACAACCAAAGCTAATGGGCATGGTAAAGCTAAAAAAGCCTCCACCCAGCCGCAAGGAATTAATTTAGAGGCCATTGTTTTAGAAGAAAATGCGGTTTCAGATAAAAATCCATCGCATTATTTTACAAAAAATCAATAAGAGGATCAAAAGCATGGACAAGAATAAGACATATTATTTTATTGGAATTAAAGGTTCTGGAATGAGCTCACTAGCCTTGATTTTAAACGATCAAGGTTATCAAGTGGCGGGTTCTGATATCGGCGAATATACCTTTACCCAAAAGCCATTGGAACAAGCGGGAATTCCAATTTACCAATTTGATGCCACTAATATTCAGTCGGGGATGGTAATTATTCGGGGGAATGCCTTTGAAGACGATCAAGTTGAGGTAGCTGCGGCCTTAGCTCTTGGGGATGCGGTGACAATTTTGACTTACCCTGAAATTGTTGAGCAGTTAATTCGGCAATATACTTCTATTGGAGTAGCTGGCGCGCATGGTAAAACGTCAACAACTGGCTTGCTGGCCCACGTCTTATCAGGAATTGCGCCAACTTCATATTTAATTGGGGATGGAACGGGAAAAGGTGTCCCTGATGCACGCTTCTTTGCTTTTGAAGCGGATGAATATCGGAGGCATTTTAAAGATTACACACCTGATTATGCGATTATGACTAATATTGATTTTGATCATCCAGATTATTATCATGATATTCAGGATGTTTTTGATGCATTTGATGATTTTGGGCATAACGTGCAAAAAGGAATCTTTGCGTGGGGTGATGACCCGATGCTTCGGAAGTTAACCACTGATACGCCGGTTTATTATTATGGTGTCGATGCTGATAAAGATGATTTTGTGGCAGAAAATATTAAGCGTTCTACACAAGGTTCAAGTTTTGATGCCTACTTTAAGGGCGAATTGTTAGGTAATTTTAAAGTGCCATTGTTTGGTAAGCATGGAATTTTGAATGCCTTGGCGGTCATCGCGGTGGCCTATGTCGAAGAAGTTGATTTGACGCTGTTGAAAAAGGAATTAATGAGTTTCCAAGGAGTTAAGCGCCGGTTTACTGAAAAGATGGTCGGGGATGTTACAATTATTGATGATTATGCGCATCACCCTTCAGAAATTCAAGCGACTTTAGATGCGGCGCGCCAAAAATTCCCGGATCGGCAATTAATTGCGGTCTTTCAGCCACATACTTTTTCGCGGACGATTGCGTACTTAGATGAATTTGCGCAGTCCCTTGATTTAGCCGATCAAGTTTATTTAACTGAAATCTTTGCATCAGCGCGAGAAGAGCATGGTAACATTTCATCTGCCGACCTGGGATCTAAGATTAATAAATTCGGCGGCATTATCTCACCTGAGAATGTGGCACCTTTGATGCAATATGATCAGGCTCCTGTGGTAGTCTTCATGGGTGCCGGGGATGTTCAAAATACAGAGTTTGCTTATGAAAAGATTTTGGCAAATACGACGATGAATCTCCAATAAATTCGGTTTATTTTAAGCTTGTTATGCTATAGTGATATCTAGTAAAAGAGAAGGAGAAAATTGAGGATGGATAATTTAAATTCACGCCAAACGCGAATGATTAATCCGGATCGTTCGGGATTAAATGCGTTTTTCTTAAAAGTATATAGTTATATGGGGCTGGCCTTGCTGTTAACAGCCTTAACCACTTTCGTATGTGTGACCATGTTTCCCATGCAAACATTAGCCTTAACGGGGAATTTAGTAACAACTTTGATTTTATTTGCGGTATTAATGGGCATCGTATGGGTTGCTTCACGTTCAGCCATGCAAAATCCGGGCAAAGCCTTTGGCCTAATGCTGGCGTATAGTATTGTAATGGGGCTTTTCTTTACTAGTCTCGTAATGTTTTTACAACCTAAGTCAATTATTTTAGCTTTCGTTACTACAGCGGCTTTGTTTGCTGGGATGGCTTTGTACGGTGTGACAACTAAACGCGATATGTCAAAGTTGGGGACAATTCTATTTGGAGCTGTCTTCGCATTGATTATCGGTGGACTTTTGAACCTCTTTATAGGCGGAACTGTTTTGTATCTAGGTCTATCAGTTGTCGGTGTAATTGTCTTTGCGATTATTACCGCCTACGACATGAATAACTTAAAGGGAATGTATGCTCAAGTAGCCGGTAGTGCGCAAGCAGAGCAAGGTTTAGCTGTGATGGGGGCGTTGAACTTGTATATTGACTTCATTAACTTATTTACGTACATTTTACGGTTATTTGCCTTTTCTTCAAATAATAATTAAGTTAATCCCAAAAGACCATTCTTGAAATGGTCTTTTTATATGCTTGCTAATAAGCGGCAGGTTCGGTACAATAGTAAAAAATAAATTGTGAATGTTTAGTATAATCATTGGAGAATGGCTGATGAGTTTCTACCCGCACCAAAGAGCGGACTACTAAATGATTTTTAAACACACCCATTCTTTGTTTGGGTGTGTTTTTATCTTTGAGAGCGGAATGGCTTGATCTGATGAAATCCTAGGCATTCAGGATAAGGAGCTTTTCATGAAGCCAGAGTCAGAACCAGTCAATTTCTTCCAAACCACCATTTTAGGTCTCCAGCATGTATTAGCAATGTATGCCGGAGGGGTGTTAGTTCCCTTATTAATTGGTGCTGCGTTGCATTTTACCCCACAGCAAATGACTTATTTAATATCAGTTGATATCTTTATGACGGGGATTGGAACATTATTACAGTTAAAGACCACACGTTTGACGGGAGTTGCGATGCCAGTGGTTTTAGGATCAGCGATTCAATCAGTGACTCCTTTAATTAATATTGGTGGGACTTTGGGTGTCGGTGCGATGTATGGAGCGACCATTGTAGCAGGAATCTTTGTGTTCTTGATTGCGGGGTTGTTTGCACGCTTAAAGGATTACTTCCCACCCGTGGTGACGGGGGCTTTGATTACGGTCATTGGGTTATCATTGATTCCTGTAGCAGTAGCGAAAATTGGTGGAGATAGTGCTGTGACCGCCTCAAATTTCGGAAATTTGACCGCCTTGTCAATTGCGGGAGTGACCATCTTAACGATTATGATTTTAAATATTTGGGCGCGAGGTTTTATTAAGTCGATTGCTTTGTTACTGGGAATTATTGTTGGTACTGGATACGCCGCTTGTTTAGGTCAAGTTTCCATTGATGCAGTGCTGACAGCCAGCTGGTTTCATTTACCACGGCCTTTCTTTATGGGCATGCCGACCTTTCACTTAGCTTCTAGCATTACGATGATGATTATCGCGTTAACATCGATGATTGAATCAACGGGGGTCTATTTTGCGGTGGCTGAGTTAACCGGGACGGACTTAACTGAAAAACGTTTAGCAAACGGTTATCGATCAGAGGGACTTGCTGTCATTCTCTCTGGAATTTTTAATACATTTCCTTATTCAACGTTTTCACAAAACGTTGGAGTTGTACAGCTATCTGGGGTCCGCTCAAAGAAACCCATTTATGCGGCGGCCGGATTATTAATTTTAATCGGGATGTTACCTAAGTTTGGGGCGTTGGCAACCATTATTCCAGCACCAGCATTAGGCGGAGCCATGTTAATTTTATTTGGAAATATTGGGGTGCAGGGGATGATGATTATGCATACCGTTGATTTTACACAGGAACGTAATTTAATGATTGCGGCGGTGACAATTGGCGCTGGGTTAGGTGTAGCAATTTATCCGCAAATTTTCCAACATCTGCCAATACTTGTTAAGATTGTGGTTCAAAATGCCGTAGTGGTGACTGCTGTATTAGCGGTGAGTTTGAATGCTTTATTGCCAGGACGTTCGGATACAAAAGCACAACCACATTAATGGTGTTGGGGTAACAGCAATTTTTATCAATGAGATTTGTACGATCGGCTTGACTTTCTTGCTAAATAAGCTTATCTTAAAGGCGTTTAGAGAAAGTAATACGAGAATTATGGAGGTCAAGTGATGCAAATATTAGTTGTTGGTGCTAGTGGACGTGTGGGACAAAATTTGTCACATATTTTAACTCAAGCTGGGCATCAAGTAGTTGGAACACAGAGTCATCCAGGTCCTGCTGATTTACCAGTATTAGATTTAATGTATACAACCGTGGATGAAATTGCACAAAAGATTCAACAGTTGGGTGATTTTGATGCCGCTTATTTTGTAGCGGGATCACGGGGAAAAGCTTTATTACAAGTTGATCTAAATGGGGCGGTGAAGTTAATGACGGCCTTAGAGCAATTGGGCATCAAACGGTATATTCAATTAAGCTCATATAAAGCAGATCGTCAAGCAGAGTGGGGTGGCTATCGCGATGATTTGACGAATTATCAAATTGCGAAATTCTATGCCGATCGGTGGCTTCAAGAAAAGACGGCGTTAGATTATACTATTTTACAGCCAGGTATCTTAGTTGAAGATGGTCCGGTCACTGGTGTTGAATTTATGACCAACCAAGCGGGTAAAAATACGATTGCGACGGTTGCACAAGTCTTAGCGGATTTGGTACAGCATGATAATACTATTCAGAAGACGATTACGATGCATCAAGGCGATCAATCAATTACGGCAGCGTTAGATCAATTATAGGCTTGGGTTCTAATTAGTTTTTAAAATTTAAACGTTAAAACTCACTAATACAAATGGTGTTAATAAGAGGATTAAAAGTTCTCTTATTGGCACTATTTTTTTGTTTAATATACCCAGAACGCTGGGAGAAGGGCGACTATCTGGATGCAATATAAATCATTAGCCAATGCAATGTTTCACTGGCGACATAGCCGTTCATATTCTTTGAACGATGCAGCAAAAGCTACTGGTATTCCGCAGAGTACCTTTTCTAACTATGAGAATCGTAAATATATGCCGACATCAGAAAGCATGAATTTATTTACTAATATGTTAAATATTAGTTTGGATGAGGTTCTAGCAATGTCAGAATATGACAAAGCAATTCGAAATAATGAAAAATAAATGCTTAAAAATATTGATTTGAAACGTCTATTTAAGCATACTCTTTCGGAAATATAATAATGTTATACCATGTTTTGAAAGTTTATGAGGAAGAACTATTTATAAATATAGGCAAAGCACCACTTGAAGAGGCCTTGTGGATCGTATGGCAAAAACTCAGGGGTTCATATTACCAAGTGTTATGTCACATGGAAAAAGCTCATTCTATGTGGCGTACCCCGAAAGTTAAAGTAACTTTCGGGGTTTTC
>NZ_JBJJNY010000016.1:0-13967 GCF_045504165.1 Weissella kandleri | reverse complement strand
GATACTGCATTTGTTTCATCGAAACGTTATTTAGTTTTCAAAGAACTATTTATTGTCTTTCAACAACATTTAATATCATACAATGTTGAAACACAAATGTCAACAACTAATTTTAAATGTTATTTTGAAGCAACCTCTGTAAAGTAACAGACATGTCTTGCAAAAGACAACTTAGTTATAATACCTAGAATCATAACGTAAGTCAAGCAGTTTTATGAAATTAATTTGCTTATTCGTCCCACACCAATTACAAATCCATATTCTAAGCCAATTAACTGTAGACAATATAAAAGAGCCGACCCATGTCGCCCCTTTATCTTTTATAATTAACATTAATTTAATTACATTAATCTAAACGTGTCACACCGGTTACATCAACATTAAAAATTAAATCCTTAACCGATTTAGCTTGAGCAAATGACATCCCCACTGATCTTAGACGTTGCATATTGAGTGATTTTTCATCGACAAGTTCTAAAGTATACAAAGAAATCAAATCATCTTGTGTTTCTAAACCCTGAGTATGCCACGTACCCAATTCACCTAAACGTAAGCAATCTGGGTCTATTCCCAATTCTTCTCGCAACCCACTCAGGAGTGTCCCCAAAGCCGTCTCATTTTGATGGCGATGCATTTTAACCGTAAAAAATTGTGATTTAGGTTGATCTGTTACCAAAAAATAAGTTTGGTCTGCTCGTGTGAAATAAACTGTTCCCGCTATTAATGACATATCCCAATTCCTTTCCAAAGATTGCGTTCCTAATTAACGCCCATTTTAATCAAGACGTCGTAATGCTTCGCTTACCATATCCGCTTTAACATCTTGAATCGTTTGAAAGCCAAAATTATAATGCTGGCTAGTCCAATAGTGAACTCGACCGCGACTAAAATGGGGCTTACTTTCTAAGCCTTCTAAAGTCAAATCTTCAACACTACGTCGCGATAAAGAAATTTTACCGGAATATTCATCTATATCCATAATCATTACTCGAACTTGCATCCCAACCTGTAATTCATCATCAACATTTTGGATATATGCTGATCGACATTCGGAAATATGCACTAACCCTTGCGTTTTATTATCTAATTGAACAAACGCACCGTATGGTTGAAGCCCTGTGACGGTCCCAGAAACAATCTCCCCAATATGATATTGCATAATAGTTAATTCATCCTATCAAATTTTTAATCTTCAATAATCCGGGCTTGCTTGATGACGATATCGTCAACTGGTTTGTCCGCATAATCCACCTTGACCTTAGCAATCTTTTCGACTAGATCCATCCCCTTTATCACATGACCAAAAACAGTATGCCGCCGATCAAGCCATGGAGTTCCGCCTTCTTGTGCATAACGTTCGACCACTTCATCAGGCACGATCCCCTTTAATTGCCGGAGCATATCATTTGGGACCCTTGAAGCTTCAACAATGAAGAATTGTGAACCATTCGTATTAGGACCAGCATTAGCCATCGACAAGGCTCCCCGGAAATTAAAGACTTCGTTAGAGAATTCGTCTTCAAAGGGCGTCCCAAAAATTGATTCGCCTCCCATCCCCGTTCCGGTTGGGTCACCACCTTGAATCATGAAATCTTTAATTACACGATGAAAGATAATCCCATCATAATAGCCTTGCTTAATCAAACCAGCAAAATTGGCGACTGTTTTAGGGGCTTGTTCAGGGAACAGCTTAAATTGGATTTCGCCAGCACTGGTATCTAAAACAGCGATGGGTCCATCGACTTTCTCTAAATCAAATTGTGGTAACATTTTTATAACTCCTGTACTTCTATTAAATTTACTGAATCGATTTATAACTTAACATTTATTATAACATATCTTGAAATACTAGCTTTTCCCTAGTTTTGTAAACAACCAATTAAAAATTATTTCTATTACAAAAAAGCCAAACCATATTTTTTCAAAAATTCGGCAAGTCGTTAAATTTATAATCAACTAGCTTAATTCAAAATGTTCATTATTCAATACCAAATGATGAATCATTCTAATAAATCTATCCATCGTAGCTACGATTATTTTTTCTTACCTATCTTTACGTTTCTACTTCGACGGTTATACCAATCAATTACATAATTTTTTGAGTCAACATTCTTAACTACTGCTGATTTCATTGACATCACAGCGTTATACAATATTTTACGCAAAACACCATTGCCTCGCTTAGTTATAAAACCACTAGTTTTTAGTTGACCAGAATCGTTAAATCGAATATCTATACCTGCAAATGCATTCATCTTTTGAAAAGTAGAAAATCTACGTATATCTCTAAATTCTGAAACTATGCTAAGCGCTGTAGCTTTCCCAATTCCTGGAATGGACGAAATAATATCTACTTCCTCAACCCCTTTAGCTAAATTTGCCATCTTTTAGATTTTTTTGCTTTATCCCGATCAATCTTATAACTTTGCCGGCCCAATATGTAACTTGATTAGTCAAATCCGATCTTTTACTAAATCACTGGTCATATGCTTTGACACTTTATAGGCAATGATTTTATGATTACTTTCATTGTAAATACTACTCAAATAAACCCAGTGACCGGGATATTCTTCTATTATAAATAATATCAGTTCGCCAGATGAAAGCTTTTTTATCACATTTTTTATTAGATTTGGTCGTTGATTATATTCAGTATGTGTTTTAGGTTTATTAATTCGTTTAGTCATCCTAGACCTAATTTTTAAAGAGCACATCTGTTTATAAACCATATGCTGGCTAATATTAATTTTTAACTGACAATTTAATAAATTTGTTAATCGCGGGTATCCATAAATAGAGTTCTTTAACCATGCATCTAATACCTTTTGTTTAATAAGATTACGACGAAGAAGAGTTTTACCAGGTTTCCAATGTATGTAGCCATAATAAGTCGATCACGTAATCTTGAGGACGTTCAAAATTTTAGTAATGCGGTGCCAAACCTGTGGATTGTCATCAATAATTTTTAAGATAGGAATACGTTCTTTGATGGTCAATTTTTCGCCATAAGCACCGCTGCTCGTTTTAAAATATCAAGTTCTTCTTTTAGCCGTTTATTTTCTTTAATCAATGCCCGTTCATTTGCTGATAATACTTTCGTATTGTTAGGATCGGCTTGATTAATCCATTTAGAAACCGTTGAAACACTGACGTTGTATTCTTTATCTAATGAATTAGCTGAACAACCAACTTTATGTAAGTTTACGATCGATTCTTTGAAGTCATTTGAATATTTGCTAACCATAATAAAAAGCTCCTTTATGATGTATTATATCGAACAATTTGTCCGTAATTCCATCATAGGAGCCAGTATATTTATTATTATCAATTGAACAACTTATCGCGTGGTCAGTCCTGCAACACCCATCCCACCAACACAAAGAGCTGCTACCCTAACGTGCTTGTCAGCGTACATTAATTCAAAAATCAATGTGACTAAGATTCGACTGCCAAACGCTCCGACTGGACGCCCCGAAGCATTACCTGCGGTGACCGATCCATCAGTTTTATAAACGGCAGGTAACTTAGCCAATTTTTCAATCGACGTGTTCCGTCGTCGTGGAGCCTCACTTGCGCGATAGTATAAGTTTTAACTTTTCGATCAACCATTGACACAGTAACCAACTCATCATCAAAATTTTGTTGGGCTATCACGGCAATCGTCTTTTGGTGACATCTGCCTACTTGCCTCGAATTAAAGCTACCGCCATACTAATGCTAGATAAACCTGAACCACATACATCGTTAATCGTTATAGCTGGAACTTGAATCGGCAGCCCTGCTTTTAAAGCCGCTTGGCGCGCCGGATTTTGACCCTGACCAGCCTGTACAACATTTCCATCAAGAACTGATTAATTTAATCAGGTGCTAGCCCAGACTGTTCTAAAGCTCATTTAATTGCGAATGACCCTAAATCCGAGGTGGTTAAAAGTGCAGAGACACTACCAAACTTTCCAATAGGGGGTTCGCCTAGCCCCAACAATATGAACTCGCTCCATTATTTATTCTCCTATGGATTATCACTTTGATAATTTGACTAATCTGAAATTATATTTCCCTGATACAAAGTTTCTTCAATTACCACGTTTAGTCTGCTTTGCTGTACCACGATAGGTAACGTAATCTGCACCCCCACTTTTGTATCATTAGGAACAACTCCTACAAATGCGGTGCCATTCAACATGACCTGGACGAGATCTCCCGCATGATAGCTCCCTTTGACTTGCACCTTTTGCTGTGAAGCGTCCACCGAATTATTTAACTCATTGAATGGTCCAGCTAATCGAACTTGGGTTAAATTTTCAATACCATCACTGACGTTAACTGTTTGCTCGGTAATCGCTGCATTAGCTACCACTGGTTGAAACAAATCAAAATTAACGGTAACCATGACCGTTGCAAGTGAGCTAATCAAAAAGAGCTTGGCATGATTTACTGGGTTCACTTTTGAAAAATTCTTTAATTTTGCCATTGAATGAGCACCCCCGTCTTTCAATAACATCATTATGGCAAAAAAGTTTAAAAGAAACTTTAAAAAAGGTATTAATTAGCTTATGAATATCAGAAATATTTGTATTAAATTTTGTGATAAATATTAAAAAGAGTATCTAACATCTCCTGGCGTTTTCCCAACAAACTTAACCTCTTATCATTTATTAATGAGTTTATTTCAATATTATTTAATTTTAATTCTTTTTCCGGTATCAAAATTGAAATACTGATTTGATTATCCCTTCGCACCTTTAAAATGATTTCAATTACCAACTGAATTTTTTCTTTAAACTTAATGTTTGAATCTATTTTTAATTCATGTTGTAAAAAGTAATTTCGTTGTTTTATATCATTAATAAAAATAACCTCTTCACCCAATAAATAATCATAATTTTTTTTAACTTTTGGAACAACCATTATATTATTATCGTATTCTGAACTTATATTAAGGTAGTTCACATATTTACTACCATTATCAAGCAATAATTCCACAACTGATTCATTTCGTTGATTAAAATATAACACTTGCTCTATTTCATTTTTTCTATTTTTTAATAAAACTTCCTCATTGCTTACTGACCAAGAACAAATTTCAGGATAGAAACCCATATTTGATGGAAATTCTAAGATTCCGTTTGGAAGAAAATTAATAATTAATATACCTTTTCCTCCCATTTTTACAGACACGAATCTTTCTGTCTCCATCAGCTGTAAAAAAATCCAATTTTTATGTTTAATTAAAAAATCGCTAAGTTGTCTATCATGCATATATCCAATTCCTTATTTATGTTTAAACCATGAACCTGATTTTTCCTCAAAGTGTAAAAACTTTGAAGAAATTTTCCTTCCATGTTTAATTCTATCATCAAAATAATTGTACATAATGTAATTAAAAATATTCATTTCAAAGTTTCCAAATTGAGAAATATTTCCATTATAAAAAGATCGATCAATCATAAACATATAAATTTCTAAAAATTCTAAAATAATTGCTCTACTACCAGCTATTAACCCGGGGTTTAGTAACTGCAAACTAGAATTATCAACCAAAAAATCATGAACATAATCCAAAGTCGAATCACTACTGATAATATATGTCGATAAATCAAATAGTTCATCTCCAACATATATTTTATTCTCCTCAATTAAATTGAATGGATCTTGAAGTATTTCTGTGTCATTAATGTCCATTAATACTACCTTTTCAATCTCAGGATGAGCGCTAATATATTCATATGTCATTATCCATCTAATGAAATATATTCCTAAAGTATTGTATTTTTCATGTATAAATTGTTTATATACATGAATATATGGTAAATCAAACGTCTCTACTTCATTCGTTAAAATATAAAGCGGTATTTTTAAGTTATGAGTTGATTGGTACAGATCTTTAACCAAATCTTGCAATAGTTCTTCCCCAACTTCATTATTTGTACGTTGTTTATCTATTTTATTAGAAATAAATTGGCCTATCACGATATTTTTATCAATTTTATTGTTCATAATTTTCTCCAAATATCTCTAATTAAATTTTATATTTTCTATATAATACAGTAATTTGTTGAAAGATTTGCGTAAAAATAGATAGAATAATTAAGATTGTTCCTCCTAAGATTCCAAATACAGTTATTTGATGAACACCAATTAAATTACCAAGTATAAGTGGAATGACTGTAATAATCACGTTAAATAAAGCACCAAATATTCCAAAAAATAACACCTTACTATTAATAAATTTATATGAGTCCCTTCCAGGATTAATTTTATTAAAGTAATCTCCGTTTTCTTCCATCCGTTTACTTAAATTTGCCGTATCAATATTAAAGAAAGCAAATCCAATCGATATAATAAAAATCAATAAACTTAATAAAATTACTCCTGTGAAATTTGACAATGATAAGTTTTCGCCAACTTTTTTTAAAAATGAAAATTTATTAAATCTAAATAAAAAGAGTAAAAAAGCTTTGACAAATGTAAATAGTGAAAGTGCATACATAAAAGGCATTCCCATTGCTGGAATAATTTTAATTGGAATATATGATTCGCTTTTTACCTCTTCAATTGATAAAATTTGTCTGTAGTACATCCGATATTCACTAAAAAAAATGAAATTAATAATAAACAACAAAACAATTAACACAATGATAAAAATTATCGAAATTTCTATCGAATGTCCTAAAGAAGATAAAAAATCAATTTTCAACTCTGGAATATAGTTTCCTAATATTGTTGCTGCAACCAATACACTATTTCCACCCAATCCATCCAAATAAATTACGTTTGAAAGCCACTGTGAGAAAAATGCGCCTGTTATCAAAATAATAGTATTTAAAATTATGAAATCAGCATATTCATAAAGAGATTTATCCATTAACTGCAATTGGGTTAAAAGGCCAAGAGATTGAATAGTAGCAATCACAAGCATTAACAACATTTTCACGCGATAAATATTGTTCTCTGTAATTAATTGGTATTCTTGATCTTTTCCAAGTGTAAATATACGCCACAAAATCATAGCTGTCATCCCCGGGGTCATCCCTAGTGATAGTAAAGATCGACTCTGCATAGCGAATAAGCTATAGTTTTCATCAATACTAATACCGTATAACGGTATTAGTCTACCCATAAAAAAAACGATTAAAACAATCAAAGTAACTAGGGTTTTTTTAAGAATTGATCTCATGGATTCTTTATTTCTAGCATTGACATTCATATTTTAGTCACCTTTTCAAAAATAATTTCATTAAATCTCGTCTCATCATTGCTAAAATTAATTAACTCCAATTTTACAGAATGAAATTTAAAATCAAATGGAAATTTTATAAATTCATCATGTATGCTTTTTATTATCTTTTTCGATTTAAAATCATTGATAAGCGTAAATTTTAATAACAATGAATCTTTAGGCCATATTTTTACATTCGAGTTAATTGCGAACTCATCTCCAGGAAAAATAATTGGTAAATTATTGTTAAATCCCCTATCAACTTGGTTATTACCCCACATCGCGATGGTGTGTCCTGATGGCAGCCAATGATTTAAATAAAAAGTTGTTGATCCTTCCTGGAAAATTTCAGCACCGTGTGATGCGTTGGGGACTAGTGCGTCAATCAAATATATTTTAAAAATATTCTTTTTATTTATTCCATTCATCAAGCGCCTCTTTCCAATATATCAAAAACCATTCCACAACTCGATTTGTATCATCATTATGTCGTCCTTCAAACCCAAGTCCCGTTAGTTTTACCTTATTTCTAAATAAGCCTTTTAAATCTTGAAATGCTGTTCCATCGTAATCATCTTGTTTCATATAGATTACAGTAAATTTTGTATTATTTAATTTATTAATATCAATCAACTTTAATAGCTGATTATCATTAGTTAGCTTCAGACTAGTTACTACATCAAATGATGTAGAAAAATCATCTGATCGCTTAATTACACCATTATTAGCTATTGATTTCAAATTAAGTAATGGTTTTCCTAGAAAAACATACCGAGGTTTCAAGTGGCTCGCATAAAATAGTGCTCCAGAAGTTCCCATGGACAGTCCACTTAAAATTAAATCATCCGATTTAAATCCTAATTTATCTAAATGTCCCTTAATGTAGCTTATTAATTTTCTTGACAACTCGGCTTGATTAGATAAATAAAATTTTCCACCCTCTAAACGCGGATCTGAAACTAATATAAAAGGATGTTTCAGATCTCTGAGCATAGGATATCCTTCAAATCCTTCCAACGAACGATATCCAGAAAAATAAACATTCAACGGTGGCTTTAAGTTTCCTTGGTTATAGTATACAAATAGTTCTTCTCTGTTTAAATCAACAATTCTTTCACCACCAGGTATCATCTCAGTAGTATGTTGGCGATGTTGACGATAATGAAGATTTCCTATTTTTATAGTACCTTCACCTTTAACTAATAAGAAACAAGTAATATATTTACCAATTCCATCCTCCGGAATCACAATTGGTTGTTTAATCTCATTTTCAGATAAATTAATTTCATTTAAAACGATGCCTTCACTAAGAGATTTACTTATAATTTTTAAATGTATTTCCACACCAACATCTTTTTCATACTCTAACCAAATTTCCATTGTATCTTTTTTTTGATAAAATTGTTGACTCCAAAAGATTTGTTCCTTTTGGTCAGATAATATATTCAAAACATACTTATCTTGTCCAAAATAGGCCCCATGTTTATTAATATTAATAATATCCGATGGAGGAACACTGATACCATATTGATGAGTAAAAAATCTTGTATCAATTAAATCAATAATGCTCTTACTTGAAATATTTTTGGTATCTACCCCATTAATTGATTTAAAATAATTACTATTTTCAGTATTAATTTTTTGTGAATTATATAAAACCTTATATTGTTCCATATATTCTAAATTTAAATATTTTGATTCCAAACTGGCATTAATCACATATGCGGCAAAATTATGACCATATTTTTTAAATATTTTTGGTAAATTTTTCAATTCTTTGATATTCAAATAAACATAACTTATGTTATCCTTCCATGCATCAAATATATCATCTGTATCAATTAGTAAAAATGTATTTTCGCTTTTCATAATAATTCCTAATCTTTAAACTAAAACAATTCTAATTGGTTAAAATTCATCGATAGTGATTGATAAATACTATTATTTAAATTAAAAAGGTTATAAAGGAAGTAATCAATTTGTTTAAAAAGATCTACTTGTTTTTTTATTACCAATCCATTTGACCCCTCAATAACATATTTACTTTTATGTGAATTTATCTGTGGAGTTCCATTTGAAAGACTAGTAAGCTGCATTGTAAAATCGATATCTTCACCAAAATCAATATTTATTTTTAATCTTTGGAAAAAATCTATATATTCCTTCTTATTTTTAAGATAAACAGTCTCTATATGATTAACCATTTCCTCATTATTAAATTGCTTTAACATATTATCCAAATTTTCTTTGGTATTAATGAAATCTTTCTCATTAGTAGTATACAAACTAAATATTATTGGTTCATTTTTTCCTAACATTCCTAGATAACGATCAATGTCCGACACTAGCTGATAAATATTTATTTTTTTATCTATTTTTACTCCAATATAGTTAATAGATTGTTTCATAAATTCAGCAGGTACAATATTATTTGGAACAGGGTAATGAATTATATGTTGTTTTTTATCTACCAATTCCCCAAATTTACTCATAAATACATTCTCTGTATCTACACTATCAAAAATATACTTGCGTGCGCTATTAATATATTTCAAGATATGATCATTCACTTCATTATTGATGATATTTTCATAATTCATAAAAATGAATAGCGGATTATTTATTTCCGATAACACTTCTCCAATATTGGGATTTAATGGTGCAATAACAGGTGCATTTTCATCTTTTTGAATAACAAAATCGTTAATCCATTGTTTTTTTTCCTCTAATAGAACATTGGTCCCATACATTAAGTCTGTTTTTGAATAATTGGATGCTAGTATTCTTAATTTAACTTCTTGTCTAAAATTTAAAAATTCAAATATTTCATTTTTTGTTTGAGGATTTAAAATTCTAATACCAGGTATACCACGATCAGAAAATAAGAGTATCTGATAAAGACTTCCTTCCTCATCATATCTCTCTAATTGATTTAAAAATTTCATATTCTTGTCTCGAATAATTTTGAATTTAATTCTCATTTTATTATCAAATACAAATATTTCATCAGCCTCTCGAATTACCATATCATCATTTTTAATCGAAAAATCATTAAAGTTTAAAACATTAAAATAATCAGTCGGAATTTCTAAAAATGTATCAAAAAAAGAAAAGTACTTATTCATATTTAACGTTTCATTCAACATATCTACGTTTCCAGATGGTGAAAAGTTCAATTCAATCAATTGAACACTATACATTTCTGAAAAAANTCAACATATCTACGTTTCCAGATGGTGAAAAGTTCAATTCAATCAATTGAACACTATACATTTCTGAAAAAAAATTAATTAATTCCGTTTGATCATCAAATATGTTTTTTTTTGTAATGTTGGGAACATCTCTTATAAAATATAAATTATTTTCCAAAATTATCTCCTCATAAAGATATTAAAACTCTAATTAATCCTATAATAACAACGATACCCATAAAAATAGACATGCTATTCATTAATTTATTTGCATTTTTATTTGAACTAACTTTCTTTTTTCTTTTATTAGCAATATCTTGAATATCTTTTTCGATATATCTTCTATTCATATTTAAATTTCTCCTCTTAACTTAATATGGAAAAATAAGTCTCAAATTATCATTTTTTTCAAATCTCGTGCGCATAACACCCATTAACAAATTCATTTTTACATTCTTTTGATATTTTTCAAATAGGATTTGACCAACTCTCTGATATTCTTGCAGTGGATTAAGTTGAACGAATGATCTTTTGTTGATAATCAATCTTAATTTCTGCATTCGATCAACATGTAAAACCCACTCCGTATCAATTGCCTTTAATATCAGCTGGTTCACGATTTTATCAAAAACTTCTGGATTTTTGGCAACTAATTGCTTAATATTATCAATGCGTTGAATAATCATTTGTTCAATTATTTTTTCATCATAATATTCCCTTGTTAGATGGTCGTCAATATAGTCCATAACAAATTGTTCAGTATCATCGATATTTTGGAAAGTTTCAAGTGCAATTTTTATAATAATCGTCTTAAATTCGTTTAATGAAACATCTTTTCTTTGTATGATTTGATTCCTTTTATCATAAACTAATTCGCGTTGAACGTGCAAAGTTTCATCCATTTGAAGATTATTAAATCGTTCTAAGTAGTCTTTTTCTTTATTTTTACTTTGAGCTCTCTTTATACTTATGTAAAAATAAAATTTATCCAATTTCGTTATATTTTTGTGTTTGTTTTTTATTTTCTCTAAATATTTAAATGGATATTCTTGAAAAATTTTATCTTCCAATGATACATGAAATTCAGTCGTACCATTTTCTCCTTGCCTACCAGATCTTCCCATGACCTGCAAATCAATTCGTCTAAGCTTAAAATGTTCGGTAATAATAACTGCCAACCCACCAGCAATCTCAACATCATGATCAATTTTTATATCAGTTCCACGTCCTGCAATAACAGTTGCAATCGTGACTGCTCCTTTCTTACCAGCTTGCTTTATAATTTCAGCTTCTAGCATGTTTTGAGAAGCAGTTAAGACCGAGTGCTTAATTCCTTCGAGCCAAAATAATTTAGAATATATTTCTGCGGAATCAATTGATTCTGTAATTAATAATACTGATCGACCCAAACCTATGAGGTTTTCAACTCTATTCTTAATTGCATACATTTTATCTTGTAATGTAATATGATATTGATCGGACAAATCATCACGAATTAACGTCCTATTTCTTTTGACTCTAATCACTTTTAAATTATAAACATTTATAAATTCATTTCGATTTAGATATGCCGTACCAGTCATTCCAGACAAATTTTTGAATTTTCTAAAAAGATGTTGAAATGTAACAGAAGCCATTGAACGGTTTTCTCTTGAAATACTAACATTTTCCTTAGTTTCAATCGCCTGTTGAATCCCATCTTCAAAAAGGGAACCTTCCAAAACCCGTCCGCTAACATTATCAATTAATTTTACACTATCGCCTACTACGATATAGTCTTCGCCTTTTTGCATTAAATATTCTACACGAAGCGAAATCAAAATATGCTTAACTAATTCAAAATTGGAAAAAGAGAATAATTTATCTGTCCTGAAAAAAATTTCTGCCTTCTTGATACCACTCCTCAACAACCAAATACTACTTTGAGAGCTATTTATTTCAAAATCAATATTTTCATCTAATAGACTAACAAACTCATGAGTAATATTGAAATAATTGGATTGAGTTTTCGGATTACCTGATATAATTAATGGATTTTGAGCATCATCTAATAGTATTGAATCTATTTCATCTACAATAGCTGTATCAAAATGGAATTCAAGTTTTTCCTTCCCATCAGATACTAAATTTGATAATAAATATTCAAAACCGAACACTTCATTTGTTGTATAAACAATCGATACATTATAACGTTTCTGTCTGTCATTTATTTTTTCATCTAATTTTCCATTTTTACTTTCGTTGGACTTAATTAACTCAGTTTTAACCCCCAGTAATGAGAAGATATCCTTGGAAAAATCATAATCTCGCTTTGCAAGATAGTCATTTTGAGTAAATAACATCACTCTATGTCCGCTTACAACATGTAAATATAGGCCAATGACTGCTGTAATTGTCTTACCTTCACCAGTCGCCATCTCAGCAATCATATTTTCTTTTAAAACTTGTGCCCCAATAATTTGATTTTTATATGGTATATACCCTGTGAAACGTCTTATAGCTTCGCTAACAACTCCAATTTGATATTCTAATGGAATATTTTTTTCATTAATTAAAATATTTTGACTTATCTTTTTTAATTCTTCATTGGATATAAACTCAATTGTCTTTCTAATTTTCAATGCTTCTTCTGCAATTCGTGTCCATTTTCTTTGCATTTTTATACTCCATAATTTAAAAATCCGAACAAGATGTAAACTTGTTCGGATTTTTTTTAGTTTCAAAACGCAATTCTACTATTTTTTATCACGTTTAATCTTTCCTATTAGCAATAATCCGATCCATGTAGCATACTTACTTAAGTTTTTTAGTAATCCATTTAATTCATCACCGTAATCATTACTATTAATACCGTTTAATAGTTGTACTTGCTTTTCATCCGTATTACTTGTGTCATTTCTATCAGCAACGTGTTCTTTTATATGATCAATTTCAACATCATATTCTATATTATTGAAACTAACATTATCATTTTCAGCAGTTAAAATCGTATGATTAATTAATTTTTCTTTAGAATTATTTTTACTAAATTGATGTCCTTTTTCAAAACCATTTGAAATTGACTTACTATCTGAATCTGATGTATTTGTACTCTTTGACTCTGATGTTGATTTACTATCTGAATCTGAGGTTCTTGTACTCTTTGACTCACATTCAGATGAACTTGAATCAGACTCTGATGTTGACTTACTATCTGAATCTGAGGTTCTTGTACTCTTTGACTCACATTCAGATGAACTTGAATCAGACTCTGATGTTGACTTACTATCTGAATCTGAGGTTCTTGTACTCTTTGACTCACATTCAGATGAACTTGAATCAGACTCTGATGTTGACTTACTATCTGAATCTGAGGTTCTTGTACTCTTTGACTCACATTCAGATGAACTTGAATCAGACTCTGATGTTGACTTACTATCTGAATCAGAGGTACTTGTACTCTTTGACTCACTTTCAGATGAACTTGAATCTGACTCTGATGTTGACTTACTATCTGAATCAGATGTACTTGTACTGTTTGACTCTGATGTTGATTTACTATCTGAATCTGATGTACT
>NZ_JBJJNY010000015.1:0-24408 GCF_045504165.1 Weissella kandleri | reverse complement strand
CGGCTAAAATATATTACTTTAACTTTTTGGGTACACCGCACATCGCTAATACGGTGTTTTTTAGATAATATTAAAGAATTGCACACTCATTTCCGAAAAAGTGGCTAAAATCATAAACCAGATAAACCCGGCAAAATTAGGCTTGAGACTACTGATTAAAACAAATACCACGCTACAAAACAGCATCCCCTTAGTAGTACTTCTACAAGATACACCCTATTATTCATACATTCAGTCATAGATATAATTTATAAAATAGGGATTCAATCCTCGTTAATTCCAAATTTAAACAATTTTATCTGTATATTAATTCTTATAAATTATGCAATACAAACTTCTTATTTTTTTGTAATAATTTGAACGCCTTCCAAATTATCTGACCAGCCGATTAATTTTGCTCCATGATAATTATCTGTCAATTTACTTCCATTGATTTCTTTGGTTCCGTTCAATACTTCATTTATCTCTGCATAGCTTAAATGGTGCGGGGTCGAATTATGATCACCTTCCCAATAAAATCCACCTTTTCCATCCCATATTGCAATATGTCCGTAATTAACACCATCGTTATTACCAACCAAATCCAGCTACGTATATAATTTTTTATTATAGCGATTACCGACAGCCCCAGCAAAAAGGCTTAATAATATTATTAGCAACATTCCAATCCGCGTCGCCGAATGCGTTGTCAGTTAAATCTCAAATAATTGCATATTGAACATTCATGCTAGTAATTATCATTAAAAAAACTGGCTAATTAATAATTAATTTACATCTTGTTTCAATTTTGGGTGCGTAGCTTTTCTCGCGTAAGCACTGATACATCTCATATATTTACTTTTTTAACATTCATTCTTAAAAGTAAATTCACTGATTACTAACGACAAACGCACGCTTTTACTTTAAACTGGAAATAATTCGAAGAGGCATACTTACCTCATTCAGTTGAAAGGAGTTTCTTATGTGTACTAGTCTAATCATGCATGCTAGTGACGGGAGCACGCTGTTTGCCCGCACCATGGATTGGCATCCTTTTGGCGCTACGGCTTTAACCTTACCACAACAATATCAATGGCATAGTATTGTCAATCCTCAGCGTGCCTTAATCAACCCCTATCAAGTACTGGGCGTTGGTCATAATATTCCTAATTTACATGCTGACATTGCAGATGGCATCAATGAATGCGGCCTAGCTGTTCAAAAGTTGACATTTAATCAACCTAATTCTATTTCCACGTTTACTCCCCAGCCACAACAGCATAAAATTCAATTAGCCCCTTTTGAGGTTGTCACTTGGTTACTTGGTAACTGTCAATCAATTGCTGACGTTATTACCCAACTACCAAAAATACAACTTATCCCTGACTTAAACCAAAAGCATGCTATTTTTGGTCAAACCTTACACTATGCAATCACTGACTCAACTGGTCAATTTATTAACCTAATCCCTCAAAATGAGCAGTTAATTGTCATCGATAATCCGATTGGAGTCGTCACGAACGCACCCAATCTTAATAAAGAAATTGCTAAATTAGACCAGTTTTTAGACCTCACCGTTCCACCAACCCATCTAAATGCAATCGCCGGCGATGATTTTAATGGTAAGAAAACTATGCCTGGTGGTTTTACCCCATCCGCCCGGTTCATCCGGACCACCATTCTCAAAGAACATGCCATAGTCCCGGCTAATGAACAAGATAATCTAATCGAAACTTGGCATATCTTAAATAGTGTTACCGTACCCAAAAGTCGTCAGCGTTCCGATACGTATACACTTTATCGAAGTGCCGTCGATCTTAAATCATACCGTTTATATTTTCAACCCTACGATGCGGTCGGTATCTCTGTTTACGATTTTCCTCAGCTTTAACATATTTAAACTAATTATTAGACATAACAAAAAAGGTCTGCTACCTCGCTAAGAAATCGTAGACCTTTTATCTTTTAATACAATGTTTATCAAAAAACAGCGTCAATGTTCCACGTGGAGCATTGCTGGAATTTTGATCAATCATCATGATCCGAACTTGGACTAATCATCGATGCAAGCTGATTTGTATACTCTCGATGAGTTTTATTTTGATAATACTGTTTATATGCTTGGTTCATAGATATTTTGACGGTCTGTCCATCTACTTTCACTTTCAAATTATCTCGCTTGCCGGAACTATAAACCTTCAACAGAGTTTGTTCTGGTATGCCAGTTTTAAACACAAACTGATCTTTTTTAACTTGCTTAACATAAATTTGATCAGACTGCTTAATATTTTGATCGAACCAATTATAGTCTTCTTGCTCCATCGCCTCACTTACAGCCTGTAGTAATAATGCCCCCCGCTGTGCTGCTGAGAGACTTTGCACATTTTTAGCTAGTGTTGTTTTTTCCGTCCGAGCTTTATTATCCGTACTATTATTCGCAAACAGACCGTAACCTAATGCCCCAATCAACAATACCAAACCAAAGCCTAACAAAACAATTTGCCATAACTTTAAGGTTTGATTCTTATTTTTAATTTTTGCCATAATACATACCCTAGCTTTATTCTTAATTTCTTTACTTAAGTTTTACTATTACACCTAATAATAGCATGATATTTTAGAATAATTTCACCTAACTTTTCGCTTATGAAAATTTTAATTTTTTATAATTAATTCTGTCGTACACCTAAAACAACTTTTATTGTATGCGAATGCTTCATTTCTGAATTCAAAAAAAGCCAATGTTAAAAATTTTTCTAACATTGACTCAAATTATTTGATGCACTGCAGCATCGTTTCACATTTAAACTCCACCCAAAGTAAAATCATTATCCGACAGATATTGTTTGACATTTGAAAGACGGACAATTTCATAAATCAAATAGATCGTTACCCCAATCAATAGATACGTACAACCAACCTGATTGAATAACTGACCAAGTCCGTGATATCCCGACCAAACTAAGAAATCAATCACAATTACCAACAGCCAATGTTTCAAACGCGGCTGAATACTAACCAATATAATTGCAAAGATCCCAGCAATACTAAAATATGTTTCATGCTGAGCGGGTAAAAATAACCAGAAAATCAATGGTGAACCCACCAACATATACAATAAGGCTTGATTTTGCACACTACGACTACGCTGAGGAATAATATAAATCAATAGATATATCGCTAGAAACAATAAAATTATCATCGCAATACCATATAGATATAATTGTTCTTTTTGAATACGCGTTAAATTAGGAAACCAAACCCATGGACCACCATTGATTAACTTCCAAATGCCATAATCACGTTTAATCACGCCCCCACTGCGTGCCGCAATATTACCAAAAATAGCTAGCCATGGTTTTTCCCCTAACACCATCGCTGGAAGTGAGGCCAATGCCATCCCCACCAACATAAAGCCGGGGCCGATTCGATTTAACCAATTCATTTGTTTGAAGTCGCGCAAGTATAAGAAGGCTAAAAATGGCGTTACATACATCCCCATCGCTTTAAACGCAATTGCCACCCCGACGAATATCCAAGCCAACCAATGTTGCTTTTTCAAAATCATTAAAATGGCTAGTGCGCAAAAGAAAAAATAGGAACTATCTGGTAAGTTCGTTTTTAACATATCGCCAAAAACAACGGGACTAAATAAAACTAAGGTGTATGCTAAAACATCATTCCAGACCTGCCGTCCCACGCTCACTTGAACAATTTTAGCCACCGCCCAGGCCGTTAAAATGGTAAACCCAGCGGCCAACATTTTAATACACCAAACCACCGAAAAAGTGGAGTAGATTCCCAATTTACAAAAAATCACGATGATAAAATACCAAATCGGTCCATAATTACCATTGATATCATGATTAATCGTCAAAATTCCATGAAATCCATGAAGTTTTAAATAATCCCACCAAGGGACCTGAAAAGCATTTAAATCTGATCGCGGCGAAAGCGAATATACATTTCGCTGCGCAATCACCACCAAAAACCATAACATTGTCACAATGACTAAAATTAATCTTTTATTGATTCGCATTTAGTTTTGAGCTTGGTACCAACATACTCGCTAGTGCCACTACACTCTCCTCCTTTAGATTGATTCATGCTGAAAGGTTTACAACAGCTGTGATTACTCTAAATTTGTTTTCCATATTTTCAGCTTATTTTAAATTTTTTAAACCCTACCGTATTTTACATGATTCAAACTTGTTATACTAGGTATACTATGAAAAAAGAACTTAAAATTTCCAAAACCACCATTTATTGTGGGCTTATTTTTATTTTAGGTAGTTTATTACGAATCGTTCAATTTGGTCAAATTCCCGCTGGCGTCACCACTGACGAAGCAATGACTGGTTATAACGCTTGGACGCTTGCTAACTATCAAACCGATATGTGGGGTAACCATTATCCCTGGTATTTCAAGGCTTGGGGCAGTGGAATGAATGCCCTCCATGAATACCTCATTTTACCGCTAGTCAAAGGCTGGGGGTTAAATATCTATACCGAACGCTCCGTAGCTTTAGTTGCCGGGTTGCTCTTATTACCGCTTTTTTATTATTTTTTAAAACGAATGTGGAATCAAAAGGTAGCCGTAGTCGGATTAACTTTACTCGCTTTTAATCCCTGGGCGGTCTTAATTGCCCGGCAAGGATTAGAGTCTAATTTACTGCCCTTTGTCATTTTAATAGCCTTTACGTTATTTGCGACTAGACATTTCCGCTTAGCCGCAGCGGTCTTTGCCTGCTCCATTTATGCCTATTCCAGTGTCCTATTAGCACTGCCAGTTATCCTAAGCATCCTTTATCTGTCAGCCCTTTATCAAAAACAAATGACTTGGCGCCAGGCTTTTGAAGCAGCCTTTTGCTTCCTCTTAATTGCCTTACCGATGCTTTTATGGTTCGCCGTGAATCTCTTTCACCTGCCACCGTTTGACTTAGGATTCTTTTCTGTTGAAAAATTTACTATGATCCGTCAAACCCTCGGGGAGAATTTCGGTCAAAACTGGCTCGTCTTATTAACTCAATTTGACGGCTTACTACAAAATGCCACGCCTTTCTCCGCCCTCGGTTATATGCTTTCCTTAATCTTTGCTGGTCTTGGCTTGATTCAAGTACTGCGGGAACGTAACTGGGTTATTTTAGCCTGGCTAAGTGGCGTCTTAGTCCTGACGTTCACCGTTCAAGGTAATATTAACCGCTACAATTTAGCGTGGCTTGCAATCTTAGCTTTAACTGCTCTAGGCTTGGTTCAATTTATTCAGGCACTGCAAGCTTGGCAATTATGGCAACAAATCATCTTTGGTACCATCGTGGCTTGCATATTCATTTTACCTACCAGCGCATTTTTCTATCAATATTTCACAACGTTTAATTCACTTCCAAAAATTCAACGTGTCTATAACCAAGGGTTTGAAGCTGCCTTAAAAAAGGCCAAGCAACAACAGCGCCCCATTAATATTATCCAACCTGGTAATCAGCGCTACTCTTTGACCTTGTTTTATGACCGTCCTACCCCTCAAGACTTTTTAAAAACACTCCAAGTAGAACCAGGTCAACATGAATTTATTCGGATCAAACATTTTACGAACTATACATTTACTAAACAACCCGTGCATAATCATCAAAGTATCATTATCGCACCAAATTACGCTCAAATAAGCTTACCTCAAAATCAATATACGCACCAACAATTTGGGATTTATACAGTTTTCTTCCCAAAATAAACCGGTTTAACAGATAAAAAGCCGTAACCAGAAGCGTTTACGTGTATAATTAACAACATAATTATAATTTAGTAATCAGAGGAGGATCTTACCAATGGCAGATACTTATGCCGTAATTGGCTTAGGACGTTTTGGTAGCTCACTTTTAGAATCATTAATTAACGCTGGACAAGAAGTTTTAGCAATCGATAATAATACAGAAACTATTCAAACATATATGGAAATTGCAACACATGCCGTAATTGCTGATGCTCAAGATGAAGAGTCACTCCGTGAACTAGATTTGGCTTCCTTCGATCATGTCATTGTTGCCATTGGGCATAACCAGCAATCTTCCATACTAGCCACGATTATTTTAAAGGATATTGGCTGCAAACATGTCATTGCCAAAGCTGAGAATAATCTCCACGCCCACGTACTTGAAAAGGTCGGTGCGGATGAAGTTGTGCGACCAGAACATGAAATGGCTCAACAAGTGGCCAATCGCTTAGTTTCGCCCAATCTATTAAATTTCATTTCATTAAATGATGACTTTTCAATTGGAGAAATTAAACTGACCAATTTCCGCTTTGCTAATCGCTCAATCGCCGACTTAAATATTCGTTCTGAATATGGTCTAAACGTTATTGCTGTTAAAGCCCATGAAGACTTTGTCATTTCACCAGATGCTAATTTTATTATCAATATTGGGGATGTTTTAACTGTCATCGGCTCAAGTGATAATGTTCAAAAATTTGACCGTTTAATTTCTGGTAATTAAATTCATTGTAATCACTATCAGCATTCGATTTTTAAAAGTGAAAATATGCTACAATTAAAAATAATATTCAAGAAATGAGGACAATCATGTACAATTTCAAAAAAGTAATGTCATGGATCCTTCCAATTCTCATTGGATTAGCCATCGCCTTACTCATTCGGCAATTCTGGTTCACATTAATGCGCGTTGACGGAACTTCCATGGAACCAAACTTAGTCAATAACGAACGCGTCCTCGTTCTAAGAAATCAAAAAATTAATCGCGGAAGTGTAATTGTTTTTAACGCTAAAGGCGCTGACCCTAGCGCAACCACTAATCGCGATTACGTTAAGCGCGTAATTGGTCTCCCTGGCGATCGAATTTCCGCCATTGATGGCACGCTTTACGTCAATGATAAGCAAGTCAATCAAGACTTCATCCCCAAAAGTGAACAAGCCGCTACAAACGCTGTAAATAATGTGGGAAATTGGGAAAACCTAAATGAACTCGGCACGCACATGAACTGGTCTAAGAATGCAACTTCCTTTACGGTTCCTAACGATGAATACTTCGTCTTAGGTGATCACCGTTCTGTCTCAAATGATTCTCGTTATTGGGGTTACGTCCCTAAAGAAAATGTGGTCGGAACAGTTAAGCTTAGTTTCTGGAACAATGCTCAGACCAAACCGAAAATCAACACTGAAAGTCAGCGTTTCTTTGCTGTGAATTAATTTATAAAAAGTAAGCTAGTCTTTAAGAAGTTAGAGGCTGGCTTACTTTTTATTTAGTATCATTATGTCAAAAAAGCACCTATAAACTAGCCGATTTTACGGTAATTTAAAGGTGCTTTTAATTATCTATTTTAATGCTTTTTTGAACGCTTAGCCTTCCGAATAGCCCGTTCTCGTGCTTTCTCGGCTGACTTTCTTGCTGCCCGATCAGCGCGAATTTTAAAGGGATTTTGAATCGTCCAAGTTTGAACCACTTGGTACGCATTCGAAATCACCCAGTATAGTGACAAGGCTGACGGCACATTAATTGCGAATAAGAAAATCATCACTGGCATGGCATAAGTCATCGTACTCGTCATCGTATTACGTTCAGGTTGTCCCATCATCACCAAGTACGAAGAAGCAAATGTAAAGAGCGCCGCCAAGATTGGCAAAATAAAGGTATGATCATGCTGTCCTAATTGAAACCACAAAAAAGTCCCAGTCCGAAGTACCTTCGTATTAAAGATTGATTGATACAAAGCAATCAAGATGGGCATTTGAACCAATAAAGGAATCAACGAAGCAAAAGGATTCACCCCCGCTTGTTTGTACAAAGCATTTGTCTCCGTTTGCAACTGTTGCACTTGTTCTGGATCTTTACGATTAGGGTATTTAGCTTGTAACTTTTGAATGGCTGGTGCGACTTCTTGCATCTTCAACATTGAAGAAGTTTGGTAAACCATCAGCGGTAAAATCAAAGTTCGAATCAAAACCGTAAAAATAATGATTCCTAAACCATAGTTATCGCCAAACCAGGCGGAAACCCCTAATAGCGCGCGCGCAAAGTTTCCAATAATTACACCATTCCAAAAGCCGGTTCCAGGCGTTGCCCCTTGATAGGTTACGCCAGCAATAATCATCACTAATAATGCAAGACCAGCTGTCACCATTGACTTTTTATAATTTAAAAAGTCATTTTTTTTTTGTTTTTGCACTCATGCTTCTCTCCAATTATTCCTTATTTTCTTCGATTACTTCTGATTGTTCTTCAATCCACAGATTAGCTAAATTAAAGACGTGCTCAAGATTTTGTTTAATCACAGCCATAGATTGTTCATAGGCGGGGGCTCGAACAATCACCAAAATATCCACATTAGGTTTGATTTTAGGCATTAATTCTAACACACTTTGCCGAATTCGCCGTTTAATCCAAACCCGTTCATGCCCTCGTAAGGCCACTTTCTTAGAAATTGAAATTCCTAAGCGCAGATGTTTGGGCTCATCTCGTTCCATTGTATAAACAATAAACATTTTATTAGCCACTGATTGATGTTGATCAATCACCTTTTGAAAATCCTGTTCTTTTTTCACCCGATAACTCTTGCGCATCCCGTACTCCTTAATTCAACAAATTAGTGGGCTTTCCACCTCTCTCGATTGTCTTTAACCAAGAATCTTACCTATTTATATTTGACTCAACTATTAAATTAATCTCGAATCTAACTTAAATGGGAGCTTATTATTCCTTAAACAAAATAAAACACGGGCAATCCCAGCCAAACAGCCGGAATTACCCGTGTTAGTTATTATCAGTATCCTAATAAAGGCCCTGCCGAATTAGGCTGACAATACCTTGCGGCCCTTTTGGCGGCGACGTGCAAGCACTTTGCGCCCGTTGCTAGTGCTCATGCGCTTGCGGAAGCCGTGCACGCGTTCGCGGTGACGCTTCTTTGGTTGATATGTGCGCTTCATGTGATTACACCTCCCATTCGTAGTCAGATTTTTCTGTCCCTAAAAGCGGAACAATTCAAGAATTATAATACCATTGGTAAAGACAAAACGCAAGCAAAATAGTAAATATAGCAATCGAACAAAAATATTGCAAAAAAAAGTTTTCCAAAAAATAACTTTCCGTGATGTTAACAAATAACGGTGAACTAACAGGGTGTTAGGAAGTTTTCCACAGAATACACAGCTTTTCCACAATTTCCACAAGGTTGTAAAACAAATTCTGTACGCCTTGTGGAAAAGTGGATAACTCTGTTAATAATTGTCTCTTTCCCACTAGTTATCCACAAAATCCCGTGAATAAGATAAAAATTAGCCACTTTCTACACAACTTTTCTAAATTTGTGGATTCTGTTTTAAACAACCCTGTGTATTCTTTGAAAACTTTACGCACAACTTGTTAATATCACGCTACGTTATTTTTTTAAGCCTTTTTACCTCTTTTTTCGGCTTTCACCTGTGGAAAACTACCTAAAATACTGCTAAAATAGCAGATGCTTATTAGTAGTTTTGCAAACTTTACTTTCTATATAATTTGCAATAACTAGAATTATCAAATTTATACTAATTAAAAATAAACAATCTACCTATAAAATAAACTTACCGTAAAGGAGGCTTTCCCGAATGGATCATATACAACTCTGGGACGCCATAAAAACTGAATTAGCTAAAGCAATTGCTCCCGGAATTTCATTTGAAACCTATGTAAATGGCTTAACACCAATTAGTTTGGTCCATACCCCCAATAATTCCGATCAACTTTATCTTTCAACTTCACATAAAAATGTTGCTGAAGAATGGTCACCAAATGGCCAATATTATAATCAATTTCTATCAGCTTCAATTCAAGCAACCTTACAAATTTTAGGGACTCCAACCCTTGTTTTGCCAGTCGTTAGTTTTGTAAAAGCGCCCCCTCAGCCTACGTCCCAAGCAACTACCACGTCGACCGCTGAACAACTTGATTTAGAATTGCCACAGGCTAAAGGTGATGCTGGGACGCCTTCGCGACTTAATCCGAAATATCGCTTCGACTCATTTATTGCTTCAACCCCCAACCGCGAAGCAAAGTCGGTCGCCGAAGCCGTTGCTGAACACCCGGGTCAAGAATGGAATCCCTTACTTCTATATGGAAATTCTGGACTTGGAAAAACACACCTCATGCAAGCCATTGGGAACGATTTATTACGTCGCAATCCCAATGCCAGCGTGAAATTTATTACCACGGACGACTTTATGAATGACTGGACCGATGCTTTACGCTTTAATCGGACTAATGAATTTAAAAAAGCTTATCGTAACGTCGATCTTTTACTCGTTGATGATATCCAATTACTTGCCGATAAAGAGAATGTCCAAGAAGAATTTTTCAATACTTTCAATGCGATTACGCGTGATGGTCATCAAATTGTTCTAACTTCTGATAAATTACCTAAAGATATCAAAGGAATTGAAGATCGATTAGTATCGCGCTTTGCAATGGGGTATTCAGCTAATTTAACGCAACCAGATCCTGAAACTAAGATTGCCATTTTGAAAAATAAGGCTGAAGAATCACAAATCGAAATTTCATACGATGTTCTTTCTGAAATCGCAAATGCCGTCAATACCAACGTACGAGACCTAGAAGGGGTCTTCAAAAAGGTTGTGGCGAAAATTAAAATTAGTAATTCTGAAGTCACCGTTGATGCCATTCAAGAAATCCTCAAAGATCTTAACTTCGAACGTTCTACGATTGTTACGATTCCTGGTATTCAAGAAAGTGTGGCCGAGTATTTCAATTTAAACGTCAGCGACTTAGTCGGTAAAAGTCGTGTCAAAGAAATTGTGATTCCGCGTCAAATTGCAATGTATCTTGCCCGCGAAATTACACAAGAATCATTACCAGCGATTGGTCGAGCCTTTGGTGGCAAAGATCATACAACTGTGATGCATTCAACTAATAAAATTGAAGAATCAATGCTTGATGATCCTAAATTAGAACAGCAAGTACAAGAAATTCGGGCTAATCTTCAATAATGACATTGTGGATAACTTTATAGTTATTAAAACTTTTACACAGTTTTATATACACAGCTCAAAATATGCGGTTACGAGCGAACAGTAACTTTTCCACAGTATCCACAGCCCCTACTACTACTACTATTTTCTATTAATTAATTAATCATTAAAGTAAGCTTACCCCAAGGAGATCTTTACAATGCAATTTACTATTAATCGTCAAGTTTTGATTAAAGCTTTAAATAATATTAATCGCGCTATTTCTTCTAAAAGTGCACTACCAATTTTATCAAATATTAAGTTAGTCTTAACCGAAGATGCTTTGATTTTAACGGGGTCAGATACTGATATTTCCATCGAAACTAAAATTTCAGTTTATGACGACGAAGCTAACTTAAAGATAGATTCAATTGGCGGACTAGCCTTACCGGCCACTTTCTTCACAAACATTGTGAAAAGACTCCCTGGTGAAGAGATTACTTTAGCGAACAAAGAAGGCTTTCAAGCAAAGATTATTTCTGGCTCAGCTGAATTTGATATTCACGGACAAGATGTGAATAATTATCCACATTTGCCAGAAGTTGAAATTAAAAATAATTTGCAATTAGAAGCCAAAACCTTAAGTGAAGTCATTCGTCAAACCGTCTTGGCTGTATCTAAACAATTAAGTCAGCCAATTTTAACTGGGGTACACTTTATTTTAGGTGGTGGGAATTTAACGGCGGTTGCGACGGACAGACATCGTTTAGCGCAACGAACCCTAGCTTTTGAAAATCATGATGCAACAGCTGATATTATCGTGCCCGGAGTTTCTTTGATTCAATTGCAAGGAATGCTTGAAGCCGTTGAAACCGTTGAGATTCAAGTGGCAACGAATCAAGTTATTTTCAAATTGGGACCAAATACTACTTTCTATTCACGTCTATTAGAAGGTAACTATCCTGACGCATCACGGTTGATCCCTACTGAAAAGCGGACTACGTTAACAATTAATGCCCGCGAACTCCTTCAAACGATTGATCGAGCTGCTTTGCTATCACACGAAGGTCGCTCGAATGTGATTCAATTTGATATTTCTGGTGATCGGTCAATCATTTCTTCAAACTCACCTGAAGTTGGAAAAATTGAAGAAGAAATCTTTGCTGCGGAAACAGCAGGTGATGCGCTGACGATTTCCTTTAACCCGGATTATATGCGTGATGCTTTGAAATCGTTTGGGGATGAAGAGATTCAAATTGGCTTTAAAACGGCCCTTGATCCATTTACAATTGTCCCTACAAATAATGAAAATAATTTCATTCAATTAATTACTCCGGTTCGAACATATTAAAAGAATATAGGAATTAATTTTGAAAGTAATGAATAAAACGCCAAATAAGCAGTTATTGCTGAATTTGGCGTTTTTTATCAAAAATAAGTTAAATCGTGGTAACAGGTATTAATGTGCAAATTAAGAAAAAATGGTATAATTGTTTGAAACGCAAAATATTATGAATTGATCAAATGTGAGTAATAAACTACTCAACATGAAAGCATCAAATTCAGATTCAGACATCAGAAATATATTCGATATGTCGAGAAAGGACAGATGAGTGGCTAAAGAATTGTCCATTACGACCCCATATATTACTTTGGGTCAATTATTAAAAGAAACGAGTACGATAGCGACAGGTGGCCAAGCTAAATGGTATCTACGTGAAAATGAAGTGTTAGTCAATCAAGAACTTGATGAACGACGTGGCCGAAAATTATACCCGGGTGATGTTGTTGCGCTGCCTGATGGTGAGCATTATGTTATTAATGGGGACGGGGCGAGCCCTAAGTTTGAATAATGCAACTAAAAACAATTAAGTTGGAAAATTTTCGCAATTATACAGATTTAGCATTGAATTTTTCCCCGGGCGTGAATGTCTTTTTGGGGCAGAATGCGCAAGGGAAAACTAATTTACTGGAAGCAATTTACGTTTTAGCCTTAACTCGTTCTCATCGAACCCATTTGGATCGCGATTTGATTAATTGGGAAGCTAAAACTGCACGCATTAGTGGGCAAATTGAACGGAAGACGGGGAAATTACCTTTAGAGCTTAGTTTGACTGGTAAGGGGAAAAAAGCGCGCATGAATCATTTGGATCAACCCAAGTTAGCGCGATACATTGGGCAAATGAACGTTATTTTATTTGCGCCAGAGGATTTAGAGCTAGTTAAAGGGGCACCCCAAAATCGGCGACAGTTTCTAGATCGCGAATTTAGCCAAATGAGTCCAAAATATTTATATACTGCAAATCAATATAAGGCTATTTTGAAGCAGCGTAATCAATATTTGAAACAATTGAACACGCAAAAAGCGCAAGATCAGGTTCTTTTAGATGTGTTAACGGATCAGTTAATTGAATATGGGAGCGACTTAATTCAACAACGTTTGAATTTATTAGAACAATTAGATGCGGCTGCTGCTCCTATCCATCAAGAAATTACGCAAGGTCAAGAGCAATTAACTTTAAAATATGTTTCGCAACTTGATATACATGAATTGGCTTCGCTTGAACAAATCCAAAAGAGTTTGCGCAATCGTTTTCAAAAATTACGGCCTAGAGAAATTCAATTAGGGACGACTTTGTTAGGACCGCAACGAGATGATATTCAATTTTTAGTAAATGAACATGATATTGCAGTTTTTGGATCACAAGGTCAACAGCGAACGACAGCGCTAGCGGTAAAGCTTGCTGAAATTGAATTAATGCACATCCAGACTGGTGAATATCCGATTTTATTATTGGATGATGTCTTATCTGAATTAGATTCAGCGCGGCAAACGCAGTTGCTAGCAGCAATGCAAGACCGGGTCCAGACGTTTTTAACAACACCGTCTTTAAATGATATTGCGAGTCAATTGATTAAAACGCCTAAAGTTTTCCAAGTAAGTGCGGGTAAAATTACTGAAATTAAAACCGATGATCGTGATGATTAAATTTAAGAACTGAGGAGAAAGTTTAATGGCTGATGAAGAATTAAAAAATGAAACAAGTAATCCGAATGCCGGGGTGATGAACACTGAAGCTGATGATTATGATGCGAGTCAAATTGAAGTCTTAGAGGGCTTAGAAGCGGTTCGTAAGCGGCCAGGTATGTACATTGGAACAACTTCAAGTCAAGGGTTGCATCACTTAGTTTGGGAAATTGTGGATAACGGAATTGATGAAGCGATGGCAGGCTTTGCCGATCACGTTACAGTGACGATTGAAGCGGATAATTCAGTGACGGTTACAGACAACGGTCGTGGAATTCCGGTTGATATTCAGAAAAAGACAGGTAAGTCTGCTTTAGAGACGGTCTTTACAGTTTTGCACGCTGGTGGAAAGTTTGATGGCGGGGGCTACAAAGTTTCTGGTGGTTTGCACGGAGTTGGAGCATCAGTTGTTAACGCCTTATCAATTAATTTAGACGTTTTAGTTGTCCGCGACCATCAGGGTTATGAAATGAAGTTTGAACGTGGTCGAACCACGCAAACAATTACCGAAGTTGCAGCTGAAGGCGCACCAGTGGAACGTGGAACGGTGGTTCACTTTGTGCCTGATGCCGATATTTTCCAAGAAACAACTGTTTTTGATGCGAAAGTATTAAGCGATCGTGTTCGTGAGCTTGCCTTTTTGAATAAAGGGTTGAAAATTTCATTCACTGACAAGCGTGTTGAGCCTGAGGAAACGCACACATTCCACTACGAAGGTGGATTAAAAGAATATGTTAAATACCTGAATCGCAATAAAACTGTTCTTTTTGAAGATCCCGTGTATGTTGAAGGAACTGAGAATGGCATTGAAGTTGAGGTAGCTTTACAGTATACCGATGATTATCGTTCAAATGTATTATTGTCGTTTACTAACAACATCAACACTTGGGAAGGTGGAACGCATGAAACCGGATTTAAGACGGCTTTAACGCGGGTAGTCAATGACTATGCCAAGCAAAACAAAATGCTTAAAGAAGGTGACGATAGCTTAACGATTGATGACTTACGCGAAGGATTGACGGCAATTATCTCAGTTAAGCACCCCGATCCCCTCTTTGAAGGACAGACAAAAGCTAAGTTAGGTAGTTCTGATGCTCGGACAGCGGTTTATCGGATGTTTAATGAAACCTTTAAGCGGTTTATGTATGAAAATCCAGTAGTTGCTAAACAAATTGTTGAAAAAGGCTTTTCAGCGCAAAAGGCGCGGATGGCTGCCAAACGGGCGCGTGAAGATTCACGGAAGAAGACGGGACTGGAAATTACTAATTTGCCTGGAAAATTAGCTAATAATACGTCTAAAGATCCTGAAATTTCAGAATTGTTTATTGTCGAGGGTGATTCAGCCGGTGGTTCAGCTAAGCAAGGACGCGAACGTTTGACGCAAGCTATTTTGCCAATTCGCGGAAAAATTTTGAACGTTGAAAAGGCGCAAATGAAGACAATTTTAGCTAACGAAGAAATTCGTTCACTCTTTACGGCGATGGGAACTGGATTTGGTGATGATTTTGATATTAATAAAGTTAATTATCATAAATTAGTGATTATGACTGATGCCGATGTGGATGGGGCGCATATTCGAACGCTCCTTTTGACATTAATTTATCGGTATATGCGACCATTGTTGGAAGCTGGATATGTTTATATCGCACAACCACCTTTGTATCAAGTGCGACAAGGTAAGTTTGTCGAATATCTAGATTCAGATGCTGAATTAAATTCATTACTTGCTAATTTGCCAGCCAGTCCTAAGCCAGTGGTTCAACGGTATAAGGGACTTGGTGAGATGGACGCTGAGCAATTGTGGGAGACAACTATGGATCCTGAACGGCGGCGGATGTTACGTGTTGAATTGAGCGATGCAGTTGAGGCGGATCAAATCTTTAGCATGTTGATGGGCGATAAGGTTGAGCCACGGCGTGAATTTATCGAACAAAATGCACGTTACGCTGAGCTTGACGTTTAGTTAATTATGCAGGTTTAAAGTGAACCTTGAATTTTAAACGTGAGAGTAAAAAACGTAAGACGAAACCCAAAGTTGGAAGGAGTAAATAATGTCTGAAGATATAAGGCATGAAGAATCACGGATTAAGAACGCCCCCTTAGGCGAACAAATGAAAAATTCTTTCTTGAATTATGCGATGTCTGTCATTGTGGCACGTGCGTTACCAGATGTGCGGGATGGTCTAAAGCCAGTACATCGTCGGATTTTATATGGAATGCACGAATTGGGGGTGACCCCAGATAAGCAACATAAAAAGTCAGCACGTATTGTTGGGGATGTTATGGGAAAGTATCACCCCCATGGTGATTCAGCCATCTATGAAGCAATGGTACGAATGGCGCAAGACTTTAGTTATCGGAATATGTTAGTCGATGGACACGGAAATTTTGGATCAATCGATGGTGACCCAGCCGCGGCCATGCGATATACTGAAGCTCGGCTTTCAAAAATTGCCTTAGAGATGTTGCGCGATATCAACAAAGATACGATTGATTTCGTTGATAATTATGATGGAACTGATCGTGAGCCAGAAGTATTACCTTCACGTTTTCCTAATTTGTTAGTGAATGGGGCGACAGGAATTGCGGTGGGGATGACGACTAATATTCCACCACATAATTTGGGTGAGGTAATCGATGGATTGCACATGTTGATGAAAAATCCGGACATCACAACCAACGAATTAATGGAAGCAATTCCTGGTCCTGATTTTCCAACTGGTGCCATTGTGATGGGAAAAGCTGGAATTCGGAAAGCCTACGAAACTGGTCAAGGAAAGGTTACGGTTCGGGCCAAGGTTGAGATTGAAACCGATAAGAGTGGTAAGGAAAAGATTGTTATCACTGAATTACCATACATGGTTAATAAGGCGCGCTTAATTCAACGAATTGTTGAATTAGCCCGTGATAAGCGGGTTGAAGGGATTGCTGGCGCAAACGATGAATCAGATCGTCAAGGTTATCGAGTGGTAATTGATATTCGACGCGATGCATCAGCGTCAGTCGTCTTAAATAATTTATATAAAAATACGCTTTTACAAACGACATATAATTTTAATATGTTAGCAGTTAAAAATGGTGAACCAAAGTTGATGGGGTTAAAAGATATTTTAACCGCATACCTTGAGCACCAACAAAACGTAATTCGGCGTCGGACTGAATTTGACTTGAAGAAGGCGCAAGCACGGGCGCACATCTTAGAAGGATTGCGGATTGCATTAGACCATATTGATGCGATTATTGATATCATTCGTAATTCGCAAACGGCCGAAGTGGCAAAAAATCGCTTGATGAATGAGTATTCATTGTCAGACAAGCAGTCTCAAGCAATTTTGGATATGCGGTTGGTTCGTCTGACTGGTTTGGAACGCGATAAAATTGAAAATGAGTATCAAAGTTTAATGGCCACGATTGCTGATTTGAAAGATATCTTAGCTAATCCAGAACGAATTGATCAAATTATTTATGAAGAATTACTTGAAATTCGAGATAAACATGGGGATGCCCGCCGAACTGAACTGCAGATTGGTGACGTTACTAATCTTGAAGATGAGGACTTGATTGAAGAAGAAGAAATTATTGTCACGTTAACCAATGGTGGCTATATTAAGCGTGTTCCAGCCAATGAATTCCGGTCACAAAACCGTGGTGGTCGTGGGGTCCAAGGAATGGGCTTGAATGATGATGATTATATTGATCAATTAATCGGGACCTCAACGCATGATACGTTGTTATTTTTCACTAGTCTGGGCAAAGTTTATCGGATGAAGGGTTATGAAATTCCTGAATATGGTCGGACAGCGAAGGGAATCCCAGTGATTAATTTACTTGGTAAATTAGATGATAATGAACAGGTAACAAAAGTCATCAACGTCCGTGGGGATGCCAGTGACTCAAAGGATTACTTATTCTTTGTCACTAAGCAAGGTGTTGTTAAGCGTACGCCAATCGCGGATTTTAGTAATATTCGAACGAATGGTTTGAAGGCATTGACTTTGCATGATGATGATGAGTTAATTGCTGTTTTGACTAGCGATGGCGCTCAAGAAATCTTTATTGGGACGCATAATGGTTATTCAGTTTCTTTCAATGAAACTGAAGTTCGATCGATGAGTCGAGCTGCGGCTGGAGTTCGTGGAATTCGCTTGCGTGAAGGTGATTATGTTGTTGGTGCTGATGTAAGGCATGCTGATGAAGAAGTCCTAGTGATTACTGAAAATGGTTATGGAAAGCGGACAGCGATTGACGAGTACCCAGTTAAGGGGCGCGGTGGTAAAGGAATTAAGACGGCTAACATTACCGAAAAGAATGGTCCATTGGTAGGAGTGGTAGTTGTAAAAGGTTCCGAAGACATTATGTTGACGACTGACCAAGGGGTGATGATTCGCTTTACTGTCGATACAGTTTCACAAACCGGTCGTTCAGCTCAGGGAGTACGTTTGATGCGTCTTGGTGATGAGGCGAAGGTGGCAACCTTTACCAAGATTGAAACCGATGAAGTTTTGGATGACGCCAGAAAAGAAGACACAACAGCAACGGAACCAAGTAAAACTGATGATAATGCCGATCAACAGGTGCAAACTTTATTAGATCGGGCAGAAGCCGACTCAGTTGAAGATGAAAATGGGGAACATTAAATCTAACGAGTTAGGATAGCATAAAGGAGCAAGGCGGATTTTAAAAACAAATTTTCAAGGACTACAGTAATTGTGGTGCAACTTGAGGAGGCAGTTTTAAAAAACGCTTTTTCTTTTTGATTGCAGGTGAAGAGTTGAAGCTGTAACATAACAGTGAATTTAACTTGTTTGCCATGTAATAAAGTTGAACGATTCAGGTGATTTTAAGGTTAATCTAGGAAAAAGATTTTACAATCAAAACGCTTAGATTAAAAATATAAATGGATATGGCTTGAATTGATTTGAGAGGAGTTGTGTTTTGAGACACTACGGACGGTTTGATTGGGTGAAGTCACGGATCGGCTTTGTTACGCTCTTAATAATTTTATTTTGGGTAAAGAGCATGATAGCCTATGCGATTGATCTGCATTTATTTAGTGGATCAAGTTTCATTCAAATATTAACGATTATTATTAATCCTTTGCCGATACCACTATTATTAATCGGGTTGGCATTCTATTTTAGAAAAACTAAATATTTTTATCCAGTAGCTTTGATTATGTATTTTATTAATACGTTGTTGCTGTACTTGAACGTCATTTATTATCGTGAATTTTCAGACTTTATGTCAGTTTCAACGATGCTCGGGTATAACAAAGTTAATCAAGGACTGGGGGCGTCAGGGCTAGCTCTAACTAACTTTCACGACATCTTTTTCTGGTTGGATTTTGTCATTATTATTGGCTTAATGTTAATGCGAAAATTCAATTTTGATACCGGGGCAGTTACAAAATTCATGAGTTTTGCCTTCACCACACTAGGGTGTTTCTTATTTATGGTGACACTCACGTTAGGTGAAATCGATCGGCCGCAGTTGATTGGTCGGCAATTCGACTCAAATTATTTCGTTAAATATCTGGGAATTGATGCTTTTACCATTTCGGATGGGATGCGCTTACGAAGTATTAATAAAGAGCGCAGTACCGCGAAAAAAACAGATGTAGAAAAAGCGCTTGATTATATTGACAAGCATAATTTGAGCGATGTGACAAAATATCAAGGGGTCGCCAAGGGAAAAAATGTCTTTGTTATTCATTTGGAGTCATTCCAGCAATTTGGTCTGGGAATGCAGATTAATGGTCAAGAAGTAACACCGTTTTTGAATAGCCTTTATAATTCAGATTCAACGATTGCCTTTGACAACTTCTTTAATCAAGTTGGTCAAGGGAAAACTTCTGATGCAGAGAATATGTTAGAAACCGGAACATTTGGATTATCTTCTGGATCATTATTTGCATCGCATGGGTCAGATCAAACCTTTCAAGCAATGCCAGCAATCTTGCATCAAAGCGAAGGATATTCATCAGCAGTCTTTCATGGGAACAATGCTAGCTTTTGGAATCGGAATAATGTTTATAAAAATATGGGTTACCAATATTTCTTTGATGCTAGTTATTATGATACATCGGGGGATAAAGCGATGGGTTATGGCCTCAAGGATAAATTATTGTTTAATGATTCCATTAAATATCTTGAACGCCTGCAACAACCGTTCTATGCCAAATATATTACGGTGACGAATCATTTCCCTTACACTTTGGATGACAATGATAAAGACCCTAATTTCCAAACGACGGATACAACTTCTGATGTTGTGAATGGATATTTCGAAACTAATCATTATTTGGATCAAGCTGTCCGTGAATTTTATCAATATTTGGATAAAACAGGCTTAGCACAAAATTCAGTGGTAGTTTTGTATGGTGACCATTATGGAATTTCAAATTCAGAAAATAAGGCTTTGGCACCTGTTTTGAATAAGAATCCAGATGAGTGGACCGATTGGGATGACCAGCAATTACAACGTGTGCCATTTATGATTAATATTCCAAATTGGCATGGCGGTGGAATTAATCATACGTATGGTGGTGAAATTGATGTGATGCCAACCTTGCTCCGAATTTTGGGGGTTGATAATCCCAACCAGTATGTGAATGTTGGACAAAACCTGCTTGATGATAAACGGAATCAAATTGTAGCATTCCGGAATAATAATTGGATTACGCCTAAGTATAGTCGGGTGGGGTCAAATATTTATGATAAACAAGGACAGGTCATCGAACAGTTAACCAAGCAACAGCAAGCTGAAGTTGATAAAATTCAAGATGAAGTTAATCAACAGTTAAATGTGTCCGATGCAATTAATCAAAAAGATTTGTTGCGTTTCTATACGCCAAAGCACTTTACGCCGATTAATGCGCAAAAATATAATTATGCGAACGGGTTAGGTAAATTGGAGAACCTTTCAGTTTCATTAGGAAATCAAGCGACTGACTTATTTACTAAAAATAACAAACAGTCAACACAGGATTTGTATGAGACAGATGCTCCTGAAAAGAATGAGCCAAAGTCAGATACATCACGGATTCAGCAACAAAATCCAGATGGAATTGATAAGCATGATGGTGGGTCAGATACGCCTAATCCTTAAAAAGTGTTTTGAAATATATTTAAAGTGAGATCAGTTTGAATCCAAAACTGGTCCCATTTTTTTGTTAAAAATTGAAGTTGACAAATATGTTAAACAATTTTACATTAATGGAAGATAAATAAGGATAAGGGGGGGATGACATGCGATATTTAATTAAAAAAGGATATTTAAAAACGGGCTTTGATGTTTCTAAATATAAATTTAGAATTGGTGAAATTGAGAAAATGACTGGAATCTCAGCTCGTCAATTAAGGTATTGGGAAAGTAAGGGAATTATAAAACCACTTGAACGGACTGATGAACAGACGGGCAGGGTTTATCCGTTTAATATGTTCATTAAAATCACCATGATTAAAAGCTTTTTAGCCGAAGGTTTGACCTTAAAGGCAGCGGTCGATCGGATGAAAAAATCTCAAAAATATATGATTTTCATGCATGATGTAATTAAAGATGCTGTTCAAGGCTTGGTAGAAGATGGTGATCGGTTGTTAGTTGATCTGGGCGACTTTGATGATGCTGGAACGCAGCGTTTATTAGCGTATCAAAAAGAATCAGGGATGCAGCAACGTGTATCTTATGTAGTGGTAGATAAGCGCACATTGGAGAATCAGTATGAGTAAATGGTCTGGATTTTATCAGCATTCCGTGAGTGAGCGGCGCAACTTAATTAGCCAAGTTTGTCATTTAACGGTATCCGAACAAAAATTTATGCAACAAAACGCCGATTCAATTGGAGATGCGCAGGTTGAAAATTATTTGTATAGTTTTCAAGTGCCAGTTGGTTTATTACTAGATTTACCAGTAAATCATGAAAAATATTTAGTACCAATGGCGACAGAAGAGCCAAGCGTGATAGCAGCGGCTAACCATGGCGCACGTTTGTTGGCTAAAGGAACCGGAGTAATTACAGCACAAGCCGAGCGTTTAATGACTGGTCAAGTCCTTATTCAGAATTTAGGCGATGTGGACGCCACCGAAAAAATTTTAATGCAACAAGCTACTCAGCTGATAGCGGTGGCCAATCAAGCTAAACCTAGTCTGATACAGCGTGGTGGTGGTGCTCAGAGGATTGAAGTAAAGGTTTTGGATGCAACGACACTCAGTTTAGACTTATTGGTGGATCCTAAGGAGGCAATGGGGGCTAATTCTGTTAATACGATGTTGGAAGCAGTGGCTAGTTTTTTGCGAAATCAAGGGTATGATGTTTTGATGGCGATATTATCAAATTATTCGATTCACGCACTTACCCATGCGCAGACACGGATTCCAGTAGATGCTTTAGTTGAACATTCAGATTTATCTGGAAGCCAAATTGCTGAACAGATTGTAGCGGCGAGTCGTATTGAACAACTTTCTGTTGAACGAGCAGTCACAGCTAATAAAGGAACTTTAAATGGGATTGAGGCAGTAGTATTAGCAAGTGGGAATGATACTAGGAATGTAAATGCGGCGCTGCATGCTTATGCTAGTCATACTGGTCGATACCGTGGCTTAATTCGATGGACAATGGAAGATGACGAATTAGTTGGCACAACAGAATTACCATTGTTAGTGGGATCAGTTGGAGGATCAATTGGAATTGTGCCAGCAGTACAATTAAATCGGCGTATAATGAATGAACCAGATGCTAAAATGTTAGCTGATTTAATTATTGCCACGGGGATGGCTCAAAATTTAGCGGCTTTGCGAGCGTTGGTCACTGATGGCATTCAGCAAGGACATATGAGTTTACAAGCTAAGAGTTTAGCTGTCCAAGTTGGAGCACGTCCTGAGGAGCAGACACCTTTAGTGGAAGCATTACAACAGCAGGCGCAATCGATGGATGCAGCCAAGGCAAAAATGATGTTAAGGAAGATGAGGGAGAATAAATGAGTTTTTCAAAAGCAACCCAAGATTTATTAGCACAATTAAATGAGAATTACCCAGGTTCAGTTATTTTACGAATGAGTGGTGAAAAGAGTGGGAAGATTTTACCAGACCAAGTTGATACACAGATGTTGGGGACGCGTTTAATGATTGAAGTGACTGATCAAACTGCGCCTGATTTTGTGGCAACGCGGGAAATGTTAAAAATGTTGCTGATGTTAAACGGCTATCCGCAAGTGTATTATCAATTGGCAACTGAAGATGGTGCGCTTGATGAACAGCGGGTAATAATGACCAATTATCTATCACAAGTGGCTTTACATGCTATTATTTATCGGGAACAGGCTGCACATCGACAATTAACACCAGAAATTATTTCAGCATATGCCGCAGGGGTAAAAGCGACCCTAACGCCAGAAGTAAATGACCCAGATCAAAAAGAAGCGGCTTTACGCTTATTAACATTACTTGATGCTGGTATCTTTATGTATGCAGCTGGGGATGATGCTGATTTAGTTTCAGAATATTATCAAGCTAATTACTCAAAGGCTTGGCAAGCAACGCGATTAATTTTGGAACAATTGGTGCTTGATCAAATAAAGACGCCTGCGACAGTTGGACAAGCAGTCCAAACTTTATTTAAAGCTTTTGACGCCCAAATGCTGGATTGGAATTTACCAGAGTTAGGGGCTGGTGAATTTGCGACATTAGCACCTAGTTTGACGCCACAACAATTAAAAGCCCCCGTTTCAGAAACTTTCGGGATTCGGCATGTTAATTATAAAATGCGTGATGCTGATGATGACGCTGCCGTATTCGTAGGTGAATTGAAGTCGAGTGGTCAAAATAGCTTTGTGTTGAAAGCACCTGGAACCAATACAGCTGAATTCTTTAAATCAATCTATGCTTTACCAGCGCAAGATTTGTTTACCAAACTACAACAACCATTTACGATTGATGAATAGCACGTCGATGTTGAATGATTGATTTTAAAATAGAAATGAATTAAATAAGTCGAAGAGTTTGCAATTCTAATTGTCAATCTTTTCGACTTATTTTATGAGTTTTGATAGGGGTGATTATATTAGTCTGAAGCGTGGGGATGATTGGATACATTTTATTAAATTAAATGGTGATGATTGGTGGATTAACGTCGCTCATTTATATATCAGTTAAAGGGATGAAAAATTAGATTTAGGGGTTGACGATTTAATGNTTAAATTAAATGGTGATGATTGGTGGATTAACGTCGCTCATTTATATATCAGTTAAAGGGATGAAAAATTAGATTTAGGGGTTGACGATTTAATGGGTTTCATGTAGTATTAATAAACGTTGTTACGAGTTATCGCAACGGCTTGGCAAATTAATTAAAAATAAGTTGTTGACTTTGATAATTATGATGTGCTATAATATAAAAGTTGTCTCAACGAGATAATAAGTAGAACATTGAAAACTAAATAACGTTTCGATGAAACAA
>NZ_JBJJNY010000014.1:0-27016 GCF_045504165.1 Weissella kandleri | reverse complement strand
CAAAAACAAGGTTATATCGATCAAGTCAATAATGCGAAAACTGGTGATGAAATCACCAAGATAGTTGACGCAGCCAAGGCTGCAGATCAAAAAGCCGGTTCTGATAAATTAGCGGAAGAGAAGAAAGCCGCGATTGATCAAATCAATTCTGCTAAAACTTTAAATGAGAAGCAGAAGCAGGATTACATTAATCAAGTTAGAAACGCTGAGACAAGCTCAGGTCTAGGAAAAATTATGCAACAAACTAAATTACCCCAGACTAATGCTAAGAACCAGTTAACAATTGGAGCATTGATTTCAATTGCATTGGTTAGTATCTTCTCACTACCATATGTACTAGGAAAAAAACATAAATAAGCAATAAATAGGCCTATAGACGAAAATGTTTATAGGCCTTTTGTTATTTAATTTTTTACACCATATTGTTCAATCATAAATTCTGAAATTTTGGTCAAACCATTACTTAGCGTTGCTTCATCAGTACAATAACCTAAGCGAACATGTCCGGGTGTATCAAAACGAGTGCCAGGTACTAACAAAACACCCTTTGTTTTTAATAATTTAATACAAAATTCTTCAATGTCATCTGGAATGTCTAATTTCGGAAAGGATGTCGCGATATACAATGTGACAGTGATGACTGCTGAATCATTGCCACATATTATTGATGAAGCGATTCGTCGTGCGTATGCGCACCAGGGGGTGGCTGTGGTACAAATTCCTGTTGATTTACCGTGGCAGGAAATTGATGATGATGTTTGGTATGCCTCAGCGAATAACTATCAAAAGCCAATCTATGAAAACGTCTCAACGACACAAGCACAGACTATCGCTGACCTCTTAGCGACTGCTGAGCGACCAATTATTTATTATGGAATTGGTGCCCGGCACGCAGGACCGGAGTTGGAAAAACTTGCAACCCAGCTAAAAATTCCCTTGGTTAGCACTTACCCAGCAAAGGGCATTGTCGCAGATCGCACCCCATATTATTTAGGATCAGCAAATCGGGTGGCTCATAAACCTGCCAATGATGCGTTAGCACAGGCAGACGTTGTGTTATTTGTGGGGAGTAATTTTCCGTTTGCAGAGTTAGACAATACATTTGAAAACGTAGATAAATTTTTACAAATTGATATTGATATGGCAAAGCTTGGAAAGCGACACTATACGGATGTCGCGATGTTAAGTGATGCTAAATTAGCTTTGAATAAAATTATTGAATTTAGCACCTGAAAAAGTCGAAACGGCTTGGTGGAAGGCTAATTTGGACAATAATGAAAATTGGTTTACTTATTTAGATCAATTAGAGCATCAGGTGAATGGACCGCTCCAAGCTTATCAGGTTTATCACGAACTAAATCAGATAACAAAGGATCAATCTATTTTCTCAATTGATGTTGGAGACGTGAACCAACTCTCTAATCGACATTTACGTTTAAAGACTAGTAATCGTTATTTTACATCAAATCTATTTGCCACGATGGGTGTTGGGATTCCCGGGGCTATTGCTGCTAAGTTAAACTATCCTGATCGGCAGGTCTTCTCTTTATCAGTGGATGGGGGAGCCGCAATGGTGATGCAAGATTTGGTTACGCAGGTTCAATATCACTTGCCAATTATTAACGTAATCTTTTCAAATGGTCATTTCGGATTTATTCGTGATGAGCAAGAGGATACTAATGAAGGTGAAATTGGAGTTGAGTTCAATGATATTGATTTTTCAAAAATCGCGGATGGAATTGGCATGCAAGGTATTCGGGTAACCGAAATTAGTCAATTGACCGATGCATTTAAGCAGGCGCAAAAAATTGGTCAACATGATCCAGTTTTGATTGATGTTAAAATAACAAATGAACGTCCCATTCCAGTGGAGGCAATGAAGCTCGATCCGGCTCGTTTCGATGCGAAGACTATTAATGAATTTAAGCAACGTTACCATGCCGAAGATTTAAAACCATTTGCAGAATATCTAAAGCAGTATGGTGTAAATTCGAATAATAAAGACCTGGGGCAAGGTGGATTTTAGACAAAAGAATAAAAGATTATTAATTAAATAAAAAGCTTATTGAGGTGCTGAAGTGCCCTGTCATCGTTGGACTGATTGTCTAATAATGATGGGCACTTTATTTCGTTAATAATCATTTTGATACTTAAAAATAACTATTTATTTGATTTGATGTAAAGTTTAAAAATCGGACGTAAATTATGATAACTCTGTTAATTGGGGGCTAGTCAGCGGCTAATTTTAAATTAAGGAATTTTGAATATGTGCGATTAAAACAAAAGATATTGACGCTTTATTGCTTAGATTTTATAATTGAACAAACGTTCCAAAAAGAAGGTGGATAATGAGCAGAACTAAAGAGTTTAATAAGGATGAAGTATTAGAGCAAGCAATGAATGTGTTTTGGAAACAAGGTTATGCGAATACATCAATGCAAGAATTAGTAAATGCAATGCAGATTAATCGAGGAAGTATTTATGCAACCTTTGGAGATAAACATGCATTGTTTGTGTATGTACTTGATTTTTATCATCGTTATTTAGAAAAAGAAATGTTCGAAGCAACTAAGCAATCAAATGATTTAGGTAGTCAGTTAAATGATATTTTTAATGTTTTTTTGAAAATAAACGATAAATTTCAAATCAAAGGGTGTTTAATCGTAAATTCGGCAACGGAATTAGGTCAAATTGATTCTGAAATTAAGAAAATTATTGAAGATTATATGCATCAGGAATTAAATTTTATTTTAAATATCCTGGATCGTGGAAGAAGCGAATTATGCAAAAATACTCAATTGGAATCAATTGCTAAACGTTTTCAGATAGCCTTAATAGGAATGCGTGTTTCAGCTTCAATTGGGGCTAGCGAATCTGAACTTAAATCGATAGCTGAAGATGTGATTGAGACATTGCCCTGGAAAAGAACTGAGGTATAAATAATGAAGGCTGTACAAATAACTAAAAATAATAAAGATATCAATGTTGAGTTAAATGAAATAAAACGGCCTAAGCTAGAGGATCATGAGGTGTTAATTGCACCTTTGTATGCTGCAGTGAATCCTTTGGATCTAATGAATATTAACGGTAGTGTTAATTTAATTCAAAATTATAAAATGCCATTAACGCTGGGAAATGAAGTTGTGGGTAAGATTGTGGAAGTGGGTGCTGCGGTTAAAACATTTGCTATCGGGGATCAGGTTTACAGTCGGTTACCATTGTATAAAATTGGGGCTTTTAGTGAATATGTTGCGGTAACAGAGACGGCAATATGGCATACACCAAATAATTTAACGGCAAAACAAGCAGTCGCAATACCACTCACCGGTTTGACAGCATATCAAGCTTTGACTGAAGAATTAAAGGTCGAGGCAGGTAAGACTGTCTTTATTTCGGGTGGATCTGGAAGCTTTGGGCAAATCGCAGTTCCTTTGGCAAAAGCTATGGGTTTAAAAGTGATTGTTTCAGGTAACACAGAAGCGCGTGAACATATTATAAATTTAGGTGCCGATCAGTATTTAGATTACAAAAAGGAAAATTATTGGGAAATTTTGTCTGATATTGACTATGTAATTGATACTCTTGGTGTCAAAGAAATTGAACACGAAATGGGCATTATGCGGGCTGGTGGTAGACTGTTGAGCCTGATTAGCGGGCCTAATAAAAGTTTTGCGCGCGATCACAATTTCCCTAAATGGAAGCAATTATTATTTGGCCTGGCGGGAGCCAAACTCGATAAATTAGCTAAAAAATATCAAGTAGAATATCGTTTTATTTTTGTGCGTGAAAGTGGTCAGCAATTAAGCGAGATTACTAAAATTGTGGAAGACAATAATATTATTCCAGCGATTGACCAACATAATTTCACGCTTGATCAAACGCAAGAAGCGTTAAAATTAGTAGCCGCGGGTGGAACGCACGGTAAGGTAGTAATTAGCTTTGATAAATTGAGGGAAGAATGAGATTTTAATTTTGGACATCAAGGTGCAGCAGCTCTTAAAATGGGCGTTGATAATGCAAGTATGATGGTTATTTTATATTGGAATATCATCGGCATGAAATTGGGACGCTGATTTTAGATAAATGGAGTAATCAAGGGCAGATTTTATTTAGTTTGAAATGCTGTATTAGTGGCCCAAAAAACGTTAATTAGGTTAGCTAATCGAAAAATTGATTATGAATATTGTAAATGGACCGGAACTGTTTGAGAAACACGGGGACCGTTAAAAAATATAATCGTTAGTTGTAACTAACCAAGCTCCTAAATATATAAAAAGCAACCAAAAAATCAAACTATTACGCGGGGCTTCTTTAATGGAAATTTTTGTGTTTAAGTTATGCTAGTGGTTTAATGTGGAACAACAAAATACAAACGGGCTATAAGTTTATGGCTCAAATAAAAGTGAATTTTGAATTTAGATTATTTCGATTGAATCAATTGTTTCAAAAAGTAAGATCAATTTAATATGAAGGACGTAAAATATTTAATTCTATATTCTTAAAGTTTAGAAAATTAAAAGGTCATCATATCAATGTCTTGCATGATATGACAACCTTTAAAAGTAGTTATGTTGATTGGCCTAAAGCATGGTCGGCATTTAACTTATCAAAAGAGATATTTGAGAATAAATAGGATTAAGATAACTATTCAGATATATGATGGCTTTGATGGCCCTTATGTAGTTCAATATCCGGAAATTATGCATAGATTTTAAACGTGATGTATTGGGATACTTTCATAATAGGTAATATAACTAGGCATTGAAATTGTTAATATTATTGTCTAGTAGTAAAAGATATGATAATATTTCAAGTAAGCAGGAATCTATCCCAAAGGAAGGCAGGAATTTTATTTTAAGTAGCGCATTTACAGAGTAATCGAACGGTATTAATACGATATGCTGTTTTACTTGTGTCCTTAAAATAGATTTCCACCACTCCTGCGATGACTAATAGAGCATAAAGACGAGCATGTGGAGAAATCTGCATGCTTTTTTGATGGTTCGATTGCTCCTTTATTGATAAAATTACACATTCATATTATAAATAAGGAGTTTCAACATGACTGAAATTAAAACTAATCGCTTAATTCTACGAAATTTTCAAAGTTCAGATGCAGCCAGCATTTATAAATATGCTAAAAATTCTAAAATAGGTCCCATCGCCGGTTGGCCTGTTCATAATAGTATTGAAGATTCTAAATATTTTATCGAAAATTACTTTATGAGTCCCCATATATTTGCAATTACTCAAAAAAATTCGCCTAAACAAGCAATTGGGTTAATTGGGTTAGAATTAGTTGACGAAGGAAATGCTAAAAATTTTATGAAATCACGTGAGGCTGAAATTAGTTACTGGCTTGGTGAACCATTCTGGGGAAGAGGACTAGTGCCTGAAGCTATTCAAGCAGTTGTTCAGTACGGATTTGATACACTACAATTATCAGCTATTTGGTGCGGGTACAAAGATGGTAATTTGCAATCAAAACGAGCCCAAGAAAAAGAAGGATTTAAATATAATAGAACTATTAATGAAATGTATAATCCCATTTTAAATGAAACAATTATTGAGCATTTCACGAAATTAGTAAATCCTATAATTGAAAATTGATATGATAATAATATTCACCTATCAACATTAATATAAACAGAAAAACGGGGAATCAACGAAACAAGTTGTCGTACCCGTTTTTTTGTATGGGTGGGAAAATTAGTGGATAATTTGGGATGAAAATACTTCAATTTTACTTATAAGGGGCTAATACTAATCATAAATATCGAAAACAAAAATAAATATATGGAGGACAAGGACTTTTCCGTTTTTATAAAAATATGATGGCGAAATGAGGTAGTATATCATCCCCTAAAAATACAAACTTTCGAAATTACAATCATTAATATCATAAAAAACCGTAATCAAGATTTGATTTGGGGTAAAATAACCCCATTAAATAGGAAAAGATGTATCTATTTATGGTAAGGAGATATTTAGTAGCAATAACTACTTTTTTGAAAGAATATTATAATTTTAAATATTATTGTCACGATTCAATACATCTACGGATTCACCGTTGTAACGGCGACGATCAATATTTGTTTCACCCCAAGTACATAGAAGATTTAGAATCTGATTTAGCGATTTTCCATAATCAGATAATGAGTATTCAACATGTGGTGGTAATTCTGGATATATTTTTCGATCAATAATTTCGTTATTTTCAAGTTCCCTTAATTGAGCTGTTAAAACTTTTTGTGAAATATTAGGAATTGCCTTTAATAGTTCACTATTCCGCATTGGATTATTTCTAAGATGACAGAGAATGATAGGTTTCCATTTGCCACCAATAATTTCAATAGTAGCTTCTACACCAATATTATATATTTTTTCAGACATGCTTAACTTACTCCTTAAGTTGATTCAATGTTACTTCAAGGTACCTATCGAACAATATAGTGCCTAATTGTTTAATATTATAGGGCGTTTATAATAATATCACGTTTCTATTTTTATATATATGGAGGACAAAATGGAAGATCACAAAAAACAAAATATGATTTTATTTGCTTTAGCAATAAGTGCTTTTGCTATTGGGTCTACTGAGTTTATTAGCGTTGGATTAATGCCATTATTAATGAAAGATTTTAATATTTCAGTGGAATTAGCAGGACTTACAGTTTCACTGTATGCACTGGGTATTACAATTGGTGCCCCAATCTTAGCGGTACTAACAAATCATTGGCCGAAGAAAAGATTATTAATTTTAATAATGATAGTTTTTATTATTGGAAATATAACCGTAGCGACCGCGCCTAATTTTAACGTGGTATTAATTGGCCGTGTTATATCATCATTAGCACATGGTTTATTTATGTCGATTGCGTCTATAATTGCAGCGGATGTTGTTGAACCTAGCCGGCGATCAAGTGCGATTGCTGTGATGTTTACCGGGCTAACCGTAGCGACTGTGACGGGTGTGCCGCTTGGGACGTTTATTGGACAAATTAGTACATGGCATATGTCTTTTTATTTTATTTCATTAATTGGAATAATAGGATTGATTGTAAATTGGGTGACTGTTCCTAATGATTTACCACTAGGAAGTAAGACTAGTTTTATGGGTGTAATAAATGTTTTGAAAAGTAAAACTTTACGAGTTGCTTTAATTATAACCGCATTAGGATATGGAGCTACCTTCACCGTTTATACATTTATTACACCAATTCTTCAATCTATGATGCATTGGAGTGCAAACTCTGTTGTTATTATTCTAGTTATATATGGAGTTATGGTAGCAGTGGGTAATACTATTGGCGGACGATTGACTAATCAAAATATTTTGCCAGCTTTGATTAAAATGTTTATAGGTTTATTAATAACGTTAATTTTACTATTATTATTTATGAATAATCACTGGCTAGGACTATTAAATATTATGCTTTTAGGCTTATTTGCCTTTATGAATGTTCCGGGGCTACAACTATATATTGTACAAATGGCTGAGAAATATACACCAAATGATATTTCAATAGCCTCAGCTTTAAATATCTCTGCATTCAATATTGGAATTACATTAGGATCCTTATTAGGAGGACAGGGAGTAGCTGCAGTTGGGTTAAGAGTTACACCATATTTTGGAATAATAATGGTATTAATTAGCATTTTATTGACATGGATGCTAAATGATAAAAATAAGATCAAAAAATAATGTTTCATCATTGTATTATTATGTATAGTAGAAAATTATTAAATTTATGGTAATTAAAAAACGATGATTGTAGTTGCGTAAATATATTAGAGCTGCAGATAATATAACAGACGATGTTGCCAAAGATATTAGTATAAAAGGTTACATATGCTGGTATATTTAGTGTTGTTTTATATTACTATATGGATTGATTGTTTGGAAGCGTAGAAAATAAATAATGAATTATCTAATAGTTATCCTGATAATATATGGTAGTGATTTTGCCAGCAATATACTTCATACGAAAAGTTGATAAAATACCAAGTGATCGAATTATAGCAAGAAATAAGGAAGAGTTTGAAAACGATTGAATGGGTCAGCTCGTACCGTGCATAAACAACGATTTCAAAAAAATTTACTTTTTAGAGATGTTCTAATGGCTATTGATGGGGGTTAGCAATGTTAAAATTACTAAAAAACGATGAATATAACCAGATATAAACGGATATTTTTTCGCTTAAATAAGATGAAAAGCGCCCATTTTGGATGCTTATTTTTTACATAAATTAAGTTGTATCAATGATTGAACAACGTTACCCACATTCCTTTACGCTTTCACTATATTTCAAACAGTCGAAATCCCTTCCTTTGATGTTCCAAAATAAATTAAACGTTATTTTTATGATGGGGGTATTTTGAAAAATAATAATAACTGCAGTGCTTTAAGAAACGCCATCATTTGTTATTCGGTTCTTTTCCTAGTTGGCAGCCGGGGGTTATAATTACATATATAAACAAAATTAATTACAAAAAACGGAACTTTAAAAATGTCTACTAAAAATATAATTATAACTGGTGGGACGTCATGAGTTGGATTCGCAATTGCAAAAAGCCTAACCAATGAGGACGTTAATTTAATTCTAATTGGAAGAAACAGAGAATGAGCTGAATCAGCAATAAAACAAATAAATTTAAATAATAATGTTTCTTATATTTTAGGTGATTTAAGTAGCAAAATTGGTTTACATTCGGTATCCAATGAATTGAAAGCAAAAATTAATCACATTGATGTATTATTAGATTGTGCTGGTGTATACCCTAAGTCACGTCAAATAAACATTGATATTAATCTAAGATCACATTATTTCTTAGCCCACGCCTTAAAAGATTTACTTTCAAATGCAGAACACCCTAGTATCGCAATTGTAACTGGTATGCCTAAACCTATTCAAAAAATGCCAATCTGGGAACTTCAATTTAATATCATTTTACGTGGAATGTGGGAATTGACCCATAAAACTTTATTAGTGAAGCCACTTGCCAAGGAATTAGAAGTTAATAACATTAATGTAAATGCATTTTTTCCCGGTGATGTACAAAGCAATTTAATGAAACACTCTAAGAAAGTAAAAAATACCAAAGTACCCGTAGGATCATATCTAGTTTTCGATCCTAGCATGGAAAGCATAAATGGTAAATTCTTAGACAATTACGGTCATATAGTCCCGTTAAGTAATGGTAAATATAATGCTGATATTGCAAAGCAACGACTTGCAAATTATTTAATAATCTCAACTCATATTTAACACTCTACTAATTACGTAAAGTGTTTTTTATTTTACACTAAAAAACGCTTCTACAATTAAGTTAAAGCGAACATGCCAGCGGGAAAATCTTTAATTTTCAAGCACGGAATTAAGCACAAGGTTAGTCAAAAAAACATATATTAGGTTATACTTATTATTAGCTGTTACCAGTTAAATTGTTGATATACATGCGTTTTTTGTAGCTATCAATATCTATTATTAGGTTAAGTCGAACTTGGGAGCAGACATGTTTATTTCAACAAATATTTGATGATAATGGCCGATTTTTCTAAATGAACCTCTATTCTATATTGTTTAATGATGTCGTTATCCTCTAACTTTTTAATACGCTCATTAACGGCAGGGTTAAATAAATAGGCTTAGCTCAATGATTAATTTTAATCCGACTGTCTTTATTGAGTTTTTTTAGAATTTTAATGTCTGCTGAATCAATCAAAATTTCTTCCTTTTTTAAAGTCTAAGGATCAAAATACTTTATAAATAATATTAACACCTTACTATATTCTAGAGTATAGTACCATATATTGAGCAAATAAGTTCTTAGGGGAAAGATATGCAAAATTTAATTTCGATATTTATGGAACGACGACATGACTTATTGATAGCCTTATGGCAGCATTTAGAAATATCAATAGTGTCGTTATTAATTGCTATGGTAATTGCTATTCCATTGGCAATTTGGGTAGTTAGACATCAACGATTTGCTGAAATTTTTTTGCAAATCACCAGTATTTTGCAGACAATTCCATCATTAGCTTTACTAGGATTATTAATTCCAATGGTAGGTATTGGGACTGTCCCGGCTACTATTGCATTGGTCATTTATGCATTATTGCCAATTTTTCAAAATACCTATACTGGTATTTCAGAGATAGACAGTTCTATTGAAGAAGCTGTAGATGCCTTTGGGATGTCATCTACAAGAAAACTTTTTAAAGTGGAATTGCCTATTGCAATGCCTCAGATTGTTTCCGGAATTAGAACCGCTTTAGTTATGATTGTCGGAACTGCAACATTAGCAGCTTTAATTGGAGCTGGTGGATTGGGAACATTCATTATGTTAGGTATAGATAGAAATGATACCTCATTATTAATTATTGGTGCTGTAACTTCTGCAATGTTAGCAGTGATATTGAGTCTAATAGTACGCTGGTTTCAGTTAGCAAAACCACTTCATGCATTAATAGTCTTTGCCAGTATTTTATTAATGTTTGGTGGAATAAGTGTTCATAATGTATTCATTGATCGTGTTCAGACTATTACTATTGCTGGAAAATTGGGATCAGAACCAGAAATTTTGATTAATATGTATAAGGAACTTATTGAAAATAGTGATAAGCATACCAATGTGGAATTGAAGCCGAACTTCGGTAAAACAACTTTCCTTTTTAGTGCCCTAAAGCACGATCAAATAGATATTTACCCGGAATTCACTGGGTCAGTATTGGAAACGTTGGTTAAAGAAAAATCACCAACCAAAAAAACGGCGGCTCAAACATATAATCAAGCAAAAAAGGCTCTACAAGAAAAAGAACAAATGGCTTATTTAAAACCGATGAAGTACAATAACACTTATGCTTTAGCGGTTAATAAAGAATTCAAAAAAGATAATAATCTGAGAAACATTAGTGATTTAGTAAAAATCGAGAATACTCTTAATCCAGGAATGACATTAGAGTTTATTGATAGACATGATGGAATGAAGGGTTTAAAAAAAGCATATAACTTGAACGTTCAAACCAAAGCAATGGAACCTGCTTTGAGATATGAGGCAATTCATGACGGTCGGATTAATTTAATAGATGCATATGCAACAGATAGTGAGTTACAACAGTATCATTTAGAGCTTCTGAATGATGATAAGAATTTCTTCCCGGTATATCAAGGGGCTCCATTAATGAAGATGGAGTTTGCTAATAAACATCCTAAAGTTGTTAAAGCATTAAACAAATTGGCTGGTAAAATTTCTGACAAGGAAATGCAAAAAATGAATTATGAAGTAAATGTGCAGAAAAAATCAGCGAATTTAGTTGCACATCAATATTTAATTAAACATAACTTGCTGAAGGGAGAATAACAGATGACAAATGCGATTGAATTTATACATGTAAAAAAAGAATATCAAGAACAAGATGTTATCGAGGATTTGAACCTAAGTATTAGAAAAGGTGAGCTATTTGTGCTAGTAGGAGAATCAGGAAGTGGGAAAACAACCACTTTAAAAATGATTAATCGTTTGGAGAAATTAACTGACGGTGAAATTTTTGTTAATGGTAAAGATTCTCAGGCTGTATCTGATCGTAAACTGAGAAAAGATATTGGTTACGTATTACAACAGATTGCGTTATTTCCTACTATGACTGTTGCTCAAAATATTTCTGTAATTCCTGAAATGAAAAAAATGCCTAAATCTGAGATAAAGAAGTTAACCTATGAATTATTATCTAAGGTGGGATTGAAACCAGAAGACTATTGGAAACGAATGCCAAATGAATTATCAGGTGGAGAACAGCAACGTATAGGAATATTGCGAGCTGTCATTGCCCAGCCCTCGATAATTCTGATGGATGAACCATTTAGTGCTTTAGATCCATTGTCACGAAAACAACTTCAAGATTTAGTACTTAATATTCATGAAAAATTTGATACGACTATTGTTTTTGTCACTCATGATATGAATGAAGCGTTAAAATTAGGCGATAGAATTGCAATTATGAGTAAAGGTAAAGTATTACAAGTAGCCACACCAGAACAAATTGCCCAAAATCCGGCAAATGATTTTGTACGTGATTTCTTTAAAGCTAGTCTAGTAAAGAATATATATGATGTTTATATAGGAAGAGTTGGAATGGTTCAAGGTTATATAACTGAGAAACCAAATCAAAAAAGTATGTTAGTTGATAGTCAAGAAACAATGCGAGCTGTATTCAAAATTTTGTCAAAGTATGAATATGTCGCAGTTCAAGAAGGTAAAGAAATATTGGGATACTTAAGCCGGCAACAAGTAATTAGTTACCTAAGTGAACATGAGAAAGATTGAAGCTAATAATGAAAGAAAATAATAAATTAATTGCATATTTGGGAATTCCCGACTTTAGCAGTTGAAAAATATGTTGATTATGAATATTTGCAACATGATCCTGTTGTTGAAGATGGTAAAGAAGGGTTTATAAAACATTTTAATGATATGTAAGATTACTGTCTTGATAAGAGTATTCAATTTTTACTAAAGTTTCACGTGAAACTAAATATAAAAAAATGCAGTTCAACCGATATGGAGTTCCTAACTCGTATAGTAATGTATTTTTAACTATATTTGAATTGTTGGAAACGAACGGTTCTTGGTCAATTTCAGTATAGTATGAAATCATATGAATATGATATGAATTTTGATGAAAAAAATTTGAAGTTTCTGCGTTCCGGAAATTGAAGTTGATGAAATTATATTAAATTCATAAATAAGTAAGAACTAAAAGTAACCAAGTGAAAATATATCTATATATTCTAATAAGGTTGAAGTAGAGCTAAGTGAAATTAACTTAGCTTTTTTTGTGCCTAAAAGGAGGGAATAACGATGGAAGAAGTGAAGTTAAAACAGATTTTGACCGAATGTATTAACACAGTTTGTGATGCTAAAGATGTTGTATCTAAGCATTATTATCCAATAGAATCAGTGGTTATGTTTGCGGATGAGTTGGGGTATGAAGAGCTACCAGATTTTATTGGAAGCGATAGTGAATACATCATGGAATATGTGGTATCAGATCTGAAATTGAATAATAATACAGAGCTGGAAATTATCATAGTCAATTTTTTAGATATTCAGTCAAATAATCCTTTGGGATTGGCATTGGTCAAAGACAATAAACTAATCGCCACATGTAAAGAAGGAGCGCTAGAATGGACATTCTAATGAAAATTTGACAACAAATTTTAATCACAGTTGCGACAGAATTAATTAATATCATTCAAAAAGATAAATAAAACGTTAGTAATTAATATTTTTAACAAGTTCAATTATTAAATTAATAACGTTATCAATTTTATCTTTATCAATAGCAAAAATTTCGTTATTTAATTGTTTTATTTTGATGTTAGTTTTAGAATCAGATGAAATAGATAGGTCGATTAATTCGATAATATTGGTATCAAGTGAATTAGCGATTGAAATAAGAACGTGTACACTCATGTTATCATCGGTTGATCGTTTTATTCTAGATAAATAATTTGTAGAGATGTTGCTTAATTCCGCAAGCTTCTCTTGAGATAAATTTGATTTTTTACGTTGTTGTTTAATATTAGTACCAATGGACATTTTATTTGTATGAATCATTATTAACACTTACTCCTTAATATTCCTTTAGTCATAAGAGTAACGATAAAGTAATTTATAACTTTAAATAACAAACTATAGTTGTATAAAAGCTAAACCTATAGTGGTATAATGAAAACTCGAATTGTGAATTAATGAAATGTGATTTAAAATGTTTTATTTTATTATTTTAGTTTTAATTGGTGTTGGGGTATGGGTAACTCATTCTAAATTTGGGATTGAATGGGCGAAAATTGCTGGAACAGTTGGGGCAGGTTTAGTAGCTACTATAGCCTTGATTTTGCACAATGATAACGTTGAACAAAAACAGCATAGAGAAAATATTGATAAAGTAGTCCACGCTTCGAATGCGCAACTAGTTGAATGGGCTTTACAATATGAAGATGAAAATTTAAGAATACATGCATCGGGTGTATTAAAAGATCGGTTTGGATCAAATTGGAAACAAATATTGTAATTTTGGTTTATGTAAAATAAATTAAAAAAGATATATCTATATACAGATATATCTTTTTTATATATGAAAATCCTATTTAAAAAAACAGCAAAAGAGGATGTATCAAATATGTATAAAAGAATACTGATGAAGCAAGTAATAAACCTATTCGGTTAGGAACATATTAGTACAATTGAGGTCTTAAAACCAAAAGAACAATTAATTGAGATAAGTGAGCTGGAGCCAACAATGGTTCCAGCTTTTTTATTAGATTTGTACAAGGTAAAGATCAATTCACAGATCATCTTAATCAATAAGAATGAGGTAGTGACTATTTCATCATATTACAACGTAGAAGGATTGATATTAGGGTATGTGGTACTTTATAAGGGCGACATTACATATGAAAGTAAAGGATATAGGAGTAAATAACAATGGCTAAAACCATCGAAAAAGTCACAATGAAGCTAAGTCAAAAAATAGAGGGCGAACACATATTCTGGAAAAGCAGGCAGTGGGATAGTGATCTACCAAGCTATTTTGTATTAAGTAATTATCCAGCTAATGAATTGCTGGTGTCAGATGATATGACTGGGATGTTGATTCAAAATGCCATCTTTAAATTGGGAGGAGGAGGTGTCGTAGTAGGTAATTTGTTTTCAAAGAGTGTAGGTAATAAAGCGAATGAGAAAATATTACGTGAAGCGTACACAGATAATAGTATGGATGAACTAGTCACAACTGCACTAAAACAAGACTACATTGTCATTTCGACTGGTGCTTTGAACGATAAATCAGAAATTTCAAGATTTAGATTACGTACATTTTTAGAACGTCTAATTGATCAAGAAGCCAACAACAAAATAAAAGTATTGGTGGTACATGATACTAAAGAACCTGCACATCCATTGTCTCGATTTGTGCGTGGTTTTGGATTGAATTGGCAACTAGAGACATTAGAGTCCGTCAGACTATATGAACGAATTGTAAAACAAATGAACTCAGCTAAAATCAGGATCAATCTATAGTCAAATAATATCTATATATTATCGGTAAAATAAACGGGAAAACGGGAAATCAACGATGAAGTTATACCCAGTAAGGGCTCATCGTACCCGTTTTTTTATTTGGGCGGGATTTTGAACGGGGAACGTCGGGAAATAACGGGTAATTCGATATGATTGGCTAAAATATTGATTGAAAGGGACTCAAAAATAATTATAAAGAACCTAAATAAAACTAAAACGTATGAGTACCAATTTGTTTGACGTTTTTTGACAGACGTAATGATCAAATGATATCGTACATGATTCCTAAATATATATAAAATATAAATATTTGAAATTTCAATCAACCAGGACATAAAAAGAGCCCGCAACCAAGATTTGGCGCGGGGTAAGAAGTTTTAATAAATCTGTATTTAGGAGCGAATAGTCCCATTAAAACGGGAAAAGATGCAGTTATTTATGGTAAGGAGAATGGTTGTTAATCATAAAGGTCCGATAAATTTGTTCAGTTAAGACGAGCCGCATTAGTTGATGCGGTAAGGTAAACTTACCAAAACTAATGAGGGCATTGGCACGTTGATTAACTGCGGGGGCGGTTCCTAATGAACCACCAATTACAAAGGTAATATCAGAATGACCATTAATACCTAATGCATTCATTTCATGAGCTAGTTCTTCAGAGGTACGCTCATGTCCTTTAATCGCTAATACGAAGACATATTCTTTATCAGCAATTTTATTTAAGATTCGCTCGCCTTCTTTTTCCATCACTTGATGCATTTGTGAATCTGAGAGCTGTTCAGGTGCTTTTTCATCTGGAACTTCGATAATCTGAAATTTAGCAAATTTGCTTAAACGTTTGCTATATTCAGCAATGCCATCTTTTAAATAACGTTCTTTGAGTTTACCGACGGTGATAATTTTAATATTCATAAGGCATCCTTTGATTGTGAATTAAGTAAAAGTTAAAATATCTAGATAGGCCCTGCTTTCAGCCGGAAAATCTTTATTAATCATAGAACTTTTACACATTAAAAAATTGTATGGATTTCAATATGACTCCTATTATAGCACGGTTTAAAAAGTAATTTACTCGAAGGATAGGATGTTATACACAGCTGTGGCTAAGTCTGTGGAAAACTTTTATAAGTTAGGTATGTCAAGGTCTAAAGTGGGTAAATAAGTTTAAGATTAATGCTGAAAACTAGGTTTAATAACAAGCGAGGTTGAAATAACCTTTGAAAAAGCGAACATTATTTGTGTATAGGTCAATAATAATTAAGAATTATAAAATGAAAGCGTTTAATGATATGATTTTTATAAGATTTATCCACAATTAAAAGTTTGATTTTCAAATAATTTCAAATGGCTATGGAAATAATAATTGTCCACAAATGGTGCATAATTAATATTGGGATTAAACGTTGCTATAGCAGAGTTTTTGCAAGAATATGAAAAAATAAAAATTTTATCCACAGGCTGGTTATCCACGTAATATAAAGTATATGTTGAAAACTAATTCAAGTTATTAACAATTTTTCCACAGGAGGGGAAAAGAGTTATCCAATAGTTATCCACATTATATGTGTACACGGTTGATTGCTGGTAGAATGTATACCTTGTTGGTGATACTCTGCTATAATTTGAGATGAGAAAGCATGAGAAGGTTAAAAATATGAATACTATAGTGAATGTGAAAATGATTCTGAAGAAATTAACACCCCCCCAGATACTAACGATTGGGTTTATTGCTATCATATTATTAGGTAGTTTCTTATTAATGTTGCCTTTTATGCATCAAGGTCATCAAGCCATCCACTTTAGTGATGCGATTTTCACGGCAGTATCAGCGACGACAATTACCGGTTTAACTACTTTACCGACGGCAACGACTTGGACCGTCCCCGGGCAATTAGTATTGATGTTAATGATTGAAATTGGGGCACTTGGTTTTATGACGTTTGCGATTTTAATTTTCACAATTACTGGTCATCATTTGGATTTAAAATCACGGATTTTAGCGCAACAGTCGCTGAATTTGAAAAATTTCTATGATGTTAATTCAATTCTAAGTTATGTTTTACGACTTTCAGCTGTAATTCAGTTGTTGGGAATTTTTTTCCTTTCTTTTGATTTTGTACCACGGTATGGCTGGAAGCAGGGCTTATATTTTTCTTTGGCCCACTCGATTTCTGCATTTGCGAATGCTGGGTTTGTCTTTTTTAAAACTCCATTCCCGCAATTTGCTGATGATCCATATGTTTTGATTGTCACGATGGTTTTAATTTTAGCTGGCTCGCTGGGCTTCTTAGTATGGCGAGATTTGTTGCTAAAGGGGCGAAGGTCACGAATGACATTGCATACTCGTTTGACGCTGACCGTTTCAGGTTGGTTAATTGCTCTAGGCTTCGTTGGATTCTTTACTTCTGATTTTATGCGGGGGACCTTTGTAAACGGGCATAGTCCGTTCAATCAAATTATTGATACATTGTTTTTGACGATAACCCCCCGGACGGCTGGTTTTGAAATTGTGCCAACGACTAGTATTTCCACGGCGGGAATTATGGCATTGATTGCATTAATGTTTATTGGAGGGACACCGGGTTCAACTTCTGGTGGAATTAAGACGACGACGGCTGGAATCCTAATTGCTCAGGTTTGGGCATCATTACGTGGTCAAGATTCGGTGCGCTTTGGTGATCGACAGTTTTCGAAAAAGACCGTTAATAAAGCGTTAATGCTAGTTGTGATTGCCTTTATTTTCGTCTTCTTGGCTTCATTTATTTTAAGTATTACAGAAACCCTGCCAAAGGGAAGTGGATTGGAGTATTACGTGTTTGAGGTGGTCGCAGCCTTTTCAACGTCCGGTTTATCATTGGGGTTAACCCCACACTTAACGCTGGCCGGTAAAATTATTATTATGATTGTGATGTTTATTGGTCGGGTTGGGTTATACACTGTGATGTTTTCTGTTTTAAATGTGCACAGTCAAGATACGCATTATGAATATCCGGAAGAGGAAGTTCTCATTGGTTAACGAAACAAAGGAGTATGGAAAATGATACATTTTTTTGCAAGTGATTTAGATGGAACTTTTTTGAAGCAAGATAAGACATATAATCATGAATATTTTGCACGAGTACTAGCTGAGATTAAACGGCAAAATGGTCATTTTGTCATAGCAACGGGGCGTGATATTGATATGGTTCGCCGAGACTTTGCGGAATTTATAGGGCAAGTTGATTTGATAGTTGATAATGGGGCATTAGTTGAGACGGCTGATCAAAAAATATTACAGCAAGTAGCAGTCCCCACGCCATTAATGACACAAGCGATGATGCTGATTAATCAGATTGAACTCACCAAGGGCGTAATTATGGTGGGGATAACGGGGAAATATATGTTAAAGGCACACCGCAAGATGGGAGCCAGTAATGATGAGTTTCAACGCTTAGTACATGTCACCAAGTATATTGATGATTTAGATGAAATTGATGAACCAATTGTGAAAATGACTTTTGGAATTAATGCAGCTGAGACAGAGACGTTTATGCATCTGATGGCAGCCGAATTAGGTGCTAGTGTGCACGTGACAACTTCAGGCTATGGATCAATTGATATAGTCGCACAAGGGGTTAATAAGGCAACCGGAATCGCCAAGTTAGCTGAATATTATCAAGTCCCAGCGCATCAATTGATGGCTTTTGGTGATGGTAAAAACGACTTAGAGATGCTGAAATTAGCTGATGAACCGCGAGCAATGGCTAATGGTGATCAAGATATAATACAAAAATTTCCATCTGCACTGGCCGATAATGAGCATGATGGTGTTTTAAAAACAATTGAAGCTTATTTACAAAATAAAGGAATTTAAAGGATGAAAACATACGCAATCATCGGTAATCAGTACGAAGGAATCTATACTAAGCCTTGGTCAGCGGTTCAGAAATATACGCAAACGAAGCCGGCACCTAAGTATAAAGGTTTCACGAGTTATGAAGCAGCTAAGCAATGGTTTGATGAAAATCAGGCAGCCACGACAGCTGCTTACCGTAACTATGAGACAGTTTATGATGGTGAATTTAAACGAGAAGCGCAGCATTATTATATCTTTACCGATGGAGGCAGTCGGAATACTGGAAATGTGGCAGGCGGTCATGTTAAGGCGACAGATTTAGCAGCTTTTGCGGTAGTAATTTTTACAGGTCTAGATAATAAGAACCCGCTTTATAAAAATGCAGCAGCTTTTTTTGGAAAAACTAATAATGAGATGGAAGTTCAAGCGTTATTAGAAGCGTTGCGTCAAGCGCAGAAGGTGACTGAGCCGGTAACGATTGTCAGCGATTCAAAGTATGTTTTAGAGACAGTGACCAATTGGATGTATAACTGGCAAAGGAATGGCTGGACGAAAAAGAGTGGTGAGATTGCTAATTTAAATTTGTGGCAACAGATTTATGATTTAGTACAACAACAGAAGGACCATTTAGCCTTTATCTGGGTTAAAGGACATGCCACCAGCGCTGGAAATCAATTAGTAGATCAACTTTTGAATCAAGCGATGGATGAATTAAAGTAAATAAAAATGACGAGCTCATAGGGTTCGTCATTTTTTAAAATGCGTTTTTATGAATTAATTTTGGAAAAATATATTGGTCAGCCCAACCAATGATGGCCCCGAGTCCAAAGAATGAAATGATGGTTCCTAAATTAACGGATTTAATTTCACCTAAAATTGCCCAAATGATTAAAGAAATTAACATGGGGACGATAAAATTAATCATCTGAGATAGAAAGGCATTTCCGTGAAAGTATTGAAAGCGAGTATATAAAACAAGGTCATCAAGCGGATGAGTAATTAAATTAACGCGCATGGTTATGGACACACCGGTGCCAATTAAGACAATGGCTAGTAAATCTAAGCCAATGCGCCATGGGAGCGATAAATTTAAAAGCAGGTGAAAAAAGTTACTTGAAAAATTAACCAGATAGCTAAAACCAAGGAGAAAAATGAGATTGCCAAGCAGATGGCGCCAATCAAAGGTTCTAGTTAAGAAAGTTAATATCAAAACAGCTAAAAAGCCAAAGAAGAATAGAAAGTAACCCTTCGGCCAGTGTGTCAAATTTTCTAAATTAGTAGCAGCTGCGGTCCAAGCGGCGGATCCCATATTTGTAGCAACTGCTAAACCATTGCCGATACTGTTTAAAAATAAACCGAGAATTAAAAAAGCCACTGCTTCAAAAGATTTTAACGGTCGAATTTGTTGATTTTCTTTCCACATACTGACTGTCTCCTTAATATATATTTATTTTAAGGTATGAATGATAAAATAACGAATAAATTAATCCGGGGGGCGCAATAATGATAGCGATAATCCAAATGTTTTCAACTTGGGTTAGTCAACTGATGAGTATAAACGGTCAATTTGGCTGGATGGAGTTGTTAACCTGTTTCATATTAATTTTTACAGAGACGGGAGGGATTTTTACCGGCTTTATACCGGGAGATACCCTGTTAATGACAGCCGGTAGCTTTGCCGGACTTCATCACGATGGAGTCGAGTTAGCCCTGTTGATTTTAGTTTTTGGACTGGCTTCATTGTGTGGGGACGCCGTTAATTACTATTTTGGAGCGTGGATTTTAAAGCAGGCGAGTCGGATTCCATGGGTGGCACGACACCTCAAACAAGATTTTCTGAATCATTTAGCCCAACATTTTAATCATCGTCGCTGGCTTTTATTTGTGATACTTGGTCGGTTTATCCCATTTATTCGCACAATTGTGCCGTTGACCGTGCATCGGCTTGGCCTTTCTTTTAAAAGTTATTTGAAGATGGCAGCACTAGCGAGCTTTTTGTGGGCCAGTGTGATTAGTACGGTAGGTTATTACTTTGGTCAATTAGAATTACCGCACGGATTAAATTGGATTATCATGTTAATTGTACTCTTCCTTTTAGGAATGATCGTAACACATCCGCAGATTAAAAATAAAATAATGAACGTATTTATGGAAAAAGTTGATAAATAAAAGGAGTTGCATGTGTTAATACAGGGCAACTCCTTTTTAATTTACTCAAATGAAAGGTACAGTTTACAGTTAGACTTGGGCTTGATGATTGGCGTGTATGCCATCAATAATATTTTGCAAACTAATAGTGGCCATGGTCTGTTCGGCTTGTTGCTGAATGATAGCGTACGTTTGTTCCAAAGTTGCCTGGATATTGGCACCAACAAGACAATCTTGGTTGGTCGTGGGATCAACGTGTAAAAGTTGTTGATCATCTTCGACTGCGTGATAAATTGATAATAAATCAATGTCAGCCGGAGCCTTGGTTAAACGGGGCGAGACGGATCCGGGGCGAGTAGTTAATAAATCAGCATGTTTCATGCGGGCCATCAACCGACGCACCGCGCTTGGATTCGCCTGCACACTGTCAGCAATTGCGGTACTTGATAAATCTTGATCATGGAAAATTGAGATGTAACTCAAAATATGAATAGCATCACTTAATCTGTGCGAATAGCGCATAATAAAACTCCAATACATTATAAGTGTACCTATATTTTAAAACGGTTAACTGAAAATGTACAGGTTGGTAAGCTTATTGTTTTAATAGTTGCTCAATCGCTTCAGCGAGAGGGGTGAGGGGATGTCCTAAGACTTCGGCTAGATCATTAGCTGTTTGTGCTAATTGTCGGTCGCGGATAAGCGTTTGGGACATTATAACTGATTCAATCGCTCCTGTTCTTAATCCGCTATCGGTTAAATTTTGCCGCATTTGATCGAGTGTAACAGACTGAATTTGCGGTTGATTAGGTAGAGCTTGAGCTAAGTCGGCAAAGGTTTTAGCGGGACCAGAAAATTCGTAAATGGTTTTTGGTTGTTCCATTTGCAAAACCTTGGCTGCACCGATTGCATATTCTTGTTCCAGCGCCCAACCGACAGTAGCATGGTCTGTAGCATCAAGTAATGGTTCTTTGGCGACTCCAGCTTTGATAAAATTAAGTTGGTTTTCTAGATACCAATTATTACGCAAAAAGCTATGACTGATGCCAGTGGCGGTAATGGCCTGTTCAGTAGCCCAGTGGTCGGCGGCTAAGGGAGTCGTGGCGGTATTAGCGTGGGGGAAACTGGTGTAAACAATACGCGCTACTTGGGCTTGTTTGGCTGCTTGAACGACATTTTGATGTTGTTGACCGCGACTGACTTGCTGTCCTGGAATTGATGAAATAAATAAGAGGCGGTCAATTCCTTGAAAAGCTTGAGTTAAAGTTTCTGGCTGGGTAAAATCACCAAAACGAACGGTGACACCGGCCGGAACCATTTTTTGTCCTTTTTGAATATCACGCGCAAAACCAACAATGTGATCGGCCGGGATAGTTTTGAGTAATTCTTTTAAAGCAAATTGACCGAACCGGCCAGTAATACTAGTAATTCCGTAAGTTGTCATGATGAATCCTCTTTTCTGTGATTATTAAAAATACAGGTTATGATTATCATAGCATGCCTTTTTCATAAGTCAAATAAAAATGATATGGTAAACTTAGGTTAATAGCATTTATAGCATTCAATTAATCTGGTGCGGCGGATATGAATTTATTGATTGAAGAGGAGTTTTAGAGATGGAAAAAAGTGGGTTTTCAGACTTTGAAAAAGAGGCGATGAAAGAGCGTGCCGCTGAATTACGCAAAGAGCAGGCAAATAAGCGCAGTAAAAAGAATCCTGAGGCAGACGTTTTGGAACGGATTGCTGCCATGGATGATCAAGATAGTTTTTTAGCTAATAAACTCCATACTTTAGTCCGATCAGTGGCGCCCGAATTGGGGATGAAAACTTGGTATGGGATGCCTGCTTACACCAATGCGGCGGGCAAAGTTGTGCTTCATTTTAGTGATGCTGGTAAATTTAAAACGCGGTATAGCACCGTTAATTTTAGTGATGCAGCGCAATTGGATCAAGGATCTATGTGGCCCATTGGTTTTGCTTTAAAAGAGTGGACGCCTGCAGTAGAAGCGCAGTTAAAAACTTTAATTTTAAAGGCGTTGGGTCAAGCAGACGATGCGGGAGAAAGATAATGAACGAACAGATTAATTTGTTATTTACGTTAGATGCGGGATATTTAAATCCGTTGTGTGTGGAATTGACGTCAATTTATTATAATAATCCGAAAACTGCTTTTAAAATTTGGCTGGTTCACGAATCTATCACGGCTGAAGAAATTGAAATTGTGCGGCAATTAGCAGAGAAACTACATTTTCAATTCGAAGCAATTCAAATCGATGGTAGTATTTGGCAAGGTGCACCAACGGTTGAACGGTATCCTAAAGAAATGTATTTCCGGTTATTAGCGGGCGAAATTTTACCAAAATCAGTGCAGAAGGTGATTTATTTAGATCCAGATATTTTGGTATTAAATTCAGTAACTGAACTATGGAATATGGATATGGATGGAAATATGTTAGCGGCGGCGACACATACGGGACTCATCGATGTGACAACTAAATTTAATCAAATTCGATTGGATATGGATCATGGTTACTACAACTCTGGAGTGATGTTGATGGATTTGGACCGCGCACGTGAGATCGTACGTTGGGAAGATATTAGTGCTGCTTTAGAAAAACATGGACCACAATTGATGTTGCCAGATCAGGATATTTTAAATTATTTGTATGGAAAATATGCGGTGGAAATTCCCGAAGAACGTTGGAACTATGATGCGCGTATGTATCAACGATATCTGACGCGTAGTTTGGGCCAAGATGATGTCAAGTGGGTGATGAATAACACGGTTTTCTTACATTTTTGTGGTAAACCTAAGCCTTGGCAAAATGGGCATGATAATCGCTTTACGGCTTTGTATGAAACGTATCAACGGTTGATGAATTATATAATGGAAAGTTAAAAAGAGGCTGCAGAAGAAATGCTGGCAGCCTCTTTTAATTATTTGTGTTAATTGACTAATTAACGCGTCGGAAAATGCGTTGGATTGCAGGGAGTAGGATTAGACTTAATCCGATTAAAATGACTCCCTCAAGTAAATTGAAGGGCACAACAATCGTTAATAGATAGTTCCAAACACCAAAAATTTGTTGGATATTAAAATTGGCAAATTGGGCATAAAGCGGTAAGGCGTAAAGATAGTTTATTAAAACCATAGCGATTGTGAGGGTGATAGTCCCCAAAATTAAAGCGGTAGTTTGACGTGCCCATGGTCGCCAATTTTTTTGTTGCAGGCACCAGTTTAACACAAACAGTAAAAGCATGTAGCCCAAGATATTCATGGGTAGGCCGATGTAATCATTGATACCGGCATTAGCGATTAGTAACTTTAAAAGGCTCCGAAGAAGTAAGATGCCATAGCTGCTTTTTAAATCGAGTAGCATAAGGCCCACGAAAATCGGGATAAAAGATAAATCAAGTTTTAAAAAAGGCGCGGCCGGGATTAGTGGAATGGAAATGAAAACCATTAAAAGCGTTGATAAGGCTGCTAAAAGAGCAATCAAAGTTAATTTACGTGTTGGCATAAGTTCATCCTCGATGATTAAATGATTTAATTGGACGGAGGGTTAATTTGTGCACAAAAAAAGCCCCGTTCGTGTAAGGACGACGAGGCAGTTTAAAAAACATGTTTAAAATTAATGAAAGCATCCATAAAACTAGAGAATCTCTCGGTATCACTCTAAAATTGCACGTATGAATACGCCAACGCGCTCACAGACGGTCGGCAGTTCATTTTAACATATTCCATTCTTCTCCCATCCAGACTTTACTGTCGGTTCTAGAATCGCACTAGATCAACTACGAAAACGTAGCTCATGGACTTTGATTAGCTTAGGTTGCGGCTAATCATTTACCATCGGTCGGGAATTACACCCTGCCCCGAAGAATTTACAAGTTCTATTATAAACACATTCAACTCATAAAGCAAATCAGCGGGCGTGAATTTAGATGATTCATTTTCATATATAAATATATTTATATAGAAAAATTGTAATGTAATTAGGGATTAAGTTTGCGCCAAAAAGAGTCTTTAAAATTTGTTGAGTTTAACGTATAATTAACAACAATTATTTAATAGGAGGGACCCAATGGCTGACATACAACAAGAGAGTATCCTGGTCTTGGATTTTGGTTCGCAATATAATCAATTAATTGCGCGCCGAATTCGGGAGATGGGAGTTTACTCAGAATTAAAACCACATACAATCACGGTTGAAGAAATTAAAGCTTTGCATCCAGCAGGGTTAATCTTCTCAGGCGGACCAAATTCTGTTTATGATGAAGATGCTTTTACCATTGATCCAGAGATTTATAACTTAAATATTCCAATTTTGGGGATTTGTTACGGAATGCAACTGATGGCCCATCAATTACCTGGTGGAAAGGTTGCCCCAGCAAATGATTCTGCTGAATATGGTGAGACAACTTTACATGTCTCGGATGACCAAGCTGTGTTGTTCCAAGGAACGCCACAAGATCAGGTTGTTTTGATGTCACATGGTGATTATGTCGAACAAGTGCCAGATGGCTTTACAATCGCCGGTACCTCAGAAGGAACGCCGGTGGCGGCTATGCAGAATGTGGAACAAAAGCTGTATGGAATCCAATTCCATGCTGAAGTTCAACATACAGTATATGGTCACCAGATTCTTGAAAATTTTATCGAGAAAGTTGTACATGCTAAGCGGAATTGGTCAATGGATGATTTTATTAAAGATCAAATTGAGCAGATTCGCGCAACTGTTGGGGATAAAAAGGTGCTCTTGGGTCTCTCTGGGGGTGTTGATTCATCAGTTGTCGGTGTCTTGTTGCATGAAGCGATTGGGGATCAATTAGTTTCTATTTTCGTCGACCATGGATTGTTGCGAAAAAATGAAGCAAATGAAGTTATGGCAGCTTTGGGTGGAAAGTTTGGCTTAAATATTGTGAAAGTTGACGCCCAAAAGCGCTTCCTAGATAAGTTAGCCGGTATTTCTGATCCAGAACAGAAACGTAAGATTATCGGAAATGAATTCATTCAAGTTTTCGATGAAGAAGCAACAAAACTTAAGGGTATCGATTTCTTGGCGCAAGGTACTTTGTATACAGATATTATTGAATCTGGAACGGATACAGCGCAAACCATTAAGTCGCACCACAATGTCGGTGGCTTGCCTGAAGACATGCAATTTACACTGATTGAGCCTTTAAAGACTTTGTTTAAAGACGAAGTGCGTGAGCTGGGTGAGAAGTTAGGGATGCCACACAACTTAGTTTGGCGGCAACCATTCCCCGGACCAGGGCTTGGAATTCGGGTCTTAGGTGATATTACTGAAGATAAGTTGGAAATTGTGCGTGATTCTGATGCAATTTTACGAGAAGAATTTGCAAATCGTGGTTTGGATGCAGAAGTTTGGCAATATTTTACAGTTTTGACCGGCGTGCGTTCGGTTGGAGTGATGGGCGATGGTCGGACTTATGATTACACGATTGCTATTCGGGCTATTACGTCAATTGATGGGATGACCGCCGACTTTGCCAAGTTGCCATGGGATGCTTTGGAAGAAATTTCGCGGCGCATTGTTAACGAGGTTGATGGGATTAACCGCGTTGTCTACGATATTACAGCTAAGCCACCAGCAACTGTTGAGTGGGAATAAGCATTATATACGATTTATTGCCAAAATAAAAATCCGACCTGATTCAGGTCGGATTTTTTAATTTTTAAATTCAGGGTATTTTGCATAGTACTCTCGTACCAATGACTTAACGTACTTTATTGGAGATAGCAACTCCAGACTACCTTCAAAATCAGATGAAATAATGCTATCGTTTTTCAATTCATCAATTGTTAAATATATTTTAGGTGGATTTTTACTAAAATCGGCTATAACCAGTGATGCTCTATTATATTTCGGAGATTGTAGAATTAATCCGAACACCTAGATACAAAAATACCCATAGTAAAT
>NZ_JBJJNY010000013.1:0-34432 GCF_045504165.1 Weissella kandleri | reverse complement strand
ACTTGGCTCACTTGGCTCACTTGGCTCACTTGGCTCACTTTTAATAAGTGTATTGATGAAATTCGTTTTGTCTACCCTTTTTTCATATTTTGGCATATTTTTTTGATCGACTGTATAAATATATCGTCGTCCATTTTCATCATATTTCGGCAAATTATTAAAACTATACTTCCAGTTCAACTCAGGTGTAATACTTAACTCTTTCCAGACTACGCCATTGCGCGTAAGCTCTATATTCACCTGCTTCGGCCGTTCACGCTCATCACCATCTTTCCAGAAAATTTCCCCGTGTAAAGCAATTGTCCCAACAATCGTGTTCGTCAAATTAAAGTTCTCATGCTTCATTTGATAATGCGGGACTCCAACTTCTTGAAGCCTGTACGCTACCAACTGTCCTTGCCAGTATTTAGGCAAACCGTCGAATTGATACTGCCAATTACTCTGAGCATTCGCAATTTGCGTAGCGACTTTTACTTGATTCCGATATAAATCAATCGTAATTTGATCTGGTCGCAGTTTCTCCTGATTATCATCATCTAACCACTGTTTCTTACCATCAACCTTAGTCTGTGTTTCAGCTGCATTTAACCGGTTAATAAAATTATAACCTTCCTGAATACTTTGATAGTAAGGAATTGCTCGTTCTGAAACAGTGTAATTAAACAATTTACCTTGTGCATCGTACTTCGCTAATTGATCAAAATGATAACGCCATGCCTGATCTTTACTAACCACTGCCGTTGCCATTAAATGACCATTCTGATATAAATCAACCTGTATTTCAGACGGACGTAACCCCTGAACATCATTCAAATCATCCCAGATCTTGGTCCCTGAAATCTGAGTGACCCCCGCTAAAGTATTCGTTACATTATAACCAGCAATGACTCCTTGATAATTCGCGACGGGTTGTTCACTAATAGTATAGTTAAATGGCTTTCCCTTTTGATCATATTTAGGTAGGTCTTTAAAATGATACCGCCAATCATGCTGGGATGAAGTTTTCGTCTCAGCTATTTTACGGCCATTTTGATGCAAATTAATGGTAACGGCTTGGGGGCGCAATTTATACAGATTATTTTGATCCAACCACTTTTTCGTACCTTTAACATCAACCTGTCCAACTAAACTATTAATAAAGTGGGCCCCTTTTTGGTGAACTTGATAATATTTCACAGGTTGTTCTTTCACCTGATAATGATAACGCCGCCCCTGTGCATCATACTTTGGCAAATTTTTAAAAGCGTAGCGCCATCCTGTCTTAGCTGATACTTGCATCTTTTGAACTACCACATCATCTCTTAACAGCTCAAAGACTACTTGTTTGGGGCGCAATCCCGCATGATTTTGATTATCATTCCATTTTTTCGATCCTCGTAAATTCAAAGTACCCGTCAAAGTATTGATAATATCATTACCTCGTTTCTCTGAGCGGTAATTTTTCACAGGGACTTCCTTCACCTGATAATCATATTTTTTACCATGTTCATCATATTTTGGTAATTTTTTGAAGGCGTAATGCCATTGGGCTTGTGGTTTAAGTGTTTGTTGCGCAATTTTTTGATTGTTTCGATAAAGTTCAACCACGACCTCAGCTGGGCGCTGTCCTTCATAATTGTCATCATCCTGCCAAATTTTATTGCCTGTCCGCGCAGTTAAGCCGTACAAAGTATTTTCTATATTACGCCCTGAAATCTTAGTTTCATAACGGGGAAATTCTGCCACTTTTACTGTATATTGGTACGGCTGATCTGTCGTATCCACTTTAGGTAAATTACTAAAATCATATTTCCAATCTTGCTTGGCTGAAACGGTTTGCTTTTCAAAAAATTGATTATTTTGATAAATCTCGACCGTTAGCAACTCAGGACGCTTTTTATTAACATTATCTTGGTCATGCCAAATAATTTGCCCATTTTGACTAACCTTGGCGATGATTTTTTGATTAGGGACGGTTAATTCGGTCGGTTGACCCGCCTTAATTTGAAGCGGCCACTGTTTGGCATCCAACTGATAGCCAACCGGCGCGTCTTGCTCCACTAAGACGTAATTTCCTGGTAACAAACTTTTAATTTGCAAAATCCCCTGTTGGTCCGTGACTACGTTAGCTTTAATCAAACGCTTTTGATCATCGTATAAATTAAAAGTTGCTCCGCTTAAGCCAACTTGGCTTACCCCGTCCACTTTCTTTATTAACAAACTACCATTTTCGTCAAAATCACCGATTCCAGAACCACGCGCGTTAAAGACAATTTTCATAACATCTGCGCCCAAAATTTGACCACGCGCATTTTCCAACTGCGCCACATTTTGGACAACAACCTGGTCACCTACATAAAGTTGCGCAAAATTAGGATCATCAACTGGAATTGAAGTTTTATATAAAAGCATATAATCCATCTGGTTACCTGCTGGAATATCAACCGCAATCACTAAATGGCGCCCGCTTATCTGCTGTACTCGAATACGTTGATCTGTCAAATCACTTTCCACTGAAAAACCACTATTATACAAATTACCATTTCCATTTTCTTTAACATTCCATTTCCCGGCTTTAACTGTAAAATTATTTTGGTCAAACACCATATTTTCCGGCAATGTATCATGAATTAAATAATGTCCAGCCGGTAGCTTGGTATGGTTTAAATACAAGCGCCATGAATAAATTAATTCATTCGTATCTTCATTAAAATCATACCGTCCACTCTTTTCCAAAGGCTTGTAGCGTGACAATTCGCCCGGTTGACCAACAGGTTCTTGTCCCCAGGTTGGGTCATAAACCACATAATCGTCACCACCTAAATTAAAATGAGCTTGTCCATCTTTAGAATAGCTCATTTCAAAGTGCAACTTGATTTTTCCCCGCAGGTTATGTGCATCAAGCGCCCGAATAAAATTAAACTTGATTTGGTTTTGATGACTGTAATAGATTCCTTCAGCAATCACTTGTCCAGTATTATCCAAAACCTGCGATTTAAATCCCAACGGGCTAGCAACTTTAAATTCTGGTGGAATCTTTTCGAGCACAAAGTAATCACCCTTTTCGATAACCTGTGCATCATTAATATTCCAATCATAAGTAACATCTAATTGCGTTCCCACTCCTTGATACGGAACATTTGGTAGAATTTGCTGCCCATTTTGTTCCACCACCGTTTTAGGCCAGCGCACCATAACTTGACGCGTTTGATCATTCTTATTATCATCCGCATGGACTAAGCTAACGAAAGGGGACATTAGAAACCCACATAACAATCCCAATAGTTGGAAATAAACTCCCATCTTTTTATACACCATATTCAGCTCCTTATCTCTGCCTGTCATCTCCTTCATCCTAAATCTATCTATCATAATTAATATTATTTTTAATAGCTATAAGTTATTATTTATTAACTTAACGTATACATCATTCTCGGTTCTCCTTTTAATTTTTCTGTTATCAATTTAATTATTTTCTCATAATAATACACTGGATAACTTCCTGACAAGGATATCTTTTTGTTCACAATTAAAATCAACACAAAAAAGCCAGCTTGATTTTCATCAAACCGGCTTACTATTACAAACTTATTCAATATCCTTCTTCAATCAAATTTCAAAAATTAATATTGAATTACAATCTTTGCACACAATTTCAACATCTCATTTAAGATTTTTCAAATTATAACACAATTCCCAGATCATCCAGTTGTTTTTGCACTTCAGGATGATTTAAGAATTCATCATATTTCATATCAGCGCGATCAATTGATCCACGATTCGAGACAGCAACCACATGGTTCGCAATCGTTTGAGCGAAAGTATGGTCATGCGAAGTAAAGACCAAAGATCCTTCATAATCTACCAATCCATCATTCAATGAAGTAATTGATTCCAAATCCAGATGGTTTGTAGGGTCATCTAAAACCAAAACATTCGCTTTTGTCAGCATCAACTTTGATAACATCACACGGACTTTCTCACCTCCGGAAAGAACATCTAAGGTTTTCTCGGCGTCTTCGCCTCTAAACAACATCCGTCCTAACAAACCACGCAAAAATGTATTATCATTTTCTTCTTTTGAGGCATAGTCGCGTAGGAAGTCTAGAATTGGCATATCTGCCTTGGCAAAATTAGCACCCATATCTTTCGCTAAGTAATCACGCGTAGTGGTAACCCCCCAAGTAACTGTTCCAGAGTCAGGCTCCATCCGCCCGGCTAAAATATCTAACAAAGCAGTTGCAGCAATGTCGTTTTCAGCAACAATCAAGGTCTTATCGTTAGGGCTCAAAGTGAAAGTTACATTATCCAATAACTTCACACCATCGACAGTCTTAGAAAGATTTTCAACTCGTAATAAATCATTCCCAATTTCACGGGTAATATCAAAGTGAATATATGGATACTTTCGTGATGAAGGTTTAATATCATCAAGCGTAATTTTTTCCAATTGCTTTTTACGTGAAGTTGCTTGCTTAGACTTCGAAGCATTAGCTGAGAAACGAGCGATAAAGTCTTGCAACTCTTTAATCTGATCCTCCTTCTTAGCATTGGCATTCGCTTGTAGACGTGCAGCTAATTCTGCTGATTCCTTCCAGAAATCATAATTTCCCACAAAGAGCTTAATTTGTCCGTAATCAACATCCAAAATCATTGTTGAAACCGCATTTAAAAAGTGTCGATCGTGGGAAACCACAATCACAATATTTTGATAATCAGCCAAAAAATCTTCCAACCAAGCAATCGTCTTGGTATCAAGCCCATTGGTAGGCTCGTCCAAAATCAAAATATCTGGATTACCAAACAAAGCCTGTGCTAGTAAGACTTTAACTTTGGTACTTTCAGGAAGATCGGCCATTAAGGCATAGTTTAATTCTTCAGGAATTCCAATACTTTGCAAAAGTTGAATGGCATCTGATTCCGCGGTCCAACCATTCATTTCTTCAAAACGTGCTGATAATTCACCCACTTTGATTCCATCTTCATCTGTAAATGGATCATGTGTATAAATTTCATCCATCGCTTGTTTAACATCATATAATTCCGTATAACCTCGCATCACCGTGTCTAGGACGGTATATTCATCAAAGGCAAAGTGATCTTGCACCAATGATGACATCCGTTCATTTTGACCCATCTTAACGATTCCAGTGGTTGGCGCTAATTTACCTTCCAAAATTTTTAGGAACGTCGATTTTCCAGCCCCGTTAGCTCCAATCACACCATACGTATTTCCCGGGGTGAATTTCAAATTGACATTGTCATATAATTTTTTACCGTTAAAGGCAATCGAAAGATCTGTTACTGTTAACATTCATAACTCCTTTTTTACTTTAATTTATCCGCCTAATTACTGGCTTGAATTTCTGATTTAGTTAAAATGCGCTTTATCCATTCTAACAGAAACCACCGGTCTTGCGTGCTTTTTTCTAAAAACTTGCTGCTTTAACCCGGAGACTAACGAAGTAAATTCCGGCCTCAATTAAGGCGATAAAAAAGCTAACCGGTAAATTGGTCCAATACGCTAGAAGTAATCCGCCCCATACACCTAACAGTGCAAAAAGAATTGCCCAGCCTAGCATTAACACCACCGTGCGCCCCCATTGTAAGGCTGCTGAGGCTGGTAAAATCAATAAAATAAAAATTAACAATGAACCTACAACTTGGGCGGAAACCGCTACCGTGGTTGCCATTAACATTAAAAAAATACTTTCTAATAATACGACATGTTTCAAATTATATTTTGCCGTCTGCGCATCAAAGGCTAAATGCCGTAATGGGCGATATAAGCCTAATAAGATGAATAAAACGATACCTGCCAATAGCGCCACCTGCCAGACGTTTGACCAACTTAAACTAAAAATTGATCCAAATAAGATTCCCGTGGCGGCACTCGAACTTTTACCAGACAACGCTAAAAAGGCAACTCCTAACCCGATGGCAATCGCGCTCACCGCCGAAATCGATGCCTCTTTTTGTTGCTCAATTTGATTTAATTGCCCAATGCCTAACGCGGCTGCCAACGTAAAGAACAACATCCCCCACAACGGCGACCAGCCCATAAATAGACCAAACGCTGCACCGGCAAATCCAATTTCACTTAAAACGTGCCCAAAAAAGGCCATCTGCTTCGCTACCACAAAAACACCCATACTAGCTGCGACAATGGCAATTAAGGTTCCGACCAGCCACGCCTGCTGCATAAACGAATAACTAAACATTTTCCACCTCCGTCAGTAAAGGATGTTGCGTTTGCTGTTGATAATGTCCAAAATGGCCCTGGTGGTGCTGAATTAAGAGATAATCATCAGCATAGCGATCAACAATTTCGGCATCATGACTGACCATAATGATACTTAAAGTATGCTTTTGTTGATAATGTTGTAGTGCATCCATAAATTGGAATTTAGCAGCGGCATCTAAATTTGCCGTTGCCTCATCTAAAATTAAAACATCAGGCTTTTTCACTAAGGCTTGGGCTAAATACGCTCGTTGTCGTTGACCACCAGAGGCTTGATCAATCCGTTGATGCGCTAATTCAGTTAGCGCTGTGGCTGCTAAAATTTGCTTGAGCCATGCCTGCTCCTCTTGGGTTAACCACGGCCGCCAACCAGTATCAAAATTCAACTTAACGTACTCGGCAATCGTTAAAGGAAATTGATTCACATCACTGCGATATTGCGGAACGTAAGCAATTTGCAGACCCGTTTGTTCCCAAGTTAAGCTGCCCTGGTCTAACGGCCGCTCACCCATTATCGTTTGAATTAAAGTCGTTTTTCCGACTCCATTTTCTCCGAGCAAAGCCAAAATATGTTGTTGTTCCAACTGAAAATTCACGGCTTGATAGAGCCAATGCCCATTGGCTTGCATTCCAATATTTGTTCCTTTTAAAATTATCACGCTTCCAACCCCGTTTTAATTGCTTGTAAAATATCCATTTGCCACTGGTAATAATTTTTCTCTGCTGGCTGAGATTCTGTCACTCCAACCACCGGCACACCAGCTTGACGCGCTTTTTTCACAGCCTGTTGCGTAATCCGATTAGTCGTTTGCGTATTTTCTATGACCAGGCTAACTCGCTTTTTTTCAAGGGCTCGATTCCACTGTTCAATTGCTTGCGGACTGGGATCGTTACCGGCCTCCACCGCCTGCGCAAATTCTTGATCACCAATATGAACCGACCAACCGGCCAAGGCATTGTCATAAACTGGCTCAGTTGTCAGAATCATTTTCCCTGCTAGTTGAGATTTAATGTCATCACGCATTTGTTGCAACGGCGCCAAGGTTGCTAAATAATTTTGCGCTCGCCGTTGATAATAGGCTTGATGTTGCTCGTCTTGACGACTTAATTGTTCTACCAAAGCAGCTGTGACCACTTGCGCAATTTGCGGACGATACCAGAAATGCTCATTATCACCTTCCTGATAGCTAACCAAATGACTAACCTCAATTTGGGGCGTTTTTGCATGCGCGGCGCTTAAGTTGTGCGCCCATTCATCATAACCGCCTCCATTACTAATTATTAAATCAGCTTGCGCATATGTTTTGGCAGTCTGCAAAGTCGGTTCAAAATCATGGGGATCGCCATTATGGGGGCCCACAATATTAACGACCTCACCATATTTTCCAACAATCGCTTGGGCCATCTCACCATACACCGATAGACTACTGACAATCTTGAGCTTCTTAGGCGAGGCAACTGTACTTTGTTGAAAACTGGCCGGTCGCGCCAATACGGCTTGATGCAAAATTAACCCTACCAAGCTGACCACCACGATTAAGCCCAGCCAACCATTGATATTTTTATGCTGTTTCAATCCTAAGCCTCCAACTTCATCACCAATTGCTCCATGAAACTTTTTATTACCTGTTGCTCAGATTCAGAATAATCATTTAATAATTCTTGATAAATTTGCAAAGTCACCTGATGTTGCCGTAAGTGGTCCTGGGCATGTAATTGACCTTGCTCTGTTAACTGAAACCGCACTACCCGTCCATCATGTTGATCCATCACAGCCTCTAAATAGCCACCATCATCGGCATCGTGTTGCAAACTCTTGATAGCTTTAGTAACCGCTGCCCGACTAAGGTTTAACCTGTCCGCTAATTGTGCATTCGTTTGCATTGGCTGTTCAGCTAGCAACATTAGAATATGCCCTTGCGTCGTCGTTAGATTATCCTGACTCGGACTCAACAAAAATTCGCGTTGTTGCTCCGCCTTTTGACATAAGCGATTCAAACTTTCATTGATGAGATTGGCTGTCGTTTTATTCATATCTGTCATCTTAAAACTCCTTTACCGGTTAATTAACCAGTTAATTATATCGAAAATCATTTAAATTAACAACCTCTTCAATAAAAAAATAGCTTAGCCATCCGCATTGTAGCGAAAAGAAGCTAACCTATTTAAATCTATTCATACATCATTCTTAATCTTTACCCGTTTTTAAAACGGACCGTAAGATTAATTTTGTATATTCAACCGAACCAACTGGATTTGGATGTACGCCATCCTTACCCAACCATTCTGGATGCTGCTGCACCTGATGCTGCCAGTTAACAATATGCAAATTATCATATTTTTTGTTCATCTGGTCCAAAAGCAAATTGTTGCCCGCAATCCAACTCCGATTAGCAAAATCATTAACCCAATAAACCTGCACTTTAAGTCCTGCCGCCTGCATCACCGTTTGAACTTGTTTTTCAGATATATTTCCATTAGTTCCGGCCGCAATCAATAAATCGCCTGCCATTTGATCTTTGTGACGCGTCCGTTGCACGATTGACACTACATCTGCCACACTACGACCAACCTTAGCATCAACTTGCATATGCGGTACTAATTGTTGTAAATTCGGTGCCGTATTCAACAAAACTGAATCCCCCACCGCCGTCACTTTCAATGTTTTCAACTGCTGATATTGTTGCTCATTTACCGCAAACTTATCCATCGTCGCGCGATCATCACCTGTTAATTGATTGGTCGTTGAAACCTCTGCCTTCGCCTGCTGGTTGGCTTGCTTAATTTTATGCGCGTTCGTGGTTAGACGTTTCTCTAAAGTCGTCTTAGGTTGCGCTTTACCAGCGTTGGGTTGCACCAACACAAACAACATTCCGCAGCTTAAAATCCCCGCAATAATTTGGTAAGTCAGACGGGTCCGCCCAACCATTTGGTGCGTGAAGTTAACCTTGCGCCGAAAGACTTCTTCGATATAGCGGTAGCTAACTTCAGCCAACAGTAAGACCCACGCGATTTTCAAAAAATCATCAAAAAGATTTACCGGCCGGTGAACTAGTTGATCATACAAAACAAATACTGGTAATTGATATAGGTAAATACTGTATGAGCGCGTCCCTAAATAATTCAAGAAGCGTCCATTTAATAATTGACTAAATTGAGACGCTGGATGAACGGTAACCGCTACTAAAATGGTCATCACTAAACTAACTAGGTACATCCCTCCGTCATAAGTCCAAGCTAATTGACCATCCATCAGCCAAAATGCCATTAACACAACCAACAGGGCTCCCCACCCCGTCAAATTTAAGCTGCGTCGAACCTTAGGCTTAATTTGCTCGCGCAGATGCAGTGAGGGCCAAATAAAAGCCAAAGCCGTTCCTAATAAGATCGCAAACAAGCGTGTGTCCGTCCCATAATAGACTCGGTCAAGACCGACAGTATTATATAATATAACCATTAAAATTTCTGAGACAACCGCTGCACCGAACAAACTACCTGCAATTTTAGCGCGATGCCACCCATGTTTTAGTACCCACCAAACAATTAAAGGCCAGATTAAATAAAATTGACCTTCAATTGATAATGACCAAAGATGGGTGAACGGCGAAGGATTATTCCATTGCTCAAAATATGATTGTCCATGGACCATTTCCCAAAAATTAAATACATATGTTAAATTGGTAGCAATGATGCCACGTAAATTATATAAAAAATCACGTGCAAAAAGTCCAATCATCGTTGTGACAAGCAAAAGCATCCCCAGCAATGCTGGATATAGCCGTTTAATTCTGCGCCACCAAAAACTGTACCAATTAATTGTCTGCGTTTGATCATATTCTTGAATCAGTAAATCTGTAATCAAATACCCCGAAATCACAAAAAATAAAGGGACCCCGAGCCAGCCACCAATAATTTTTTGGGGCCACAGATGAAAAAGAATTACGCCGATGACCGCAATCGCTCGGAGACCATCGAGTCCAGTAATATAGCGATGCTTTGCGACTGAACTTTGTTCCATTGCACTTTACCTCTTTTTAATTTGCCCATTAACTCTTAATTGTTAAGTATAACCGAATTTATTGATGTTGTATACGCGTCTGAAAAATTAAAAACCCTTCAGCATTCACTGTAGGGTTTTTTACTCGCTTGAAAATTAATGTTGAATTTTTAAATATACCTAAGCTATTGCTCATTGCGTAAACTTAAATAGAATTCCGCCATGACAGTTTCATAATATGGCAAAATCCAAAATGATGCTAGTCCAAAGGTTATAGCCGCTAAAATCCACCAAGGAATAAATTGAACTTGCAACCAAAAATATTGAACCTTATGTCCGTCCATCAAAGCTTGCGAGCGACTCAAATATTCACCCATCGACTCAATCGTTTTCCCTTGTTTAACATCATCTGCATACAAAAACTCTGCCTGTGAATATGCGATTGCTTTAATCACACCAGGGATAAACAACAAAATTCCCCATAAAATAGTATATAGGAAGCGGAGCCCCATTAAGACCACTGCATCCCGGACGGTTTCGCGCTTAAAATACTTAAAACCTTGTTTCTCCGGTTGCTCAGGGACTTTCTCTGTGCGCACCCACTCAATTAGAGCATAGACCGTTCCCAGACTAATAACTCCTACCAAGACGGCTTCAACTAACCCAGACCAGAGGCTCTCACTTAACATGTACATTATGTTAGCCAATGTAAACGTATGTTGACCTTTAAAACCACTTCCATATGAAACCCACGCACTTAAAAATTGCCAAGCAATTAAAGGCCATGTCAGTTTAAAAACTACTGCCCAGTTTAATCTTACTCGTTGCCACGCAGATCGCTTTAGCTGCATATTATCTTGCATTTTTGCATGTCTCACTTTCTTAATTAATAATACTATTTTATCACACCTAACCAAAGTATACCGAATCGGTATCTCATTTATAACCTCCACCTTCAATCAATTAAAAAACCAAGTCGCATTGCGACCTGGTTTAATTTCACACTCGAACTTATTCAATCCCGTCCATCAAACGAACCACGGTTTTAACCATAAATAACATCACAATTCCCAAAGCAACTGTGATAATTCCAAAGGTAAAGAAGTATTGTACTTCTGTCTTTGGACTATACATACCAACGAATTGTGCATTCAAAGCTGATCCGACGGCTGAAGATAAGAACCATAGTGACATCATCTGGGCTGTGTAGGCCTTAGGTGCCAACTTAGTCGTTACGGACAAACCAACAGGCGAAATCAGCATTTCTCCAATGATAATCAAAGCCCATGAACCAAGCAACCAAAGTGGTGAAACTCGGCCAGCTGTTCCATAGATATTTCCAGGAATGGCTAAGAGCAAGAACGAAGCTCCCGCAAAGAGTAATCCAACCGCAAACTTCATAGGAGCAGAAGGAGAATTCTTCTTCCAGTGGCTCCACAAATATGCAAAGAATGGCGTATACAACATAATAAAGAACGGATTCAATGACTGGAACCAAGAAGCTGGGAACCATGTATGAATCGTCCGGTTTTGCGCAAAGGTAGCCAAGACCACGGAACCTTGTTCTTCCAAGGCCCAAAATAACACAGCTCCTAAGAACAAAGGTAGGTAAGCTACGACCCGTGAACGCTCTTGTTTAGTAACTTTTGATGATGTTAGCATTTGTCCGAAATACATAACTGGGACAGCGACCGCAATTATTGTTAACAAATTAATGAAATCAGCGATCTCATTCCAACCCATCAAATTCATCAATACCACAACTAGGCCAAAAACAATCAAAGCTAAAAGCACTTTTAAAATTAAAGGCTTAACTTCTTCTGGTTGCAGAGGATCAGTTGGATAGAGACCATCCGTTGGCAAATCTTTTTTACCACCAAAATGATACTGGATTAAGCCAAAGAACATCCCAATCGCTGCCAAACCAAAGGCGGCGTGGAAACCAAAACTTTCTTGAGTCCAACCAACCAATAAGGGGGCGATAAATGAACCTAGATTAATTCCGAAAACGAAAATCGAAAATCCTGCGTCCCGACGTCGATCGGTTGGTGTATAAAGTGAACCAACCAATGAAGAAACGTTTGGTTTTAACAACCCGGTCCCAATGATAATCAAGGCAATCGAACCAAATAACGCTGAAGCTCCAAACGGTAAAGCTAAAACAAGATGCCCAACCATAATAAAGACTCCACCTAAGAAGACCGCTTTACGTGAACCTATCATTCGATCAGCAATATATCCGCCAACCGCCCCTGATAGATAAACCATCGATGCATAAATTGCCATAATTGAAGCTGCAACCGCGCGCGTAATATTTAAATCGCCGGTTGAAATTAAATGCCACATATAATACAACAAGATAGCCCGCATTCCATAATATGAAAAGCGTTCCCACATCTCCGTCATAAATAGAGTAGCGAGTCCAATTGGTTGACCAAAAAATTTCTTTTCTTCTGTTTCTTCTGTACCCATAAACTCCTGATCTTTCCTCTTACACCTTTATGTAAAAAATCTAATAATGTTTTAATTTTAACAGCATTCCCTTATAGATACAAGATTTTTTTACAAACATGTCAAGATATCGGACAGCTTTTCTTTAAATACATCGATATGCGCCGCTCCAACCGAGTCAATGGCTGATTTAAATTAAAAATTGCCGATTATTTCGCTTATTCTTCAGGATTTATCCAAAAAATATCTATTTTGACTCAATCAAAATAAATTAATTCTCATTTTGGTCACACCACTATCCTAAAAATACTCATAAATTTTTGATAATCAAAAAACGCCACATTAAGTTTTGTGACACATCGTTTTAACGGCTATTTTAAAATTTTAAAACTATTTTTTATAAGGATATCAGCTTAGCATAATTAATAAAGCTAAAAGAGCCACTCGCCAATTTTCACTAACTAATCTTTCATTGAGTTGCTACAACTAAATGTATCAGTATAATTAAACAATTAAATCAATTAGGAGCTTTTTATAATATGAACAAAGAACGCTTTGAAGCTTTTACGGATGCAGTAATTGCCATCATTATGACGATTTTAGTATTAGACATACACTTACCCACGGATGATCACTCTATACATCCGATTATTGCGATTGCCCCCTCATTTATTGCCTATATTGTTAGTTTCACGATTTTAGCGGTGAGGTGGGTTAATCACCATAATTTATTTTTACACATTGAAACTATAAACCATAAAATACTATATACAAATATATTTTTACTATTCTGCGCTACATTATTACCAGCTACAACTGCCTGGTTTGGATCTGATATATACTCTCCCATAGCTGCATGGTTATACGCTTTAAATGTAATTATTTACAATATTTCTTTTTCAATGTTACGCAATGAGGTATTAAAAATTAATAGTGATTTAAAACATTTATATTTTACTGAATTTACATCTTTAATACTCAATATTGTTGCTTTAGTTATTGTTTTCTTTTGGCCACCGTTTATTATTATTAGTTTACTATTAGATATTCTTTTATGGGCGATACAACCAATTGTGCATCATAAGAATTAATCCATCCACTCCGTGTTAATACTACGGAGTTTTTTATTAAAAAAATCGCTTTAACAATTATGTTAAAGCGAACTTGCCAGCGGGCAAAAAATTCAATTTTTCACGCACTCACGATTTAAACGTTGTACAAGCTATGTCTTAATACTACAAAGCTTTTTTATTGGGGTAGTAGGATTCGAACCTACGCTACATGGTACCAAAAACCACTGCCTTACCACTTGGCTATACCCCAAATACTGGTGGGGGGTAGAGGATTCGAACCTCTGAACCCGAAGGAATGGATTTACAGTCCACCGCGTTTAACCAGACTTCGCTAACCCCCCGATACGTTGTAATTAACTTATCAACGTATATATATATTACAGGTCGCCCTGTAAATTGTCAACACTTTTAAATAACTTTTTTTGCCAACTTGTCGAAAATTCTGGATCAACCCACTCCATCCGCTTGCCACGGTGATATCCGACGCTTACATTTTGATATTTAATTTGTTGAATTTGCTGCGCAGGTTGATTTCGATGCACATGACCAGAGACGACTGCTTTAATTTGCGGATACTGCGCATATAATTCAGCATAGCGTTTTGAACCCATAACACCATTCACCATTTGCCAACGGGGTGACGCAGTTGGGTACTGTAAACCTAGCGCATTTGGTACAAAATGTTGCACCACAATCACCCTTTGTTGAGCCGTTGTCGCATCTAGAGCTTTTTTTAGCTGCTTTAAACTCAAATCCGTTCTTTCTGGATCACTTAAAGGTTGTTCAATTAACCGATCATAATAAAAGCCTTGCTTAAATTGCTGAACTTGCTGTTTTTGCGGACCACGAGCTAAAGAATAATCATACCAGCCATTATTCCCCAAAACCACGGTATCTCCAATTTGGAAACGTTTATTATGCAAATAAAGTGGGCTTACCTCCGACTCCAACTCATCAAAGGTCACGCCATGCCCCATTTCATGATTTCCCGCTAAAAATTTAATTTTGATATCCGACCCAACTAAAACCTGCAAACGCTCCGCAAAGATTAAGGTTTTTTCAAAATAATTAAAACTATCACCGGCAATAATATAAGCAGCTGCTTTTTGTTCCTGTAAGTAATTTGCCTGCATCGCCAAGATTTGGTCTACATCTAACCGATTAATATCAAGATGCTGATCACTACTAATGAATATTTTAGCCATTTTTCACCTCAATGTGTTTACCTTAATTACAGCACTTCCTCAACTACCATATCTTACGACATTTTATTAGCTAAAAAAGAGGCTTCAAGCGCCTCTTTCAATAATTACTATGCTTATGTTGGTTAATGGTTCATTTATAAATCGGGTTGTAATGGTAGCGTAATAATGAAGCTCGTTTTATGCTCATCTGACTCGACGCGCGCTTCACCATTATGCCCTTCAACAATTCCACTCACAATGGCTAACCCTAACCCAGAACCGCCAGTTTTAACGTTACGGGAACTTTCCACCCGATAAAAACGATCAAAAACATGTCCCAACGCCTCTTCTGGAATACGTTTACCATCATTTTCCACACGGACTTCCACGGATTCATCATCCTCTAAAATCTGAGCCATTAAGTGAATATAAGTCGCCCCTTCGCCATATTTAAATGCGTTCGCAATCAAATTCATAAAAACGCGTGCCAGCCGATTTTGGTCACCACACATTTCAATTGAATCTGGCTGAGTTGACGCTGAAATCTCAACATGATGTTCCTGCGCTTCTAATTCATAATTTGCGGCTAACTGACTCAACATCGCCGATAAGTTTAAAGGTGCCAAGTGCAGCTGCATTTTAAAGGACTTATCGTTCACCTGAACATATTCATACAAATCTTCAACTAAAGTACGCATATGCTCAGCTTTGTCATAAGCAACATTGACATACTTATTATTTTCAGGAGCACTTGGATGCATCTTAACCAGACCTAAATAACCTAACAGCGCTGTCAGTGGGGTCCGTAAGTCATGCGAAATATTTCCAATCATTTCATCCTTAGAATGTTCAATTTCTTTACCACGCGCCTCAGACTCTTGCATTGCCTCAAAAATACCATCAATACTTTTAATCAATGGACGCAACCGAATAAAAGGTGATTTTTTGAAACGCGGTAACTGCGCCACATTTGCTAAATTTTGACTCTTTTGAATGATCATTAAGGTTAACGCCTTTAAATACATCTGTTCAAAAATTAGATAGTTAGCCCATAGCCAGCCAGTAAATACACCAATACTAATGATCCAGAATGCTTTAGGATTGTGAGTGGCAACGAAGTGTACTTCGGCAACCCAATTTTTAGCGTCCCATACTGGTTGCGAAATCAAAATGGCACCAACAAACACAAAGCCACTTAAAATTAGCACCATTAACATCTTACCAACTAGTTTCATCCAATCTTTGAAGTTTAATTTTGACATCACTACAATGCCTCAATCTTATAACCGACACCCCAAACGGTTTGCACTACTTGATTACCACCAGTTGCTTCTTCTAATTTATCCCGCAAATGTGAAACATGCACCATCACGGTTTTTGCACTAACAACAGATTCTTGTTGCCAAACGCGTTCAAAAATATCATCGGCACTAAAAACACGATTCGGATGCGAGGCTAACAAATATAAAATACCAAATTCCAACGCAGTTAAATTAACATCATCCCCCGCAGCCGTTTTAACCTCATGGCTATCCTTATTAATCGTCAAAGGCCCAATGTCCAAAATTTCTTGGACATTTTGCTGAACCCCATTTTGTGCTCGGCGCAACAATGCTTTCACCCGCGCCATCACCTCTAATGGGTTGAAGGGCTTTGTTACATAATCATCGGCCCCCGTAATCAACCCTTGAATTTTATCCATAGCCCCCGACTTGGCTGACAAAATTAAAATTGGCACGGGATTATCTTTTCGAATTTCTTTTACCACTTCTGTCCCGTTCATTTCCGGCATCATAATGTCCAAAATAACTAGGCCAATATCTGGATTCGTTCGCATTTTTTTCAAAGCTTCTTTACCATCAAATGCTAAAACCGGTTCATAGCCTTCATTTTTAACATAAATCTCCAGTAATTCAGCAATTTCATGATCATCATCAACAATTAGAATCTTCATTTTAATACACTCTCCAAATCTTGATTGTCTATTAATTTACTTTCTATTTTGAGCTTGTGATGCTCCCATAAATCCACCAACAATTCCCGTCCGCTTACGCCAAGCACGGAAGCCAAAGAAAGCAATTGCTGACACAACCAAATAAAACCAACCAGACAAAACCGGATTAACTGCTGCTGGCAATAATGATACCAACATGTAAATCATAAACCACAAAACAAAAGCAAGAATAGCTGCCATAATGCGCATAAAGCGTCCCAAATCTTGCCGAGCCATAATCTTAGTAATCAAAGCAAAAATTAAACCACCAATAATTGATGTTAATGCCAAAGAGGTCACTCCTGCCGCCCCTGCATTAACAGTGGCATCCTTTTGGAACAACAAGGTGATTCCAAACATCACCGCAAATAACATTAAGAAAGTCAGCATATTATCCACTGCCAAATCCCAATAGTTGCTGTCAGCATAGGGATTCGCTTGCGTTTCATGCTTCAAAGCTTCTACTTGAATTCCCATTGCCGCTTCCGGAGTACCATAGATTTGTTTAGCCGTCCGCCCTTGTTTTTGATGAACTAACAATTCATCATAAATTTTTTGAATCAAAGGCAATCCTAATTTTTCATCAGTCACCAATTCCGCTGCCTGATAAACAAACTCTTGATTGCGCTTATTTAAACCAGTCGCTGCTAATTCCGCACGTGTTGGTAAATGCTTAAATTCAACTTTTTTTGCATCAAGCCTGGGCGTTGTTGTTTCTGTTGCATCATTATCAACCACATCACCCTCATGTGGTGTCACTGCATCAATCATTGATTCTTGATTAGCTGAACTTTGTGGGTCCATATTTTCCGACGCTTGCTTTTCTTTCGTCATTTAACTGCTCCTTTAGCCTACACATTAAATAGGAATTCCATGATATCCCCATCTTCTACGACATATTCTTTACCTTCCGAACGTAAGCGACCGGCTTCTTTCACTGCTTTCTCACTTCCATACTGATCCAAATCGGTATAACTCATCGTTTCCGCCCGGATAAACCCGCGTTGGAAGTCTGAGTGAATCACCCCGGCAGTTTCAGGAGCCTTAGCACCGGTCTTAAAGGTCCAAGCTCGAACTTCTTTAACTCCAGCCGTAAAGAATGTCCGCAAATCAAGCAAATTATAAGCAGCCCGAATCAAAACATTCAAACCTGGCTCACTAACCCCAGACATTTCCAGGAACTCTGCTTGATCTTCTGGTGCCATTTCAGCAATTTCTTCTTCAGCACGAGCTGATAATCCAATCACTTGAGCGTGCTCAGCATTGGCGTATTCTTGAATCGCTTGGAAATACTTTGAAGCAGTAGGATCACTCATATCATCTTCACTGACGTTCGCTACGTACAACGTAGGCTTAGTCGTCAATAAGAATAAACCTTTCACGATTTTCTCTTGTTCTTCAGTAAATTCAGCCAAACGCGCAGGCTTACCTGCTTCGAGGAGGGGCTTAATTTTTTCTAAAACTTCATATTCAGCCTTAGCTTCTTTGTCACCACCTTTGGCTGCGCGCGAAACGCGATCATAACGCTTTTCAATAGACTCCAAATCAGCCAAAACTAACTCGGTATTGATTGTTTCAATGTCATCAACCGGGTTAACCGTTCCATTCACATGCACAATATTATCATCATCAAACGCCCGTACCACGTGCACAATCGCATTAACTTGGCGAATATTCTCCAAGAACTTATTTCCTAACCCTTCACCTTTTGACGCCCCTTTAACAATTCCGGCAATGTCGGTAAATTCAAAAGTAGTAGGAATAATTTTATTTGTATGCACAATTTCGGCAATCCGTGCCAAACGCGCATCAGGAACTTCTACGACCCCCACATTGGGTTCAATCGTCGCAAAAGGATAGTTCGCCATTTCGGCTCCGGCCTTCGTAATTGCGTTAAAAAGGGTTGATTTACCAACGTTTGGTAACCCCACGATTCCAGCTGTTAATGCCATAATTTAATCCTTCATTTCTTGTCTATTCTTTTTAGCTTAAAAGCTAAAATCTACGTCGTAATTCTCCACAGTACTTCACTATGATTGATCATTCGCCCGCTGAGCGCAAAACACGTTTAAAGCGTTTATCAAAATCATGCCGCGTGAGCATGACCACCCGCTCGCAACCTTGACATTTAATTTTCATATCGGCCCCGATTCGAATAATTTCCCAAGCATTTGTGCCACAAGCATGCGGCTTTTTCATTTCCACAATATCATGTAAAGCGTACATATTTCGCCCTCCATTGAATTAATCTTGTTTTAAATCCATGCCTAAAACTGTAAAAATATGTTGCAATTCCTCATCTGATAAATAATTAATTTCAATTTTACCAGCGCCCTTTTTATTCCGATGAACTGCAACCTTCGTTCCAAACTTATCAGTTAAAGCTGCTTGAGTTTTAACAATAAAGTCAGACTTTGCTTGAGGCTTCGTTACTTTTGGCGCCTGATCTTCATTTAAATCGTTCACTAATTTCTCAAGTTGCCGGACCGTCAAATGTTCTTGCATCACTTTTTTTGCGACTTCACCGATTTTACGCTTATTATGAAGTCCCAAAAGAGTCCGTCCTTGCCCCATCGACAGTTGTCCGCCTTGAATCCAACCTTGGACATCCTCTGGTAAAGTTAGCAGACGTACCGTGTTCGCAATCGCTGACCGGGCTTTCCCCAGTCGCTTAGCAACCTGCTCTTGCGTCAAATGAAGGACTTCCATCATTTGCTTATACGCTAAAGCTTCTTCGATTGGTGACAAATCCTCACGCTGCAAGTTTTCTAAAACCGCCGCTTGCATCATAGTTTCATCATCATATTCCCGAATGACCGCGGGAATGGTTTCATTACCTAATAACTGCGTTGCCCGCCATCGCCGTTCTCCAGCTAAAATTTCATATTTTTTATCATCTTTAGGGGCCTGGCGCACAATGATTGGTTGTAGAATTCCATTTTCTCGAATTGAACTGGCCAAATCACGCAAAGCACTTTCATCAAACGTATGCCGCGGCTGGTAGGGGTTCGCTAAAATTCGATCAACGGCTACATCGTCAATCATATCGCCACTCTTCGGCTTAGTTGGAACTTCAATCCCCTGTTGCCCAAAAAGAGCATTAAGCCCCCCATTCATAATGTCATCACCTAATACAGATTTTTTCTTAGATGTCGTCATGCGCTGCCAAGACCTCCTCTGCTAATTTAGTGTAAACTTCAGACCCTTTCGACTTGGGATCGTAATCAATAATGGCTAAACCGTGACTTGGTGCTTCAGACAAACGCACATTACGCGGAATTACCGTATGATAAACTTGCTCTTCATTAAAGTAATTACGCACTGCTTCTTCAACTTCATTTGACAAATTCGTCCGACCATCAACCATCGTTAACAAAACCCCCTCAATCCCCAAATCGGGATTCAACAGGCTCTTAATTTGCGTGATTGAACTTAACAATTGACCAAGTCCTTCTAACGCATAGTATTCAGCTTGCACTGGAATCAGGACCGCATCAGCTGCCGTAAAAGTATTAATCGTAATCAAACCAAGCGAAGGGGGATTATCAATTAAAATATAGTCATACTGATCTTCAATCGTTGCAATCGCTTCTTTCAAACGTGTTTCACGCGCCATAACTGGTGCCAATTCAAGTTCTGCTCCCGCTAAGCGAATGGTTGCAGGGATAATTTCCAAATTATCATGACTCGTTTTTAAAATTACATCAGCCGGTTTAACACCACGTACCAAAACATCATAAATTTCATGCTCATCTTCAATCGCTGACTTTTTAATTCCTAACCCCGAAGTCGCATTGCCTTGAGGATCAGCATCAATAATCAAAACCCGTTTGTCATGACTGGCTAAAGCCGCTCCTAAATTAACCGTGGTCGTCGTTTTTCCAACGCCACCTTTTTGATTTGCTAAAGCAATAATATGTGCCATTTTCCTACCTCTCTACTGCAATCATCTTTAAATTATTGCTAATTTTCATCAAAGGATTTTATTTTTAATATCGCTAAATTTCCGTGGATATTTAGTCGGTGTGTCCTTAACTTTTTTAATAATCACCACCGTCCGCGGATCCCCATTGGGTAAATCAACATTCACTTGCTTGAATACCTGACCACCTACCAAGGGAATTGCCTTAGCAGCCGCCGTCAATTCTTCTTCTACCCGACTCCCCTTCATTGCTAACAGTTCACCACTAACTTTAACCAATGGCAAGGTCAGCTCAACTAACATCGGCATCGCCTTTAAGGCTCGGGCTGTTACAATATCAAAACTTTCCCGAAATGAAGAACCTTTTTTACCTAAGTCTTCGGCCCGCCCGTGGATAATAGCGACATCTTCTAGCGCCAAATCAATGACTAAATCATTTAAAAAATTGATTCGCTTTTGTAGCGCATCGACGATTGTAATCTTTAATTGAGGAAAAGCAATTTTTAAAGGAATTGACGGAAAGCCAGCGCCAGCCCCAACATCAACCAATTTTAAAGGCTCATTTTGTAAGCTTGTATCAGCCCAAGCTAGGGTTAACGAATCATAAAAATGTTTCAAATAAACCTGATCTTGTTCGACAATATTCGTTAAATCCATAACCTGATTTACTTCGATTAACTTTTCGTAATATCGCTGATACTGCGCGATTTGATGCTGATTTAATTCAATACCATGCGCCCGTAAAGCGTCCACAAATTCCGTGGGATTCATCTGTTTTCCTCCATTATTTTCCAGTTATTTAAAGAATACCCCAAAGGCCTTGGTATTTCAATCATCTGACGCACTAAAACTTAAAGTTTCACGTGAAACATTACCATATCTTTTCCGTCACCACCCCTTTCAAAATATTATTATTAGATTTTTCTCATTTCGGTCGCAGACTTGACTTGATACTTGTCAAAAACACATTTTATCCTTATAGTAATAGTGTTTACTTACATTTTATAAATTTAGTCTCCTAACATAATCACTCTTATAAGAAAGGAAATATTCTGATGACACAAGCAAAATCATCATATTGGCAAAAGATCGTGGACCAGGCTCAAGCTGGATACGAACAGCCCACCCCCTTTTTCACCCTAGCTCCCATGGAAGCCGTCACTGACACCGTCTTCCGCCGCGTCGTGGAACAAGCTGCAGGGCCTGACGCGTACTACACAGAATTTACCAACGCCCGTAGTATTGCCCACCCCAAGGCGAAATTTTCAGTTCAAGGCCGACTAGCCGTTGCTGATGGTGAACGCATGCCGATTGCTCAAATTTGGGGCAATCGCCCAGAAGATTTTAAATCAGCAACTGCCGATTTAAAAACACGTGGCTATGAAGCGGTTGACATTAACATGGGCTGCCCAGATGGTACGGTGATTAAAAATGGAGGCGGATCAGATTTAATCCGCCATCAAGATGACGCCGCTGCAATCATTGCTGCTGCCAAAGAGTCTGGATTAGTAATATCCGTTAAAACGCGCCTAGGCTTTAATGATTTTGAAACTTATCAAACTTGGTTACCATTCTTGTTAGAACAAGATGTGCAAGTACTAACCATCCACTTACGCACGCGTAAAGAGATGTCTAAAGTACCTGCGCACTATGAAGTCATCGATGAGATTGTCGCGATGCGTGACGCGATTTCACCCCAGACCCTTTTGCAAATTAACGGTGACATCCAAGACCGCGCAGCAGGCTTAGAATTAGCTACCGCTCACCCTGGCGTCGATGGAATTATGATTGGGCGAGGAATTTTCGAATCGCCTTGGGCTTTTGAAAAAGAACCACATGCGCACACTTTAGAAGAATCATTAGCTCTGCTCCGCTTACAGTTAGATTTGCATGATGAGGTGACCAAACTTTACGGTCCTCGCCATTTCCAAAAGCTCAAGCGTTTCTTTAAAATTTACGTGCGTTCATTCTCGTATGCTTCCGATTTACGGATGGCATTAATGGAGACTAGCACCACTGATGAAGTCCGCCAAGTCTTAGCAGATTTTGATAAACAATGGCAAGCCCATCAAAAATAATCTTTAAAAAATAGCTCACGTCATCCTTTGTCGTGGGCTATTTTTATCAAATATTTTGCACAATCCTACAATTTAGTAGACCATTCGCTTTTGTTTTCTTGTAAAAAATTTTTAAAACTCATAAACGCCGAAAATACATCCGGTAAAATTAATAGAATGACAACGAATTTCAAGACCGGGGTCACTGGATTAATCAAACCAACTAATAAATAATCAATCGAAATCGTCAACAATAACGAACTCGGGCTGGCATGCGTAAAGAGGTTATTATAATTCATTAGTTTCCTCCCATAAATTCGTTTAGAAAGTCTAATTTCATCTGTACAATTTCATCCGTCATAAAGTCAGTGATGCCGTGATGGGCCCCCGGAACCAAATGCCATTGCGCACGGTGGTCACCAACTAAATCCTGGGCTGCTTGCATCAATTCGACCGTTTGTTGGTAAGGAACCACTTGGTCCGCTGTCCCTGCTATCCCCAGAATTGGTGGCATAGATGGCGTCAAATAATTAAGCGGATTATATTTTTGCACTAACTCGGGGACATCAACCGGACGCTTTTTGCCTAATAATTGACCTTCAAACGACCCCGCTGAACCCGTCTCAGCATACTTGGGTTGTGTTTTCGTCGCTGCGAACTGTTGCGGAAACTGATCAATGACATAAGGCCCATACATGGCAATTACCGCACAAATAGGCGCCCGCTCATTATTATCCCAGCGTTCATCAAACAAGGCGGTTCCTGGTCGCTGCAGTGCTGTCAAAACGGCCAACTGCGCTCCAGAAGATTCCCCCATTAAAGCCAGTCGCTGTCCATCAAGCCCATAGTCAGCTCCAAACTGCTTTACCCAATGGAGCACCGCTTGCATTTCACTAACCTGCGCTGGAAAAGCGGCTTGCCATAACAGTGAATAATCAGGGCTAACGATAGCATACCCGGCTGCTAAAAGTTGCAGTGCGGGATTCATTTTAAATGAGCTTTTGTCACCACGCCATAAGCCACCCCCATAAATATCAACGATTACTGGATATCCGGCTTGCGGTTTAACCTGGTTAGGCAAATAAACATCTAGTTTATGCCTAGCTCCATCCATATAGGCCAAATCATGCCATTGTTGCCGAATATTTTCCGTTGCCGCCGCTTTAAATTGATATGTTTGATCGATAAATTTTCCTGTCATCAAAGCTCACACCCTTTCATCTTATCTCCATTTTAACAAATAATTACCTTGGTCCCAAGAAATTCGCTTTTTTTTAAAAAATCAGCTATAATATTCTTACAAAAAATAAGTGTGGAGGGAACATCATGACAGAACATCCATTTGAATTCCAAACGTGGGATGCTTACTTAGAGGATCTTAAGCACCAAGAAATTCCTTGGCAATTAGGTCCCGACGGCACTGAGCATCCACAATACCCCACGGAACTCTTAAATTTAATTAACGAATTTACCCATTCCGATTACTTCGATCAAAATTTCAAGCGTACCCTTTACCAAAAGGGCTTTAATAAAATGATTACTGAAGATGACTTGCGCGCTTTAGCCAGTGAAACTGATACTGAATTCTTTACTTTACGTGCGGTAGTCTCAATGCTCATGCATAATGAACACTACTTTGAAGGCTTATGGGCAGCTATGGTAAATAATGGTTTGTTGCAAACTTTCCTCCGCCAAATTCATGCTAAAACCCCAGCTGATTTCCCCATATGGTAACCAAACTCAAAACCTAATTCAATAAAAAGGCAGATTGCAATCCAATGTAATCTGCCTTTACTTTTGCTTATTTAGCTCTTTCTACTTGAATAGCTTACAACTCAACGCCATATTCTTTGAAATAATCCTTCAAAGGACGAAGTGATTGTGCGTCATACTTTTCCTTAAAAGCATCAACTGAAGCTTGTGAAGTCAATTCAGGATCAATATCCATAGCCTCAACGGGGAATCCACGCTTGTCTTTAATCTTGATGTCCAAAAGTACTGGACGACCAGACTTTGAAACTTCAACCGCCTTATCAAAGGCTTCAGCTAATTCTTCAGGCTTAGTTACCGTAATTCCAACTACACCCATTCCTTCGGCAATCTTAGCATAATCAGCATCCAAAATATCAACACCAGATGGATTCATGGGCAAATCAGCTTGAGAATTTTTAATGAAACTCAAAGTTGTGTTTGAAGTTACCACATTAATAATTGGTAACTTGTGATAAGTCTCTGTCAACAAATCTTGCATAACCATTGAGAAGGCGCCATCACCAGCGATATTAAAGACTTGTCGGTCAGGGAAGCTCAACTTAGCTGCCAAGGCCGCTGGAACCCCATAACCCATTGTCGCGAACAAAGCTGACGTCGTAAACTTCTGCTTAGGCTTAAGATCCAAGAAGCGAACCGTATTAATCACATTATCTCCAACGTCAATTCCAAAGATAGCATCGTCATCGGCAACACGGTTAATTTGCTTATAAACTTGCTCATATTCAATTGGCGTCGTCTGGCGATCCATCAACATTTGCAAATAAGCACGCCAGTCCTTATTTTGAGCCAATTCAGCTTCATAAACTGCTGACTTTTGTGCCGGCTGGCTCTTAGCTAATAAGGCCTTAATAAAGGCTGGTCCATCCGACTCAATCCCTAAATCAACGTGATGATGTGCCCCAAAGACTGAGCTATCAATATCAATTTGGATAAACTTAAATGGATGCGAAGTATAAACATTTTCCGCAAATGGGAAATCATTGCCAATTGCGATAACCAAATCAGCATTATTTAAGGCTTCATTGGCTGAAATTGAACCAGCTCGGTTAACCAAGCCTAAATTACCAACATAGCTATCTGGAACAATTCCCTTACCTAACGCTGTTGTGATAATTGGAATTTGCAGCTTTTCAGATAATTCGATTAACTCATCCGGTGCACCCGCTGCTCCACGTCCAAGGTGGAAGACAGGGGCTTTCGCTTGCTTAATCATTTCAAAAGCAGCCTCAATCTCATCATCGGTTGGAGTTGGCAAAAGCTTCGTTTGATCAGCTGGATGATATGAACTTGCTGATTCATAAGGCATGTCGGCAATCTCTTCCCAACCTAAATCAACCGGAATAACAACTACCGCTACTCCACGGTGCTTGTACGCCATCCGGATGGCCTTATCAACAACGTACGGTAAGCTCTTGGCTGTCATTACTGTCCGATTATAAACTGAGACGTCATCAAAAATTGGACCCTCATTAAACTCTTGGAAGAAGTCATAGTTCATCTTGGTTGAAGGAACTTGTCCTACCAAAGCTAATACGGGAGCATGATCTTCCCGGGCATCATAGAGTCCATCCAAAAGATTAACCGCCCCTGGTCCGGCTGAACCAAAGGCTACTCCAACATGCCCAGTTAACTTAGCTTCAGCTGAAGCAGCCAAAGCTCCCACCTGCTCATGACGAACATGAATAAAATCAATGCGATCTTGTTCAACATCCAAAGCATGCATCGTTGAGCTAAACGAGCCTCCAGGATAACCATAGATATTTTTAACCCCCCAAGCTTCAAGAACTTTTATCATTGCAACAGATGCTGGAATTTTATCTTGTTCATTATACTTAATCATTCGATTGGTCATTATTCCGCTCCCCTAAAAGATATATTGAAAACGTTTACATCTATTGTTATATATCCAATCTTGTTTAATTTCAAGCCCTGTTCAAGCCCCATCGTATCGAATTTGAGTCCTCTTTTTCACAAAGTTAGTTACCGTCAAGTAAATTTTTTCCTCGCGATGCCTTACTTACTAATTGTACTAACTTTTTATAAGATAATATTGCGCTTTTGATAAAATGTTTTCTTTCACAAATTTCTTAAAATTAATTTTAAATTTTTTTAAATTTAATGACCAAATCACCTTTAACTTTCAGTAAATAAAAAACGATTGACGTCCACTCCCCGTCAACCGTTTAAATTTATTCTGCTTCCGTAATATTACGCTGCACATCTTGACTCCGTTCAACAAAGAACTCCCATAAATAAACGACCAGCGTCCGGATAATCGCATAAGTCGGGATAGCTAAAATCATCCCCGCTGGTCCAGCCACATTTCCAGCTGCCAACAATAAAATCAATATGGTCATTGGATGAATATTTAAATGGGCTCCAATAATGCGTGGATAAATAATATTTCCATCAATCAAATGCACGATGGCCACCACTACAATCGTCCAAAAAATTTGCCATACGCCTTGCGTTGCCGCTACAAACAAAGCTGGAATAATTCCAATATAAGGACCTAGATAAGGCACAATATTAGCAATTCCTGCAATAATTCCTAAGACTAGGGCATATTTTTCACCAATTAATACATATCCAACCCCCGTTGCAACCCCAACGAAGATCATCTCTAAAACTTGACCCATAATATATTGCGATAGCGTTTCATTTAAACGTGCGGCGACTTCTGCCATATCCTTACGGCGCTTTGGAAACCATTTTTGCAATAATGGTAATAGTTTATGACCGTCACTGAGCATATAGAAAGTCATCACCGGAACCGTCAAAAGATATACTAAATAACCAATTACTGAGCTCGCAATGCCGCCAAAACCATTTGCCATCCCATTTAAAACGCTCGTACCATATTTTTGCACACCATGTTGCAACGTATTGGCATCAAAAGTAATGCCCAAAGTTCCCAACCAAGCAAGGCGATCTGCATGTTCGAACCAAGCTTTTAATTGATTGAAATAACCTGGCGTCGCGTGCAAGAAATTCGTTAATTGATCCATCAAACGCGGTACAACATTCGCCAAGGTTACTCCGACAATCACCAACAATAAAATAATCATCAGTAATGAAGTAATCCCACGAGAAAGATGATGACCTTTAATCTTCACCTTCTCCAATATATTCACCATTGGATTCAAAATATAATACAACAAACCTGAAATTAAAATCGGTACAAAAACCGCACCAATAAATTTAATAATCGGATCCAGAATAAAATCTAACTGCGATATCACTAATAATAAGACCGCAATAATCAATAGTTCCAACGACCAGTATAAAATTGATCTATATTTAATTTTTCCCAACATAGGCTTCTCCGTGCTTTCTTAATAAATTTTAAAAACCGTGTGTGCTGGATTCACTTCTAGACTAGAAATCATGACATGATGCACTTTGGTCCCGTTTGAAGGTCCAATTTCAATTTGTGCCATGAATTTCCGCAAATCAGCCTGCTCACCTTGTGCTTCAATCAAAACCGATCCATCATCTTTATTAACCACGTACCCTTTAATATTAAGCCTTTCCGCCAATTGCCGAGCTGCCCAACGAAAGCCCACCCCTTGCACGCGGCCAAATACATTCATTCTAACTGCTTGTTGCATCGCTGTCCTCCTAATTTGTCTCTTCAATTACTGGCAACAATTCCAACCATGTCGACTCAAATAATGGCATGTAAAGATTATCATTCCACCTATCAACGAAAAAGGGATGATATAAATATGTAAAAGCCATCATAATCAACATCCCCCGCTGGTGTCGAAAAGTATCCCAAGCCATCAACGTTTCAACCGTTTCCGCTAACTGAGCGATACGCGGATTAATCAATTCCGTTTCTTGCTGGAGGGCTATTTGATACAAAGAAGCCATCTCTGGATTCGTCATAAACGCTTGCTGTCGCTGAACCACAAAGTTTTGTAACCATTCATGCAATCCGTCGACTCGTTGCTCAGCTGGCAGTCGTGTGATCGTCAAAGATGGAGCGTCCACTTGATCCAGCCATTGAGTGTACATCGCTTCATATAAAGCATCTCGATTTTTAAAATGTTTATATAAGGCCGCATGCGTGACCTCAAGCTGCCTAGCTATATCAGTTAACCGTACACCAGTCAACCCTTTTTCTACGATTAAATCATGGGTCGCCGCAAAAATTTGTTCATCACTAATTTTAGCCATCTTTGTTCTCTCTTAACTCATTTCTTTTAATTATAATAGATTAAGCGCTATCTGTCGCCGTCGATAACGTGTTAATATTGATATTGTATAAAAAACTTAAAGGAGTATTAATGAGTGCGTGCTGAACCACCCGTTAAAATGTAAATATGGCTGAAAAAAATCATCAACACCGCTTCAATCATCCAAATAAAGATAAAGATGCAAGACATCGTCCCCAAGACGTCCAAGTTAAGGTTGGCGACAAATTACTAATCACCATTAAAAAGCTTGGTATTAATGGTGAAGGGATTGGTTCGTACAAACGTAAAATAACTTTTATCCCTGGCGCCCTGCCTGGCGAAGTCGTTGATGTTAAAGTCAACAATGTGACCGCTAAATTTATCGAAGCCGAAATTCGTAAATTCAAACAAACTTCTTCTGACCGTGTCAAACCAGTCGATGATCAAAACGTCGGTGGTTTTGAACTAGAGCATTTAGCCTATCCCAAGCAATTAGCATTTAAACAAGATATTATCAGCCAAGCCTTGGCCAAATATCGTCCCCGCGGTTACCAAGATATCACCATTCTTCCAACAATTGGGATGGAAAAACCCAGTGGGTATCGCAATAAGGCCCAATTCCCTGTGCGACAAATGAAAGATGGCTCGATTGCGGTAGGAATGTATCAACGAAATTCCCACTTTTTAGTAGACTTACCAAAAGTTTCAACGCAACATCCGGCCACATTAAAAGTTGTTCGCACTGTCCGCGATATTATTGCTGAACTAGGACTACCAATCTATGAAGAAAAAAAACATACTGGAATCATTAAAACTTTAATTGCGCGGGTCAGTGAAGCTTCTGGCGAGGTCCAATTAACCTTGGTGACTAATTCAGCCAAAATTCCACAACTCAGCAAATTAATCATGTTGATCCATGATTGTTTGCCAGAAGTCGTTTCCATTCATCAAAATATTAATTCGGGTGAAACTTCATTAATTTGGGGACCCGAAACCAAGCTCCTCTGGGGACAAAAGTATATTACCGAAACGATTAACGGTAAACAATTCAAATTATCTCCTCGGGCGTTCCTACAACTGAATCCCAAACAGACTACCCGACTTTATCAAGAAGCTTTAGCTGCCCTTGATTTACAACATGCCGATAAGTTGATTGACGCTTACTCTGGGGTTGGAACCATCGGGATTTCACTCGCCCATGCCGCTGGTGAAGTACGCGGGATGGACACGGTCCCCGAAGCTATTGAAGACGCTAAACAAAATATTACTTTAAACGCGGTCGATAACGCTCAATACTTTACGGGTAAAGCCGAAGAACTTATTCCTCAGTGGGCTGCCGCTGGTTGGGTTGCTGATGCAATTGTCGTCGACCCACCTCGCACCGGATTAGACAGCAATTTGCGTCAATTATTAATCACTCATGCCCCCGAAAAGTTTGTTTACATTTCATGTAATGAATCAACCTTAGCCCGTGACCTAGTTGACTTAACTAAAGTCTACGATGTTGATTACATTCAACCAATTGATATGTTTCCACAAACTGCTCGCTGGGAAGGGGTCGTTAAATTCACTAAAAAACAATAAAACTTCCATGCAAAAGTATGACATTAGCGTAAGCTCTCTAATATCATACTTTTTATTTTTGTCCAAAATAAAAACACCTCTGCTAACCACAAAACCGTTTGGTACTTGCTATTAACAAAGATATTTTTTAACGCCTTATCTCTTCAAATCTTCAATTGAATTAATATTTGACATATACTTTGGAACACATAATCCAACTCGGGCACCCTCTAAGTTAGCTCCCAAATCATCAAACTTTCCTTTGTAATCATCGTAATATTTTCCACTTGTATTTGGTAACCAAGCCGAAACCATAGCATCGGCAGCTCCAGTTGACACTGACGCCCACAATGGTTGAATTTCCATTGGGCGGATTGTTACATCATAACCAACATCCCGCAAAGCTTGCGCAACCACGTTAGTTGAAGCAATCTCAGAGTCCCAAGCAACGTACGTTAAGGTCAATTTTTTACCACTAACCTTATCAACTGAATCCGTCCAAGCCTTTAACTGGTCCGGATTTTCAGCTAGCCATTCTTGTGCTGCTTTTTGCGGATCTACTCCCTCATTAACCTTCATCATGACTTTCGCCATCTCATCGGGTGTCCAGTGGAAACGATCCAAGACTGTATAGGCTTCAGGATCTGATTCCTTCAAGCCCTTGCGTGCAATCGTGTTAATATTTTCTGCTTTTCCATAAACGCCCTTGGGATCATCTAGGAATTTCAAATTATATTTAGAAACCATCCAATGTGGTACCCAACCAGTTACCACAATTGGTTCATGGTGAGCAACGGCTTTGCCTAATGAAGAAGTCATTGCGGCTGTGGAACTAGTTTGTAATTGCCAATTTTTAGCCCGCAACCCGTAAGAATCAAGAGCTGTATTGGTTCCGTTCATAATCCCAGCTCCGGCATCAATTCCCGTAATTGTGTAATCAACTTGTGGGCCTAATGCTTTGTTGGGGTTGTATGCATCCGGAGCTTTGGTACTAGTATTCATTAATCCAATTCCAATTAGAATGAAAACGACTAATAATGGTAATATTATTTTCATTTTTCGCATCTAACTTGCTCCTTAATGCTTGTCTTGATTAAGCGCCTGCGTCACCCGATCCAAAATGATTGCCAAAATAACGATGGCTAGACCAGCAGCGAAACCACTTCCAGCTTCGTTACGACCAACCGCAAAGTAAACTTCAGTTCCAAGACCCATTGCTCCAATCATTGAAGCAATAACAACCATTGACAATGCTAACATCATACTTTGGTTAATTCCCGCCATAATCGTTGGCTTAGCCAAAGGTAGTTGTACTTTATATAATTTCTGCCAACCAGTAGATCCAAAGCTATCAGCGGCTTCAATTAACTCAGTGGGTACTTGTTCAATTCCTAATTGCGTCATTCGTACTGTTGGTGGCATTGAGAAAATCACACTGGCAACTACACCAGGAACCATCCCGATTCCAAAGAAGGCTACAGCTGGAATTAAGTAAACAAAGGCTGGCATCGTTTGCATGAAGTCCATCAAAGGCTTCACAATTCGCGCCACAGTCTTGTTCGTCGCTGCCCAGATACCAAGTGGGATTCCAATCACAACGGCGAGCAAACTAGCTGACAAAACCAAAGTTAAGGTCTGTGTCATATCACGCCAGTATCCTTGATTCCAAATATATAACAAACCAATTAATTCAAACACTAAGAGTCCCCAGCGCTTGTTATTACGCGTGATATACCAAGTAGCCCCCATCACAATCAAAATAAATAATGGAATTGGAATGATATCAAAAACCCACTGAAAGGCATCAATAATTCCACCTAAGAAACTTGTTACCGCATAGAAAAATCCTTCAAAGTGCGATAACCAATCAACCAGACTATCAATCCAGTCAGCTAACGGTAATTTTGGCATATTAAACATTTACGTTCACCTCATTTCCAGACAATGCTCCAAGTACGGCACCACGTACAATAATTCCTAACAGATGATTATCATCATCTACAACCGCGTACGGTACCGGGGTACTTGAAATATCATCCATCAAATCAGAAAGAGGCGTATCGATATGCGTGGTTGGCACAATATCTTGTACCAATGACCGAATATCCTTTTGATCTTCCTTAATGGCTTTTCGTACATCATTAGCATCAATAATTCCATATAGATGCTTTTGCGAATCAATCGCATAAATACTTGAAATCCCATTTTCACGCATCCGTCGTGCGGCCAAACGTGGTCCAGCTTTCTCGATGTTAACCGTCGTTGCTGGAATCATGACGTTTCCAACCGTATAAACACGTGAACGATCCACATCTTCAATGAAGCGTTCAACATAATCATCGGCTGGGTGACTCAAAATTTCTTCCGGCGTTCCGATTTGAACAATTTCCCCATCCTTCATGATCATAATCCGATCACCAATCCGCAGTGCTTCGTTCAAATCGTGGGAAATAAAGACAATGGTTTTTTGCAAATTAGATTGCAAATCAAGCAGTTCATCTTGCATATCCTTCCGGCGCAGTGGGTCTAAGGCTGAAAAAGCTTCGTCCATCAATAAAATCTCAGGATCATTTGCCAGTCCACGGGCTAATCCAACTCGTTGTTGCATTCCACCTGAAAGCTGGTCTGGATATTGGTCTTCATAGCCCTTAAGTCCCACAACCTCCAACATTTCACGTGCTTTCTTAGCTCGTTCTTCTTTTTCAACACCTTGAATCTCTAAACCAAACTCCGTGTTTTCTTGAATCGTCCGATTTGGTAACAATGCAAAGCTTTGGAAAACCATGCTAAATTTCTCACGCCGAATCTTTTGTAGTTCTGCTTTAGACATTTTTGCAATATCTTGACCGTCAATTAAAACGCTTCCTGCTGTTGGCTTAATTAAACGGTTTAGCATTCGAATCGTGGTTGATTTACCAGATCCTGACAATCCCATAATCACAAAAATCTCACCATCTTCAACAGTGAAATTGGCTCGGTCGACACCTACTGTGGCTTCCGTTTCAGCTAATATTTCCTCTTTACTCTTACCCGCTTCTAACAAAGCTTGAGCCTGACGAATATGCTTACCAAAAATTTTAGTTAAATTTTTTACCTCTATTTTAGTACTCAATGCATCCTCCTTTTAGGGCTATATCACATTTGTATATCTAACAAGTATAGATTAAACCTTAAATCTTCGCAAATTTACGTCAACGAAATCGCGGTTAAATTTTGTTTCACGTGAAACTTAACATAAAAAACAAACCTGTGGAATGTTTTATAGGATAGGGGATAAGCCGCGATATCAATTTTTGATTTATGCCATTAAAAATTTTTTTATTTTTTTGGCAGATTGCAACATTAATCCGAACACCTAGATACAAAAATACCCATAGTAAATGTTCAATGGTTGTGCCCAAATAAACCAAAAAAGGATACAGTTACTATGAGTACATCTACTTTATCACAATATGAACGCGGTGCCATATACCAATTATTAAAAGATGGTTTTTCTCAAAATTTAATTGCTAAAAAACTTAATCGTTCTAAATTGACTATTAGTTATGAATTACATAGGGTTGATAAATATGACCCTATTTTAGCTCAAAACGATGCCGATTTTAAACGCACTAAGTGCGGGCGGAAAACAATCCTTAGTTCTAATTATGCCCGTATAATTAAGAATCATCTTCAATTAACTTGGTCACCTGAACAAATTGCCATACACTTTCATCTGTGTACTAAGTCTATTTATAATTGGATAGATAAAGGAATGCTTGATTTCAATCCGGAATTAATACCAGATAAGGCGCGTCGTCGTAAGCGTCAGAATGAAACGCGTGGAACGTTTAAGATTAACGCTACAATTGATCAAAGACCTGAAGCTGCCAATAAAAGGACTGAATTTGGACATTGGGAAGTTGATACTGTTTTATCATCTCGCGGTCAATCGAAAGAATGTTTAGCTACATTTGTAGAGAGACATAGTAGATTTCTATGGGCCATTAAAATTAAAAATCGATCGAGAGACTCTATG
>NZ_JBJJNY010000012.1:0-39746 GCF_045504165.1 Weissella kandleri | reverse complement strand
GGGTATAAAAGTATAGTAAACGGTACTAATATTACTAATACGTTGATTTCTAAGGAATCAAATAATCCAGAGGAACCAAATAATCCAGAGGAACCAAATATGCCAAACAATGTAGTGGATAATGTGACAGATTATGTTGAAACTATTTTACCAAAGACATCAGCTAATAAAATTAATGTGTTTATTTTTATGAGCAGTGTTATTGCTTTAATTTTTGGATTGATTATTTTCTATAAGCGTAAGTAGTATTTACTTAAAATAATATATCTATGGTGGGGACAGTTTTAATAATTGTTCTCATCTTTTTATTTGTATATGTGTTGGATATTGCCAGAGTTGGAACAAGAAATTGAAATGGAATAATTTTTATTCAAGTGAACAAAAACACAAAAGACTCAAATTATGCGAGCGTGTTAGTTGAAGTCATAATAATATTTGAAATAGATTTCGGGTTAGTGGAAGGGAAGAAATATTTGAGATTCAGTTATTAACATTACAATTTTTGGCAGCAGAACAGTTAAGCATGGGACCAATCAATTTGACCTAAATCAAAGCATCGAACATGAATGCGGAGGAGTGAAACGAGCAAACGGAATAAAGGGTTAATGAAGATAATGCTGACGGGAATCAAAAGAATGCCAACGAAGATGATGATTAATGTATTAGAAAAAAATCAATCGTTTTTGAAAATAATTTATGCACCGGAAATAGTAAATTTTTGAATAATTCTGCGATTAATATTTGGGAGGGGCAGAAAAATTTAGGCGAGACAGGTATAATATTAAGAAGAAGAGAGGTGCGCAAAATGTATACAGAAAGAATTGCCAAGGTTCGTAAAAACTTACAAGTTTTTAAGACTGATGGAATGTTGATAGCTGATGGTGACAATCTTAAGTACTTAAGTGGTTTTAGTGGCGGAACTGGGGAAGGACTTCTGTTAATTGGTCCCACACAAGCAGCTTTAATTACGGATAGTCGTTATGAAGTGGAGCTGCGGGAACAATTAGAAAATGGGATTACTTTGTTGATTACGCGGGATTACTATGGCGTGGCCATGTTAGCCGCTCAGCGGTTTAAAATTAAGGATTTGGGCTTTGAGGACACATTGCCTTTTAGATATTTTGATATTTTAGACGAAACCTTTGAAGGTACTAGTGCGGATTCTGATATTATGCCGATTCCAGAATTGGTAGAATGGGTGCGCCAAGTAAAAGACGACACAGAAATAAGGGCATTGCGCCACTCTAATCAAGTAGCAGTTCAGGCCTTTCAACAATTATTAAAAGAAGTACATGTTGGGATGACAGAGCGCGAAGTGGCCAATCGGTTAGATCAAATTATTAAATCTTTGGGAGCGACGCATCCATCTTTTGAGACAATTGTAGTTTCAGGAACCAGAGGGGCGTTACCTCATGGTGAAGCCTCAGATAAGCCGTTAGTAGCGGGTGAATTTATTACGATTGATTTTGGCTATTTTGTCGATGGATATACTTCTGATATTACGCGGACGTTTGTCTTAGGTTCTGCGAACGATGAAATGAAGACGGCATATGATTTGGTGCTAGCAGCTAAACAGGCGGCGGTGCAAAAGATGCGCCCAGGGGTTACGACGGGAGCTGTTGATCAAGCAGCCCGTGCGATAATTGAACAGGCCGGATATGGCGCCAACTTTAACCATGCAACTGGACACGGGGTTGGTTTGGCAATCCATGAAGGTCCGGTCGCTTCGCAAGGCGGAGATGAGCGTTTGGAACCAGGAATGTTGTTAACCATCGAACCAGGTATCTATTTAGCTGATCAATTTGGGATCCGGATTGAAGATGATGTGATTGTCACGAAAAATGGTTTTGAAAATTTGACGGCTGATTTAACTGATGAATTAGTGATAGTCGATTAGAGGTAATTAGCAAGATGGAATTTTTTACGGCAGATATGCATTTTTTTCATGCTGAATTATTAAAAAGTAAACATTTTTCACCCCGTCCGTTTCAGGATTTGGCAAGCGAACATGCAGCTTTAATTGAGCGGTGGAATAATCGTGTGAAGCCAAGTGATACGGTTTACCATTTGGGCGATTTTGCGATGTTAAATGGTATTAAGCCCCCTAAGCATGCGTTTGAATTGGTTTATCAAATTTTAATGCAACTCAATGGTCATATTGTCTTAGTGAAAGGTAATCATGATTCACGGGATTTATTTAAATTTTTGATGCAACATAACCCTGATTTAGCTGATGGGAAAAAGAAATTTACCTTTTCTGATGTCGGTTTGATTGTTAAAGCCCATCATCATCAATTCTTTTTGACACATTATCCGTTAATTTTGGGACCATCTAAGAGTAGTATTAATTTACATGGTCATATTCACCATGATCAAGTGCCACTAGCTAGTAATTTGAATGTTGGAATTGATAGTGCTGATTTTGAGTATTTGTCAGAAAGTCAGCGACCAGTTTGGGGCACACCATTAAACTTAGATGAAATTGATGCATTAATTCAAAGTAAGCAGGTTGCTTTGGCCGAAGTTTGAGGTGTCTATAACGTAGGGGGGTAAAATGAGCGAAAAAATTGTTATATTACATACTAACGATTTGCATTCACATTTGGAACGTTGGCCTAAAATACGACGCTTTTTAGTTAACCAACGAAAAAGCGCGTTACGTGAAGGGGTGACAACTTTAACGTTTGATGTTGGGGACGCCTTGGATCGTGAACACGATTTGACAGAAGCTAGCCAAGGACAGGCCAATGTCGCGTTAATGAACCAAATTGAGTATGATGGTGTGACGATTGGTAATAATGAAGGTTTAGGGTTGAATCATGAAGATTTAAATCAACTTTATGAGGATGCGAATTTTCCCGTTTTATTAGGAAATATTACCGATGCGCAAACTGGTGAAATCCCATTATGGGCGCATTCCTATGAAATCATTACAACGCCAGGGGGGCATCATATTGGTGTGATTGGTCTAACGGCATCTTTTGAATTAACGTACCCTTTGATGGGTTGGACACCCGAGATGGCAGAGTCAGCTTTGCGCCGTATTTTAGGCGAACTGACGGGTAAAACAGATTACAATATTTTGTTGTCACATTTGGGCTTGCCAACGGATCGTTACTTAGCTGATCGTTTTGAGCATTTAAATTTAATTTTGGGGGCCCACACACATCATCATTTGCCAAAAGGTGAATGGCGCAATCATACTTTGTTAGCCGCCGCTGGACGTTATGGTGAACATATTGGGCAAATTGGTTTGGAATTAAATCACGGCAAAATTTTAGGAGCTTGGGCGGAGACGGTTACTACGGATAATTTACCGACATTACCAAAAGATGCGGCTGAAATTAATGAATACCAGCAACAAGGAATAAATTTTTTAAAAAAGCAAAAAGTTGGTTATTTAGAGCAACCATATCAACGTGATTTGAAAGCCCCCCGGCGATTAATTGATCTAGGCTTAGCTGCGTTAATGGAACGAACCGATACTGATTTAGCCATGTTGTCGACGGGAATGTTTTTAACTGATTTACCAGCTGGTGAGATTAATCAAGAAATGTTACATACGATGTTGCCTCATGCTGTCCATCCGATGCGAACGCAGTTAAGTGGGCGGGATGTCATTCGTTTAATGCAAGAAGTGCAAAAAAATCGGAATTACTTATTAGGCGGTCCGGTCCATGGGATGGGCTTTCGGGGTAAAAAATGGGGTGAAATTGTCTGGGCGGGATTAACGTTAACAGCGGATGGCAATGTTTTAGTGCATAATGAGCCGATTAACTTAACTAAGAAATACATTATTGGAAGTTTAGATCACTATTTATTTTTCCCATTTTTCCCAACTTTAGAAATAGCCGGTAATAACCAGATGCTTTACGACACCGTTTTTCGAGAAGATTTTGCACAATATATTAGGAATCATTTTCCAAATTAAGTTAGTTTGAGGAGGATCCATCTATGGATCGTGAAAGAATGAAAGAGCTGGTGAACCAGCAAAAAGCTGAACGAATGGCCCAAACTCAATTAGAGGCTGGTCATAAACCGGATGAAATTATGATTAATCAGCGGATGTATCGGTTAGTGGCCAATTATCGGGATGCGTATCAAGTAGATCAATTAAAGGCCCGCTTTAGTACATTTTTAGAAAAATATGATTTTTTGGTTGGTGATATTGCCGCGGACCAGTTGCGTATCCGTGGATTTTACCAAGATGGTACAAATGGAGTACCACGTAATTTACAAATCAGCGCACTTCAGGATTATTTATATGAAGATATTAATTTCGGGGCACCATACTTTGTATTAGAAAACCTTGAACCCCATGAGGTCGTTGAAGAGCCAGAAGACATCCCCAAACGTCGGAATCGTCGGCATCATCGGAATCGGCATAGCGCAGCGGCCCATATTAGTGAGAAGACCCATAAGGTGGCTGATTCTAAAAAAAAGCGGCCAGTTAAAAAGGGACCTGGTAATCAGGTGGTGACGAAAGGCAAGCGGAGTCAAAAACGCTTTAAAATTCATGAACGTAAAGTAGAAGGAGAAAATTAATGAAAAAGTATCAAGCATATTTTATTGATTTAGATGGCACAATTTATCAAGGAACGAAAAGCTTTCCAAGTGGGAAGCATTTTATTGAACGCCTTCAAGCGACTGGTCAGAAATTTATGTTTGTGACTAATAATTCGACAAAGACCCCTGAAGATGTCGTGAAAAATTTAGCGGAAGGTCACGATATTCATGTAGATGTCAGCCAAGTTTATACCTCAGCGATGGCAACGGCTGATTACATTAAGCGCGCTTTGCCGGCGGCCCAAAAGGTTTTGACAGTGGGGGAACGTGGGTTAGACGTCGCGCTACAAAAGCTCGGTTTTCAGATTGTGACGCAAGATGATGCTGATGTGGTAGTGGTTGGTTTAGATCGGCATGTTCAATATGATGACCTAATGCACGCAACTTTAGCAATTCAGCATGGGGCTGAATTTGTGGCCACGAATATCGATACGAATTTACCCAGTGAAAAAGGGTTTATCCCTGGGGCGGGAGCAGTGATAGCTGCGGTTCAAACCGCGGTTCAAAAAATGCCACATGTGGTTGGAAAACCTTACCCAACGATCATGGAAGGCGCCCTGCAACGCGCTGATTTGACGGCTGATCAGGTCTTAATGGTAGGGGATAACTATCAAACTGATATTAAGGCGGGAATTGGTGTGAAGATGGATACACTTTTGGTTTATTCAGGTGTCTCAACTCCACAACAGGTTCAACAGGAAGCCATTCAACCAACTTATACGATTAATTCATTGGATGAGTGGGAAATCTAGTTTTGGTATTAAATTTTTGTTCCAAACGCAATGATTTGGTAGCTCAATCAGCTTAAAAATTAAGAACATTCCTGGAATCAGCAGAGATGCTGGTTCTTTTTTATTTAGTTGACATTTTAAATTGCGGAGGTTAAAATTTAGGCGAAAAGTGAGTTCTCACTCACCTAAAAATAGTAGCTTAGGGGTGTAAACAGATGCATCAAAATGTGGTTCAATTAGAAAATATTGTTAAAAAATATGGCGATAAAGTGGTTTTAGATAATATCTCATTGAATTTGACAGCTGGTGAGATTGTCGGGCTAATCGGGCCGTCTGGGGCAGGCAAGTCAACCATTATTAAAATTGCGTTGGGGATGGAAGTTGCAGATGCAGGGTACGCTGAGATATTTGGTGAGCAAATGCCCCAGCGTAAAATTTTAGGCGAGTTGGGTTACATGACCCAATCAGATGCCTTGTACGAACAATTGACCGGATATGAAAATTTGAAATTTTTTGCGGATATGAAGGGCCTTGAACCCAAAACAATTGATCAAGAAATTAAACGAGTTGCAGAAATCGTTGATTTAACAACGAATCTGAATATTTTAGTTAGTGCTTATTCAGGGGGAATGAAGCGTCGGTTATCTTTGGCAATGACCTTTTTGGGACATCCCCAGCTTTTAATTTTGGATGAACCCACGGTGGGGATTGATCCTGCCTTACGCCGACAAATATGGCACGAATTACAAGTCATGCGAGCCGAAGGACGGACAATTTTAGTCACCACACACGTGATGGATGAGGCAGAATTAACCGATCGGGTGGCCTTATTATTGGGGGGGAAGTTGATTGCTAATGATAGTCCGAAAAATTTGGAGCAACAATATCAAGTTAAGAGTATGGAAGAGGTATTTTTGCAGGCAGAAGGTGTATTATCATGAGAATTTGGTCGATTGCCAAACGTGTATTAAAAGAATTATTGCGCGATAAACGAACGTTGGCATTAATGTTTTTGGCGCCCCTGTTAGTGTTGAGTTTGATGAAAGTTATATTTAATACTAGTTCGGACGTAACAACGAATGTGGGAACGATTGGAGTACCAACCGAATTAGCACAAAATTTGCAAGCTAACCAAAACATGTATCTAACGCGGTATCGTTCAGAGCATGCGGCTAATCAAGCATTGCAAGATCAAAAATTGGATGCCATCATTGAAGCACATAATCAAGACTTTAAGTTAACGTATGCAAATGTGGATGCTTCCAAGACGGCGATGGTGAAAAATAGTTTTAAAGCCGCACAAATGAAGCAAAATATGGAATTTATGCAAAATAAATTACAAACATTTGCGCAAATGTCGGGTGGTCAGATGCCAGTAATGACCAAATCACAAATTCAAAATGTTTACGTTTATGGGGATGCTAAAACGACTTACTTTGATAAAATTGTGCCGATTTTAATGGGCTTCTTTGTTTTCTTTTTTGTCTTTTTAATTTCAGGAATGGCGCTCTTAAAGGAACGAACCACTGGGACGTTGGGCCGTCTGTTAGCCACTCCGGTGCGCCGGTCTGAAATTGTGTTTGGATATATGGTTAGCTATGGGACGTTAGCGGTTTTACAGACATTAGTGATTGTTAGCTTTACTATTTGGTTTTTAAAGGTGGAATTGGTCGGTTCAATTCTGGGAGTCATCGGGATTAATATTCTGTTAGCTTTGGTCGCACTAGCTTTTGGAATCTTAATGTCTACTTTTGCGAAGTCAGAATTTCAAATGATGCAATTTATTCCGTTAGTTGTTGTACCACAAATCTTCTTCTCTGGTTTGATTTCGTTGGATTCAATGGCTGATTGGTTAAGAATTATCGCAGACTTTATGCCGCTGAAATACGCCGGGCATAGTTTAACCCAAATTATTATGTCAGGTGATAGGATTGGTAATATCTGGTTGGATATTGTGGTCTTAGGATTATTCTTAGTCATTTTAACTTGGCTGAATATACTTGGCTTGAAGCGTTATAGGAAGGTATAAACCAAATGTCAGAGATAATTTTTAATGATTATAATGAATTAATTCAAAAAACAGACATGCCCAATGGAAAGCGGAAAGTGTTGTCTGCGGCAGTGACCTTATTTGCGAAACAAGGCTTTATGGGAACGTCTACGGTCCAAATTGCTGAATTGTCGGGGATGAGCGAAGGAACCATTTTTAAATATTTTAAAACTAAGCAAAATTTATTAGAGGCCATTTTAAATCCATTAATTCAAAATATCGTGCCTAAACATGTGATTGATTTTATGGAAAATCAAATTCCAGAACATGTTAGTATTGAAAAACTAATTAAAAGTGTGGTGAAAAATCGTTTGAATTTTGCGCTTACTAATCGGGATATTGTGCAAATTTTAGTGGGTGAGCTTATGATTAATGAACACTTATTAAATGAAGTGAAAGCGCAAATCCTTCCCATGATGCAACAAGTATTTGAGAAGCTTACGCAACAGATGGGGGCTGATAAATTGGATGTTGATAATTTAGCTCGTTTATTTTTAGGACAGATTTTCTACGAGTTTTTACGTATTACGAAATTTAAACCGGATACTACTATTGATGTTGATCAGGTGGCGGAAACCATTGCGAATAATATTTTAAAAGTGGCGCGTTAGTTTTGACATGCATAGAAAGCTTCTGATGAAATTTTCAGAAGCTTTTTTAATTGGGTAAATTATTTTAAATAGTGCTTGTTAGCGCGTTTTGGTTATATTACAAATTTCTTTACAAGTCTGTTATAGTATGTGGACGGAAAACATAGGATAATGAACATAGTAAATGATGCATTTAAGGAGAAGAAGGATGAAGCAGAAATGGCTATGGAGTCTTATTGCTATATTGGGAGCGGCGGCTTTCACCGGGGCATATATGACCAAGGATACGCAGCAGACCATCAATTTAAATGCGGTGGGATCAACGGCATTACAGCCAATGGTTGAGGCAGCCGGCGAAAGTTTTCAACGTGATACCCCCGGCGTTTATGTGTATGTGCAGGGTGGTGGTTCAGGTACCGGTCTTGCTCAAGTGCAATCAGGGGCCGTGGACATGGGAATGGCAGATATGTTTGCTGAAGAAAAAAAGGGAATTCAAGCACAAACATTGACTGACCATAAAGTGGCGGTCATTGGGATTGCACCTATCTTGAATCCCAACGTTGGGGTGAAAAACCTGACAACGCAACAATTAATTGATATTTTTACGAAAAAAATTACTAATTGGCAGCAAGTTGGGGGAGCCAATCAAGCAATTGTATTAGTTAACCGCGTGAATGGTTCTGGAACCCGAGCGACTTTTGAAAAATATGGCTTAGATGGCCATTTTTCAGCGGAAGGCCAAGAGCAAGATTCATCAGGAACCACGCGTTCCATTGTAGCTTCGACACCAGGGGCGATTTCGTACGTTGCCTTTTCTTATTTGGATGCAAAACAGGTCTTAGTGCCGAAAGTGAACGGCGTGCAAGCAACTGATCAAAATGTGATGAATGGATCTTACCCCATCTGGGCGTATGAGCATATTTATACGAAGGGGACTGAGAGTGCGACTTTGCAAAAATTCCTGCGCTATCTGGATTCAGATGATGTGCAAAGAAAGTTAGTGCCTCAGCTTGGTTATATTTCAACACATGACATGCAAGTCCAACGCGATGTTGACGGTCGGACGACGCCAGTTAAATAAAGAGGAAATTGAAATGGACGAAATACAAGAAGCATTGACAAAAACAAGTAAGGCGACCAAAAAGGACCGCTTTGGACGAAGTGTTTCATTATTAGCATTGGTTTTGATTTTAGTGGTCGTAATTTCAATCTTTTGGTTTGTCGCCTCTAAAGGATTAGCGACATTCTTTAAAAATCATGTGAGTTTATGGAGCTTTTTAACGGGGACGAAATGGGCGCCGGGACAAATTGATGCTTCCGGCAAACCTTTGGTGGGAGCGGCCCCAATGATTGTGGGTTCTTTCTTAGTAACCTTTCTATCGGCCTTAATTGCGACCCCCTTTGCGGTTGGAACAGCTGTCTTTATGACTGAGATTTCGCCTAAGCGGGGGGCTAAAATTTTACAACCGGTGACAGAATTATTAGTTGGAATTCCTTCGGTGGTTTACGGATTCGTTGGTTTGACGGTGGTCGTTCCAGCGATGCGGCAGTTGTTTGGCGGCTCAGGATTTGGGGTGTTGGCTGGCTCAATGGTGTTATTTGTAATGATTTTGCCCACGGTAACATCGATGACCGTTGATACTTTGCGAGTAGTACCAAAACATTATCGTGAGGCTGCTTTAGCCTTAGGAGCAACACGCTGGCAGATGATTTATAAAGTGATTTTGCGGGCCGCGACGCCTGGAATTTTGACGGCGATTGTGTTTGGAATGGCCCGAGCATTTGGAGAAGCATTGGCAGTTCAAATGGTGGTGGGAAATGCCGCTTTGATGCCTCAAAATTTAACTTCACCTTCCGCCACTTTAACGTCAATTTTGACACAAGGGATTGGTAACACTGTGATGGGATCATTAGAGAATAATGCCTTGTGGTCATTAGCTTTGATTTTGTTGTTGATGTCTTTGGTCTTCAACCTTGTGATTCGCGCTATTGGTAAGAAGGGAGCTATGTAATTATGAACGCTAAACAGGTTGATAAAATCGCCACGGGAATTTTATATACAATTGCCGGCTTTGTGATTTTAGTTTTACTTGCCTTGTTGGGTTATATCTTAGTGCAAGGAGTTCCACACTTATCATGGCATTTCTTAACTGCGCCCGCGGAAGCTTTTTCAGCAGGTGGTGGGATTGGAATTCAACTATTTAATTCATTTTATTTGTTAATATTAACCATGGTAATTTCTTTTCCGATTGCTTTAGGGGCGGGAATTTATTTAAATGAATATGCTAACCATAAGTCAAAAGTCATTGAAATCATCCGGACGATGATTGAAATTTTGTCTTCATTACCTTCTGTTGTAGTTGGTTTATTTGGGTTTTTATTGTTTGTCGTACAATTTAAGTTAGGTTTTTCGTTGCTATCTGGGGCGATTGCGTTAACTTTTTTCAATTTACCTTTGCTAACGCGTTCGGTTGAAGAATCATTGCGCACGATTCCAAACTTGCAACGAGAAGCTGGTTCTGCACTCGGCTTATCACGTTGGGAAACGGTGGGCCACGTCATTTTGCCGGCGGCTTTACCATCAATTATGACAGGGGTTGTGTTGTCAGCCGGACGAGTCTTTGGGGAAGCAGCGGCCTTAATTTATACGGCAGGACAATCGGCGCCAGCTTTAAATTTTGCCGATTGGAATCCGTTCAATGCGACATCTCCTCTGAATGTGATGCGGCCAGCTGAGACGCTCGCTGTCCATATTTGGAAGATTAATTCAGAAGGAATTATGCCAGATGCAGCTGCAGTTTCAGCTGGAGCATCAGCGGTCTTAGTGATTGCAGTGTTATTGTTTAATTTTTGTGCACGTTACTTTAGTAAGGTGTTGTACCGGCAGTTAACGTCAAGTAAATAAGGAGAGGTTTCGATGGTTGAACCGAATCAATTAGTGTTTACGGATAATATGCCGGAGCGCTATATCGTGGATATTAATGAAGATAAGCATGAAGTGGCGTTGTCAGCTCAAGAAGTTGAAGTCTATTACGGGGCAAAACAAGCGCTTCAGAAAACGAATTTAAAATTTGAACGGTATAAAATTACATCTTTGATTGGGGCATCTGGCTCTGGAAAATCAACCTTTTTACGGTCTTTGAATCGGATGAATGATGATGTTGGAACGGTTAAAGGTAAAATTATGTACCGAAATTTAGACATTAACTCATCTGATATTGATGTTTATGAAATGCGCCGGCATATCGGAATGGTTTTTCAACGCCCTAATCCGTTTGCTAAATCGATTGAAGATAATATTACTTTTGCCTTAAAACAACATGGCATTCGTGATAAAACTGAATTGGCCGAGCGCGTGGAAACGAGTTTGAAACAAGCGGCTTTATGGGATGAAGTGAAAGATACGTTGCATAAATCAGCGTTATCATTATCTGGGGGGCAGCAACAAAGATTGGTGATTGCGCGGGCGATTGCCTTGCACCCTGATATTTTGTTATTGGATGAGCCAGCTTCGGCGTTGGATCCAATTTCGTCGGCAAAGATTGAAAATACTTTACTTGAACTAAAAGAGAAGTATACAATTATTATTGTGACGCACAATATGCAACAAGCGGCGCGCGTCTCGGATTATACAGCCTTCTTCCACATGGGTGAGGTTTTAGAATATGATTTGACACGTAAGATTTTTACGCGACCCAAAGTACAACGCACGATTGATTACGTCAATGGTAATTTCGGTTAGGAGCAAGACAATGGCAGAAAAAATACTGGTCACCGAAAATGTGCGGTTGTACTATGGTGAAAAAGAAGCCTTACATGGGATTAATTTAGACTACCGCAAGTATGGAATTACGGCTTTAATTGGACCATCTGGTTCAGGTAAATCAACTTATTTGCGCGCCTTAAACCGCATGCATGATTTAACAGATTACGTGACGGTGACGGGAACTTTCTTGCTAAATGGTGAGGATATTTACGCCCCCAATATGGATACGGTTCAATTACGTAAGCAGATTGGAATGGTGTTCCAGCAACCAATGCCGTTCCCGTTTTCGATTTATGATAATGTAGCCTTTGGTTTACGGACCGATGGAGTTAAAGATAAAGCAATTTTAGATGAAAAGGTGGAGAGTTCATTAAAGGCCGCCGCTATTTGGGATGAAGTGAAAGATGATTTGCATAAATCGGCCTTATCTTTGTCGGGTGGACAACAGCAGCGGATTTCAATTGCGCGCGCTTTAGCAACTTCACCAGAGATATTACTATTAGATGAACCAACTTCAGCTTTGGATCCCGTTTCAGCAAATTTGGTGGAAAATACATTAATTCAATTACGTGAACAATATACGATGATTATTGTGACCCACTCCATGTCGCAAGCGTCACGCATTTCGGATCGGACGGCGTTTTTCAATCAAGGTAAATTAATTGAAGTTAACGATACGAAGAAGATATTTTTGAATCCCGATCAGCAAATGACACAAGATTATATTTCAGGCCGCTTTGGCTAATAAAAGATACGGAGGACGAATAATGCGACGCTTATTTGATGAAGAATTAGCAGATTTAGATACTTCTTTTAAAGAGATGGGGTTATTAGTTTCAGAAACCATTCAACGGTCAGTGCAAGCTTTCTTGGATCATGATCGCGCGACGGCTCAAGAGATTATTGACAGCGATCAAGCAATTAATCAACGTGAAATTGCTTTGGAAAAGAAGAGCTTTGAGATGATTGCTTTATACCAACCTGTGACAACCGATTTACGTGAAATTGTGACGATTTTAAAGGCGGTTTCCGTGATTGAACGAATCGGGGATAATGCCCGCAATATTGCGATTTCAACGATTCACGTGAAAGGGAATCGGCGGGTGGCTGATATTGAGGAAAAAATTGGAAATACCGGGCAAGTCGTCTCTAAGATGGTTGCTGATGTATTAACTTACTATATTAGTGATGACGCGCAAGGAGCGGCTTCAATGAGTGAAACGGCGCATCAAGTGGCCTTGGCCACCCAGGATATTCGAGATGCTTCCATTGAAGCGATGAAGGCGGACGCTGAAAACGTTGAAGCGGCAACTGACTACTTAGTAATTGGTGGTTACTTGAAGCGAACTTCTGATTATGTCACTGATATTGCTGAATGGGTGATTTATAAGCGAACGGGAAAAATCGTCGAATTAAATCCAGGAACATCAAGCTTTATCTAAAATTAAGTCAAGATTGAAGCAAAGCACTAAGAAAGTGGTATACTCTTTGAATGCTTAGTTTTCAATCTTGGCTTTTTTATTTTGCGAGCCATTTTAATATAACCGTTTTAAAACGAAAGTGGTATGATATAAAAATGAATTTTTAAGAGGATTATCGGAGGACTATTATGAATGAACAATGGATTTTACATGGCTTACAAGTAGTACTAGTCATGGGAATGCTGGCAATGGGGTGGTTGTACACCCGGCATTTACGCGCCAATAATTTAAATTGGTTGACCGGGGGTTGGAAAGGGTTCTTGATTGGTTTGGTAACCGATTTTGGTGATACAATCGGCGTGGGAAGTTTTGCAACCACCACGGCAGCTTTTAAAATGACGAATTACTTAGATGACGATCGGGATTTACCCGGGACGATTAACGCTGTGCATGCCATTCCGACGATGGTCGAGGCGCTCTTCTTTTTGACAGCGGTACAAATTGATTGGCCAACTTTTATTGTGATGACGATTGCCTCAATTTTGGGGGCATTAATTGGTCCACGGTTAACTGCACATTGGGACGCTCAAAAAGTTCGGCGTGCCTTAGCCTATATGTTGGTATTAGCGGCGTTGGTGATGATTTATAATATCTTTTTCTTACCAGACCCATCCGTCACGAAACATGCGTTGGTTGGTTGGCAATTATGGGTTGGTGCCTTATTTAACTTCACTTTGGGAATCTTAATGACTTTAGGTTTGGGAAACTATACCCCCGAATTAATCTTCTTTTCATTGATGGGGATGAGCCCCTTGGTCGCTTTTCCAGTGATGATGGTTAATTCGGCCGCTGTGATGTCCACTGCTGCTTTGGGCTTTGTGAAAACGCATCGGCTTCAATGGCGTGGCTTAGGAAGTATTATCTTAGGTGGCATTGTCGGGGTGGTTTTGGCTGCCACTTTGGTGAAGAATATCGATATGACCATCTTACGCTATGGAATTGTGATTTTGTCACTTTGGACGGCGTATGGTCTGTTTAAAGAAACGCAAAATGTTGCCAAAGCAGCAAAAGCTTTGCAAGATGAGAACGTTGAATAATACATTTGGAAACTATAACTTTGGCAGCGAAGTTGTAGTTTTTTATTATGCGCAAAAATGACAGAGTGGCCATCAATATGACCATTCTGTCGTTTTGGTTTAAAAGTGTTTCTTAATATTGTATAAAGGAAGTTCATATCTATATAAGCATCGCGTGAATTCATCGAAGGGCCCTGAAAAAATGATACATTTAATATATGATAATTTGATAAATAAGGAGTTTGAGCGTGGGCAAAGCACGTTTCAGTGAAAACAGATGACACAAATTGGACATATTGTAATTGGCCTAATTGTGGTCGTGGCCGTCGTATATTTGCTAATTTTTATACTTCAACGTTGGACTGCACATCAGGTAGCAAAAATGGTGATTCAACAGCAAGCATGGCAAGATGCTGGAACACGAGATCGGATTGTTGAAGATCGCAAAATGAGCTTAATGGGGCAAACGTTAGCTGATTTTAAAACATTAGAAGCCCAGTTTAATCAATTTGAAGATGTTGATTTGGGGGCTGCCAAAGAACAGGCTGACCAAGTCTTATTTGATACCAAAGGCATTAATTTTTGGGAAACCACGCGGCAGTTTAAAAAGTTGCAGCAACAGATGGTCGCTTTGAATGAACAATTTGAGCACATTAATGCTGGATTGCAGCAATTGGAAACGACGGATGCAGAACACAAAGCAGCTGTAAAAGAATTAGAGAGTAAATATAAAAATTTGCGCAAAACCTTATTGGCCAATAATTTTACCTTTGGCGAGGCTTTGGATAAGTTGGAAGATGTGCTGGCTGATTTGGAAGATGAATTTGCCGACTTTACGAAATTAACTGAAGATGGTGATCATGCAGCCGCATCGTCAGTCTATGAAACGTTGGCGATGGAAACTAATCAGTTGGAAGAGAGAATGGACGCGATTCCCGAATTAGTGCAAAAGTTGGATCAGACAATTCCGGCTCAACAAAGTGAATTACAAAATACGTATGACAATATGGGAATTCATGGCTATAATTTACAAGACCAAGATATCCAAAAGGAATTAAATCAAATTGAGACAGACCGGCAAGAAGCTAAAGTAGCATTGGCCGAATTAACTTTGAAAACGGTACAAAGTAAGTTGACGGGGATGCAAAATCAGATTGATCGGCTCTATACGAGCTTTGAACAAGAATATAATGCATCATTAGATGTTCAAAAAGGCTTAGAAACTTTGCAAGTATTCTTGGGGCATGTCCAAGAGCGAAATCAAGAATTAAATATGATGGTTGGTCAATATAGTGAGAATTATATTTTTGATATGAGTAATGCCGAAGCTATTCAGGGGTGGAGTCAAAAAATCTTAACCATTGAAAAGCAGATTGATGGTATTCAATTGGGAATTGCGAATCAAACCATTGTTTATTCAAAAACCCAAGGGCAACTGCAAACGATGGATAACGAATTAAAAGCGATTGAAGCTGACCAATTGCACTTGTTTGACAATTTGAAAATTTTGCCAGAGATTGGGCGCAAAGCTAAAGAAAATTTGGAGCAAGCGCAAGAAGAATTACGGACGATTCATCGACGAGTTGAACGGCAAGGTCTGCCGGGAGTCCCATCGAACTATTTGAACTTTTTTGATCAAGTAGCGAATCGAGTGGCAAAGTTAGGCGATGTCATCAACGCCCCACGGATTAACGTTGATGAATTTCAACGTCAGATGAGTGTAGTCTCTGCTGATTTGGATAATTTAAAAGAAATGACAGAGCAAATGTTAGAAGCGGCTCAATTAACGGGAGCCTTGGTGCGTAAAGCTAATCAATACCGTGATAATGCCGCGATTGGGCAGGCTGTGCAGCAAGCACAAAGAGAATACAATCAATTCTATAACTTTAATCAAGCTGTCCAAATTTTGGGACAACAATTAGACCGTTTGGAGCCGGGGACAACCGCACGATTGCAGCAGCAAATTCAGCAAGATTATTTGGAATTTTCTTAGATTGAGAGTTGGAACCGGCTTAATTATATGCTAGAATGAAGAAGTTGGGAATTAGTAGTTAGCTTCTTTGGAAAAGCCAGAAATATGACGGTCGCTGGAAGTCATACCGATAAGTCTGATGAATTACATCCCATTTAAAGATGAAGCGTTTAATCCGCGTTATTGGATTCCAAGTGGCGGTGATGTAAGCATCGCAATTTAGGTGGTACCGTGCATCCGCACCCTAATGATTTATAATCGTTGGGGTGCTTTTTATTTGGGAAAAATCTCATGAATATGCAGTACGGAAAATAATAAGAAAATGACTTTAGGCAGGTAAAGGAGTAAGCAGATGGATGTATTAAATGAATTAGAGTGGCGTGGTGCCATTAATCAGGTGACTGACGTAGATGGTTTGCGCAAGATGATTGCTGCCCAACAAATTGGAGCCTATGTGGGAATCGACCCAACTGGTGACTCTATGCATATCGGACACTTGATTCCTTTTATGATTTTAAAGCGTTTCCAGTTAGCCGGTGTGCGACCAGTGATTGTGATTGGAGGAGCTACTGGATCAATTGGGGATCCTTCTGGTAAAAAACAAGAACGGAAGCTACTAGACCAAGCGGCGGTTGATCAAAACGTGGCTAAGATTACCAAGCAAATGGAGCGTTTGTTTGGCAAAGATGGCTTTACGGTTACCAATAACGCTAATTGGTTAGGGCAGATGACATTATTGAGTTTCTTGCGGGATTACGGAAAACTTTTCCCAATTAATGTCATGTTAGCCAAAGACGTTGTGGCTTCACGTTTAGAGGCAGGAATCTCATTTACAGAATTTACTTATCAGATTTTACAAGCTGTTGACTACCACTACCTCTGGCAACATGAGAATGTCCGGTTGCAAGTGGGTGGATCAGATCAGTGGGGTAACATTACGGGTGGAATTGATTTAATTCATAAAGTAGAAGGAAATGATGCGCCGGCCTTTGGATTAACAGTACCTTTGCTTTTGAAAGCCGATGGGACAAAATTTGGTAAGACTGAAGGTGGAGCGGTTTGGTTGGATCCTGAAAAGACTACGCCATTTGAATTCTACCAATTCTGGTTGAATACCGCGGATGCCGATGTTGAAAAGATGTTGAAGTACTTTACCTTCCTTACGCAAGATGAAATTCAAGCTTTGATGGATAGTATGCAAAACGATGCGGCCACTCGCGCTGCGCAAAAACGTTTAGCTCAAGAGGTAACAACCTTTGTGCATGGTGCAAAAGCAGAACAAACGGCGGAATTGATGACCTCAATCCTCTTTGGTAATGGGGATGTTGCAAAATTAAACACGGATCAAGTGGCTGCTTTAGCTGGGAATGTGCCAACGTTTGCCATGCCAGCTGATACGATTGGTTTGTTGGATTTGATTGTTCAAGCGGGCTTAGAGACCTCAAAGACAGCCGCGCGGCGTGCGGTTAAAGACGGTGCCATTCGGGTGAACGGCGTGCAGATTAAGGATGAAGATGCGGTTGTTAATCCGGCCGCCCAATATGATGGTCAATATGTCATTGTGAAGCGTGGTAAGAAGAAGTGGGCTGTTGGAATTGTGCAATAAAGTCCTAATTTTGATGACTGTAGATAGGACTTTTCTTGAATTATCAGGTTTAGTATGCTAGAATGCAAGAATAGATGTTGACGTCAGAAAGAGGGGTCGAGAAATGTACAGTACTTTAGTCACTGCAATGATTATTGTGGGCGTGCTGATTATTATTGCCGTATTGATGCAACCTTCAAAGCAACAGGATGCTTTATCAGCTTTGTCTGGTGGTGGAGGTGATTTGTTTGCCACCCAAAAAGCGCGCGGATTTGAAGCAGTGATGCAACGAGTTACAGCGATCTTGGGAGCCATTTGGTTTATTTTAGGTCTGGCGTTGGTTTACCTATCAGCACATTAAAAAAATAAGCGCATTTCCCTCTCGTGATACGTTACGAGAGGGTTTTACTTTAGGAATAACAATTCCTTATGAGAAAGAGAGCAAAAAATGGACGCGAAACAATTACAAGATGAATTATTTAATTTTTTAAAAGCTAATCATACACAAAGCTATTCCGCGCAAACATTAACGGATGGGCTACGGTTGTCTGATGCGAACGGATTTACTCAAGTGGTACAAGCTTTAGCGAGTTTGGAACGGACTGGTCAAATTCGAGAAATTGACGGAAGTTTTCAGTATGATGCTAAAAAAGAAGGGTACATTGGAACTTTTCGCTCAAATGTGAAAGGTTTTGGCTTTGTAGCGATTGACGGTTTTGATGACGACGTGTTTATCAATCCAGATAATACTGCCTTAGCTTTAAATTTTGATCAAGTTCGAGTGTCATTATTAACTAAAGGTGATGCGACAACTGGAAAAGGGCCAGAAGGTCGCGTTGAGGAAATTATTGAGCACCAATTAGATCAAGTCGTCGGAACTTTCAAATTGGGCTCTGATTATGTAGGTTATATCGGAACCATTAATGTGACTGATAAAAAATATGCCACTTATCAATTCTTAGTAGCCGATGGTGGAGTTAATGCTAGCGATGGTGAAGTCGTCGTGGCGACCATTCAACAATATTCAACGCCAGTAATGCCTAAACATTTAACCGGGGTGATTACTGAGGTTATTGGCTATCAAGATGAACCAGGTGTTGATATTATGGCCATTGTACATCAACATAAGGTACCAGCTGTCTTCCCAGATGAAGTGATGCAACAAGCTGAAGCGATTTCTGACCATGTCTTAGATAGCGAGTGGGAAGGTCGAGAAGATATTACCGATCAGCCATTAGTGACAATCGACTCGATTGAATCCAAGGATTTGGATGATGCCGTGGTTGTTTGGAAAAAAGAAAATGGGAATTTTCATTTGGGAGTTCATATTGCTGATGTTTCCCACTATGTGCCGGAAGGTTCACCGTTGGATTTAGAAGCTTATAATCGTGGGACTTCAGTTTATTTGACCGATCGTGTGATTCCGATGCTACCACGCAATATATCTAACGGGATTGCTTCTTTGAATCCCGGTGTAGAACGTTTGGCGATGTCGGCTGAAATGGAGTTCAATCCCCATGGGGAATTAGTTGATTATCGTTTGCATCAATCGGTCATGAAATCACATGCACGGATGACGTATAGAGCCGTTAATGCGATTTTCGATGGTGATCTTGAAACACGTGAAGAATACGTCGATCTTGTCCCTATGTTTGAGGACATGAAAGAATTGCACCTTATTTTGGCCAAAAAACGGACGGACCGGGGCGCCATTGAGTTTGATGCGCCTGAAGCGCAGATTATTGTGGATGCCAATGGGAAACCCACCGACATTCAGTTGCGCGAACGGGGCTTATCCGAACGAATGATTGAATCATTTATGTTAGCGGCGAATGAAACGGTCGCCCGCCATTTTGATCATTTGGAAGTTCCTTTCCTATATCGTGTGCATACGACTCCTGATTTGGATAAAACAGTGCGTTTCTTTGAATTTGTGAAGGCTTTGGGTGGTAAAGCGCAGGGTGATCCTAATAAGATTCGCCCCATGGATTTCCAACGTATTCATGATGAATTCTTAGGGCAACCTTCAGAACAGATGGTCTCAACGATGATGCTCCGTTCGATGCAACGGGCTGAATATTCTGATGAATCATTAGGTCACTTTGGCCTTGGGGCAAAATATTATACCCATTTCACGTCACCCATTCGACGGTATCCTGATTTGACCGTGCACCGTTTAATCAAATGGTATCAACAAGCTGGAACCGGTGAAGAAGCGCAGGCTAAATATCGTGATCAACTCGCCGAAATTGGACGAGACACTTCAATGCGTGAGCGACGGGCGATTGATACCGAACGTGATACTGATGCAATGAAGAAGACTGAGTTTATGGAAGATAAGGTTGGTCAAGAGTTCGATGCGGTCGTTAATGGGGTGATGAAGTTTGGAATGTTTGTTTCCTTAGAAAACACCGTTGAAGGGCTGATTCACACTTCGAACTTAACGGATGATTACTATATGTATGAAGAGAAGCATATGGCCTTAATCGGTCGGCGCTTCCATCATATTTATCAAATTGGGCAACCAATTCGTGTGAAATTAATTCGGGTTGATAAAGAACAAAGTTCCTTAGATTTTGTGTTAGTTGATGCTGCAGCGGCACCAACGACTGATATTAAAGTGGCGGATGATCATCGCGGTAGTTTTGGTAAAAATTCACGCAATCACAAGCACGGTTCAAAAGATAAGCCCAAACAAGTGCGCCGGCACAATGATGGTAAATCATTTGGGGCACCGAACCATCGGCGCAAGCCCGACGATGAACGGGCGAATGCAAATCGAAAAGGTAGGCATTAAACCATGGCTAAAAAGCACAAAACAACATCTAGTTATTTAGCAACCAATAATAAGGTACGGTATAACTATGCCATCGGGGAAACCTTTGATGCGGGGATGGAATTAACAGGAACGGAGATTAAGTCAGTTCGCGCCGGCCAAATTACCATTGCGGATGGTTTTGTGCAAGTCCGAAATGGTGAAGCATGGTTGGATAATGTGAATATTGCGCCATTTGCGCAAGGTAATCAGTTTAACCATGAACCGTTGCGTTCGCGACGCCTGTTATTGCATAAGCGTGAAATCCAAGCCATTGAAAAAGCGACGGCCAATGCTGGAGTAACGGCAATTCCTTTGAAGGTCTACATTAAGCATGGTTTTGCTAAGATTTTAATTGGAATTGGAACAGGTAAACGGCAGTATGATAAGCGAGAAACGATTAAAAAGCGTGATCAAGAGCGTGATCTAAGACGTAAATTTAAGCGTTAAAAATTAATGAACCGGCTGTGGTCTAAGACCATGGCTGGTTTTTTTAATGTAATTCAACGCTCACCAGTGATACGATGAATTACTTTGATACATATAGCAATGTGTGATATAGTAATGTTTGTAGTGAGGTATCAAATGGAAGCAGAATTATCAAAAAATTTAATCCGTGGGCACACTGATGCGATTGTTTTAAATCGTCTAAATCAAGGTGACTCATATGGTTATCGGATTGCCCAAGATATTGCAACAATGACTGATAATCAATATACGATTAATGAGGCCACTTTATATGCTGTTTTCCGACGGTTAGGGAAAGCGGGCTTAGTAGAAAGTTATTATGGCGATGAAACCCAAGGGGCGCGGCGTAAATATTACACGCTCACTAGTGCGGGTCAGGAACGCTTAAAGGCTGAGCAGCAAGCTTGGCAGTTTACACGGCAAATGCTGGATATTTTAATGAGGGATACAAATGAATGAGAAATTAAAGCAAGAAATTGAAGCAATATTTGCCGACCGGGAAAATAATTTAGCTCTTGAAGAATTTAAAAATGAAGTTGAAGCGGATGCGAATGAAGCTTATTCGGACTATCAAGTTTCACATCCTCGCGCAAGTGAAGGCGAAGTGATTGATCATGTTTTATCGGATTTAGGTGACTTGGACGCCGTCATTGATATGATTGCTGGTGAGGCCCCCAATCAGATTTATCAAATAGATGGAGATGAAGAATCACCTCGTCATGAAGATGAGCAACAGGATGCTCAAGTTCCGGATGTTATTCAAAATGTGGATGTTAATGTCTATGCGGGACAGGTCTTTATTATGCAGGGGACCGGTTCGCAGGTGAAGGTCGAACAGGTCTTTAATCACGAACATGCTGAATTAGCCGTGGTGATAAATGAGACACCGCAAGAATATGCGGTCACGATGCCCCGTTTATCTGGGCGCGGGCTCTTAGGTCTCTTTTCAGCTACGACAAGTAACCGTTTCAAAAATGTGATTAAAGTGGAGTTGCCCGCGCATTTTAAAGGAGTATTAAACCTTAAATTGAATGCTGGTGAAGTATTTATGACTGACTTAGTATTGCAAAACCAGTTAGACATCACTGTGTCAGCAGGTACTTTGCATGTTAACCGGTTGGAAGCTTCGGAGTTGATGTTAACTTTGTTAGCTGGACGCGCTAATTTGCAACAGGTTAAGTTACAAAAGTTCTTTAAAGGTACGGTGTCAGCTGGTGAATTGCATTTAGATCAGATTGAAGCAAAATTTGATTTAAATGTTGCAGCTGGTGTCGTAACGGGGCAGCGTCTAATGGGTTCAGGGCACTTCGATGTTAATGCGGGGAGCTTGAGCTTGGATTGGCAAACGGTGGACGCACAATTGGATTTAACGACAGCTTTAGGTAACATTCGGGTCGGGTTTGATGCACAGGCTAGCTATACAATTCAAGGTTATTCAACTTTGGGAATGATTCGGGTCTTACGCCCGCATCAAGTCCAATCAAGTACCGCTAATTTAGCAGCCCAAGTTGGAGATAATCCAAAATTTAAAGTTACAGCGCAAACATCATTTGGTAATATTACAATCAGGTAGAGGAGGAAATAATTATGAATAATCAAAAAGTGTATCGGTCACACGATGATCAAGTATTGAGTGGTGTATTAGGTGGAGTTTCAGAGTATTTTGGCTGGAATTCACAAATTGTGCGGCTGATTTTTGCCATTTTTGTGGCAATGACGGGATTCTTCCCAGGAGTGTTTATTTATTTAATTGCCATGTTAATTATTCCTAAGGCGCCCTATTACAAGTAAAATTAAAAGCCAAGTCGATGTTAAAATGGACTTGGCTTTTAATCTGAATTTTTATAACGGTCTGTTAATCAATAATATGAGGTGAACTTTAGGGTGTGGTGTTGGCTTGAATTTGCGGTTGCCATTTGGGATTTGAGCTAGGGATTTCGATTTTTTGAACATGGTTTAAAAAAATAATGAGCATAAAAATGGTTGGCAAAGGCGTATTTTGATGCAACGTAACTTGTAAAACTCCGTGGGGATTAGGTTCAGCGCTGGCAATAAGATGGAAGCCTCGATAAAAATGATAAATTTGTGCTTGGGGCTTTAAACGAATCCACCAACCCCAACGCCGTATCAAGTAAAATGGTTGATTGGAGGGACTGAGGTTGTAACCACGTACCGTTTGTTCTTGCGTTTGGATTTTAAAATTGGGCCAAAGGTAGTGGTCAGTGGCATAAATACTGGCGATGGTTTGTGCTTGAGTATTATTGAGTCGACAGTTCCCAGAAGTTTGATAGCGGGTCACCCAATATTTTATTTGCTGGTTTTGGTCCACAATGGCGAAGGTTTGCTGACCTTGACGTGTATAATAAGGGTAAATTAAGAAAGTTTGCATAAAAGAGACTCCTTTGGAAATGAGGACAAGATGGATAATTTACAAACATTAAGGAATACTGATTGGTGGAAACCATTAGATATGCTGTTGAATACCGATGACTGGCAGCGTATCAATCATTTAATCACGGAAAGTTATCAAAATGGGGTGGTTTACCCACCCATTACGCAAATTTTTCGGGCGCTTACATTAACTCCTTTGGCCCAAACGCATGTGGTTTTATTAGGGCAAGACCCATATCCCAATCCGCACCAGGCGACAGGCTTAAGCTTTTCAGTGCCAGCAGGACAAAGTTTACCGCCATCTTTGCGGAATATTTTTCAAGAATTAGCACAAGATCAAGGGACCCCTTTACGTACTAATGGGGATTTAACGGATTGGGCCCAACAAGGTGTGTTGTTATTAAATACAGTTTTAACGGTTCCTGCCGGCGTGCGAAATGGGCATGCTAAGCAAGGCTGGGAAAAATTGACGGATGCAGTAATCACAATTTTAGGACGGCAAAAACGCCCCATCGTGTATTTGTTGTGGGGAAAGCCAGCGCAAGCAAAAGCGGCATTAATTGAAAATACCCAGCAATTAATTTTAACTGCGCCCCATCCAAGTCCGTTGGCGGCATATCGGGGCTTTTTTGGCAGTCAGCCTTTTTCGCAGACTAATCATTATTTAAACCAGCAGGCCGTTTCGATGATTAATTGGGGCTAGCTAAAAAGGAAGGGCTTGTTAAATTTTTAATTTTTGCGATAATTATATTGTAATCGCTAACATTAATTATAAAATAAAATGGGCAGAATTAAAGGAGAAAACATGGAACTTTTTGAGCAACTCGCAAACCAAGTAAAAAATCAAGGGAAGACATTAGTTTTTCCTGAGGGAGCAGATAAGCGCATCCAAGGAGCAGCAGTTCGTTTAGTGACTGATCAGTTGGTACAACCAATTTTGTTGGGAGACCAAGCTGAAATTGAAGCCGTGGCGCAAGCGGAACAAAATGATTTAACGGGGGTTCAAATTATTGATCCAAAGTTTTATCCGGTGAAGGAAATGGATACTATGATTTCGGCCTTAGTTGAACGGCGGAATGGTAAAACAGATGCTTCAACTGCAGCTAAGTGGCTTCAAGATGTTAATTATTTTGGAACGATGCTTGTTTATATGAAAAAAGCTGATGGAATGGTCTCAGGTGCCACTCATCCAACGGGGGATACTGTTCGGCCGGCTTTGCAGATTATTAAGACTGTTCCAGGTTCAAAGCGGATTTCAGGTTCGTTTGTGATGCAACGTGGGGATGAGCGGTATATTTTCGCCGATGCGGCCATCAATATTGATTTAGATGCCCAAACGATGGCTGAAGTAGCCATTCAATCAGCCAAGACCGCCAAGATTTTTGGGATTGACCCCAAGGTGGCAATGCTGTCATTTTCAACGAAGGGTTCTGCTAAAGCACCACAAGTGGATAAAGTTGTTGAAGCGACTAAGTTGGCCCATCAAATGGATCCTAAATTGGTGTTAGATGGTGAATTACAATTTGACGCTGCTTTTGTTGAAAGTGTGGCTGCTTCTAAAGCGCCTGATTCCAAGGTAGCTGGTCATGCGAATGTCTTTGTGTTCCCTGATCTGCAGTCCGGAAATATAGGTTATAAGATTGCCCAACGTCTCGGTGGCTTTGAAGCCATTGGTCCAATTTTGCAAGGATTGGCTGCTCCGGTTTCGGATTTGTCACGTGGGGCTAACGAAGAAGATGTTTATAAGACCGCAATTATTACGGCGGCTCAAGCTTTGTAAGTTCATTTTGTAAAGTTTTATATTCTAGCCAACTGCAAACAAGTTGTTCCAAGTGGGATAACTTGTTTTTTGCATATGGTGGATGTTATTTTGAAGGAAGGTGTTTTAATGGGGAATACTTTGTTCCCCTTAGTTAAAATGCTATAATTATGTTATGAAAAAAATAGTACACACAGTTGAAGAAACGCAAGTAATCGCTGCGCAGCTGGCCCAATTGGTGACTGTCGGTGATACAATTATTTTAAATGGTGATTTAGGGGCGGGTAAGACGACGTTTACGCAAGGTTTTGCGCGTGCGTTGGGGATTAAACGTCCATTAAAAAGCCCCACATTTACTTTAGTGCGCGAGTATCAAACGCCGCGGTATCCTTTATATCATTTGGATGTTTATCGTTTAGGTGAAGAAGGCGGCGCCGATGAAATCGGTTTAGAAGAATATTTAGGTGGTGATGGAGTAGCTTTAGTTGAATGGCCTGAATTTATTATGAATTTATTACCTGATGCTGTTATTACGGTCAATCTTAGCCGAATCATTGGGGATGAAAGTGGTCAGCAGCGTCAAATTGAGCTAACAGGCTCAACCCCAAGACTGCAAAAACTCGTTAATCAGATTGGATAGCTATTATGGATTTTGGGTTAGAGGTAGCAACAGCGCGGCAGGCACCGGCCATTTTGCAATTTTTAAAACAGGCTCAGCAAGAGAGCCCGTTTTTTGTCATAAAACAAGATTTAGCGCAAATTACGGCGGATCAATTAGGTCGCAACTTGGAACAGATGGCGGGGCGCGAAGATTATTTAATGCTGCTGTTAATCAATGCAAAGCATGAAGTTGGTGGTATGGTAACGTTAGCACCTTGGCCTAATTTAGCAGGTGTGCTCGAAATTGGAGTTGTCGTACAAGCACGTTATCAACGGCAGGGCTTGGGACAAGCTTTGTTGGCTGAAGCGTTAGATTGGGTGACCAATTATTCACCAGCTAAGCATGTTCGCTTAACCGTGCAAGAACGGAATCAGCCCGCGCAAAAGCTTTATGCTAAGTTTGGCTTTGTCCGGGTTCCAAATAGTGAGCAGTTGGTTTTAGACGGGCAACACCAGCAAGTGTCGGCCTATGATATGGATTGGGAGGTTGAAGCATAAATGAATTTTATTGCAATGGACTTTGAAACGGCCAGTGCAAAACGGGCTAGTGCCGTTTCCATGGCAGTGGTAGTGGTGCGTGATGATCAAGTGGCGGATGAATTTTATACCTTGGTGAATCCTCAAATGGAGTTTAATCCTTTTAATATTAAAATCCATGGTATTCATCCGGCGGACGTCGTCGATGCTCCATTATTTTCAGAAGTTTGGCCGGTGATTAAACAATTTTATACTGCAGATCAGTTAGTCGTCGCTCATAATGCGGCGTTTGATAATGCGGTGTTAAAAGCGACGCTAGAAAATTATCATATTCCAGCCCCCCACTATTTAACGTTAGATACTGTCCAGACATCCCGCAAATTGTACCCTAATTTAGCTAATCACAAATTGAATACAGTTGCAGATACTTTAAATATTTCTTTGCCACATCATCATCATGCTTTGGATGATACACGGGCGGCGGCGCAAATCTTATTACAAGAAGTTGATCAATTTGGGGTGGAACAAGTAAAACCGTTTGCCAAAATGATTTAGGAGAATAACATGGTAAATTTAAAAGCAAAATTTCCGGGCTATCAAATTCAAGAAGCGGTTTCTTTGGCCGAATTCACCAATACGCAAGTAGGCGGAGTAGCAGATTGGGTCTTTTGGCCCCAAGATTTGACGGCTTTGGAAGATGTTTTATTGGTGGCGCAAGAAAATAATATGCCGGTGACGGTTTTAGGAAACGCCTCGAATTTGGTGATTGGTGACGCTGGTCTACCGGGATTAGTAATCTTTTTAACGCATTTTACCGAGGTGAAGGTGAACCATCAATTTATTACAGCCCAGGCGGGAAGTGCTTTAATTGCGGTTACACAGGCAGCTTTAAAAGCACAGTTAAGTGGAATTGAATGGGCCGCCGGTATTCCAGGCTCGGTTGGTGGGGCTGTTTATATGAACGCGGGAGCGTATGGCGGACAAGTCGCAGAATGGTTACAGTCAGTGACCGTTTTAAGCCCAGACTTAACAATCAAAACTTATCAAGGAATTGAATTAGAATTTGGGTACCGCCATTCATTAATTCAAGAGACTGGTGATATTATTTTAGATGCCACTTTTAAATTAACACCAGGTCAATATGCTGAAATTGAAGCTAAGATGGAAGACTACAATACACGTCGGGCTGCCAAGCAACCGTTGGAATACCCATCTTGCGGATCAACCTTTAAACGACCAGAGGGGTATTATGCCGGTAAATTGATCATGGATGCTGGCTTACAAGGATATACTATTGGTGGTGCGCAAGTCTCAAAAAAGCATGCAGGTTTCATTGTCAATGTTAATCATGCAACTGCTCATGAATATATTCAGGTGATTCGGCATGTGCAGGACGTGGTGCAAGCAAAATTTGGTGTGCAATTAGAGACAGAAGTCCGAATCTTAGGTGAATAAAACAAAGGGTTGATGATAAAAGTGATTAGATAGACAATGGCAGTGAGAAAATAAATATTTTCGGAGGAGTGCGATGGAATTTGTTGAGGTCGGAATAGGCCTATTAGGGGTTGTGTTATTAGGAAATTTAATTTCACATTTAATTAGGGGTTTACCAGTTAGTTTGATTGAAATTGGCTTAGGTGTATTCTTAGCAACGGTTTTTAAGGTACAAATTACCTTAGATACGAGTTGGTTTCTGCTAATTTTTGTGGCGCCATTGTTGTATTCAGATGCATGGCGGTTTCCCAAACGTGAAATGTGGGCATTAAAAGGACCTATTTTTAGTAATGCAATTATTCTAGTTATTATTACGACTTTAATTGGGGGCTATGCCATCTATGCGCTTGTGCCTGAATTATCCCTCGCAGTTTCATTTGCTTTAGCGGCGATTTTGTCACCGACGGACCCAGTTGCAGTGCAAGCGATTGCGCAAGGGACGAAATTGCCGGAACGCTTATTGCATTTAGTAGCTGGTGAAAGTTTAATCAATGACGCCAGTGGACTAGTAATTTTTAAAGTCGCGTTAGCAGCGACTGTGACGGGAACTTTTTCTGTCTGGCAAGCAACGGGCGAATTCTTTTATACTTCGTTAATTGGAGCCTTAATTGGCGCAGCGCTGGCGATTTTGTTTAATACTATTCTGGAATTCATTGCTAGTCGGCGGATTCATGACGCTTTTTTTGTAGTAGTTTTGCAGATTTTTAGTCCTTTGATGATGTACTTAGTGGCAGAACATTTTCATACATCCGGAGTTATTGCGGTTGTGGTTGGTGCAGTGATTGGAAACTTAAATACTAAAAATAATGTGAACTACACTGGTGAAATTCAGATGGTTGGGCATCAAACCTGGGATATCCTAGGATACTTATTGAATGGGATTATTTTTGTCCTGTTAGGAATTGAATTACCAGTAGCAATGGGAGCTTTTGTAGGTGTAACTGGGAAGCTCGCCTTACCTATGTTGTTCTGGTATGCCATGATGACGTGGATGGTAATTTTTGCAATCCGTGTGATTTGGACCTATTTGAATCAATGGTGGCGCTACTATCAAAATAAAGATGAACACCCTGATTTCAAAATGGCGGTCATGTCTGGTCTGGTAGGAGTAAGAGGAGCCGTGACGATGGCTGGGGTTTTATCGATTCCAACTGTACTAGCAGATGGTTCAACGCCATTTCCGGCCCGCGGTATTGTATTATTTATTGCGGCGACGGTCATCATTATTTCACTATTGATGGCCTTGGTAGGAGTTCCGTTGTTAGCAAGGCAAACGCAAAAATCACAACCTCAAAAGACTAAACGGGTTGTGCAGCACATGACGGAGCCACGGGCACAGATTTATATTTTGCAGTCGGCAGTGCGTGAATTAGAACAAGCTCGCAATATTGATAATCAAAATGTAGTTTATGCGGTTCTAGCCCGTTATCAGACTAAAATTAGGCAGTTGCAGTTAGAAAATATGAATACGGAAATGCTCAATCCCATGTTAGAAGCTGAAGTACAATTGCGACAAATTTGCTTAAAAGCTGAAAATGACGTATTGAAACAATTGCTGAAGCGCAAACAAATTTCTGATTTTGTTTATTCTAATGAAGCCCAGCGGATTGCAAGAATTCAAGATAATCTTGAACAAATGGTGAAGCGGCATGGTTATTTAAAATTTGGCGCTCGACTGCAACATTTGATATTAGTGATGTTTCGAGCGATTCGGATTTGGATGACTGACGAAGATGATCAAACGATTCGCAGGCAAATGAAACGCGCGCAGCAGGCGGAAAATGAGGCAGGTTTAGCTGCCGCTAAAAAGTATGTGGAAGCCCAGCCTAAAAAGTACTTGCAACGAAATCAGCAAGTTGTGCATAATGTGATGGTAGCCTACGAGTATAATTTGCAAATGGTTCAAGTTTCTTGGTCTAAACGGGATCAAAAAGCCCAGCAAGAACAATTAATTGTGGAAATGGCAGGTTTGACGGCTCAACGGGAAGCGATTCAGCATCTATTAGATGCTCATTTTATTAGCTTTCAGATGGCACTCCAACTAAGACAAACCATCAATTACACGGAGGCAGGGTTATTAGCCGATGAAATACGCTAGGAGGAACGCATGAATTTTTCAACATTTATAAGTAGCATTAATTTTGTTCGGTTACTGGATATTATCTTAGTATGGTATATCTTTTATCAATTAATGCGGTTGATGCAGGGGACCAAGGCCTTTACGTTAATTCGCGGGGTGGCCGTTTTAATCATCGTTAAATTAGTCGCCATGTATGTCGGTTTAACCGTGATTTCATGGTTAACAGATCAAATTATTAACTGGGGAGCTATTATGTTGGTCATTGTGTTCCAGCCCGAAATTCGACGAGGCTTGGAGCATTTAGGACGTTCGCAGTTCTTTAAAATGCAAGGCAACCAAGAAGGAATGCGATTAGTTGAACAGTTAGATGAGGCGGTTCAATATATGTCGAAACGTAAAATTGGGGCTTTGATTACCATTGAAATGGATACCGGGTTAGAGGAGTACATCGAAACCGGGATTTCAATTGATGCAGTAGTTTCAAGTGCGTTGTTAATTAATACCTTTATTCCTAATACACCATTACACGATGGAGCGGTGATTATTAAAGATGACCGGGTCGCAGTTGCGGCAGCCTATTTGCCATTGTCAGATAATCCAACAATTCCCAAGGCTTTGGGAACACGGCATCGTGCGGGGGTCGGAATTTCGGAAGTAACGGATGCATTAACGATTATTGTCTCGGAAGAAACCGGAGGCATCACCATTACGCGAAATTCAGAACTAATGCAAGATTTAACCCATGAAGATTTTTTGAAGTACTTGGAAGTGCATCTAGTTAGCGATGAGCAGAAAACATCGTGGGCTGACCGGCTTTTCTTTGCTTCATGGTTTAAGCGAAAGGAGCATTAAGATGTTTCGAATGAATCGACAAAAATTATTTTATTTAGTATTTTCATTAATCATGGCGATTTTGTTGGCTGCGTATGTTGATGGAACCACTCCTAGTAAAACTACGAGAGTTAGTGATACGAAGCAAAACGTTGCGGGGATTGTGGGGATTGGGATGCAAAAAACGATGACCACAACCGTTCCAGTGCAGTTATCAGGAATTGATATGAATGAATACATTGTGACTGGGGTACCGGAAATGGTGGATGCGAAGTTAACCGGTTCTTCCGCTTTGGTGACAACAGCCGTTAATACGAAAAACTTCCAAGTCTATGCAAATTTAAAAGGTTTGTCGGAAGGGCCACATAAAATCACTTTGAAAGTGAGTGGTTTGAATAAAGATTTAGCTTATAAATTGAGTCAAGAAACGGTGGATGTTAATATTTATCGCCGGGCGGTGAAGAATTTTGATGTCCAAACCACTTATAATAAGACAGCAATTGCAGACGGCTATGAAGTGGGCGATGTGACCTCAAGTGTCACGAGTGCGCAGGTAATTGGTTCACCAAAGGCAGTGGCTTCTGTGGCTAAGGTTGTGGCTAATGTTCAATTGGATTCTAATACCAAGAGCACGATTAGTAAAAAGGTGAATTTACAAGCGGTTGATAGTAACGGTAACGTGGTGGATGTAACCATTTCGCCTGCTGAAGCTTATGTTAAAATTCCTATTACAGCTGGGAAAGGGACTAAACAAATTCCAATTAATTTAAAGCCCAAAAATGGTGACACCAGTCAATTTTCAGTAACGGCGGATGTCAATGAGGCTAAAATTAGTGGTGATGCGGAACAAATTAGCCGCATTAAGAGTATCGATGTTCCCGTTGACTTGTCTAACATCAATGTAGAGACCACGCAAAATGTGAAGTTACCAGTACCAGATGGGGTTTCAATTGATCCGGGTAATATTGTGGTGACCATCACCCCTAATGCATCTTAATTGCTAAAGTAATGAATATTATAATTAAACTAAAGGAGTAAGACTATGACAGAATTACACTATTTTGGAACTGATGGCGTGCGAGGAATTGCCAATCAAGAATTAACCCCTGAACTAGCTTTTCGGGTGGGCCGGTTTGCCGGATATGTTTTGACGAAACATGCTGAGGGACGGCGCCCACGCGTTTTAGTCGGACGCGATACGCGGATTTCGGGGGAAATGTTAGAGAGTGCTTTGGTGGCAGGTTTCCTTTCAATTGGAATTGAGGTTTTGAAATTAGGCGTAATTTCTACACCAGGGGTTGCTTACTTAGTTCGAGCTGATCAAGCCGATGCTGGGGCACAAATTACGGCCTCACATAATCCGGCAGAAGATAATGGAATTAAGCTATTTGGAGCGGATGGCTTTAAATTATCAGATGAAATTGAAGGTGAGATTGAGGCGCTGTTGGATCAATCAGAAGATGCACTTCCCCGTCCTTCAGCCGACGGTTTGGGAACGGTGACTGATTTCCCAGTGGGAACCTCAAAATATTTAGCCTTTTTGCAAACGACCATTCCAACTGATTTATCAGGAATGCGGATTGCGATTGATGCAGCGAATGGCGCTACCAGTGGCTTGGTTTCAAGCCTATTTGCCGATGAACAAGCTGATTTTGTTACGATGGCCACCAACCCTGATGGATTAAATATTAACCAAGGGGTTGGATCGACGCATCCCGAAGCGTTAGCGAAGTTTGTTGTTGAACAACAAGCGCAAGTTGGATTGGCTTTTGACGGAGACGGTGATCGGTTGATTGCGGTTGATGAAAATGGGAAGATCGTTGATGGTGATAAAATTATGTTTATTACCGGGAAGTTTTTGCATGACAACGGAAGGTTGAAACAAGATACAGTAGTTACAACGGTGATGTCTAACATTGGAATGTATAAAGCGCTTGCAGCAAATGGGATGACATCGGTTAAGACGGCCGTTGGTGATCGGTACGTAGTTGAAGAAATGTTGAAATCCGGTTATAACGTTGGTGGTGAGCAATCTGGTCATGTGGTATTCTTGGATTGGGCGACAACGGGAGATGGAATGTTGACTGCTCTGCAATTGCTTTCAGTGATGAAGACGACAGGTAAAAAGCTTTCTGAATTGGCAGACGAGGTGACCATTTATCCGCAAAAGTTGGTCAACTTTACGGTGCGAGATAAAAAAGCGGCTCTTGAAAATGAGGCCATTCAATCAGTTATCACTGAAGTTGAATCTGAGATGGGTGATGATGGTCGAGTCCTTGTACGTCCTTCGGGAACCCAAAACCTTTTGCGCGTGATGGCGGAAGCAGCAACACCGGAAGCGGTTAGTGATTATGTTGACCAGATTGTGGATGTAGTGAAAGCTGAAGTTGGAGTGGAATAAAATGGCAGATTATCAGACCTTTGATATCGTTGAGGAAATTACACGCAATGATGGCACAAAGTACCGTGAAATCGGGAACTTGTTGCATAATGGTCAGGCTGAATATGCCGCCGAACAAGGTATGATTAGAGAAGTTCGGATTATGAAAATTAATATCCCGCATTCACGAAATGTGGAAACCTACGAAAAATATGTGAATGATAATTTTCATATCTATTCGCAAGTTGCCATTCCGGAATGGATTGAATGGACGAAGACACCTGAGATGGACGCGGTGATTAATAAGGTCCTGCAAGAAAATCAACTTTCTTAAGTTGTTTTCAAAATAATGAGAAAATTAAGCAAAGGCGGTCAATTTTGACCGTTTTTTTTGAATTTAAACTTAACGTTAAGCTTAGCAGGGGATAATACAGACGTTAACCGTGAAATCAGAACTTAAATTTGTTATGATGGAAAGATAATTAGCGTGCGCAATGGAGGATTCAGATATGAATGTTGGAATTTTTACAGATACATATTTACCGCAGCTGTCAGGGGTTGCAACATCAATTGAAACTTTAAAAAATCAGTTGGAACGCCTTGGTCATCAGGTATATATTTTTACGTCTACTGATCCCAATGTTCCTGAAAATGTGGCTGAGCCGAATGTGTACCGTTTTGCGAGTGTGCCCTTCGTTGGATTTAAAGAACGACGTGTGACTTATCGCGGGGCAATTGCGGCGCAAGAAATTTCTAAAAAATTAAATTTAGATATTGTTCATACGCAGACTGAATTTTCACTCGGACTTTTTGGTAAGTCTGTCGCACGGAATTTACATATTCCGGTTGTACATACCTATCATACAAATTATGAAGATTATACCCATTATATCTTTAATGGGCGGATTATTAAGCCGGGGAGTGTTAAAGTTATCTTACGGGGTTATACCCATGGGTTAACCGGGCTTGTGGCTCCTTCCGAGCAAACGCGGACCCAATTATTAGATTATGGGATTAAAGTGCCCATTGAGATTATCCCGACGGGGGTGAAAGTAGCGCATGATGCGAATGAGGATCAAAGTGCAGTTTTACGGAAACATTTGGGAATCGATGCTGATAGCCCAGTTGTGCTTTATTTAGGACGAATTGCCTTTGAAAAAAATATTGAAGCGGTTTTAGAAAGCTTTACTGAAATTTTAGCGGACTTGCCCAAGGCACGTTTAATTATTGCGGGGGATGGACCAGCGGAAGAGGCCATTCATAACCATGCAACCGCCTTGGAAATTATGGATCAAGTTATTTTTACGGGTTATGTGGAGCATGAAGAGGCATATAGTTATTATTGTTTAGCCGATGTTTTTATTTCGGCATCAGAAAGTGAAACTCAGGGGCTTACGTATATTGAAGCGATGTCGGCAGATACGCCAGTCGTTGCGATGCACAGTCCCTATTTGGACACAATTGTGACAGACCCGAATGTCGGAACTTTAGTTGATACACCTGATGAATTGACACAGCCACTCAAAGCTTATTTGTTAGCGATGCAAAATCAGCAAACGGTTGGTAATCCGGCTGTACGCCAGAAAATTTTGCATGAAATTGATGAGCGGACGTTTGGAAAACGCATCGTTGCTTTTTATCAAGAGGCAATTGCAGTGTATCATGAAGAAGATTTGGACGAAATTGCCGATTCCGATGCGGAATATGCTCGTATTTTCGAACGGCCGTCATGGTTTAGAAAGGATAAATAATGCTGAAAATAACGATGTTCTCATCAGCAGAAACAGTCCCTGGTCAGGGAGTTGGTTCAGCTTATCGCGAATTAATTAATTTATTACAAACGCAGTATGCAGATCGATTTGAATTGCGGTTTAACCGATTAGGACGTACGGATGTCAGTCATTACCATACTATCGACTTACAATTTTATTTGAGCACCTTTTTACCCGGTCGTGGTCGAAAAGTGGGTTATGTACATTTTTTGCCGGAGACGTTGGAAGGCTCCGTTCAATTATGGGGACCTATCAAAAAAATATTTTATAAGTATGTGATTGCGTTTTACCGACGAATGGATCAAATCGTGGTGGTGAATCCGACTTTTATTCCGAAATTGGCTAATTATGGAATTCCAGAAGAAAAAATTCAGTACATCCCTAATTTTGTCGCAAAGGAAAGCTTCTTTAAGAAAAGCCCTACTGAGAAGCAAGCCATTCGAACGCGTCTTGGCTTTAAAATTGATGATTTTATTATTTTAGGGGTGGGACAAGTGCAGGAGCGAAAGGGCGTGCTTGATTTTGTCGAATTAGCTAAACAAAATCCACAATGGCAATTTATCTGGGCAGGTGGGTTTTCATTTGGAAATATTACCGCTGGCTATGAGCAACTTAAACAAATTGTCGATAATCCGCCGAAAAACTTACATTTTCCAGGAATTGTTGAACGCGATACGATGAATGATTACTATAATTTAGCCGATGTCTTTTTATTGCCTAGCTATAATGAGCTTTTTCCGATGTCAGCCTTGGAGGCTTTTAGTGCTGGGGTTCCAACGGTATTACGTGATTTAGATTTGTACAAATCTATTTTAGCCGGATATTATTTGCCGGCGACAGATCGTGATGATATGCAAGTACAGTTGAATCGTTTGGCACAAGATGAATCCTTGCGCCAAGAATTGGGTGATGCGGCGCGGGACGCTTCGAAGCGTTATTCTAAGCAAAATGTTGGTCAAATTTGGGCAGCCTTTTATCCTGAACAGGCGGCAAAAGGGAGAAAATAGTAAATGTCACGAAAAAATACATGGGTGTTTATTATCATGCTGCTATTGGGTGGCGGCATCCTTTGGTGGTCGATGCGGGGCGTCAATACTGCAGATTTACAAAGTTCGCTCGCTACTCTTAAGTGGGGTTGGGTTTTAGTTGCCGTGTTGGCCATGGTGATTTACTTGCTTCTTGAAGCGGTGGTTGTCAAAATATTTGTTGATTCAAAACAAGAAACCATTAGTTGGGATAATGCCATTAGGGTGCCCTTGGTTGAACAATTAGGGAATGGAATTACGCCTTTTTCGAGTGGTGGACAACCAATGCAGTTAATTATGCTAGTTCGTGCAGGAATCGATATTGGGCGGGCTAGTTCGATTTTATTAATGAAATTTATTGTGTACCAAGCGATGATTGTTGTTAATTTTATCGGGGCTTTAATTATTGGTTATAATTATTTACAAGCGAACTTGCATCAAATGGCTTGGCTAGTGGTATTTGGCTTTGTGATTCATTTGTTTGTAGTTAGCTCATTACTATTAGTGATGTATTGGCCGGCTTTGACCGATCGTTTAGCGCGATTATGCCTTGTTCCGGTGAAATGGTTTAGTTCTAAACGCTATGCTGATTGGTTGAGTCGCTTGCAAAACAAAATGGATAATTTTCACGAAGAAAGTGTTCGAATGGGGCATGATTTTAAAACGCTTGGGAAGGCAGTCTTAACCACTTTCTTGCAACTGCTATTTTATTATGCGATTCCATATTTCATTTTGTTGGCATTAGGACAAGCCCATGCTAATTTGGTGTTTGTGATGGCTTTACATATCTTGATTGTTATGGTGATATCATTGTTCCCGATTCCTGGGGGATTTGGTGGCGCCGAAGCTGGTTTCTCAATGTTATTTGCCAGTTTCCTGCCTAATTCGGGGGCGCTAGTTTTAGCGATGTTAATTTGGCGCTTAATTACGTATTATTTTGGAATGTTTGCAGGAATTTTGGCATTTAATTTACCGGGGATAGGAAGAAAAAATGCAGAATGAGTTAGTGCAAATTGTGCAGCGTTTGAATGCAATGCGAAATGATGCAACAGGTCCTTTTCAAGTCCGAAATTTTGATTTATACGGGGTGAACGTGGTTACGGTCACATATGATCAAGTAGATGATGTTTACGGATTGTTTGAAAATGGCAGTCGTCAACGTTTTGTTTTTGATGATTTAAATGCTTTGGCAGTAGAAATATATGAGTGTATTGCTGCTTTTAAATTGGCCTTTTAAGGTGAGATTAAGTTAATTGATTAAAAATCTTGTATACTGTAATATGTTTAATTTAAATATGATTTGAAGGAGAATGTCATGCAACGTGTTATGACTAAACTTAAAAAGTGGTGGCCGGATTTTAATTCCGTCGTTGGCTTTTTTATACTTTCCGTTTTTTTAATTACTTTAAAAACGTACTGGGCATATCAAACGGCCTTTAGTTTAGGGGCAAAAGGAGTACTTCAACAATTTTTGTTAGTAGTTAATCCATTACCAACCGCAATTGTTTTATTTGGAATCGCTTTGTATTTCCGGGGTCGTATTGCTTACTGGTTGATGATTTTGCTGAATTTTATTCAAAGTGCTTGGTTGTTTGCCAACATGCTTTATTATCGTGAATTTACAGATTTTATCTCGTTAAATATCGCAAAAACGAGTGGTTCTTTAAGTTTGGAAAAAGCGATTAATGGAATTATTCAGCCAACTGATTTTTTAGTCTTTTTGGATATTATTATTTTAATAATTTTATTGGCGGTTCATTGGATTAAAATTGATCCGATGCGCGTTCCACGACGGGTGGCAATGTTAACAACGATTTTAGGAATTGTTTTAATGGGGGCATTCTTTGGGGTTGCTTCTAAGGATCGTTCAGGTTTGTTAACGCGGACATTTGATAACAATTATATTGTTAAGTATTTAGGCTTAAATGAATATGCAGCTTATAATTTAGTTAAGACGCATGAACAGGCAAATGAAGTTAAACAAGCGAAGGCTTCTGATTTGGACCAAATTAAGCAATTTGTGAATGAGAATAAAACTTTGGCCAACAGCGCGACTTATGGTCAAGCGAAGGGGAAGAACGTAATTATCTTCCATTTGGAATCATTTCAACAATTCCTTCTAGATTATCGGTGGGAGGGGCAAGAAGTTACACCGAATTTAAATGCCTTTTATCATGATCAAAATACAACGGCCTTTGATAATTTCTATAATGAAGTTGGTCAAGGTAAGACGGCTGATGCGGAGTTGATGCTTGAAACTTCGCTCTTTGGAACTTCATCTGGGTCAGCCATGACCAATTATGGAACCAATAATACATTCCAAGCGATGCCAGCCTTATTGAAACAAGAAGGTAATTATACTTCAGCAGCTTTCCATGGGGATGTAGGCTCATTTTGGAATCGAGATAATACTTATAAAAATTGGGGTTATGATTATTTCTTCTCGAAAGCTTATTATCAGAATGCTGACAATCCCGATTATAATGTCGGTTATGGAATGAAGGATAAGATTTTCTTGAAGGATACGGCTAATTATATGCAGCAGTTACCTCAGCCGTTTTATTCGAAGGTCATAACAGTTACTAATCATTATCCATATGACCTTGATGATAAAAATATATCAATTAATAAGACTAATACGGATGATAAGACTGTTGATGGCTATGTACAAACGGCGCGGTATCTCGATCAGGCTTTTGGCGAATTTGAACAAAACTTAAAAGACAGTGGTTTGTGGGATAATTCGATGATTGTTTTGTATGGTGATCATTATGGAATTTCAGATAACCATAAGGATGCGATTGCTAAGCTGATTGGTAAGAAGGACTTAACACCTTTGGACTTAACGAACTGGCAGAAGGTACCTTTGATGATTCGAGTACCAGGGATGCAAGGTGGTATTAATCATACTTATGGTGGTGAAATTGATGTAATGCCAACCTTATTAGGTCTTTTGGGAATTCAAGATTCGCATTTGGTTGGCTTTGGTCAAGACTTGTTGTCAGCTCAAAATAAACAAATTGTACCGTTCCGCAACGGAAATTGGGTAAGTAGTGAGTACACCAAATACGGATCAAACTATTATGTTACTGCAACGGGAACTAAGATTGATCCAAAGAGTGATCCACGAGCTAAGGTAGCCATCGATGCAGCTAATAAATATGTCGAAACTTCATTAAGAAGTTCGGATAAAATTGTGCAGGGAAACTTATTACGATTCTTAGACAAGCAAGATGTACCTAAGAATAAAACCAAGGACTTATCATATAAGAAGAGCGTTGGTATGAAGAAGCTAAAGCATAGTCAAAAAGATAAGACAAGTGTCGCTGCTCAAAACGATGGTAATATTTTTGCTTATCAAACGGATGCGCCTGAATTAGGGGGCGACCGGCAAAATAAGCAAGACGGTGAAGATAACACAAATTCAACGGACATCGCGACCCCTGAATCTATTCTCAATGGGCATGGCTCAGATCACGATAAATAGGTTTAGGTATATTATAATCAAGTATGAAACGTGTTTGGGGAAAGCCTCGGACGCGTTTTTTATTTGATACTATGAAACATAGGGAATTGTTCGGGTAAGTCTTTTAATNATCAAGTATGAAACGTGTTTGGGGAAAGCCTCGGACGCGTTTTTTATTTGATACTATGAAACATAGGGAATTGTTCGGGTAAGTCTTTTAATATTAGGAGTTGACGAACATTCGGGGATGTTGTATATTAATTAAGTCGATTACGAACAAAACGTTCTTGGTTGATAAATTAAAAATATTAAAGGGTTGACTTCTGGTTGGCTACTTGGTATTATATAAAAGTTGTCTCAACGAGATAACA
>NZ_JBJJNY010000011.1:0-45140 GCF_045504165.1 Weissella kandleri | reverse complement strand
CGGCTAAAATATATTACTTTAACTTTTTGGGTACACCGCACTAAGGATGGGTGTTTTTTATATGACGAAGTTACAATTTAAGTCCAACAAGTATGAATACGCTCAAATCGAACGTGAAAGCGCATTCAACTATTCGGACATTTGGCGTATTAAAATCTTTCCACCATATTTTATAATGAGGGTGTTAATTCAAGATAGAAAGATTGAATAAAGATTGAATCAGGAGAGGTATCGATATGGTTAAAAAAATTTGGATTGATTGTGACTCAGGACATGATGATGCATTAGCTATTTTGACAGCATTAGCTCATCCAGAGAAACTGAAACTTTTGGGAGTATCAACTATTGGAGGAAATGAATCTTTAGACAAAGTGTGGAATTGAAAGTAATGCGCAGAATTTGTTAATTTTAAAATTAATCAATTATCGAATCAGAATAAAGGAATTCAACTACAGCTTAAACCAACGAAGACCTTAGAAGCCCTGGAAAAGAAAAAACAAGATGAATTAATACAGTCTCAGTTAGATATTCATCAATTATCAACAAATGAAATGACAGATTATCAATATAATACGTTAAAAACGCGTTTATTAAGTTTGTTTTATCGTTGAATTGACATAATAAGCTTATTCCAAAGGAGGAGCCTGGATTATGACCAATCAACAACGAGTGAAACCAAAGCCGAAATTTCAAACAAAAGTATTCATGACTAGTTCGTTAGCAACGGCCGCAATGGCTTTTAACTTTACGGTTACTCAGCCAATAACGGCTTATGCGACAACGAACCAAGCTGAGTCAATGGCAGTTACCAAGTCCTTGGCAACTAACAAAGCAAATGGAGTAACGCCGGTGCAAATGGTTGGATTGTATCATGACCAGGACCATAAGCAATCAATTCTATTGGAAGGTGATTTTCAAGCAGGTGACTTAGTGCAAATGATGCTCAATGATGTTGCTTATGTGGGGGTAGTTCCACATAATGGAACGCATCAATTGCTGCTACAAGTCTCTACGCCGGTATCGCTGACAAAAATAGATGTAGCCGTGGAAGGTCAGATGTATCAAGGCCAGGCAGTTGTTGAATCAGATGTTTAAAATTAAAATAAAGTAATGCATCCTGCAGATAGCTGGGGATGCATTTTTTAATGAGATTTTTGAAAACGACCGCATTACAAGCGGAGATATTTGAGTAGATTCTAGAGCATATAGTATAATGATAAGTATGTTTAAACTTTATGGGGTAGATTATTCAATTGGATAGGTAATTTAATTAGGCATGGTTTTTATTTAAGTGAAAGTCTATAGAACAAGATAAGGATTGATAATCAAGTCGGAGAGTGATGGGGGAATAGCATGGAAAGAGTATTTATTGTGGCGGCTAAACGTACACCCATTGGTAAATTTGGAGGTACTTTGGCGCAAAATCGTTCAGTTGATTTAGGCGCAACGGTGATTCAGTCTGTTTTACAACAAGGCCGTCTAGAGGCGAATCAAATTGATCAGGTCTTAATGGGCAATGTTTTGCAAGCGGGGCAAGGTCAAAACCCGGCGCGCCAAGCGGCCCGTCAAGCCGGGCTACCAGTAACAGTACCGGCCATTACTATTAATGATGTCTGTGGGTCTGGTTTGTCGAGTATTAATTTAGCTGCTTCCTTGATTCAAAGTGGGCAGGCGCAGGTAGTGGTTGCCGGGGGGATGGAAAGCATGTCCCAAGCACCGTATGTCCTACACCAAGCTCGGTTCGGTTACCGCATGGGGGATGGTCAATTAAAAGATACGCTTTTGTCCGATGCTTTGGTAGATGCGAACGGCGGTTTTCATATGGGCATTACGGCTGAGAATGTGGCCAAAACGGATCATATTTCACGGGCTATGATGGATCAATATGCTTTAGAAAGTCATCAAAAGGCAGTTGCAGCTCAAGCAGCGGGGCGGTTTGATGATGAAATCGCGCCGGTAAAAGTTATGGATGCTAAAGGCAAGGTGACGCAAGTCCAAACGGATCAAGCGCCTCGGGCCGATACGTCGTTAGCTAAATTGGCTGCCCTAAAGCCCGTTTATCAAAAAGATGGCACGGTGACAGCTGGTAATGCTTCCGGAATTAACGACGGAGCTGCTGCAGTTATTTTAGTGGGTGAGTCCAAATTAAAAGAATTACAACTAACACCGCTGGCGGAATGGCAAGCTGCCAGTCTGGTGGGCCTTGCTCCTGAACTGATGGGCTTAGGTACCTATTACGCCGTGGAGAAGTTATTAGATGAGCAACACTTAACTATCGATCAAATTGACACGTTTGAATTAAATGAAGCCTTTGCGGCACAATCGTTGGCAAGTATGCAACGATTGCAAGTAGATCCTAGTCGGGTTAACCGAAATGGAGGCGCTTTGGCATTAGGCCATCCAGTGGGTGCATCTGGAAGTCGAATTTTAGTTACTTTGATTTATGAAATGCAACGCCAGCATCAAAAAAGTGGAATTGCATCATTGTGCGTCGGAGGTGGAATGGGTGTCGCAGTGCTAATTACAAGGTAAGTTAAGATGGTTGTGACTATATTTACAACCCTTTTATTTTAGGTTATACTTGTGCAATTAGTTATTAAAAATATATATAAAATAGATAAATGGGGTTTTTAAAATGAATGACTTATATTTTGTGGGTCAAAAAATTGTTAATTTAATGGATGAAAATCAAACGGAGTATGAATTGTTGCTCCGGAGCCATAGTGTCCCTGGTTTCCCAGCTCAAAAATACGCTGAATACATCCAATCTGAAGAAAAGCACGATGAATATTTAGAATTTTTGCAAGATGAAGTTCAGCAAATTTTGAAAATTAATCCTAAGCAACGATTTGCGCTAAACTTAGATCAACAAGAACTTGAATATGAAAATACGTTCAAAATGTTGGCGGCCATCGATGAAAAGTTGCGTTTACGTTTGATGATTGAAATTACTGAATTGCCTCCATTTGATCAAAAAACACAGTATGGCACGGCGATTAATGTTCAAGCCTTTGAAAAGATTAGTAATTTAGGATATCAGATGTCTTTGGATGACGTTACGCAAGGAAATAATTCAATCGGTAACCTTTTACTCGTAGTTCCATATTTGAAACAGATGAAATGGTCGTATATTCATGTGATTAATAAAGTGACTAAAGAAGAAGTGGAGTACTTGATCCAATTTTTGAACTTAATTGCTCAACAATATCAGTTGAATTTAGTGATTGAAGGAGTGGAAGATCAGGAAATTTCAGAATGGTTATTTGATAATAATATTAACAATCAACAAGGATATTTATTTGCTAAACCTGCTGGCGTTGAACCCATTGCGCTAGTGACTAACCGGTTGGATTTATCTGACTAAAAATTAGTAAGCGAAAAAGAGGAGACAGCATTTTGATGCAATATTTAAATAATTATTGGGATGCTTTAACACACGTTTTCAAACAGAGTAGTTTAGAAGGTTTTTTTGTAGTGATAGGAATTTTAGCCATTAGTTTGTTATTGTCTGTTTTCATGCAAGAACGATTAAGAATGCGCGTTTCTTCGAATACAATGAATTGGTTACTAGGAGCGGTCCCCCTGATGGCGGTCCTAACCTTACAAGTTTACTTAATTATGATGAATAATAACCAATTGGCGCTTACAGAAACTAATTTACAATTAATAATCTTTTTATATTTTTTGTTCATCCTCAAAAATCGTGTACAGTTAGTGTTTGAGGGGTTAACCGCGGTGGGTTTGTTAATCTACTTTGTTAATATGCAACATCCGAGTGTGGGGCGTTTTGCCTTAGCGGTATTGGGTGCGATTGCGGTAATATTGATTTCAGCATATATTCAAAAAAGGGCTGACTCCATTATTGACCACCCATGGAAATACTTGGCAATGATTTTGTTATACGCTAATGCCTGGTGGATGATGCTTTCATTGCTATACCCAAATATCACAGTGGCTAAATACCTAGCACTTATTACCAAATTTATTATTTTTATGGGTGTTATTCATATTTTAAATATTTTTGTTCGCCGCATGTGGAAACACTATATTACTTTGCAAAAGAATATCGGGCGTGACTTTTTAACGAACGCTTATAATCGTGAATCATTTGATAGTGTATTTAACGAGGTCTTTGATGCTTTTAGTAATAACCAAATTCCATGGTCATTATTATTATTTGATATTGATAACTTCAAGCAAGTTAACGACACGTATGGACATTTAGTGGGAGACGAAGTATTAAAACAAGTGACGTCCTCAGTTCAAAGTACTTTAATTGAAACGAATTCATCCGGGCAACTATTTCGGTTAGGCGGGGAAGAGTTTGGGATTATTTTTCGCAATAAAACGGAAATGGAAGCGGTTGAAGCAGCCGAGATTATCATGCAACATATTGAAGAAGTTCGAGTACCAATTGCCAAGGATAATACAGTATTAAATGTGACGGTTTCCGCTGGTGTTTCAGAGCAAAAGTTAGAAGATGCCAAAGCACTGGATTTGTATGGGCGGGTTGATTCATACTTGTATACTTCTAAAAATGAAGGTAAACACGCTTTGACAACGTCTAACTGGACGCGGAAGTATAATTAATAATATATTGCTGATCTAGTGTAATATGACGAAAAAAGAAAAGAATGGGGAAGGATTACAGTAATAATGAACGATTTCTATTTTGTAGCTCAAAAAATTGTTAACTTAGAGATAGACGGTTCAAGTTCAGAATATGAACTGCTTTTACGTAGCCATCAAGCACCCGGCTTTCCACAAACGCAATATTTAAAGATGATTAGTGATGAAAAAAACCATAAAGATTATATGGAAATCGTATTGCAAGTGTTGCCACAAATTTTGAAAGCTAATTTAGATGATATTTTTTCATTTAATTTGGATCAACAAGAGTTAGAGTATGAGGCGACTTTTGAAATGCTAGAAATGCTAGCTCAAATTGTACCAAACGTCCATGCGCGTCTATGGATTGAGATTACGGAATTACCAGCGCAGCACCGTTCAAAGCCTTATGCAAACGGCTTGAACGTTGAGGCTTTCGCGCGATTGCAAGATATGGGTTATCAGGTCGCGTTTGATGATTTTGGACAAGGAAATAATTCACTTGGGAATATGTTATTGATTGTCCAATATGTTAAGCGGATTAAATGGTCGTTATTGCATGTTCGGAAATTACTCAATCAAGACGTTTTGAAATTAAATTTAGAATTATTGATTAGCATTACCAAAAATCGACATCTAGACCTAGTGGTAGAAGGAGTTGAAAATCAAGATATCGTTGATTGTTTGCTGCAAAAGCAAGTTTGTTTGCAACAAGGTTACCATTTTGAAAAACCACATGAGATTGCACCAATGCCTCTGGTAATTGATGAAAGTAAAAAGATATTAAGTTAATTTGTAGAATTAGATTAATAAAGCATCAGCGAATAGCTGATGCTTTTTTGCGTTTCAAAAAAGCTTTAAATCAGCATTTACAAGCAGAAAATGAGAATTGAATAAAAATTACAAGTGAAAACATTAAAGAAAGTATTGCTATTGAGTATGATTATCAGTTAAAATAAATAAAAAGAAAGTGAAAACGTTTTCAATAGGCTGAAAGGAGCAAAGCGATGCAAGTAACAGATTTTCATTTAAAAACCGGCTTTTTAATCTTACTTTGCTTCATCGGTGTGCAATTAATTAGTTTTGATTCAATGGCAGCGGATGTGAAAGAAGTAACTTCGAATTCAGAATATCGAACGGCTCTAGCTGACCCGAACGTGACTGAAATACAATTAAAAAATGACCTGAATTACGGGGTTGAGGGTTTTCCGGTGAATCATTCAGTGGTGATTAATGGTATGGGACATACGGTTTTATTTAATGGAACTTTGCAAACACAAGGGGTTTATTTTAACGCAAATGATATTGAAATTCATTATAAAAATATTAATTTTGGCCGAGAAAGTAATCTAGGGTTAAATATTTTAAATAATGCCAATAATTATTATGGTATTGCTCCGCAAAATGGAAAAAGAGGTCTGACCTTACAAGTGGAAAATGTTGGCTATTATTCGGATTTAGGTGCTCAGCCTTTTTATCTACCAGCTGCTGAGAATCAGATTATCTTTAGCGGAACGAATAATTTTCAAATGATGGGGGGATTAAACTCACAAGAATTTGCGGAAGCGCATAAATTCACTTTTAAAGCGAACAGTCAAACTACTATTGTGGATCAAAATAACACTAATTTAGGATTTATTTGGGCTACAAATACAGCATTAAGTTTTAATGTTGAAACTAATGCAAAAGTAAATATTACAACGAGACATGACTTTTTGTATTCCTCAGAAAGCACTCCAATATTCAATCTTGGGTCCGGCGCACAGCTAAATATTAAGCAAACAGATTCGTTAGCGGCTGGAACCCTGGGCCGCTTAATTTACCAAGATAATTTAAAACCACAGATTCAGGTTGGACAAAATGCAAACATTAGTCTACAAACCAAAAATGAAAATAAATTTAGTAACATACAAGTTAACTTAGGTGCTGGATCAAGTAGCTTGTTTAACACGAAACAAGGTAATAACTTTTTTGGCGGTTCAAGCGGGAACATCAAGTTAGATAATGTTCAAGATGTGACATGGTCGGGGCAAGGTGTATCTAGTACTGGACCGATTGGTTTAGTTGGAGGAATTGATTTTACGGATTTTGTACCGCCATTAGACGGCTATGGCGTATATATCAATCAAACTAAGCCAGCATTAACGAAACAAAATACGAACGATAGCTGGATATTAAATACAAGTGGTTTTTCACGTAATGGAACAGACTTTAGCACTGACCAAAAAAATGCGTTAAAAACCGCTAAAGAGATAAAATTAGTCGGCGAAAAAAATCAGCCCACGCAGTTGAGTTGGAGCAGTGATTCTGTCCAAACCACGAAAAACTTTGATATTGATATGTATGATTTACAACAAACGGATGGTCAAGAACTTACCTTTTATTGGCAAGATAATGATCCCAATGAGCAATTGAATTTTCAACTTTTAGATGCAAATAAGCAAATCGTTAAAACGAGTAAGGTTAATACGGGCGATGGTTCAGCCACATGGAAAGAGCAGACCATACAGTTACCAAAGCGAGGAGTCGACTATGGAGCTCAAATTTATCAGATTCACGTTGTGCGAGAAAATACGGATGGTTCATTAAGTGATGCAGGTTCAACTGATCTTCAGTTGCAAGTAAATGTGACCGGTAGTTTAAAATTAATCGATGTTCCTGAAAGTTTTCAATGGTCACAACGCACGCCAAAAGCTAAGACTCAAATTTTAAGCCGTGATGCTGCGAATATTGCGCCGTTTCGGGTAATAGATAGTCGGCCAACGCCTCGTCAATGGACGCTACAAGCACATGTTATTGGAGATTTAAAAGCGCCGTTTCATTTAAAGTGGCGGCAAAATAAAACTGATCCGTTGTTAGATTTAGATGGCCAAGTTATTTGGCAACAGCAAAACCCAGCCCAAGTGCAGATGGATTTTCAGCAGACATGGGATGCCGAAACGGGAGTTGTACTGGAGACTGAACCGTATATTCCCATCGGTCAATATCAAAATCAGCAGACTGTAGTTTGGACTGTAAACACCGTGGACTCAGATGTACCATAAGTAAGCGTTCAAAAAGGAGGGAATATGGGATTACTGTTAAACTTAAAAAAGAAATTTACGTTAGTGGGTATCAGTCTTTTAGGAATGAACTTTAATGGATGGCGGAACGCTTTGATTAGTGCTAGTGAAGTACAACAAAAGCAAGCAATTGTTCGGTTAAGGGTCGAACCAACAGAATCACCGAAAACCGCATTTTTTGAACAAAGCTTTCTTGACAATGGCTTGCAGTTACCAACGACCGGAGTAGATCGTTTATATTTTATGCTAGGTTTTGGATTTTTATTGATGCTTTGGCTATTTTGGCTAGCTCGACAGATTCAATTTTTATCAACACGAAAGGAGTAGGATTATGGACCTTCGAACACGCTCACCGGCATATTTATTGTATAGTTTAATCATCGGATGTTTAGTTGTATTTTTGGGTTGTTTTTTACAATCTGTTAAAGCTCAAGTTGTTAGTACACCGATTCAAATTCAGATTACTCCTACGCCTATTCTTTTGGAAGATATTAGAACTCCCGATTTTTCGACGCAATATAGTCAAAATCCACAACATTTTCAAGCTAAACGCCCATTACGGGTTCGCCTCAAGGTGAATACGGCATTTAAGCAACAGCGATGGCAACTTCAATTTAAATTATCGGCATTTAAAAACCAAACAAATGGTAAAACCATTCAACCAAAGTATCAAATTGATGCAGGTCAATTTAAGGCTTTGTCAGGTGACATAGGAGACACGCAAGCGTTCATGATGACCGGAACATTGCAAAATGAAGTGTCTATGCTGCAATTAACCAATTTATCAACGGGAGAATATGAATATAATATCCCAGCGCGTCAAATTCAAATGAGCCTTCCCGCAGCAGTTCAAGCGGGTGATTATACTGCCACGCAAACAGTTAGTTTAATAAGCAGTCCGAACGTGCCATAGCGAATGGACAAGGACCCATTAAAATGGAGGAAAATACTATGAAAATGACAAAAATATTAGGAACCACTTTTGCCAGCTTGATTTTATTTGCCACGGGGGCGACTCCCATCTTAGCAGCCGACCAATTAGTTGTTAACGGGACTAAGCAAACGCCCACCACGGTGCAAATTATAGATGACCTCGGCGATCCAGATCCATTAGATCCAAGCGACCCCACGCAAGCCCATTTGACGTTAGAACACGTACCTGGCGCATATGATTTTAGTTCGACATTGGCCCGAAATGGATACAAGTTGAATGCTACGATGAATGATAATATCCAAGTTTTCAATGACCGTAGCGCACGCCAATGGTCCGTTAAGGCAAGCGTGTTAAATGATCAATTAGTGCGAGGTGGCGATTACTTTAATGTTGATCAATTTAGCATTAATGACATTGCTTTAGCAACGGGAACTGATACAGTTGTAGCCAAAAGTGCCGACAAAACAGTTGCTAATAACACAGGTTTACTGACGACGCCGGTAACAGGGGTTAAAATTAACTTTAAAGACCCACAAATGCAGTTAAAAGCTGGTGACAAGCTAACCGGAGCAATTAAGTATCAACTTTATGCGGTGGCGGATGTAGAATAGGATAAGTAACTAAAAAACGACATTGTAGCAGCCTCATTGGTGGTGCATACAATGTCGTTTTTTAAATTGTTATTCCATAAGTTGCGTATTTTGTTGCGCCTTAATCTTATTTAAACGTTCAATTAAATTATTGAAATCACTAGTTGTAATTTGACTATGGACATAGATTTGTTTTTCTAGGGGGTAATTAGAATTGACAAACAAATCGGTATGCACGACCAAATCAGCTTCATTTTTAATATCATGGAGTTGGACTTTAATATTAAAGAAAGGTTGTAGAAGCGTCTCTAAGCGATTGCGGAAACCGGCATCAATGTAACTGGGCGAATCTAACTGTACTAAAATTTTAATGGTTGGTTCAAAATAAAAAAGTGATTGGACGGCTGCAAAGGCATAGCCATAACGAATGCAAAGGGCGCGCAAGGTGACTGGACTCATCTGCGCTATATCAGCAGGGTCTAGTAGCGCTTTAACATTGGCTAAGAGATGTGGGGCGTTTTGTTCTAAGACCTCGACTAAATTTAAATTAGAAATGGTAAAATCGATGTCAGGGAATAAGGCTACATGAATACGTCCGGCAATGAGTGAAACTAAGAAATTCTGGCCAGATTCGGTTGATAAATCAATCTTTAGACCCATTTTTGTTTGAATTCGATCGAGGAAATGATGAACCGTATCGTGAAACGGGTTATTTAAGGAGGCCAGTTTTCGATCAATAGCTAAAGCACGACCACGATAGAGATAATAATCTGGAATTGTTTTTAACCATAAGAGGACAAATTGTGCATCATTTTTGGCTAAACCATAATTTTGTGTTAGTTGTGTTAACACGCGTTGATCATGTTCATCAAAAATTAAAATATCAACTAATTCATTAGACACAGGGCTGATTGGGAACATATTTGCTTGGCTTCGCGCAAAATTAGTGGCTAAAATAAACATTAGTTCGTTTAGTTTGCCATCATTATCGGGGATACTATATTCTTTAAAAATGCCTTTAGCAATTGTTTTCATTAATTGTTGTGAGACCGTCTCAAAAGGCCAAGTGACTCCTCGATAAATACGCCATAAAAATGTGGTTATTCCAAATCGGATTTTTTCTGGCTCACCACTTAAGCGTATATTTCCTTTATAAAGAGCAATGGAAAGTTGATAAGGCTCCATTTCGGTATTAAATTTGGCAATGTTACGACGCAAGGCGGTTTCGCTAATATAGTTATCAATGCAAAACTGTTTAATATTAATGATAGGATTTTGAAGTAATTGTTTACACAATAATAATTGTATTGAATTTTCGATAATTCTAATGTATAGGCGTTGATACGTTAAACGGTTACCAACGTAGCGATAAGTATTATTATTTTTTTCAATATAACCTAATTCTTCAGCAGCCTCGTTCTGATCATTGATTGCAGTATTATTGATTTCATCAATATATTTATAAATCGTTCGCCGGTTAAGGGGCAAACGTTCTTGAATCATGGCAATATCTACGCCTTCGTTATAGTCGGCGATAATTTGGAGAATTGAAATCCGGTGATGGATATCGTAACTATAAATATTAGAAGCAAAACTAACATTGTATTCTTCCAGCATTGGATTGGAAACCTCCTAATAAAAGCATAAACAGCTTTGTTTGTGTTGTACCACTAATTTATATGTATCAAATATATGTGATTAGCTAGTGATTTTTTTAATTTTTATATTGATTAATTCGAATATTATTATGTAGCATACGTATCTAAATTTGTATACATTATTAAATCTATCATAAAAATGATAATAAATAAACATAAATTAAGGTTTACTAATGTTACAGTTTAGGGCATAATTATATGGTTGTCTGTCACAAATATAAAAGTTTTATTTTAGGGAGTTAAAATGATACATAATTTGTTAGCCGAATTCATGAGTACGGCATTAATGATTGTCTTTGGGGTTGGGGTCCATGCAGACGTAGTTTTAAATAAAACGAAGTACCATGGTTCCGGGCATTTGTTTGCGATTACTACATGGGCATTTGGAATTACCGTCGCTTTGTTTATTTTTGGCGGGGTATGTATGAATCCGGCGATGGTCTTGGCCCAAAATATTTTGGGCATGTTACCATGGTCAATGTTTATTCCTTATTCATTGGCTGAAGTAGCTGGGGGAATTATTGGTGCAGTAATCGTTTGGATTATGTATGCTGATCAATTTAAAGCTTCAGAAGGTGATGTGGCGCCTGATGATGTTCGAAATATTTTTTCAACAGCACCAGCAATTCGGAATTTACCACGTAATTTCTTTGTCGAGGCCTTTGCAACCTTTGTCTTTTTGACTGGTATTTTGGCGATTGTCCAGGTTAAAACAGAAGGAATTTCAGCCATTGGGATTGGACTTTTGGTTTGGGCCATTGGAATGGGAATTGGTGGAACGACTGGGTTTGCAATGAACTTAGCGCGAGATATGGGTCCACGGATAGCACACTGGATTTTGCCAATTGGGAATAAAGCTGATTCAGACTGGAAGTATGCAATCCTAGTTCCTGGATTAGCACCTTTTGTGGGAGCTGTGGTGGCTGCTTTATTTGTTAAATATTTCTTAGGGCTTTAATCCATTATAGTTTAAAAATTAGTTTTTTAATATCAATTTAAGGATTTATGTAATCATCTGCATAAGTCTTTTTATTTTAGTGGAAGCAAGATTTGAAAACGACTATTGAAAACGTTTTCTTTAGATGGTAAAATTTAAGACAGCAATTTGGATTGTGACCAATTCGTTGGGCAAGACCGAATAATACGGAGAAGTAAATTTTTTTGTTACTTTTCCGTATTATTGGGTCTTTTTTTATTGTTAGGGCTTGGGGGTGAGATAGATGTTGGTTAAGAAAATTTTGAATAATAACGCGATTATTGCTGCAACACCATTTGGCGAAGTGGTGATGTTAGGTTGCGGGATTGGATATCAAGTGAGAGGGGGTGAAGAAATAGCGGTTCAAAAAATTGAAAAATGGTTTAGCAGACAGCATTTAAATAATTTTGAAGATTATGCAATTTGTTGCATAGTTGTCAACCAAATGATTACTGCAACTAAAGGTTTAGGAATTCGGTCGAGTCAGATGTTGGCGGAACGTTTGACGTCAACGTTAGAGCGCATCATCTTAAGTGAAGGTCAAGCACATCCGCTAGCCCCTGTTATTTATCAGCATTTACAAGAAAATTACCCGCAAATATTGCAAATTGGTCAAATGGGATTGCGTTTGTTAAGTAATAATTTGAAATGTGATGTCGCAATTCATGAAGCTGGGCTAATTGCTTTGGAATTGTTGAATGAATATGGAGATAAGAGGTATGGATAATAAGGAATTAGCGCAAAAAATTATCACGGTGGTTGGTGGTGCGAATAATATACAAAGCGTATGGCATTGTGCTACTAGATTACGATTTAAATTGAAAGATAAAACTCTGGTGGACAAAAATACTTTGGAAGCTATTAATGAAGTAGTTGCGGTAGTAGATTCGGGTGGCCAGCTGCAAGTAGTCATTGGAAACGATGTTAATACAGTTTATCAGGCTTTAAGAGAGCAGCATCAAACAGTGGATGAGGTTAGTGATGAGACAATAGCAGAAACGGCCAATCGCGAGAAAATGATTAACCGGATTATTACATTTATTTCGGGAACTTTCTCCCCCTTTTTGGGCGCTTTAGCGGGAACTGGAGTTTTAAAAGGAATTTTAGCATTAAGTTTAGTTACTGGTTGGTTAACTCCAGAAAGTGGTGTTTATAAAATTTGGTACGCAGCGGGTGACGCCTTATTTTATTTCTTGCCAATTTTATTAGCCTTAACCGCGGCGAAACAGTTGCGGGTCAATCAATATACAGCAATGGCTTTAGCGGGAGCCTTAGTGTATCCAGCTTTAGCCACTCAATTGATGGCTAAAGCCCCGTTGACGTTCTTTGGTGTCCCAGTCGTTGGGGCGAATTATGCCTCAAGTGTTTTACCCATTTTGTTAGCAGTTTGGTTATTATCTTATCTTGAACCTCAATTCAACCGAATTTTACCGGCTTCAATTCGCAATATTCTAACGCCGATGTTGATTTTGATGATTATGGTGCCATTAACTTTGCTGAGCATTGGTCCATTAGGAAATTGGATTGGGCAAGTGCTCTCAGCCGGAATTATGAGTATCAATCAAAGTGTCCCGTTTTTGGCGGGAGCAATTATTGGAGCTTGTTGGCAATTATTTGTAATTTTTGGAGTGCATTGGACATTTATCCCAATCATCGCTAATAATATCGGCGAGCTTGGTCATGACCCATTAACACCGATTATTTGTGTATCAGTAATGGCCCAGGCGGGTGCGGCCTTAGGTGTATTTTTACGAGTACGTGATACTAAACTTAAATCAATTTCGGGGTCATCAGTTATAACCAGCCTACTTGGAATTACGGAACCAACCATTTATGGGGTTACCCTTAAATTAAAGAAGCCATTTTATATTGCCGTTGGGGCCGGTGGCCTGGGTGGAGCTATCATTGGCTTAGGAAAAGTTCAAGCGACTGCCTTTACTCTGCCAAGCTTATTATCCTTACCGGCATATTTAAATGGCGGAGTAATTTACTTAGTGTTAGGTTTATGCTTGGCTTTTGGTGTTTCCACGGTGGGGACTTATTTCTTTGGAGTAACCGAAGCCGCCCATGATCAACCAACGCAATTACATGACGAAGATGTTAAAGCACCCGTTGTTGGTCAAATTGTACCGTTAATAAGCGTTGATGATGAAGTATTCGCAAGCGGCGCCATGGGGCAAGGAATTGGGATTATTCCGAAACAAAACGTCATTACGGCCCCTGTAACTGGTGAAATTATTACAGTGCACCCACATGCGATTGGCATTCGCTCAAAGCAAGGCGCTGAATTATTGATTCATATTGGACTTAATACAGTGCAATTGAATGGAAAGTATTTTAAAACGTTGGTCGAACCAGGCAAAAAAGTAAATTTAGGTGATTCAATCTTAGAATTTGACCGCTCGGCGATCCAAGCGGCTGGATATGATCCAATTGTGTTATTAATTGTGACGAATACGCCAGAGTATCGATGTCAGATAACGCAAGACTTAGAAACGACTAAAAATTGGTTAATTCGCTTGCAACCAAACCCAAAAGTAGCACGATAAATATAATTATTTAAGGAGAAACGTTAAATGTATCAAGCTAATCTTACACAAGGCTTTCCTGAAGATTTCTTATGGGGCAGTGCAATTTCTGCGAATCAAACGGAGGGAGCATGGCAAACAGACGGTAAAGGGTTAAGCACTGCCGATATGATGCGACGGGTAATTAATCGTCAAAATAAGGCTTTAACGCCGATTACCCGGGCGGATTTTGATGAAGCGTATCATAATATGGATGTTGATCAGTATCCAAAACGGCGAGGAATTAACTTTTATCATACTTATCCAGAGGATATTGCCTTACTAGCCGAAATGGGAATTAAGGTGTTACGTTTTTCAATTGCGTGGACACGAATTTTCCCCACAGGGTTAGAGGAAGAACCAAATTTAGCTGGTTTAGCCTATTACGATCAAATTTTTGCGGAATTAGCGAAATATGATATTGAGCCGCTAGTAACAATTTCACATTTTGAAATGCCGGCCATGCTATGTGTTAAGTATCAAGGTTGGGCTAGTCGCGAAGTGATCAAGGCCTTTACCAAGTTTACAGCGGTTTTATTTAAGCGGTATCCACAGGTTAAATATTGGCTAACTTTTAATGAAATTAATACAAGTTTATGGGGCTTTCATGAAACGGGTGTCCTTGACGCCGAAAAGACTAGCCAAGAACAACTACAATTACGGTATCAAGCTGTTCATTATCAATTTGTGGCGAGTGCCTTAGCAACTCAACAGCTTAAACAAATCAATCCACAAGCTCAGATTGGCGCGATGTTAGCTCGAATGCAAACCTATGCGGCTACAGCTAAACCCAATGATGTTTTAGCAGCCCAAGAAACCGATCAACAAAATTTGTTTTTCTTAGATGTCCAAGTACGGGGTGAATATCCCAATTATATGAACCGATATTTTAAGGAACAGGCATTGAATTTAGATATTACGTTAGCTGATCAAGCTATAATTGCTCAATATCCGGTTGATTTTATTAGCTTTAGCTACTACATGACAACGATTGTTGACGAAGAAAGCCGGCATCGACAAGCGGCTGGTAATATGGTAGTTGGAAAAGCTAATCCATATTTAGAAACTTCAGCCTGGGGTTGGCAAATTGATCCAATTGGGCTTCGGATTACAATAAATACATTATGGGACCGTTATCAAAAGTCTTTGTTTATTGTTGAAAATGGCTTAGGAGCGCTAGATCGAATTACAAATGATGAGCAAATTCACGATGAATATCGGATTAATTATTATCAACAGCATTTACATCAGTTGAAATTAAGCCTGGAACAAGGCATTCCGATTTTAGGATATACTTCTTGGTCACCAATTGATTGTATTAGTTTTAGTACTTCGGAAATGAACAAACGGTACGGATTTATTTACGTGGATTTGGATGATGATGGTTATGGGACTGGTCGACGTTTAAAAAAAGATTCATATTATTGGTATCAAAAAATAATTGCAACTAATGGCGCAGATTTATAATATTTTAAGACCAGGTTTCAGCAAAATGGACTTGGTCTTTTTTATTTATAAAATCCCATAGTGAGGTAGTTGTTAATAGTATTTCAGTATGCGGACATATTTACATATTTACGCATAGTATGTTAAAATAACAATACCCAATCATTATGGCGGCTTATCTAGTCGTTTGAACTAAGGAGCTTATTTATGACTACTAAGAAACAATTTATTGAAAACGCACAAAAAAAATTATTTTTAATGCCTCCCATTACTAAACAATTTTATAATTATCGCATGGCCAGCGGCGCGCAACCATCAACTATGTATACAACTTTAAATAATCTACATCAATTCTTTAGCTGGTTTTGTAACAATACGCCGGCGTTAAATGCTACTAAACAAACAGCTTTGCGGGTCTCGGACTTAGCTTCGATTAATTCCGAAACAATTCAAGCTTACATTACATCAATGCTAGCACCTGCAGACGGTACTAAACCGGTTTCAAAGAATACCATCAATACCAGATTAATGTCGTTGCGCGGCTTTTTCCGCTGGTTAACTATCGAATCTACTGATCCACAAAATACACCGCACAGCTACTTAGCTAATAATCCCATGCTTAAAATTAAATTCAAATATGGTCAGGCAACCTTAAATGCTAAAGCGAATGCTATTAATAAGAAAATTTATGACGGTAATCGTAAATTTAATTTTTTAGATTGGTTGCAAAATGACTATAAAAAAACGCTATCGCCACAAGCACTCAAACTTTATGAACAAACTGAAGTTCGTAATTGTGCCATCTTTGCTCTCCTAATTGCTTCTGGTCTTCGGGTGACTGAGCTCGTTAATATCGAATTAGACGATATTGATAATAATCAACATATTATTGAAAACGTCATTCGTAAAGGAGACCACGAGGACGTCGTCAAATACGCAGCTTGGGCTGAACCATATATTGCAGATTGGCTCGAATACCGCAATCTTAACTTTGATGAACAAGCAAATTCAGCCTTATTTGTGACTTTAAGCCGTGGCTTAGTTTATCGCATTTCTCAATCACAAGTCGAGCGTATGGTTAAGAAGTATACTAAGGCCTTTGGTCGAGAAACAACCCCTCACAAACTTCGCCATACCTTCGGCACTGAGCTTTATCGAGCGACTAACTCGGTTATCGATGTTCAACAAGCGCTGGGTCAAACTACCGATTCAGCGACTAAAATTTACATTCATGCGGATCAAGAAAAACGCAATCAAGCAATCGAAAAATTAGAATAGCTTTACGCTAAAATAATAAATGGTTCTTAGACCGATTTTAAATATATACAAATTGTCATAAGCGTCTGATTAAAAAAACGACTTGAATCTTAATTAACAAAAAAGCATAGTCTTAAATTTGACTATGCTTTTAAATTACATTATTTTGTAATATACATTTTTAAATTTGCCCTATACACAACCTCTATATTAAGCCATTTAATTAATTTTAGAGAATTTAAGCAAAAGTGAATTAGCTAAGACGGAAACAGAGCTCAAAGCCATAGCCAATCCAGCAAATTCCGGACTCAATGTAACACCCCATTTTACAAATAATCCCGCTGCTAATGGTAGACCAATTATGTTGTAAATGAAAGCCCAGAATAAATTCTCTTTAATTTTCATGAAGGTTTTTTGACTTAATTTCAATGCCTTGGGTACATCTGTTACGTCATTTTTCATCAATACAATATCACCAGTATCAATCGCGATATCAGTTCCTGTTCCCATCGCAATTCCTAAATCAGCAGTGGCTAAAGCCGGTGCATCATTTAATCCATCACCCACAAATGCTACAGGACCATGACTCTTTAACTGTTGCAAATGATCCGCTTTTTGGTTAGGCAATATTTCGGCCTGGATTTCATCAATCCCTAATTGCTGACCAATCGCCTGCGCTACATTTTGATTATCACCGGTAATCATCACCGTTCGGTAATTAGTTTGGTTTAATTGTTGAATTGCGGGTTTAGCTGAAGCTTTCGGTTGGTCTTGAATTGCCAGTACACCTTGTACCTGCTGATTCCAAGCAACGTACACCACACTTTGCGCCTGTTGCATATAAGTTACGGCGGCCGTCTCCAATTCTGGCGCTAGTGTTGCCTCGCCCATCAAAGCGCGATTACCAACCGTGACCAAGTGCCCAGCTACTTCACCTTGTGCCCCTTGTCCAGCAATTGCTTTAAAATTATGAACCGGCTGCAATTCATCGGCATTTACCGTGGAAACCACCGCTTGTGCCAAAGGGTGCTCAGAAACCTGTTCAACACTCGCCGCCCAATTTAAAATTTGTTGATTATCCACTTGTGGTAAGGTGGCCGTTTGTGTAACCTTGGGGGTTCCTTCAGTTAAAGTTCCCGTCTTATCAAACGCAACCACTTTAATCTGATTGGCTTGTTCTAAGACAGTTCCATTCTTAATTAAAATCCCTAATTTAGCTCCACGAGCGGTCCCAACCATTAAAGCCGTTGGAGTTGCTAAACCTAGCGCACACGGACATGCAATCACTACGACGGCGACCGCATAATTAATGGCTTGACCAACTGTTGCATCCAAAAACAAATACCAAACTAAAAAAGTTAAAATTGAAACAATTAAGACGACCGGTACAAAGATATCTGATATCTGATCAGTTAATTTTTGAATAGGTGCCTGGCTAGCTTGTGCTTTTCGCACGACTTCAATAATCTGCTGCAGCATCGTCTCCGAGCCCACTTTATTGACCTGCACAACCAGCGTTCCATTTTGATTTAATGTTGCCCCAAAAACTTGATCATCCTTTTGCTTTTGGACGGGTAAACTTTCACCGGTCAGCATCGCCTCATTTACCGATGAATTACCTTCTAAGACAATTCCATCTAAAGGAATCTTTTCTCCTGGCTTAACTCGTAATTGGTCACCAACTTGCAGTTGATTGATCGCCATTTCTTGATACCGTCCATCACGCCATACTTCAGCCGTATTAGCTTGTAACTGCATGAGTTTTTCAACCCCAGTACTAGCTTGCTTGCGCATCCGCCCTTCTAATACTTGACCTAATAGGACAAAAGTAATTACCACCGCGGCACTTTCAAAATAAACCGGCTGATGTTGAAGCATCGCCCATAAGCTATAAAAGTAAGCTGTTGCCGTCCCAACCGCAACCAAAGTATCCATATTAGCATGATGCTTTTTAAATGAAGCCCATGCACTATGCCAAAATAGACGTGCAGCAACTAACATAATTACAGTTGTAATCGCCGCCATCGTCCAAACGCCTCCGGGGAACATGATTCCCAGCGGTGTTAAAATCATCTCCGCCAACAACGGCAGTGTTAAAACTAATGAACTCCAAAAACGCGTTTCAATTCGCATCTTAAGCCTCCGGTTCAATCTTTAATTGGCCATGGAACATATTCATACCACAGGCCCAATTAAAATCACCAGCCCGATTAGTATCAATCTTCACCGTTACTGGTTGATCCTTAGGCAATGCTTGATTAATTCCTAAATCTGGGAACACAACATGATCCAAACAACTTGAAGCATCCGTACGCGTAAAAATCAACTCAGCGGGTACATTTTGCTTTAAAACAACTTTTTCAGGTGAATACCCCCCATCAACTTTAATATTAATGCGCTGCTTTTGGTCCTCTATTACCGCCGTTGATTCAGCCACTTGGTGTTTTCCAAAAAACCACCATAAAATTCCAATAATCATAATAATTCCGACGATTCCAACAATTAATTTACTCATCATTCAGCTCCTTTTCACCTTAACTCTAATCAAATTGACAAACGCTGATCGTTAACAATTACTATCCGGAATACAATGACATGACACCGCTTCTGGAGCGCATTTTGCGCGGGCTTGCAAAATGTCTTGCATAGCGGCAATATCAGTCTGACTAATCGGCACCGTTTTCAAGAGCTCTTGTAATGCCTTACCCTGATGTCGATCACATAGTCGCTGAAATAGTGTCTGCGTATACTCTATTGATATATGATCTTCATCCACTAACGCTGTATATTGATATTGCTTTCCCAGTTGTTGTGTTACTAAAAATCCCTTTTTTACCAAACGTGCTAACATCGTTTTAATCGTTGAGGCTGACCAGTTGTGATCAGGGGCCAATAAATCGCTAATCGCATGACTTGTTAACCCTGGCTTAGCCCAAATTAAATTCATCACCGCAAATTCAGCTTCTGAAATATTACTGATGGCTTCCATTAATGACCAACTCCTTTCTTCATCTACATCTGTAAACAATGATAAACTTATAGTCTACATTTGTCAACATGACCCTACTCCGCCTACTAAAAAAGCAGCGAGTATCTTCCTCGCTGCTAGCGTTTAAATATTAATAGAACGCTTAAGCTGTTAACCGGCTCCATTGTTGCTTTAACAACTTGATTGTCGTAATAAATAGTATTAAGGCGATTACAAAGAGGACGGCCAATAAGATAATACCGTGCCGGCCACCAATCATGGCTCCATGCACTGCATCGCTAGCCTGTCCCATCGCAAACAAACGTGCTGCAATGGCCGTCGAAGCAGCCCCCGCAAATTGCTGTAAGGTATTCATGACACTGTTCCCATCCGCAGATAAAGTTTCATCTAATTGACTTAAGGTGGCAGTCATTAAATTATTAATAGCCATCCCCGAACCAATCATGGTCAAGACGTGAAGACCTAAGAAAATCCAGATTTGTTCCCATTGAAAGGCAATTGCTAAACTAGTCATGGCAAGCGTTGAAGTGCTCAAACCGAAAACAATCGGCTTAACTGGTCCAATCTTATCCAAAATCCTTCCAGAAATTGGCCCTAAAATGGCACCAGTTACTGCTCCAGGGAACATGAACAATCCGGCCACGGTTGAAGACTTGCCCAAACCGATTTGAATAAAGCTTGGTAAGATAAATGATAAAGCTAAGAACATGGCTTGATATATGAGTACTCCATACAGTAAACGGTCGAAAACACTGTTTTTAAAGACATTTAAATTCAATAACATACGCTGTTTATTCAAGTAATAGAAAACGATCAAAGCAATTAAGCTCCCAATGAACCAACTGATTGAAAGCTGTTCAATGGCTAACAAGAGACTGCTTAACCCAACCCCTAAAAATACAAATGCCCCTAGGTTAAACTTTTCAAAACGCTCGACGTGCTCTTGTGGCATAGCATATAAGCCCAGACCAAAGGAAACCAACGCCAAGGGTATTAAGAACCAGAAAATAGCACGCCAACCCAAGGTACCCATCAAGATTCCACCATAGGTCGGACCAATCGCTGGTGCAATGGAAGTCGTCATCGTTCCAATTCCCATCATGACGCCTCGTTTTTCCATTGGTGATTTCGTTAAAATAATATGAAACATTAATGGTAAGGCAATTCCCGTTCCCAAACCTTGCAAAACTCGTCCAGTTAACAAAATTGGGAGGGTCCCCGCAAAGCTATCAATGATAATTCCCATAAAGAACAAAATATTTGAGACAATAAATAATGTACGTGATGAAAAATTACGAATGAAATAAGCTGATAAAGGCACAATAATTGCAATCGCTAAAAGATACCCCGTAGTAACCCATTGGACACCATTCGCATTCACATTAAATTCTTCCATTAATGCCGGAAAGGTGACGTTCATTGAAGTTTCAATCAAGACCCCACTAAAACACATAATACCAGTCGCAATTACAGCGACCAATACATGCCATTCTTTTGTTTTTTGCATCTTTAAAGCACTCCTCCTTTTTTAAATATATTTACAGCACAGCCAGAATCTCAGACATTAAAAAACGGGCATAACCAAAAGATTATGCTCGCCTCTTTTCTCGGTATACAACTAAGTATACTATCTGTACGAAAATATAAGTTAATTCTAACATGCGTCCCAAAGCAAAGCAAGCGCCGGGCCCCGTATATCAGCTGTACACGTAAGACTATTTTTTTAAGATTTACATCCCCACCTTACCCCAAAGATAACTCGGCGTGGTATGCTATAATTATTATTTAAATTTTTTAAAGAGGTAAATACATGAGTTTCCCACAAGACCACATTCGCAATTTCGCCATTATTGCCCATATCGATCACGGTAAATCAACTTTAGCTGATCGAATTATGGAAATGACTAGCACTGTTAGTGATCGTGAATCAACTGCGCAACAATTGGATGATTTAGCTGTTGAAAAAGCGCATGGCGTTACAGTCAAGTCTAAAGCGGTTCGTAATTATTACATTGATGACCACCGCGAAGAGTACCAGTATAATTTAATCGACACCCCTGGGCACGTCGATTTTAATTATGAAGTTTCACGCTCCCTCTCAGCCACGGACGGTGTGCTTTTAGTCGTCGATGCTACTAAAGGAGTGCAAGCCCAAACTGTCGCGAATTTCCGTTTAGCTAAAGAAGCCGGCCTAACAATTATCCCCATTATTAATAAAATTGATAATCAAATGGCTGACATTCAAAAAACGACTGAACAATTACTCGAATTAGAACCAACTTTTCAAGCTGATCAGATTTTACATATTTCAGCCAAAAGCGGGTTAGGTGTCGACCAAGTCTTACTAGCCATCCGCAATCAAATTCCAGCTCCCACTGGTGACATCCAAGCTCCGTTGAAAGCTCTCGTTTTTGATTCTAAATTTGACCCGTATAAAGGGGTAATCGCGCAAGTGCGGATTATGGAAGGGCAATTGATTACCCAAACCAAGCAAGTCTTCATGGCTAGCCAGGTTGCTTCAACGAATAAAGAAGTGGGCGTCTTTACACCGGAACCTCAAGCATTACACACCCTCAATGCGGGAGACGTTGGTTACCTCGTTACGGGAGTCAAAGATCCTGATAGTATTAAAATTGGCGATACCGTAACAAACCAAGCCATGCCCGCTGAGCAACCGTTACCTGGTTATCAAGAAGTTGAACCAATGGTCTATGCAGGGCTTTACCCTAAGGATACTGATTATAAAGAATTCAAAACGGCGATTGAAAAATTAGCTTTAAATGATGCCGCCTTTCATTATGAACCTGAACAATCCGAAGCTCTGGGAATGGGCTTTCGTGGTGGCTTTTTAGGTATTTTTCACCTGCAAATTATTCGCGAACGTTTAATGGCTGAATTCGGAATTAACGTCTTAACGACCATGCCCAATTCAACTTTTAAAATTACCTTGAAAAACCAGGATGAACCCATTTATGTTGAAAATCCAATTCAATTTCCCGATTGGTCACAAATCCATTTGGTCGAAGAACCATATGTCCATGCTAAAATCACCTTACCTAATGAAATGTTAAATGATATTATGCGCTTAGCTGAAAGTCGGCGGGGAACGTTAGAAGATTTAAATACGCTTGGTTCAATGGTCGTCGCCACTTATCTAATGCCGATTTCTGAAATCGCCTATGATTTTTTCAATGAATTGAAATCAGTTTCACATGGCTTCGCTACACTTTCCACTGAATCAGCCGATTATGAATATTCTGATTTAGTGAAATTAGAAATTGCCATCGACTACGCTAACATTGACGCTTTAACAATTATCACGCACCGGCTTAAGGCTGACCAGATTGCGCAAAATATGGTCATAAAGTTACGTGATCTTGTGCCTCGGAAACTACAAGCCATGCCTGTTCAGGCGATTGTCGAAGGTCGCGTAATCGCCCGTGAAAACATCCCACCGCTCCGAAAAGTAGCTGCAAAAGGCACTAAGGTCTCTAAAAAGCAGCAACAGCTCCGACGTTCAGGACAAGCCAAGGTGGACATTGAATTACCACAAGCTGTCTTCGATGCCATCTTAGATTTAGGATAAAAAATTATCTTAAAAAAATAAATAAAAACTGCAATTATCACCATTCCTCTCGGTTTGAAGATTCTTGCAGTTTTTTTGATTTTTATTTATTAAGCAATCACTAATCTACTAAAAGCTTCTTTAAAGCTTGGGCGTAGATTTCCATCGCCATCCGCATATCCTTAATTGGCCAATTTTCATTTGCTTGATGCATGAAGTCCGGCGTGGTCGTCAACATTGCTCCGAAGGCCACACTATTCTTCATTGTCCGGGCAAAGGTTGCCCCACCAGAAATCCCTGGTTGTGAAGTTGTATCACCCGTTACTTCAGCATAAGCATCCATCAAGGTTGTGACTAATTCACCATCCTTTGGTACATATAGTGGCTCCAAGTAATCAAAATTTTCATACTTCAAATTAAACGGCGCAACTTTGGCCGCAATTGTTTGAATTAAATCATCATGCTTCACTTGCACGGGTATCCGCAAATCGATTTGCATTCGTGATTCTTTCGTATTAATTTGTAAGCTAGAAATATTAAAGGTTAATTGACCTGAGACATCATCTTTAATCACACCCAAAATATTTTCGCCAGTTGCATCTTCACCAAATTGTTTGATAAATTCCAAAGCTGGCACACCTGGGAAGACATCTGCTAGCGCAATCGCTAAGCGCAGCACCGCGTTCGTACCTTCTGGCGCATGCATAGCATGAACCGAATTTCCTTGCACGACCAATTGACCGTCTTGTTTGTCATAAGCAAAGCCATGTTGTTTGAGAGCTGCTTCCACCTCAGCTTGCTTAGGACCAGCATAGTTGGCTAGACCTGGTACAGCATTGAAAGCATTGACTAAGTCTAATGCAATTTCATCAGAACCTGGTCCGACCAAATATGACTGTTGCAGCCCTTTTTCAGCATAAACCAATGGGAATTCAGCATCCGGTGCAATGCCCATCGTGATACCGGCCTCTTTTTCATTATACTTGGCCATCCCCCGCCAAAGAATCTCTTCGTCAGTTCCAAAGATAAAGCGCACCTTTTTATTGAAATGCATTCCTTGGTCTAACAATGCCTTAACCGTGAATAAAGTAGCAATCGATGGACCCTTATCATCCTGACTTCCACGTCCGTATAAAGCACCATCCTTTTGCGTCAATTCAAAGGGATTAGTTTTCCAAGCATCCATATCACCAGCTGGTACAACGTCGACGTGACAAATCACACCAAAAATTTCAGGACCTTCTCCAATTTCAGCATAACCATAATAACCTTCTGGATCAACATACGTTTGATAGCCTAATTCATCAGCAATCTTTAAGACTTCATCTAAAGCGGCCCGAATCCCCACACCAAATGGTGCATTAGGCGCTGCTTCAGTATTATATGAAGGCTTCGCAACCAAACGACTAAGTGCTTGAATGGCTTGTTTTTGAACATCATCTGAAATATAGTTCTGCATGATTATTTCTCCTTAAATTAAAGTACAAATTACCAAGAATCCAATCGTAACGACTAACAAAATGCCCATCAATTTAGCGGTAAACTTAAGCCAAGTCACAATATCAACATGGGCAATGGCCAAAGCCCCCATCACAATCCCTGAAGTAGGTGTAATAACATTCACCCAACCAACGGCGGCTTGATAGGCCGTAATAATTAGGTCGGGCGCAACTCCAGAAAACTTTCCCAAAGGTCCCATAATTCCCATTGTCGCTGCTGCTAAACCGGACGTTGATGGAATTAAGAATGACATTGGAATATAGAAGAAGAACGTTAAAACAATGAAAATTCCAGCAGGCAAATGTTGCAGACCTTGTTCACCGGCGTGCAAAACAGTCGCTGTAATATAACCATCGCTCATAATGAATTGAATTCCGCGAGCCACCGCAATCACAATCGCCACGCTTAAGAATTCATTCATTCCGCCTAAGAAGGCATCGATAAAGGTGCTCTCTTTCATATGGTAAACAAACATTACCACCACTGCCATAAAGAGGAACAACATTGTCATTTCACCAAAGTACCAGGTTCCAAAGGGGGCCATATCGCGACCTAAGAAATCGCCTAAGAATGGAATTCCCGTTAACCATTTAGTAAATGAATCAAAGAACGTCCAATGTTCATTAATACTACTCCAAGGAACAATTCCAATCACCATCAATAAAAAGGTAAGCCCAAAGATCCAAAGTACTGCTTTTTGCCGACCGGTCATTTCTGTCCCAGCATCATCACTTGAAAGCGAAAACTCAGCTAAATCTGTCTCACGCCGATTATAAACCATTGATTTTGAAGGATCTTGCTTCACCTTGCTAGCATAACGCATCACATACACAATGCTAATCGTAACTGTAATAACAAACAAAATCAGGCGAGGAACCAAGCCATCCCCCGGTGACAGATTCAAACTCTGTGAGGCTACTCCAGTCGCAAAAGGGTTCACCGTAGAAGCTAGCACCCCAACCTGCGACCCAATCAACGCAATTGAAATCGCCACTAATGAATCAAAGCCCACGCTAATCATTACCGCAATCAAAATAGGATAAAAGGCAATGGTTTCTTCACCCATTCCATAGGTGGAACCACCAATCGCAAACAAGCTCATCAAAAGTGGAATCATCAGCTTTTCTTTTCCCGCGTATTTCCGCAAGGTTGATGAAATTCCATCATCTAAAGCTTTAGTTTTATTAACAACGCCCAAGAATCCACCAATCACTAAAATGAATAATGAAATTGAGATGGTTCCATCAGCGGTATCAGTCCCCACCATTCCCTTAATAGGCGCCATGAAGACATCCCATAAACCTTGGGGATTGGCCGCCCGACTATGGTAAGTCCCCGCAATAATCTCCCCCGCTTTATTCGTAGTATATTCACCAGCGGGAATAATCCACGTTAAAACGGCTACTGCAATGATTAGAAAAAACAGAATCGTAAACGACGACGGCATCTGAAATTTTTTCTTTTTTCCATTCATAAGTCTACTCCTTTTATTTGTGCAACATCTAACTTTACCTATATAATAGCTTAATTTAACTCGATTTAAAAGCAATTAATTAAAATTGTTTAATTTTTTAATACATTTCCATTCTAGTCAATATTAAGTTTTCTTTACCGATATATTCGCTCCTTACGTCAAAGCTACAAAAAAGACAGCATTCAGCTCTTGCTAAATTCTGTCTTCTTTCCATTAGATTCGGTTAGCATTGCCAAACACTGCAATTCGCTCATCTAAAGCTTGTTCAATGGCGACTACCCCCGGGTGCAAGAATTTACGAGGATCATAGTTTTTACCAATGAGATCTTGATCCGTTTCAACAAACTGACGAGTAGCATGATGGAATGCTAATTGTAATTCAGTATTAACGTTCACCTTGGCCACGCCTAATTGAACGGCAGCTTGAATTTGGTCATCAGGAACTCCTGATGCACCATGCAAAACAATTGGCATCTCCTGACCGCGCGCCGCCGTTACGGCTGCTGATAATTGCTCAAGATGGTCCAAATGTAGCCCACGCCAATTTTCGGGATAGATGCCGTGAATATTACCAATCCCTGCCGCTAAGAAATCAATCCCCGTTTGCGTCATCAAAACCGCATCATCAATAGCAGCTAATTCACCTTCACCAATCACCCCGTCTTCTTCACCGCCAATTGAACCGACTTCAGCTTCAACTGATACATTGGCAGCTTGAGCCAGGGTCACAATCTCCTTTGTTTTCGCCAAATTTTCAGCTAAAGGTAGCGCTGATCCATCAAACATCACTGACGTAAAGCCAGCTTCAATGGCTTGTTTTGCTCCTTCATATGTCCCGTGATCCAAATGAATCGCGATGGGCACTGTAATTTCCAAAGCTTCATCCAAATTTCGAATTAAATTAGCAACAACCTTAAAGCCGCCCATATATTTAACCGCTCCCATTGAAATAGCCAAGATAGTGGGCGCTTCGTTTGCTTGCGCTCGCTTCAAAATTGCCTGCGTCCATTCCAAATTATTAGTATTAAAAGCACCTAAGGCATAGTGATTTTTCCGTGCCTTTTGCATCATCTGCTTTGCATTTTGAATTGTCATTTTCATTCCTCCCTTTTACCAGTGCTATCACTTTTCCCAGGCTGCTTTTTGAAAATCATCCATAGGACCGTGCAACTTGAGATGCCGAATTTGATTGGCTTTCAATAAAGCTGTCCGGATATTAATATTTTGTGTTTGATAAACCTTAGCGGTCGCAATCAATAGGTCAACTAAACCACCATCGGCTGCCCACTGCATCTTTTGATCATAATTATATTGAATCCAAGCCGTACCTAATTCATTATCCTCCCAAGCTGCGGCGCCATGATAAGGACGGTCATCAACTAAAATGCCTCCTTCAGCTCGCGCTAAGCCTTTATCATGCGTCATAATTACCCGCTTATAAAAGAGGCTATGTGCATCATTTCCGAAATATTCGTACAACCATGCGAGCTTATCACTCCAAGCGCTGACGTTATTCCAAGGCGCCGTGGTCAAAATATATAAGTCATAATATACACTTAATTGTTGTAAGGCTTCCATTAAATGTGGCAATGGCTTTAAATCCCTAAAAATTCCTGGAATTTGATCTGGTTTGGTAAGTCCTAACGTGGTTGCTTGCTCCGTTGCTAGATTCAACACAGCTAAAGTATCAACCATCGTGTTATCCATATCTAAAAATAATTTTGGTTTATGATTATTCATTTTTTCCTCCGACTATATGAATTGGTATACATATAATAGTACCTATTATAGCGCGCTGGTTGTGAAAAAACAAATTATTTTTTAAATCTAGTAAAAAGAATAAAAGTGTTCGTATCAACTGTTCTATTTTTTCACAAATAAAAACTAAATGTGAAAAACATTATCTTAAACAAACGCTTTATATAAATTGGTCTAGGTTACATTTGATCACTAAATACCTTTTTAGGCACAAAAAAACCATGAGTATTAAAATACCCATGGTTTAATATAAACTTGCTCAGCTTACCAAGAAGCTTTCTTAACACCAGGAATCAATCCCTTGTGAGCAAGGTCGCGGAAGTTCAAACGTGACATTCCGAACTCACGCATGTAAGCGTGTGGACGTCCGTCAAGTTGGTCCCGGTTGTGCATACGAACAGGTGATGCATTACGAGGTAACTTTGAAAGACCAACATAGTCTCCAGCTTCCTTCAATGCCGCACGCTTGTCAGCATACTTTGCAACTGTTGCTTCAATCTTCTTAGCCTTAGCGATCTTTGACTTCTTAGCCATGATTACTTAACCTCCTTGAATGTGGTAACTTTACGCAACTTTGGAGAATACTTTTTCAATTCCAAGCGGTCAGGTGTGTTACGACGATTCTTTGAAGTTAGGTAGATACGCTCACCGGTTTCGGCAGCTTCTAACAAAATGTTAATGCGCATTAACATACTCCTTGAAATGTATTTGGGTGATTGCCATCCCCACTAGTGTAAACGACAGGCCTAGCTGCATAGACCAGGCCCCAAGCTTGCGTCGTGCACAATAGCTAGTAAATTACAAATAGTAATATTACACGCCTTTACCCTAAATTGCAAGCCTTTTTAAAAAATATGTAAAGTAAATTTACTTTACAGGTAAAACGCTCAGCTCCAGTGCTTATTGCCACGTCTTCTGAATAAAATCCCAGCTCGTATACATAATAGGCCACAGGAGCATGAAGTTAATTAATTCATCAAATGCACCGGCAAACGGCCACCCCAATAATTGAATAATCAACAAGGCACCCGTAAAAATTAACATTAGACCACCTGATAGACGCCACATATTGGTCAACGAAGGTTGCAAGTTAGCATTATAACTTTGTCCAATGCGTCCAACTAACCAGGCCAACAAAGCATCACCCACTAATAACAACAAAATATACCAATTTAATCGATCAGTGACCGAACTTAATTGCGCCATTCCCACTAATGGAAAACCCCAACGCAGAATTTGCAAAACGATAAATCCAACTAACAAGTTTAAAACTGTCTGACGTTGCCGCGTAAGCCGCTTATAGCTACAAAATTGTACCCATGCCCATAAAAAGATGACGATTAACAACGTTGCCACTAAATTATAACCGACAAACAGGGTCCGCAATGGTTGATCACGTGCTGTTAAAATAACGCTCATTTGTTTTAGCGGCGCATAAACGGGCCAATTTAACACCCCAATTAAAGGTGTCAGTAGCATCAAAATACTCCCTAATAGACCACAAGCCCAAATATATTTGTTTTGCCACCATTGTTGCATACTTAATTGCCACCTTCTTTTACATTGAGTTCAATAATTTTCAAAATAGTCTGATATGCTTTTTCCATCGTTTCCACGGACACGTATTCATAACGACCATGCATATTTTCACCCCCAGCGAACAAATTAGGCGTTGGTAAACCTAAAAAGGTAATCTTTGAGCCATCCGTGCCCCCACGAATGGGTTCAATAATTGGTTCAATCGCTAATGTCTCTAGGGCCTGCTGGGCTAATTTTACTGGATACATATTATCTTTTAAGATTTCACCCATATTATAGTATTCATCTTTTAATTCAACTTGAATTCGTTCCGTTTGAAAACTTTGATTCATCTTTTGCGCAAGCTCTATTAGATACTGTTTACGTTGATTAAACTGCGTCCGGTCATGATCACGGACAATATACTCCAGCGTGGCATGCTCGGGCGTTCCGGTTAAACTAGTTAAATGCCAAAAGCCTTCTCGTCCTGCCGTGTTTTCTGGCCGGTCATGCTCAGGCAACTGGTTATGATAATCGATTGCAACCTGTAAAGCATTGACCATGAGATTTTTCGCCGAACCTGGATGAACATTTAAACCTTGAATTTGCACCTTCGCTGCTGCTGCCGAGAAGGTTTCCCATTCGAGTTCACCCAACGGACCACCGTCCACCGTATAAGCAAAATCCGCTCCAAAGTTCTGCACATTAAAGTGGTCAGCGCCCGTCCCAATCTCTTCATCTGGGCCAAAAGCCAGCATAACTCGACCGTGTTGAATATCTGGATGTTGAAGAAAATATTCAGCCGCACTCATAATTTCAGCGACTCCCGCTTTATCATCAGCCCCTAACAAGGTTGTTCCATCCGTCGTAATCAATGTTTGTCCCTGATACTTTAGCAAACTTGGAAATTGATTAGGATCAAGCGTGAAATCATCATTTAACTGAATAACACCGCCATTGTAATTTTTAATAATTTGGGGATGGACTGCTTCTGCATTAAAATCTGCCGTATCCACGTGGGCAATTAAACCAATAGTTGGCACAGTATAGTTCAGGTTACTAGGTAATTCCGCAAAGACATAGCCGTCAGCTTGGGTTGTAACATGCTGCAGACCAATTGCTACTAGTTCTTCTTTTAATTGATTCAAAAAAACGACTTCTTTTGAATCAGACGGAATGTTTGTACTTTCGGGATTGGAACGTGTATTAACTTTAACATAACGCAAAAAGCGTTCAACTAATCCTTGGTTACTTGTCATGGTAAAGCCTCCTTAATTGATTTTTTATAAAATATATTGATATGGATCTGTATTCATTGCCGAGGGGAAAACCGCATCTAAGTCCCAGCTATAAGCGCGTTGCCAAGTCTGAATTTGTTCCACCATCTTCAATTTAACAATCGCTTCCATATGATGATCAGGATCAATTACCGTAAAATCATCAGCAATCACATCATGCCCCACATGGTAGTACAAATCAGCCGTCACTAAGACATCTGCCCCCGCTTGTTGGGCTTGCCGATAATAATCGCCACCATCGCCACCAATCACTGCGACTGTTTGAATTGAACGCTCCAAATCAGGTCCAATAACACGCACAGCTGCAACATTAAATAAATCTTTTAAAGTTTGTGCATATGTGCGTACGGTTTTGGGCCGTTCTAATATCCCAATCCGACCTAAACCAGATTTACCATCCGCATTAGGAATTAATGGCCGCGGATTTTGAATTCGCAGAGCCTCAGCTAGCCAATCATTCATCCCCCCCACTGCAGCATCTAAATTCGTATGCGCACTATAAACGACAATGTTGTGCTTCAACAAATCGGCATACATTTGATTTTGCGGACGACTCAAATCCAAATTCCGCGCCGGATGAAACATTAAGGGATGATGGGAAAAAATAAAATCAACATCCTTATCAATCGCTTCTTGCACTACCTCAGGCCGAACGTCTAACGTTGTCATCACCCGTTTAATGGGTTGGTCAGCACGACCCAGTTGTAATCCAACGACATCACGCTCCCACGCCAAATTGAGTGGCGCTAAAGCTTCAATTGCATCAATCAATGTTTGCGCTTGTAACATATTAATTTAAGACCTCCTCAATCAGGTTCAATTGATTTTCATATGCTTGATAAGCAGAATTGGCGTCTTGACCAGCTTGTTGCATCTGTACTAATAAGTTTTTCAATCTATTGGTCTCACGCTGCCAATATTGTTGCCAAGGTGCTGGGCGTCGTTTTAAATTAAACGGTCCAAACATTAATTCCGCCGGTGAATATTGAACTTCACCCGGTTGGGCCACCAAAATTTCATAATAGTGCCCATCATCAAACAAAATGGTTTCATCCACCAACTGATAATGGTGCCTTTGCAACCATTCTCGCACCATGTGGACATCCGTATTAGGTTGTAAAATCAAATGCTCATAGGCCCCCGTTTCAGAAAGGCCTGCCGTTAAAATCTTATTAATCAATTGCCCACCCATACCGGCAATGACTGCTGTATCAATTTGGTCTTCAGGCTGCACCACCGCAAAACCATCCCCCAAACGAGTTACTAAGTTTGGCCCGAATTGAAATTGTTCCTGCGTTTGCTGGGCATTCTGGAAGGGGCCGACCGCCACTTCGCCGGCAACCGCATATGCAATATGCTGATTTAATAAAAGATGAGCCGGTAAATAAGCATGATCTGAACCAATATCTACAAGGCGCGCCCGTGCCGGTACAAATTCAGCAACGGCCTGTAAGCGTGGTGATAATTTAATTGCGTCCATATTGTATCTCCTCAATAGCATCCCCTAAGTGAGGAATTGCAGTTTAATAGTTTCTATTTTAGCATAAATTCACCATGCGCCCATGCTTGGTTCTCCTTTGGCTGAATATACATGTGGGCCGCTTTTTCGCATAAAAAAAGCACAACTCAGTTAGGCTGTAACCAAATTGCACCATTAATTTGAATTCTAACGTTTTAACTCTGGGAACCATAATTTAATTTCCCGTTCGGCATTCTCTGGCGTATCAGATCCATGCACCACGTTACGTACTTCATCCCCCGGCCAGTCACGACCAAAGTCACCACGGATGGTTCCAGGGGCTGCTTCGGTCGGATTCGTCGTCCCCATCAAAGTCCGCCACCCCTTCACAACATTATCCCCTTCAACTACCATCGCGACTACTTCATTTTCCATCATATACTTTAATAAACCAGGGAAAAAAGGTCGCCCTGCTAAATCTGAATAATGTTGGCGTAATAATTCTTCATCCGCCTTTAGCATTTTGATGTCGACAATGTCATAGCCTTTTCGTTCAATCCGTCGAATAATTTCGCCAACCTTCTTTTGATTAACACCATCGGGCTTCACAATTGCTAATGTGCGTTCAGTCATTTAAATTTTCCTCCAGTTCATAATATTAATATTATAACGAAAAACTCGTTTGAATGTAACCGTTTTCACTAATAATTTAATTTTTACTTAAAGGCCGCCGCGAATAAAGGTTTTGTTGCTTAATTTCCAGACCATGTAGTGGCACCGGCTGTACCTTCGCTAAACTGGCATGTGTTTTATGCTTACCATTATCGCTTACATTATGGTGCGCATTATGCCCCGAAGTGTTTCGTTTCTTCGCTACATTATTTTGAGACTCCATATTTTTACTATGATGCCCTTTAGCATGCTCCGGCGCTTTTTTAGATTCTAAATTAATGCCTGATTTAGGTGCTTTATTCTTAGCCGGATGTGCTTTTGACGTAGGTGTTGCTTTGGGTTCAGCTTTAACCCTAGAATCACTTGCCATTTGTTGGACCTTGATTGGCTGCTGCGTCACTACCTTGGCAGATGGCTTAGAAATAGCCGGCTTTTGCTCCTTAACCTCAGCAGATTGAATAGAACTCTTTGGTACCGTGGTAGCAGTTTCTCCGCCTTCTTCAATTAAAAGATATGACTCCACTTCTCGCCATTGCCAGCGTCCCTTAAACTGCTGCAAGGCTTTACGCCATTTCACCAAATAGGCTGCATGGGCCTTTTTTTGATGAGCTTTGGGGATTGATACTTTGGTAATGGTATATCGTTTTAAAATTTGTAAATCGGCATTATCCGCGACCCACTGTTCAATCAATTTCAAACTGGGAATGTTTTCATCAAATACCTGTTGAAGCTTAATCCAATTAATTGTCTTTTCTTTTGCCATCCCCATTGACCTCAATCTTCTAAATCATCTTTTAATAATTCGTATTCATAAGCCATTTCCGTATCATCTGGTTCAGCCTGTAAATAAGCGGCTAAGCTTTTTTGCATCATCGGCCGATTACCAGCCTCACGATAGTAAGCATAACTCTGTTTTAAGAAGTCCGGCGTCGTTTGTAATAATGGGAAGGCCGCTTGCCAATATTGATCAGCCATCGCATAATCTTCTAAATCAGTATAAGCTTGCGCCAAATTCCAATACCCAAACGCATCTAACTCATAATCATCATCTTCTAAGGCTTTATTTAATAAATTAACTGCTTCAATCATCTGCTGATTATACACTAAAAAGCTGGCATACGCATTAATAATATCAGGATTATCAGGCAAGTTCTTTAACGCTTTTTGATATAACTGATCGGCTTGATCTATTTCACCAAGCTGTTGAGCCACCCGTGCTGCATTCAAATATGATTTTTCATTAAATTGATCGACTGCTAGGCCGGCCTCATAGGTAACCAAAGCCTGTTTTGGATCAGCTTTTTGTTCGTATAATTGTGCCAAAGGTACGTACGCCCCAGCATAGGCTTGATCCTCATCCAACAGCTCTTCAAAAAGTCTAATCGCTTGATCTGTTTGTTCATCATCCATCGCGTACAACATCGCCAATTGAAACTTAACATCAGTCGTTAACTCGGTGACTGGAATTTGCTCCAAATAACCTAATGCTTTACGATTATCACCCAACATCGCATACGCTACCCCAATCCGTGAAACCAAGTTAACCCCTGACCAGCTCGTCGTTCCAGCGGCAATCAGGCTCCGGTACTCGGGAATTGCTTCACTATACCGGCTGGCACTAAACCACAATTCGGCCAGCGCAAAATGAATTACCGGTTCGTCAGGGGCCATTGCTTCTGCCACCTGCAACTTATTTTCCGCTACTTCATTCAAACCTTCTGATTGATATAAATCGGCTTGAACTAACAGTGCTTCTAAATAGGCATTTGAAGTTGGTTCAATCACAGATAAGTAATTTAAGGCTGCTTCAGTGTCATCGTCAGCGATGGCAATCTCCGCTAACTCTGTTCGGAATAAATCTTCCTTTGGATAACGCTCCAAAAGCTTTAACAGCGTCCGCTTTGCATTTTTGGTGAAACCTAAGGCAAACAGTTCTTCTGCTAATGAATGCAGGGTTTCATCATCATCATGACGTAGAGCGGACGCAAACGACTTTTTAGCCGCATCTAATTGACCACGATCTAAATCGTCCAACATTTGTTCTGAATAACTCGTCATTTCTCTCATCCCCCACAATTTTAAATTTCAAAGATACACCCCATTATTTGGTGGAATGTTGTGCCCGCGCTTTTTCTAATAGCGCTTTTTTGGCGGCCATTTTAGCTTGCGGAGTTGGTTTAACCTGTCCCTGTTGCGCAGCCCCGCGAGCAAAGTCATTACTTTTAATTGATCCTTTAGCGGTCATTTTAGCTAACCTTCTTTCTTTTCATCAATCTGATTCGTTTAATTAAGTCGTTTTAAATAACGTATTAAAACAGGCCGTAAAATTATGGCAATTCCAAAACCGACCAAAACTTGGAGAACATTGGTTGCTAGTTCAGCCGTAGAAATCGTCAATGCGGTTGCTAACGCGGCATGGTTTAATAATTGTAATCCAATACCAAAAAGCCAGTACCCCGCCAACATGGCACTTCCACCTATAATTAAGCTCAGCACTAGCCCAAACCAAGTTGAGCGCTGTTTATTACCAGCTATTTGCCAACAGGCGCCAATTAAATAACCTTCTAGCCCATGAATAATTAATGAACCTAGCATCCATTGCGGATAACCGGCGAATAAATCCACTAATAAACCAGTGAGACCGCCAACAGTCCCACCAAGGCGTGGGCCAAAGAGCCATCCTGCTAAAAAGATTCCGACTTCCACTAAACTAATAAAGCCAGACGGCGTAGGCAAACGTAAAAATATATTTAACAAAATATTTAAAGCGACTAACAGCCCTACAATTGTCAGCCGATAAGTTGGTTTAAGATGAATATTCACGATTTGCTCCTTGCCATACATTACCTTGCTGTTCATTGATTGTAAGTCCTGCTTCAATTGCATGTTGGACGAAAGTTTTAGCTTGCGTGACGGCTATTTCCAACGAATGTCCTTGCACTAAATAGCCTAAAATAGCAGCTGAAAAAGTACATCCCGCCCCGTTATTATTGTTTGAAGTTAACTTAGGGCTCGTAAACCACTGCGCTCCAGTCTTTGTTAATAAATAATCTTTCGCCATCGAACCACCCAAGCGATGACCACCTTTAATGACAACACTCTGCGTTCCAGTTTGTATTAACACTTGCGCTGCTTGAACTATATCCTGTTCATTAATCAAGACTTGATCTGTTAGTTGCATTGCCTCGGTTAAATTCGGGGTAATAATGGTTGCTAAAGGAAAAAGTTCCCGTAAATAAGCATCCCTTAATGCTGCTGAAGCATCATTTTGAGCCTCTTTAAAAACTAAGACGGGATCGACTACGACTGGAACTGTTTTTGGCAATTGTCTAATCCATGCAGCAACAGATTTAACCTGTTCAATGGTAGGCAAGAGACCAATCTTGACCCCCCGTAGAAGAAACGCTGCTTGTTGCGTTTGTAATTGATCTTGCACTAATGCAGCCGGTAGCGGTGTAATTTTTAAATCATCAGGTCCGACTGCAACGATACTCGTCATTGTGGCTAATCCATACAATTTTAACTCATTAAAAGTAGCCAAATCGGCTTGCATTCCACCCCCGGATAAACTATCCGCCCCCGCAATTGTTAAGACCACCGCTGGCTGACTTTTATTTTGCATCATACCACGTCTTCCCCTCATGAGTCTCTACTTTTAGTGGCACATCTAATTGCACCGCTGAATCCATAATTTCAGGGACAAGCTGATGCATTGTTGCTAATTCTTCCGCTGGCACTTCAAAAATCAATTCGTCATGTACCTGCAATAACATTTTTGAGTTCAATCCATGCGTTTTTAAGGCAGTCTGCATCTTAATCATCGCAATTTTAATGATATCAGCCGCTGACCCTTGGATTGGGGTATTCATAGCTGTCCGCTCAGCAAAGCTACGTAAGTTAAAGCTTTTCGCCTTAATATCTTTCAAATAACGCCGACGATGCGCAATTGTTTCAACATAACCTTGCTCACGTGCGGTTTCAATAATCTTTTGAGTCCAAGCTTTAACACCTGAGTATTCTGTTAAATAGGTTTCAATAATCTGTTTAGCCGTTTTACGGTCCGTCCCAATATTTTTAGCTAAGCCAAAATCAGAAATTCCATACACAATTCCAAAATTAACCGCCTTAGCCTGCCGCCGCAAATTGGGGCTAATTGGCTCGGTTAAAGGAATTCCAAAAATTCGGTGCGCTGTCGACGCATGAATATCTTCATCGGCTAAAAAGGCCTTTTGCATTTCCACATCCCCGGTCACATGCGCTAAGACCCGCAATTCAATTTGGGAATAGTCGGCACTAAAGATGAACCAACCTTCATGACTAGGGACAAACGCGCTTCTAATCTGGCGTCCTTCTTCTACGCGTACCGGAATATTTTGTAAGTTCGGATCCACTGATGAGAGCCGTCCGGTTTGGGTCAACGTTTGCAAATAACGAGTGTGCACCTTCGAATCACTTCCATGAATCACCCGTAACAATCCATCAACATAGGTCGACTGAATCTTTGCTAATTGCCGATATTGCAAAATTGACTCCACAATGGGTACATCGGTCATTTGTTCCAGTACTTCAACAGACGTTGAATAACCCGTCTTAGTCTTTTTCAATGGTTTGAAGCCCATTTCTTCAAAGAGAATCGTTCCCAATTGCTTGGTCGACTGAATATTAAATTCATGACCCGCTTGCTGATAAATCTTTTGCTGTAATTCACTGAGTCGTTCGCTAAACTTAGACTGCATCGCTAATAAATGATCCGCATTGACTGTAATCCCTTGCATTTCCATATCAGCTAAAACAAAAGTTAATGGTAATTCAATTTCAGTGTATAAGCTGGCTTGCTGTTGGTCAGTTAATTGTTGCAACAAAGCTGGTTCTAATTGACCAATCGCTTGTGCCTTTCGTCCAAGGTGTTTCAAAAAGACTTGATCATCATCTGGAATTTTGAACTTAGCTCCCTTACCATACACTTCTTCGTCCGTCGCCACATCAAAATACTGATGTTCATGAGCAACCTGCCCTAAATCATCGCTATTATCATTGACATTTAACAAATATGAAACTAATAATAGATCAAACGTCACACCCGTTAGTTGCACCCCATAACGAGCTAAAGCAACCGTTAAGGCTTTGGCGTTAAAAACACGCTTTTTAAGCGCTGCATTTTGTAAAAGTTTTTGCACGGGCGAATCCTGTGTTAAATAATCCACATTTCGACTGGCAAAATAACCTGTTTGCGCGTTCCCAATCACAAAGCCCACAATATTGGCCCGATGATAGTTCTCACCATCGAGTTCAACATAGACATCCACGACATCTTCAATACGAGCTAACTCAGCTTCGTTCTCCGCACCCAACGCAACCCATTTGAGCGATTGTTTTTTGACCGGTTCAACATCCTCGGCTACATAGCCCATATTGGCTAGTTTAACCAATTGCTGTTTAAAGTCTAATTGTTGATAAAAAGGAATTAAGGCTCGATACTGAATCCCCTGATAATCCAAATCATCCAAATTAATATCTAATGGCGCATCAGTCCGAATCCGAGCTAAATCGCGCGACAAAAAAGCATCATCGCGGTATGCAATCAAGTTTTCTTTACGCTTTGAAGCCTTCATTTCATCAATATGTTCATACAGTTCGGGGATGGAATGATATTCTTGGATTAGCTTAATCGCCGTTTTTTCACCAATGCCGGGCACCCCAGGATAATTATCAGATGGATCACCTTGCAACCCTTTCACCTCGACGACTTGGGCTGGGGTCAATCCGCCGTAAACTTCAGCCACTTGATCTGGTGTATATTTATCGATTTCGGTAATTCCCTTCTTAGTCAACCAAATCGTAATATTATCCGTCACTAATTGCCGCATATCCCGGTCTCCGGTCACAATCGTTACCGCATAGCCAGCTGCATCCCCCGCTTTGGCAATGGTTCCGATAATATCATCAGCCTCATAATCGACCAACTGATAATTTTTAATACCATGAAGCCCCACCATTTGTTTCATGGGTTCAAATTGCTCGACTAATTCTTGCGGTGTTTTATCCCGATTCCCCTTATAATCACCAAAAGAATTTGTCCGAAAAGTCGTCTTACCAGCATCCCAAGCCACCAGCGCTTTGTCGGGCTTAAATGGATCTACAATTCCATCCAAAAGATTATTAAAGCCGACTAAAGCATTGGTATGAAGACCTTCATGGCTCACAAATCGGTCCACCTGATTAATCAGCGCGTAAAAAGAGCGAAACGCCAGAGAATTCCCATCGATTAATAATAAAGTTGGTTTAGCCATGCATACTTCCTTCCATTCCTTTGCTTAGATCTATCAAGACGTTAATTTTAATCCGTCAATTAGCTCTAACTTGTTACATTTCAGTTAATCTATTATAGCATGTTGTGCTAGTCCCTGAAAATGAACCTTTTGCAAAAAATCTGTGAGCTAGCCTCATTTTCTACCTAAAATCAAACGGTTCAAGCAACGTCAATCGACTTATTTTTGCTCAATTAAAAAAACTCTGAAATTAAGCTTATGCTATTTTCAGAGTCAGTTTTAAATTAATTTATACTTCTGGAATCTTTTTCATCGTTTTAGCAGGATGTTGCAAATTGTACACTTATTTTTGAATCCATCAAAAAAGTCCTCCTTATAATGAGGAGGACCAAGCATTAAGCTTGACTATTTTTTTGATAATGGATAATCTTACCCAAACTTTTTAGGCTCTCCCAGGTTAAATTACCTTCGCTATAACGTAAGACATTGTCGCGATAGACACGCAATCCATAACGACCGAGGAAATAAATCATCACGATTTGGAACCCGATCGCTAGCCAAACATCATATGGTTGCGTGAGCTGCAAACCTACACGTGCGGGCATTAAGGTTTGTGACAGGAATGGCAGATAAGATAGAACTTTTATCACCATGTTTTCACTAGTGCTTGAAACCATAAAGGTCAAAATATAACCACCCATTGCCAAATAAGTCACGGGTGAAACCGCCTGTTGCACCTGGCTTTGGTCATTAATCATCGCCGCAATAATCGCTGTTAAAATTAAATACAAGACAATGCCTAAGAAGACCATTAATAAGGTCGTCACGACAAAATTAAGGTCGACCCCTTTTAAAATGTCTTTAAACATCAGCACGTAACGATTATTCGCTGGGATGAATTGCCATGAAAGTAACAAGATGGCCGCGTAAAGTCCTAAATGAAGCAATGCTAGCCCAATAATTCCCAACAATTTACCAAAGAACTGCACGGCGGGACTCGTAGCAGCTAATAGAATTTCCATAATTCTAGATGACTTTTCATTCGCGATTTCTGTCGCAATCATCCCCACATAAGTTGATAGGAAGATGAAAATGAAAATTCCCAAACCAACCGTCAACATATATTGGGCCTGTTTAGCAGCATCATCACCGGCGCTTTCCCCTTTTACGCTCACTAAACGAGTCTTAGTCGTCGGTGGTGCCATTAAGGCTTGTAACTCGACCGATGATAAATGCATTTCCTGAGCCTTTTGTTCAATCGTATATTGTTTTAAAAAGGTTTGCAGTTGATCTGCATCAACTGGGTGCCCCTTGGGTGTATTTTGCACCAAATATGTCGTACCAGCTTGCGTCAATAAACTGTCAATTTTTTGCTGATGGAGCAATTTTAAGCCTTGCTTCTCACTATCGACTAGCCGATATTTCGCTTTAATCGTCTGGCTATGCATTAAGCGCTGTTCCAGACCTGAATCAACCCGTACACCTACTACAGGCGTCGGGTGACTGGACAAGGTATTAAACAACAATCCAAACATAAAGATGACGCCAGCGATTAAGATAGGTGATAAGACTAAAGACCAATAGCCAATTGTTTTGACGCGGACCTTAAAAGTTTGTTTAGCGACTAATAAAAGTTGTTTCAAAAACATTTAATTTTCCCCCTTCGCCACTTCTCGTTTGAAAATTTGATCTAACGAAGGTGCTTGTTGACTAAAAGCTTGCACGTATCCGCTAGCACTAACCAAGGAAAAAACCTGCCGCCCAACATCAGGATTAGCTAAGAAAACACGCCGCCCCATTCCCTCCGGTTCGACTTTTTGGACCCCTGGAAGTGCCAACAACTCTGCGTCAGTTTGCGGCGCTTCCAGATAAATTTCAGTGCGCCCATAGCGTTCCCGAATTTGATTCGTTTCACCATGAAGGACTGTTTGACCATGACGCAGCATCGTCACATGATCTGATAGGCTTTCGACCCCTGCCATATTATGTGAACTAAAAATAATTGTCACCCCGGAACGTTTCAATTCATGAATTTCATTCAAAATTATCTCCGCATTCACGGGATCCATCCCCGTAAAAGGTTCGTCTAAAATCAAGAATTCAGGATGAAAAATTAAAGTCGCAATTATTTGAACTTTTTGTGCATTTCCCTTGGATAATTTCTGCACCTTATCCGTTGGTCGCCCGACCACATTGAATCTATCCATCCACAGCGCTAAATCATGTCGCGCATCCCGCCGTTTCATCCCGTGTAATTCTGCAAAATACAAAACTTGTTCTTCAATACTTAATTTTTGATATAGTCCGCGTTCTTCCGGTAAAAAGCCGATTTTTTGGCGCAGGTCATTATTCAAAGCTTGACCGTCCCACGTGATGGTCCCTTGACTGGGCTCAATAAAATCTAACAACATGCGAAAAGTAGTAGTTTTACCCGCCCCATTTTGCCCGATTAAGCCCATAATTTCTCCTGGTTTAACCGTAAAGCTCAAGTCATCAACCGCTACTTTATCGGCAAAGCGTTTTGTCACATTTTTAACTTCTATCATTTTGTTTCCCTATTTTCATCATATTTATTCTGTCCGATATCGGCGTCGAATGACCTTCAAATAACTTTTACAAATCCGTCCAAATTTTTTCACCAGCGGACTACGTAATAAGACAATCCCAATAACATATAACATAATACCTAACCCAATCTGAAACACTGTTGTCGATGGGTAAGGTGGCCAATTATACGTGGTTACCACAATCGTTAAGTACATTAGACTTCCTGTCACCATATACTTAGACATGAGGGCAATAATCCGACCAAACGCAATCACTTCGCGCGCATAGTACAACTGAATAGCAAAAATCATTAATTCTGTGATTAATAAAGCATAAATACTTCCAAATAGACCGTACCGCGGAACTAACAGCCAGGCGATAGTAGTATTTATAATCACCCCTAACCAAAGGGTAAAATTCACCACCCGCGCTTGTCCAGCCAGATAGAGGAATTGACCACCCAAAATGGTATTCCAACCCAACAATAAAATTAATGGAGCCAAAGCGGCCATAAAGAGTCCAACCGCACTAAAGCCTTGTCCTAAGAACCAAGTATTAAATTGGACTGCGGTTGCCGCCGTCCCAAACATTAATGGTATCCCAACGGCTGTCACAGACTCCACCGCATTATCAATATGTTCAATCAATTTTTGATAATTATTTTGTTGATAAATTTGATAGAAGCGTGGCAAGGTACTAACGCCCACCGTAATCACTAAAACAATTCCTACCTGCGTGAGCTGTAAGGCGGCTTCATAATAACCCATCCCCGCAATTTCAGTAGGGCCTTGAATGGATGCAATGACTAATCCACTTAATGCGAATAATTCAAAGCCTAGAACATGGGTTAAAGTTTTCAACCACTGCCCCAAATAGCTTCCAATGTGCCAATGGATGCGTTTTTTCAAAGTTGACGGTAATTGGAAAATCAAGAAAAGATTCCCAACAATTCGCGTCCAACCAATTAATAAAACATAATTATTAAAGTCAGCCGGCGTTTTAACTAAAACCAAGACTAGCACTAAAAATAGTACTTTGGTCGACGTCGCTTGCAATAAAGGACGCAAAGGCCGCTTCGTACCAATAAAATACCACGAAAAATCAAGTGCACTCCCCACTAGCAATAACAAGCTCGCACGCAGTAAGTCGTGATGGCTTTGATACAAGCCATTGGTTTGACTCTGCCACCAGACAAAGCCACCAAAGAAGATGGCAGCCGCTAAAATCGCCAGTCCCCGAATAACGAAAACATTCCAGAAGACATTGGCTTCGGTTTCATCTAGATTGTTTCTTAAAAGATCTTGCCCTAAGAGATTACTAGACCCTAAAAATAAAAGGCACAACAAATCCATACTCCCAATCGCCCAAGCGGCTAAGCCAAAACTATTCATCCCCAAAACATGGGTTAGATAGGCCAGGGGAATCAAGGGAATAATGACTTGCATCAATTCATAGACAACTTGATTGAAATAATTTTTTAATCCTCGCATTAATAATTACCGATTAATTAACTTATCAATAAATTCGGTCACTTCTTTGGGTGCCACCCGTTGCCCATCACCAAGATGATCTACTTGTACACCATCAACGAAGGCTACAAAAACGGGGATGCCCCAGATATCTTGTGCCTGAGCAATCGCCATATTCGCATCGCGATCAGCATCAAACCAGTTAATCCCTGCATCTTCGGCATGCTTTTTTAAGGCTTTAATAAAGGGCTTAATTGCTTTACAATCCCCACACCATTCAGCACTCATAAACATAATTTGTTTACCATTAGTTTTAATTTGCGCATTTAATTCCTGATCACTCATAATACTTGGTTCATAAAAATCCATCAGCCAACCCTCCCAAATTCTTAATAACTATCAATATCATACACTGTCCTAATTCATTAATTCAATCTATTCTTATTTTAATCATGCAAAATCTTACAATCAGTTATTTAAATTATCAAAATTACCATATTTTTTCACTCTTTGGGTCAAATTCTGTTCAACCTTCAAAATTTATCAATTTATCGGTATAGGTATCAATCATTACCCAAATTACACGTTTTTTTTATTTAATCACTACAAAAACAATTGATTTTAGATAACGAATGTTACCTTTATTCTTTGAATTGATTATATACAAAAAACGCTTCAACAATTAAGCCAAAGCGATTAATATTAAAATATTTTTCTAAAATTAAATTCTTTTTCTTCTAAACACGGCAGATTGCAACATTAATCCGAACACCCATTAAAATACTTTCTAAATGTAGATATAGCTGTATTTCCATTTAATACTTATAGTGGTCGGTTATTAATGAATTCAAGTGCTTCGAAGACTTCGTCTTCTTATACATGATTGAAATTGGTTTTCTTATGAAAAAACAAACGTAATTTTCGATTAAATTATTCATTTGATCCGCGTTCCCATGGAGCATAAGGATGACAAAAATAAACAGGAATATTGTATTTATGATTCAATTCACGGTATCCAGAAAATTCTTTCCCATGATCACCTGTAATCGATTTTACTGTTGAACCAAATTGATTCATAAATGTTGAAAATACATGGTTCATAGAGTCTCTTGATCGATTTTGAATTTTAATGGCCCATATNTCACGGTATCCAGAAAATTCTTTCCCATGATCAACTGTAATCGATTTTACTGTTGAACCAAATTGATTCATAAATGTTGAAAATACATGGTTCATAGAGTCTCTTGATCGATTTTGAATTTTAATGGCCCATATAAATCTACTTTGTCTCTCTACAAATGTAGCTAAACATTCTTTAGATTGACCACGAGATGACAAAATAGTATCTACTTCCCAATGTCCGAATTCCGTTCTTTTATTGGCAGCATCAGGTCTTTGATCAATTGTAGCGTTAATTTTGAACGTTCCACACGTTTCATTCTGCCGCTTACGACAACGCGCCCTATCTGGTAGTAATTCCGGGTTGAAATCAAGCATTCCTTTATCAATCCAATTATAAATAGA
>NZ_JBJJNY010000010.1:0-46944 GCF_045504165.1 Weissella kandleri | reverse complement strand
GTAAACTCTCCGTTCGCTGAACCCTTAACTTCTTTGAAGGTATATCCGGTAATATCCTTCTTTTCGGTCGTATACTTATCACCAACATTTCCAGATTTCACTTCTGATTTAGCGATTTCCTTACCATTTTCATCCACATACTTAACAGTTACATCAGCTGCTTTAACGATATCTTTAGAATAGATATAGGTAACTATCTTATTCTGTGATGAGAATTTTCCAATCTCTAAACCTTCTACTTTTTGAAAAGTATATCCCTTAATATCTTTTTTAGTTGTTTTAAATTCTGTACCTACTCGACCTGTCTTAAAATCAGGTTTTGCTATATCGTTACCATTTTCATCTATATATCTAGCCGTTACATTTCCTACCCCAATTTCTGGAGCCTTAGTTAAAATATAGCCTGCTCCGTCGTGAATTTCTTTAAATACCCCTTTAATCGAACCGTAATTAGATACAACTTTATAGCCGTCACTCCTTAAGCGTGCTAACTCAAGATTAACTTCATCAGTTAAGTCATATTCTTGACCAATTCTCCCACTTACGCTAATTTTGTTTTGAGGTAATTCATTTCCGTTTGCTTCATAAAATTTTACTGTGTGCGTTGAACTCCGTGGTTGCCAGACATATGTATCTGCATCTCCACTACCATAATTATTAGTTAACTCAACCGTGGACCATTCATTCTTTCCGGTTGGATTATCTTTAGTTCCTTGACCCACATTTTGCCATTTACCGGAATATTGGCCTGTTCTTTCCGGATCAAGTAACCTAGAACCGTTCTTAAATCTGAAATTATCACCTAACTTCAATTCTTTCAGGCTATTCGCCCCTTTAAACATATCTGTCATAGTGGAAACTTTTGAAGTATCAAAATTACTTAAATCTAGACTTAACAATTGATTTGTGTCAGTATCTCGTACATTACCAAACATTCTTTCCATTGTAACCACATTGGATGTATCAAAACTACTTACATTTACACTTTCCAGTTTTTTCATATTCATAAACATTCCATACATATTAGTAACTTTGGATGTATTGAAGTTGCTTAAGTCCAAATTAATTAATCCAGTATTATAAAACATAGATGTCATATCTGTTACTTGCGAAGTATCTAAATTTTCTAATCCATCGATAGACTCTAAATTACTTAAATCGGCAAATACCATGCGGCCATCTGCTATTTCTAACGGCCCATCAATTACAATCTTAAAAACTTCGTTTCTACCAACATTAGCGTTTTCTAACGCAGCTTGCAAAGTAATATTTGGTTTACCTGTATTAAAACTAGCGCTTGGTAGATGAAGAATGCCATTTTCTAACGTTAGATTAAACCCACTATCTCCCCAAGGAATAGACTCGCTAGCTGTTGTAACCTTTGGTTCGCTCTTTGTACTTACTTCTGATAATTTAGATGTCTTGTCACTATCGGCAGAACTATTAATACTAGTATCACTATTACGACTACTTGAATTACTAGTTTGTTCATCAGCTAATACAGCCAACGGATTAACTAATCCTAATACCGCTGTACTTATTAATAAATATTTCCCAATTTTCATTTTTAATTTCTCCTATATTTAATTACTATAAGATGTCCAAGTCACTTACTTTAACTGCTTGATGCATTCTTTTAGATACTTCATATCTTTAACTAAGATTAGACCGTGCTTCATTTCTACAATATTTTCATCAACTAATTCAGCCATAATCCCCGTTACCGATGTTCTTTGATTCATACCAACAAATTTGGCAATGTTTATTTGCTTAATCCATTGATATTTCATTTGTATCATCCGAACTGAAAACCCAAACATTTACGTAGCTTCATATAAAAAAGCACATATCTGTTCTTTATGATTATTACTAATTTGTTGAAAAAGAAGTAAAACATTATAGTCAACCTGCTTCCGATAATTAAGAAACACAGTTACTTACTTGTATCCTCTTAAAAAGGCAAACTTTTTATGTTCCTTTTAATACAATTATAAGGTTCAATTAAGTTTTTATGGTCCTAAAAATGTCTCAAAAAGTACAATTTCTTGGCAAAAACTCGTCACATTTGATACGTTTTATTATATTTTGGGAAATTTAAAATTAAAAAATGCTTCAACAACCAAGTCAAAGCACACATATCCACACTGGCAAATTCTAGTTAATATTGAGTAGTTAATAATATTTAAATAACCTCAAACGGCTTATTGTCCGCGTTCTTTTAACATAAAAGGCTCTGCCGAAACAAACCCCTAGATAACGGCTTATACATTTTTCCCTAACAACGAGTGTAAGCAATACCAGCTTAAATCCTTTGTGCATCCCCATCTGTAGAGCATTTATCCGAATTGCTATATAGTTATCACTACAAACATTAACGTATTTCTATCTAATTGTTATGATTCTCATTAAATATTCTTATAAGCTCCTTCATATCGTCAATAATGGAATGTTTACGGACGAAAGTCTTAGCTAACTTATCCTTTGCCAATAATATTTCTTAATTACCCATCGTTGTGCTTAACTATTCTTACATTCATACTATATCCCCTGAATAATTTTATTGGGTTGCTATAATTAGATATTAAAAAAGGCAAAGAGGATAAAACTCTTTACCGTTCGGCCACTTTTTATAGCTTGATTATTACGCTTATCTTTAATATATTTGCGTTTTTTGTTTATCTAAATACATTCACACTATTGTTTCAATACCAAACGCACTAAACTTTACATTACAAAAGTTTTATAGCACTATCGTTCTTACTAAGTTGATATCGCATTGATTCAACCTGTAAGTTATCTTTTATTGCTGTTTGCAATGCCCGAATAGCATTATTAGCTTGTTCATGAGTCTCTGGTCGAGTAGATTCAATAAATAATACTGCATCATGCGTATCTTCAGTTAACATAGTACGCTGACCATCACGCCAGTTAAGACAACGGCACACTGCACCCTTGTCATCTGCATAAATGACTTCTCCCGATAAGGCCGGCTCATTATTATCATCTCCCAAAGGGTAAAATGCTTCCCCACCTTCTGCGACACCAAGAGTCAAATCTCCTACTATCGTGTCCATATCTTCTCCACCGACTGGTACACCATAGCTCATAGAGATACTATTATAAATGTCCACTAAGGGGTTGATAGATCCAACACCTTTTCCTTGTGCAACACGCTTTAACAAAGCTTCAATGGATGAGCGAGCGCCTTTCTTCTTTTTGAATTTTGTGTAATCATTCCGCCATTGCTGAATAATGACATTATCAGAAAAATTGTCTTCAGGTAAATACTTTAAAGCGTTGTTCTTAGCAACGTTTAACATATTTTCATAAACCTCAGCATCTTTCAAGGTATTATTTACATCTTTAACAATTAACACGTTGATTTGCGCCTCAGGAAAAATATTCCAAAAACTATCTTTAACAATAATATTATCCAATTTTACATCCTCCAATTGACAGCTTGTACAAAGAATAAACTATATTCATATTATAAAGCTTACACTAATGCGTGTCTTGTTTTCTATGAATATCTTTAAGTCAAAGAAATTAACCGCAAATATACTGGCTATAATGCAATACTACACTAACATCAACAAGGCACGTCAAAAGTTTACCCAACATTATACATGGACTGGTGAAGATGTGCTAAATCATCATGATTTATTAAATAATGGCTGTAAAAATCAATGAAGCATTAACAAAATGACAATATATTTTCAAATGTTTATTTAGATACTATTGCTATAAATGATAGTATGATTAAACAATCATATTATTAAGTGAGGATTAAATCATGCAACTATACTTCCTATGTACTGGCAACTCATGCAGAAGTCAAATGGCAGAAGGTTTTGCTAAAAAATACGCCCCTTCTGATTGGATAATTAAGAGCGCCGGCGTAGAGCAACACGGTTTAAATAAAATGGCAGTTAGCGTTATGGCTGAAAACAACATTGATATTTCCAATAATACTTCTGATTTAATCGATAATGACTATTTACAATCAAGCGATTACGTCATTACATTATGTGGTGATGCCAAAGACAAATGTCCAATGACACCACCAAACGTAAACAAAGAACATTGGCCATTAGATGATCCAGCACAAGCAAGCGGAACAAATGAAGAAATTTTAAACATATTTAGGTCTACTCGTAATGATATTGATGAATTAGTATATAACTTCATCAATAGAATTAAATAAAATAATAATAAGCGCCCGTTTTGGACGCTTATTTTTTACATAAATTCATTTATATCAATGTTTAAACTACGTTACCCCCCAACTATCTACGCTTTCACTATTTTTTAAACAGTCGCGCTCCCCCCGGTATACCAACGTAAATGAAATGTTATTTTTTATAATTGGGGTGTTTTTAAAAATAATAATAACTACACTGTTTAAGAGAAGCACTATCATTTGTTATTCAGTTCTTTTCCTAGTTAGTAACTGAGGGCAAAGAAAAAGACAAGTGCATTAATACTTGTCTCATTATTTAACATATCAATATTTAATCTATTTATAATCTGTAGACTTATGAATAAATTATTATTATGTTTTATTTCCGTTTCTTCCATACANCATTAATACTTGTCTCATTATTTAACATATCAATATTTAATCTATTTATAATCTGTAGACTTATGAATAAATTATTATTATGTTTTATTTCCGTTTCTTCCATACAATCAATCCAACTAATGAAGCTAACACAACACTGACAATTCCAGCTAATGTTACCTTCTCAGCTGCTGTCTTTGTTAATACTGACTGAACTCCCTCAACTACGTTAGTCATTACGTCATTACCAGTTGAATTATTTCCAGGTTGCTCGGACGTATTTGAGTTATTATCACCGGAATGATCTGGTGTATCAGGTTTTGCTGGTTGACTTGGATCACTTGGTTTTACATTATCATCATTCTTGGTGTAAATGTACGTTACTGTTTGTGCCTTGTCAGTAAATTCTCCGTTCGATGATCCTTGAACTTCCTTAAAAGTATATCCAGTAATATCTTTCTTTTCGGTCGTATACCTGTCGCCAACGTTTCCTGATTTCACTTCTGATTTGGCAATCGCTTTACCATTTTCATCAACGTATCTAACTGTCACGTCGGCTGCTTCATTCTTTTGCCAAACATAAGTATCAGCATCATCTAAACCTCTGTAATTATTAATTAACTCAGATGAACTCCAGATGTTTTTACCAGTTGGATGATCGACTGTTCCATTACCAACATTTTGCCATTTACCGGTGTACATATTTGTTACCTTAATTTCCGGTAAATTTTCATCTCCATAAAATAGATAAATATTCGTACCCAATGATATTTTTTCAGATTTCGATCATTTAGAAACATATCTTTACTAGATGATGGACCCGTGTTAATACCATATGTGAATTTATTTGTTAAATTTAATTCCTCCAATTCATAATCATTAGCAAATCGTTCAGCAAATAAACTAACGGAGGAAGTGTCAAAATCGGATAGATCTACTTTTTTAAGTCTGGGGCCATTAGAAAATCCGCCACTAATATCGTATAATTTTACTATATCCCACTTGGAGTCTAAGCCAGATATAGATTATAAGTTAGGAAAATTAGCAAATAAATTTCTACCTGCGTAGTCTCGAATAAGACTCCAAGTATCTAAAACATTTATTTTCTTTATCTTAGATTCTTGTTCCGCGGTCATACCACGATTTTGAGTTGGTTGTTCTAAGATAATTCCATTATTAAAATTCAATAAGCCATCATCAGTTAATTCCCAATCATTTCCATCCCAACTTCCTGTTTCAAGTGACTGATTTAGATGGGTATTATTAATTTGTGCTGTGCCTTCTTGTTCACCTGATGACGTACTTTCAATCTTTGAATTACTACTTGCACTGGACGTTGATGTGGCGTTACTATCATCTGCCAATACCACTAAAGGATTTACCAAGCCGAGTACTGTTGTGCTTAGTAAAATATATTTTGCAATCTTCGTTCTTCCACTCCTATATGCTTTGCGTATATTCCTCTAAATATTCCATATCTTTTACCAGTATCAATCCTGAATGTTTTCCTATAACATCAATTTTAATTAATTCGCCCATAATCCTAGTAATCGAACTTCGGTTTTTAATTCCACAAAAATCAGCAATCGTTTGATGCGTGATCTTATGATTAATCAAGATATAACCCGTTTTTGGATCCTTTACCCCAAATATTTGAGCACATTCATAAAGAAATATTTTGACCTGCCCTATTCGATTACTACCCACATGCCGTATAAATTTCTGAACATTCTCATTGATTTTTTCTCGATAATAAATTTTCACATATCGATTTAACATCTCATCATGATTAACCAATTCCCAAAACTTAACACGATTCACTTTATAAAGCTTTGCTTTATCCGAATCCACCTCTATATCATAGGGTTGTTCAACGACTCTTTCTTCTTCGTCGCGCAAGAGCGTTACAATCCCTGGTTTATTCATATAGGACAAATTAATTCTAAAGCCATCCGTCCCGACAAGGGACGTAATAATAACCCCCTCAACTAAAAGGTATAAGTTGGATTCAGGATTATGTGCTTTACTTACGAATTGGTTCCTGGATAACTTCATCGTCACCCTATCCGCAAGATCTAACTTTTCAACAACATCAAACAAATGATCTATATATTTTTGATTTTTATCTAAATGATTCATATGACTACTCCAATAACGCAAAAAAAGCATGCCTAACCCAATTAATGGACCAGAAATGCTTTTACATTTTTATTTGGATAAACCAAAATAGCACTAGCTACTGCTGTGCTGTGCTGTGCTGTGCTGTGCTGTGCTGTGCTGTGCTGTGCTGTGCTGTGCTGTGCTGTGCTGTGCTGTGCTGTGCTGTGCTGTGCTGTGCTGTGCTGTGCTGTGCTGTGCTGTGCTGTGCTGTGCTGTGCTGTGCTGTGCTGTGCTGTGCTGTGCTGTGCTGTGCTGTGCTGTGCTGTGCTGTGCTGTGCTGTGCTGTGCTGTGCTGTGCTGTGCTGTGCTGTGCTGTGCTGTGCTGTGCTGTGCTGTGCTGTGCTGTGCTGTGCTGTGCTGTGCTGTGCTGTGCTGTGCTGTGCTGTGCTGTGCTGTGCTGTGCTGTGCTGTGCTGTGCTGTGCTGTGCTGTGCTGTGCTGTGCTGTGCTGTGCTGTGCTGTGCTGTGCTGTGCTGTGCTGTGCTGTGCTGTGCTGTGCTGTGCTGTGCTGTGCTGTGCTGTGCTGTGCTGTGCTGTGCTGTGCTGTGCTGTGCTGTGCTGTGCTGTGCTGTGCTGTGCTGTGCTGTGCTGTGCTGTGCTGTGCTGTGCTGTGCTGTGCTGTGCTGTGCTGTGCTGTGCTGTGCTGTGCTGTGCTGTGCTGTGCTGTGCTGTGCTGTGCTGTGCTGTGCTGTGCTGTGCTGTGCTGTGCTGTGCTGTGCTGTGCTGTGCTGTGCTGTGCTGTGCTGTGCTGTGCTGTGCTGTGCTGTGCTGTGCTGTGCTGTGCTGTGCTGTGCTGTGCTGTGCTGTGCTGTGCTGTGCTGTGCTGTGCTGTGCTGTGCTGTGCTGTGCTGTGCTGTGCTGTGCTGTGCTGTGCTGTGCTGTGCTGTGCTGTGCTGTGCTGTGCTGTGCTGTGCTGTGCTGTGCTGTGCTCGGTCATTATGCGTTCCTTTTGAAAAGATTGTCAAGTTTATTGGTTCTTTTAATATTTATACTTACATATTTATTATAGTATTAATAGGTACAATTATTTTTTCCTTTTTTGCAAGCTTAGATACCCAAAAAAATTAATTTAAATAACAAATGTTACTTTTGTTAATAAATCCTTCGTTTCATCCCGTGTCTCACTTCGTACAATAAAAAAGAACCAAGTGAATTTATCACTTGATTACAAGATTATTCCGAACATAATGTACATTTATTTTCGATTTATTTTACATAAATTAACATCCAATTTACGAATCTAACACAATTCAATCATTCTTATTTTCAGATTATAGAAACTCCAAAAATAATTCATCAAAACTTAAATAAATTTCAACAAATTGATTCATGTTTTATGAATATCACTTATGCTTCTTCCGGATAACTAATCCAGCCAATAAAGCTAACACAACACTAACAATTCCAGCTAATGTCACCTTTTCAGCTGCCGTCTTTGGTAATGATGACTGAACTTTATTAATCACATTATCTACAACAATGTCATCATTGTTAAGATTGGAGCTTGAGTTATTATTATTTGTTCCTGGTTTGGTGTTGTTTTCATTACCATCAGCATTACCTCCATTATCATCAATCACTGGTAATGCTGGCATATTGGTCCCTGGATTTGCCGGTAATTGTGGCATATTAGTGTTAGGATTTACTGGCTTAGTCGGCATATTGGTTCCTGGATTTGCCGGTAACTCTGGCATATTGGTCTTGGGGTTTACCGGCTTCGTTGGCATATTGGGTCCTGGATTTGCCGGTAACTCTGGCATATTGGTCTTGGGGTTTACCGGCTTCGTTGGCATATTGGGTCCTGGATTTGCCGGTAACTCTGGCATATTGGTATTGGGGTTTACCGGCTTCGTTGGCATATTGGTTCCTGGATTTGCCGGTAACTCTGGCATATTGGTCTTGGGGTTTACCGGCTTCGTTGGCATATTGGATCCTGGATTTGCCGGTAACTCTGGCATATTGGTCTTGGGGTTTACCGGCTTCGTTGGCATATTGGATCCTGGATTTGCCGGTAACTCTGGCATATTGGTATTGGGGTTAGCTGGTTTTGTTGGTGTATTAGTATTTGGCGTGGCCTTATACACATAGGTTACTGTTTTTATTTCATCGGTAAACGTACCGCTTGGTGAACCTTGAACTTCCTTGAACGTATAGTTTTTAATGTCTTTCTGCTCGGTGGTATATTGTTCTCCCACCTCGCCACTTTTAACTACATCATCCGAAATTTTATTTCCAGCCTCGTCGACGTACTTAGCAGTTACATACGGCACAACATTCATATTAAACTCCAATATACCATTAAATGCGTAATCCATCTTTGGATATGCCTCTGTGTTATATCGAACAATAATTTTATATTTGCCAATTGGTAAATTGTAGAATTTTATCGTTCTGCTATCGCTATCGTATTTAGCTAAATCATAACTATTATTCAGATTATTGTCATCACTATCCAATACAAGTACGTAAGCTCCAAAAAGGTCTCGCTCATTATTTGCAGAACTAATTTTCATGGGACTAGTTATAATCTCTTGTTTATTCATGGTAATATCATTGAGTTTTACATCTTGTTCTTGTACAACCATTGCTTTTTCTAATGGAACTCGATTAGCGAATGACGAAATATCATATATATGATTATCATCTAAGTATAAATCTGTATTATTTAGATTTTTAAGCGGTGTCACATCACTAATGTTATTCTCTTCTAATTCTAAACTACTTAAATGGGTTGCATTTTCAAATATTTTAAGGCTATTATCACTGATACCATCATCATCAAAAATTAAGCTCGTTAATCTTTTCATTCCTACTAAACTTTTCAATTCTTGATCAGATATTGAAGTTCCATTGATACACAAGTCAGTTAAATATTTTAATTCGCTAACTGGGACTCTAGAAAGCGGAACACCACTAACTAAGAATCGATGCAATTTTTTTAATTCTAAAAGTGGTGAATAATCAAGTGGACTATTAGTTTGATCAATAAAATGAAAGTCAAATACTTCTAAATTAGTTGCATACTCTAAACCCTTCAAAGATGTGAATTTCACATTATAGGGATTTAAATACGTTAAATTACTTATATTTTCTTTCGTTATGTCATTCACAGTGGAATCTTGACTTAAAACTCCTTTATTTTGTAAATTATCCCATACTTCTTTTTGCAATTCTTTATCCGGCATCCATGAATCAATCGGTTCTTCTGACGTTTCTTTTTTATCTAATTGCTTAACACTAGGTTTTGTTTCATTAACTACTGACAAATTATTATTTTCTTTGTCATTACTTTGAATTGAGTCTGCGGATACAATTAATGGATTAATAAATTCTAATAGCACGGCACTCAACAATATGTATCTTGTCAATTTCATATTTTTTTCTCCCAAAATATCCAACATAGCCTCTCTTTACCTATTGTATACGACTAACAACTACATGAAGTTTTATTTTTTTAAATTGAAAGTACATATTATGTTCTATTAAGGTAACATATTGTACTTTTTAATGTTCTAATTAGGTTCGTTATACTACAAAATTTAAAATAACAGTATCTATACAAAAAACGCTTCAACAATTAAGTCAAAGCGAGCATATCCGTAGGGGTAAATTATTGAGTTTTCAGTGAATTTTAAAATGACCTAAACGGCTTTATATCAGCGATTGTATTTAACACTAGCATTCTTATACATTAACAACTTCCTTGATGAAAAAACTATTTACCTGACCCACTGTATTACTGAGTCCGTCGGTAACGCACCCTTGTTCCACGTGAAACAATGTCGTATTACTCGCGTTCTGCCATCAAGATCAAACCTTCCATAAATTTACGCAAAGCTACTTTCCCATGGGCATGATGCTGTCCTTGTAGATACAACATTTCCGTCCGAACATTTTTATAATCATAGAGGATATTACCATAGTCTAAAGCTATGTCATCATTAAAATCATCTAATTGCCGCGTAGCTAAATTCGTCAACCCATTTTTCATTGCTCGGCGCATTCGCTGAAAAATAATCTTTTTTTCATGTTGATCAATCGTATATTGTTTTTCAAAATCAATTTGATTGAAATGCAAATGATGTTCCAACATAATTTCAGCGGTAAATAAAATATCGGCGGTCCCCACTTCAGTCGAGATTCCCAAATATTTTAAAATCATCCGTACTTGTTCCATCGCTTGTGGGACTGTTTGCGCGTGCGGACTTTGTTGCATTTTTTCATCCCCCACCAGACTTTGAATATAGGCCAACTTAGTCTGCATTTGTAAACTATCGCGCACTTTTTCAATCACAGTCTTAACTTCAATTACATTAATCGGCTTATCAATAAAAAATTCAATCCCCGCTTGATAGGCTTTCTCCCGTAATTCCAAATCGCGCACCTGAGATATCATAATCACTTTAATCTGAGGACGCTGCTTTTTTAAGCGCAACACCAAATCAACGCCCGATAATTCCGGCATTAATAAATCAACCAATAGAATATCAACGTCTAAAGTTAAAACGGCTTGAAGCCCAGACAAAGGATCTTGACTCGTTCCCACCACCATCGCATTATGATCTTGCTCAATGATTTGTTGAAGCACCAACGGCACCGCCTGATCATCATCTATAATGTAAAAATTCATGTCTCTACCTCACCTAATAAATGGTCAATTTTAAACTGAGCCGTAAATTTAGCACCGTGTTGCGGACTGGATTCAACATGAATCTGTCCTGCAAAAGTTTTTTCCATCAGCTGTTGCGTATGATAAAGCCCAATTCCCCGATAGACATCACCGGTTTCGGCATTGAATTTGGTGGTAAAACCGGGTGTGAAAATTTGGGCTTGCATTTGTTGTGTCATCCCCGGCCCATTGTCTGCGACCACTAGCCACAAATACTCACCGTCACGCCAAACGCTAATTGTAATCACTCCACGTCGCTGTTGACTGAGCGCATCCATACTATTAAAAATTAAATTCGATAATATCGTCACCATAGTGTAATGCTCAACAATTACTAGCTCGCCTTCAACCTTTTCTTGAATCACCACATCTAATTGACCATCACGAATCACCCGTCGCGCGTATTCCGTGACCACCCGAATAATTTCGGTTAAGCGCATCGTCACCACGCGTTCCATTGTAAAACTAGCCGCCAGCCCTCGCATCACATTTTGGTAATCTTTTTTCACCTCGTGCACATCCCGCGCAATTGCTAGTGCCCGATTACTCGTTGCATGATCTATCACCTGTAATTCATCATTTAAGAGATATGCATTTTTCATAATGCTTTCCAATTCCGCCACGTTTTTTTGCATAAAATATAACTCATTTTTGACTGATGCCGCTGCCATAATAAAATCATAATATTGCTGTTCGTGTCGCTCAAGGCGTAATAATAGCGCAAAATAATGGTACCCAAATGCCAGCACACAGCTGGCCAGCGTTCGTAATAATGCCACCGCAAAAATAATTTTAAAGAAGTCTAAATTGGGGACTTGCCAATGATTTAAAATGCTAACCTCGAATAAATTAGCCCCATAATCACAAAGTACAATCGTCACAAAAAATGTGGCATTATTCCAACTCCCACGGCGCCAATAAAACCAATAGTAAATCAACCCATACAGAATATAAAAAGCCATATCCGCCCAAATGTATAACCAAATTTGCTGCGGCGAACTTTGCTGGCTAACTAGCATCAAAATCCCGCGAAACACTGGAGAAGCTACCGCCACCGTCAGCGTTAAAGGAATCGGGTTCAAATCAGTATTAAAATATAAAAAAATGGGTAAAATCAGCGGTGACAAGGCAATAATAAAGCCGGGCACGAGCGCTGACCATTGAATTTGGGAGGCTAAAGCAATCCAAAACGCCGCAATCATAATTCGCTGCCCACGTCCCGCATGTTTAAGTTGATGATTCATACATTCCTCCAATTTTGAGGTTTTTTGAAGTTTCAAGAAACCGTTTACATATAATGTTAATTGTAGCCAGTAGTAACTACCTTTGACAAGTTCGATTCATACAATCATGATTGTGAATTTACCTATTGTCTCCAGATTTAAGCTGCTCTGGCTATAATCTTATGAATAAGGTATAGGAATATTATTATGGTAGGTATTAGTAAAAAGCCTCGTTTTAAATTTAAAATGCCGGGTGCTTTCGTTATTCTTTTCATTTTAACAATTGTTGCCGTTGCGGCGACTTGGTTAGTCCCCGCAGGTAGTTATTCAAAGTTGTCTTACGATCAGCCTTCAAAACATTTAGTCGTTAAAACACCGGATGGTCCCACTGATAAAGTGCCTGCTACCCAACAAGAACTTGATAAATTAGGCGTTAAAATTGATATTAATCAATTTACTAGTGGTGGAATTACCCAAGAGATTTCCATCCCCAATACTTATAATCGTTTGAAACAACGCCCCGCTAGTTTAGCTGCGATTCCAAATAGTATGGTCCAAGGAACGGTGGAAGCAGTTGATATTATGGTCTTCATCTTTGTCCTGGGCGGATTAATTGGAGTCGTTAAGGCCAGCGGCGCCTTTGAAGCCGGTCTCTTAGCCTTAACGAAAAAAACAAAAGGGCATGAATTTATGCTCATTTTCTTAGTAGCGATTTTAATGATTTTAGGTGGAACCTTATGTGGAATTGAGGAAGAAGCTGTCGCCTTTTATCCTATCTTAGTGCCAGTCTTTATTGCGATGGGCTATGATTCGATTGTCTGTGTTGGCGCGATTTTCCTCGCTAGTTCGGTCGGAACCGCCTTCTCAACTATCAACCCCTTCTCAGTCGTGATTGCTTCGAATGCGGCCGGAATTAATTTTACCCAAGGAATTATGTGGCGAGTCGTCGGATGTTTCATCGCCGGGGTATTCGTTCTTGGTTACCTGTATTGGTATAGCAAGCGCGTGAAGGCCAATCCAGCGCTTTCATATTCTTACGAAGACCAAAATCGCTTTAAAAAGCTTTGGGCGGTCACCTCAGATCAAAATCCTTTAGAGAGTACGTTTAGTTTCCGTAAGAAATTAATCTTAATTTTCTTTGTCATTGGGTTCCCAATCATGGTCTGGGGCGTTATGTCACAAGGTTGGTGGTTCCCAACCATGGCTGCTTCTTTCCTAAGCTTTGCAATTTTAATTATGTTCCTAACCGCTACCGGTCCAAATGGAATTGGTGACAAAGGCGTCGTTGATGCCTTTGTCAACGGTGCTTCCAGCTTAGTTGGAGTTTCATTAATTATTGGTCTGGCACGAGGAATCAACCTCATTCTAAATAACGGTATGATTTCGGACACGATGCTAGAGTTCTCGTCATCTTTGGTTAATCATATGAGCGGTCCGGTCTTTATCATTACCATGCTCTTGATTTTCTTCGTCCTAGGATTCATCGTCCCATCATCATCCGGTTTAGCCGTACTTTCAATGCCAATCTTAGCACCTTTAGCTGATACGGTTAATATCCCACGTTTCGTTGTCGTCACTGCTTATCAATTTGGTCAATATGCCATGCTCTTCTTGGCCCCAACTGGCTTAGTAATGGCTACCTTGCAAATGTTAGACATGAAGTATTCTCATTGGTTCCGTTTCGTATGGCCCGTGGTCGCCTTTGTGCTCATCTTCGGTGGCATTCTATTAGTTGCTGAAGTCATGGTCTACGCCTAAACTGAATTAATGATTAAACGTCTAAGCACGATTTCTCAGTGCTAGACGTTTTTTATTGCCCGCGATTCTAGCTAGCTACTCATCATATCATATACAAAAGGACAAACATGTGGCTGATTCCACTCAATGTATCATCTACTACTTAAAATTCTACGTGCGTTGAGCAACGTTTAATTAGCATATTATTTTAAATAATCCACATCTTTCACCAAAGATAAATCAGCATGTTGCACAATGACGCCGTTTTCACCAATTCATTAACAAACCGCGTGATTGAGCTTAGCGAACTAATCCCACAAAATTGACCAATTGTCTTATTGGTAATTCAATAATCAATCATAATCTTGCCGATCACATCATCACGCTCAACAAATAATTGCGCTCACTCATCCACAAAAGCCACTACTTGCCTGGTTTTACGGTTTTCCAAAATTCGTTCAATTTGCTTAATATTGGCATCGATTTGTTTGCGATAGTAAATTTTGACAGATTGGCTGATTATTAATCAAATACCAAAATTTCGCACACTTAATTTTGTCAAAAATGACTCGCTCAAAGTCTACTTTCATGGCATAAGGTTGTTCCACGATTGCTTCATTTTCACTATGCAACAAGGAGACAGTGCTCGGTCGTTGATTCATACACATCAAATTAAAACGCTCATGTCCATTCCAATTAAAGAAATAATGACAATACCTTCTAATAAGATATAAATACTCGATTCCAAATCATGTTCCTGCGTTAAATAATTGTTCTTCAAAACTTCGCTTTTGACTTGATCGTCAATTTTCATTTAATTCATTACCTTTAAAAAATAATTATATAGTTTCTCTTCATCTAATTACTCATATTCATAATCATTTAAACAAAAGGCGCAGTTCCCCTCTAGAATTAGCTACGATCCTAGATACTATTGGCAACCACAACGAAAAAACAATAGCTCTTGTAGTGCTGTATCTCCATATTTCTTTATCCAATTAATTTTAATGCCCTTTATAGATTAAATATAAATTACAATCATATTGTGTAATTATTTATCATTTTTAGTATAAGATTCCTTGACCATCGCATAATATATGCTACTTGAAACTTTTTAAAACCACCAAAAAACGACCCCACCATTACTGATGAGCCCGTTTAATCATAATCATTTCTGCATTAAATTAACATTAGATAAAGGCAGTTACCGCAGCGGCAGCCACAATCATTACCAACCCAATTGAAATCACAGACCATTCCTTACCAGTCTTATGAACATGCATCACAATAATTCCTGAAACCGTAGCTCCAACAATTGAAACTTGTGACAAAACGAATCCGGTTGCCAAACCAAGCATAGCTGGTTGAGCTGAAACCAAGTATCCCAAAGCAGCCATCGCAAAGAAGAATCCTGAGAAAATTTGCTTGTAAGTTACTGATTGACTAAAGATGTTGTTACTGTTCTTAAATGTCTCATACAATCCAACTAACAACCCAAAGGCAGCCATTCCAATTGCTTGTGGCAAGAACATGTGCATTCCATCAGTACCATGCGTATATTGTGGAAGAATTCCGTACAATGAGTAACCAATTTGGGCAATCAACAAAACCCCAACGGCCTTCATCAACAATTGCTTGTTTCCAGCCGTTTTCTTTTCTTGATAAGTCGTTAAGTAAGCCCCAATCAAGATAATCACAACTGCAAAGAAACCAAGTACCTTTGAAGTCATTGAAGACCAGTTACCTAACATTACCACACCCCAAACCACGTTGGCGGTGATTTGGAAAGCAGTTGAGATTGGCATAGCCTTAGCTGAACCTAATTCATTACCGGCTTCGTCTTTCATTCCAAAAGCCATAATCGTCAACACATTTCCAAAAGCCCAAGCAGCCCCTGAGAAGAAGGCCAACCAGAAGTTAGCACCGTGCAACATTGGCATTTTAGTAACCAAAACCAAAACAATCGCAACAATCAAAGTTCCCCAAGTTGCCCCAAAAATTCCTTGAACCGGCTTACCACCAAAGTATGAAACCAAGGTTGGATACGCACTCCAACCAATAATTGCCAAGAGGGCAAAGAATAATCCTGTAATATTCATTTTTCTAATCCTTACTTTAATAAAATTTTCATCACAAAGATATGAGGCCCACCGTAATAGCAAGCTATGGTATGGGCCTCACACTAGTGATTAATTCGTTAATAATAGCTCAATTATTTAATTGCTTCGCCTTCAAAATCAACGTTTGATTCCAAAACAATATTTGAAAATGGCGTAATTTCACCAGTCCGCACCGTTGCAATGTTATTCTCATCACGGCTCATAGCCTTCAACTCATCGTGTGAAATGTAGGCAATTTCAACATCAGCATCAAGTAAAGCTTTGATTGCTTCAAATTGTGCTGGATTTTCTGTCTTAATTTCTTCAGCTAAGTAGACTTTTTGAACCTTCATTTCTGAAAGAGTAGCCTTCAAAACATCAATAAACAAAGGTAATCCACGCACAACGGACAAATCAATCTTACGTCCGTCATCCTTGATTGGAAGACCAGAATCCCCAATTGTTAACCATTGAGTGTGACCAATTTCTGAAATAGCATTTGAAAGCTTAGTATTCAAAAGATTTGTTTTACGCATTTTTAATTCCTCTTTTTTAATCTGAATTATTTGTGAGCTTCTAAAACAGCCAAAACTTCAGCTTCAGTTGGAATACTTGGTTGTGCTCCGGCCCGTGATACGGTCAATGATGAAGCGGCTGATCCATAACGCATTGCTTCAGCCAAGTTGTCCAAGTTCTTGTTCAAACGAGTCGCAGTGGCCCCGATGAAAGTATCTCCAGCGGCGGTAGTATCAACAGCCTTAACCTTAAAGGCAGGCACAATTCCTTCTTCTCCATTGTCACGCATGTAGAATGAACCTTCTGAACCAATAGTAATGATGACAGTATCAATTCCGCGTTCGAAATAGTAAGCCGCATTGTGCAACATTGAGTGCTCATCAGTCACTTCAATACCAGTCAAGATAAACGTCTCATGTTCATTTGGCGCAATGATGTCTGTCAATGACAACAATTCAGCTGGCAAACCACCAACTTCAGGCATTGGAGCTGGATTCAAAATCGTCTTGACCCCATTTTCACGCGCAATCTTGAAGCCTTCGATAACTGTCTCCATTGGTGTTTCCAATTGAGCAATCACGAAATCTGATTCAGCAATTGCATCCGCGTGGCCCCGAACATCAGCAGCGGTCATATCAGCATTAGCTCCACCATAGATATGGATAATGTTGTCACCAGTCTCTTCTGAAACAGTAATGTAAGCTTGTCCAGTCTCTTCACTTTCTGAAAGCATAACATGTTCAGTACTTAGGTTTTCAACGTTCATGTTCTTAGAAAGATCAAGTTCTTTCCCAACCTTAGTAATCATGTTGGTCTTAACCCCAGAGCGTGCAACCGCAACCCCTTGGTTCAAACCTTTTCCACCCATTGCCTCAACTTGGTGGTTAGGAGTGTGCAAAGTTTCTCCACTTGTCGCAAAACGCGGTACAGAAACGACCTTATCAACATTGGTCGATCCCAAAACTGTAATAATCTTAGCCATGTTTGTTTCCTTCATTTTTCTATAATATTTTTCAAAAGTTCTGCTTACCACGGAGGGACGCTAATATTTTTTATTATTAGTGTCCAACTCCATGTGAAGCACCTTTCAATTTTTATATTATAATATATAAATTTTCCCTTGTAAACGTTTTCTGAAATTTTTTTCCAAATTACGCCATTACAGAATGTTAAACGTTTTATTAAAAACAGTTAAACGTTTTATCTAAATATAAATATTTATATTTTATTATTTTATTAATCATGATTATGTATATTAATGGTCAATACATCTGCTTGAATCATTTAAATTAAATTTTTATATTTTGTTTTTAAATGAAAATGATTTGCATATACCAAATAATTCAGCAAATTTATGTACATTATTTGGAAATAAACAGCCAAAATTTAAGTAATTCATCAATTTACCCTTTTTTCACGTGCAATCGCTTTCAAACATTCGCATTAATCCCCCGAAGCTATAAAAAAACCAGCTGAGCAATCTCAACTGGCATTAATTATTTATTTTTAAATCATACCAATCCCAAAAATCAACAGTAAGATTCCGGCAAAGGCAAAGTTAACTACCATAAATAGCTTCATAAATGTTCCAGAATAACTTGGTTCCATTTGTTTAAAGAGCCGGTAACCAATCAAATTGGCCATCGACGCAACGACGGTTCCATATCCCCCAATATTAGAAGCCAAGAACAGCGCCTTAGCATGCGTCGTAAACGTTGAAATCAAAATGGTTGTTGGTAAGTTCGAAATAAACTGACTCAGCGCAAAAGTTCCTAAGAAAACATGGGCCTTCGTATCAAACAGCATACCCACTACATTTTGCACCATCGTTATATGGGATAAATTGTTCGTAGCAATGAAAAAGAACAAGAAGGTTGCTAGCAGGCCCCAATCAACCATTCTAAACATCTTGTGGTTATACAGGAAGAATGCAATCAGCACCGTCCCAATGGCCAAATTAAAAGGAGTCCAACCAAAGATTGTCGCCACCAAGATTAACCCGGTAATAACCAGAAAGCTTAAGCGTTGATTACTAACTTCCACTTTTGGAGTTAAATCAATTTTTAAAGGCGTGGCTCGTACAAAACGGGTAATAATAAACATTAATATTAGACTAGCTAAGGTAAGCTCCAACGACCATTTAAAGAATTCTTGAACACTGATATGATAATAACCAAACATATACAAATTTTGTGATTTACCAAATGGGAACAAAATAGCCCCTGAATTAGCAGCCATAATCACTAAAGTCGATCCCACGATTTTTAAACGTGGTGACAATTCCTTGGCAAGTCGTAAATAGATTGGCATAATCGTTAAAATCGCAATATCATTCGATAAAAACATAGCCCCAAAAAAGGATAAAACGGTCACGCTCGTCATCAAGGTGCGAGCATGGTGACTGCGATTGACCAACCAAACCGCAATTGCATGAAAAATACCAGCATTTTCAAGCAAGCCTACCCAAATCATCATTGTCATTAAACTAAAAATGGTATGCCAATTAATTGCACTAAAATCGGGTCGAACGCAAAGCGAAGTTATTAAGGCTAGTATCATACTAGCGGTAAACATCACGTCCGTTTTTAAATATATAAATATTTGTTTAATCATTAATCGACTGCACTTTCTCCATGATACGGCCTTCGCTATTCGCACGACGAATAATTTGATAAGCCTTGGCAGCCATGATACTAGTAAGACCAGCTGTAATCATGATTACAGGGACTAGTTCAATCGCTAACTGCCCAGTCGATAAATTATGGTTGGTATGATTTAAGTGCTCCATGCTACACCATCTCCTTATGATAAATACTCAACTTATCTATTATCTGAAAAAACTGTTCTTTACGCAAACACTAAACTGTAATATAAAATATTTACTTTAAATTAATGTCCGGATTTTTTTTAATTCTCAATGATGTTTAATTGATTTATACTTTAAATCAATTAAACAAGTAACTATTTTATCTATTATCATTAATATAGTTCGTATTTTTTCGTAATAATCTTTACAAAACTATTTATATTTATCTGGATATATTCATCAATTCACACCTAATGAATTTAAGCGTCACGACAAAAATTGTGATTTACAAAAAAAAGGAGCCTTAACTCCTCAAAAAGAGAAGTTAAAGCTCCTATTTTATTAAAGCAAAAATTACTTAACAGTAACTTCGGCTCCAGTTTCTTCCAACTTAGCCTTCAAGTCGTTAGCTTCGTCTTCTGAAATTCCTTCCTTGATAACTGAAGGTGCATTGTCGACAAGACCCTTAGCATCCTTCAATCCCAATCCAGTAACTTCACGAACAGCCTTGATTACTTGAACCTTAGCGTTACCTGCTGAAGTCAATTCAACATCGAATTCAGTCTTGGCAGCAGCTTCACCACCAGCAGCACCAGCAGCTGCAACAGGGGCAGCAGCTGAAACACCAAATTCTTCTTCAATAGCTGATACCAAGTCAGCCAAGTCCATGATCGTTGCTTCCTTCAATGAAGCGATGATTGAATCCTTATCAAAAGCCATGATAATAATCTCCTTTTATTTTTGCCACAATGGCAGAATTAATAGTTTGTTGTAACTGATTGTAAAACCAATTGATTTTATGCTTAAGCTTCTTCAGCCTTGGCGTCAGAAACGGCCTTAACTGCATAAGCGACGTTGCGGATAGGTGCTTGCAATGTTGACAACAACATTGATAGCAATCCATCGCGGTCTGGCAAAGCGGCATATTTGTTAATATCTTCGACACTAGCAATTGAGCCGTCAATCACACCACCCTTGATTTCTAGGGCATCGATTTCGTCAGCATACTTCTTCAAAATCCGGGCTGGTGCAATAGCATCTTCATTTGAAAATGCAACTGCAGAAGGTCCAGCAAAAAGGTCATTCAAGTCAGATAAATCAGCTGCTTCAGCGGCACGCGTCAAAACCTTGTTCTTGATAACTTTCAACTCAACGCCTTCTTCACGCAATGACTTACGCAAACTGTTTGATTGATCAACAGTCAATCCACGGACGTCAACCACAACAGAAGAAGTTGCTTCTTTAAACTTGTTAGCGACTTCTTCAACTTGTTGTGCTTTAACTGCAATAGTTGCTTCACTCATGGGTTTGTATCCTCCTATTTAGATTTGATTCTAACTAAGAACCCCCAACACTTAGAGTGCCGGGGGCTCAAATTTGCTTTCGCTCATTTTCACTTCCTCGGCAGGGTATTAAGGCAAATAGCCACCGGCGTCTTAGGTAGAATCGATTTAATTCATTAGACAATATACCAGATAATCCTGATGAAAGTCAATGAACGATAATAACTTTTTAATTACAATGAAGTAACATCCAAGTTAATAGCAGGACCAAACGTTGATGCAATTGAAACGTGTTGCACGTAAGTTCCCTTAACAGCTGAAGGACGTGCCTTCAAGACAACGTCAGAAATTGACTTGATGTTGCCAGCCAACTTATCTGCATCAAATGAAACCTTACCAACAGGAACTGCAACATTTCCGTCGCGGTCCGTCCGGTAAGTAACCTTACCAGCTTTAGACTCTTCAACAGCCTTAGCCACATCAAATGTAACTGTACCAGTCTTAGGGTTTGGCATCAATCCCTTAGGTCCAAGTACACGTCCAACGCGTCCAACTTGTGCCATCATATCAGGAGTTGCGATTGCAACATCAAAGTCCAACCATCCGTCAGAAATCCGTTGTACTAATTCAGCACCACCGACAACATCGGCTCCAGCTGCTTCAGCTTCCTTTGCCTTGTCTCCTTGAGCAAAGACCACAACAGTTTGGTCTTTTCCAGTTCCATTAGGCAAAACAACGGCTCCACGCAATTGTTGGTCAGCTTGACGTGTATCCACGTTCAACTTAAAAGCGATTTCAACAGTTGAATCAAACTTGGCAAAGTCAATGTCCTTTACCAATGCAGCCGCTTCGTCCAAGCTATACAACTTTTCAGCATCAACTTTTTCAGCAGCCGCTAAATATTTCTTTCCATACTTCTTAGCCATGGTAGCTATTCCTCCTTGCAAATGCGGTCAAACGGTCGTTCAAGACCTCCCGCTTGATCATGCTTAGTTTCCTATGCGATCCGTACTTACACGGTTCTCAAGTTTCATTACCTCAGTTAAATAAATTAACCTTCAACAACAAATCCCATTGAACGGGCAGTACCTTCGATCATGCGAACAGCTGCATCTACGTCAGCTGCGTTTAGATCTTGCATCTTAGTCTCAGCGATTTCTTTGACTTGCGCCGCAGTAACCGTTGCTACCTTCTTTGTGTTAGGTTCTCCTGAACCCTTCTCAACACCAGCAGCCTTCTTCAAAAGAACCGCTGCCGGTGGAGTCTTTGTAATAAAGGTAAATGAACGATCTTCATAAACTGTAATTACAACCGGAATCAAAAGACCCCCTTGATCCGCTGTACGAGCATTAAACTCCTTGGCGAATCCCATGATGTTAACCCCAGCTTGTCCCAATGCAGGACCAACTGGAGGAGCAGGTGTTGCCTTACCGGCAGGAATCTGCAACTTTACAATACTTGAAACTTTCTTAGCCACGATTGTATCCTCCTTCGTGCTTGTGGTATTAAATGGCGAGTTTCGATTTCCGCCTCCCACATATCCGTGTCACCACGCATACAATAATTAATGATACCAAACATCGTTGTAAATGGCAACGTCAAAAAGAACGTTGTCAATCAATTTCTTTAATACTCAATTGGCTCAACATCCGCAAATGAAACTTGCGTTGGCGTTTCCCGACCAAAGAAGGTGACCAAAACTGTTACTTCAGCCTTGTCGTTATCCAATTCGGTAATTGGTCCTTCTTGATCAGCCATGGGTCCAGAAGTAATCTTCACGTAATCCCCAACCTTAGCATTCAAAGTAAGTTGTGTCCGGTCAGTGGTCTCTTCTTCAACAATTGGATTACCGTCTGAATCATATCGGCTCAAGAAAACATCGGCTTCTTCAGGTGTTAGTGAAACTGGCTTAGCTCCTCCTCCACGTGATCCCAAGAATCCTGTGACGTTTGGTGTGTTTCGCACAACATACCATGCTTCATCCGTCATAATCATCTTGACCAAGACATAACCAGGATATTCGTTTTCCATGTGTGTCTTCAACGCACCATCAGCATCATGCACTGGCATACCGTCTTTATCACGATCAACTACTTCTTGTTCTGGCACAATCACACGATAAATGTAATCCACCATGTTCATCGTCTCAATTCGTGATTCTAAACTTGACTTAACCTTATTTTCATAACCAGAGTATGTTTGTAGCACATACCATTCGGCTTCAATTGACTCAACCATGTGATCCTCCAAATATTTTTATCCATTTTTGTAAATTAAAAACCCTTATATCTAAGGGCCCCTAATGAATTATTAATAACTATTATTATATGCTGTTTTGGTTACTTGGACAAGAACATAATTCCTTGTTGCAACAGCCAATCAACTCCACCAAAGAATAACGCAAAAAAGATGGAGGTTCCTAAAACGATTCCAGTGTTTCGTGTATTTTCACTAAATGTAGGCCAAGTGACACGATGCATTTCCATTGCTACGGATTTTAAAAATTTCATCATCTATCTCCAAATCTCATTGATATCCTTACATTGTTTCTTTATGTAAGGTGTGGTGACCACAGAATGGGCAGAATTTTTTAACTTCAAGCCGTTCAACGCGCTCTGGTTTCTTTGCTACCATATAATTCCGTGAACCACAAACACTACAAGCTAAAGCTACTTTTTTCACAGCCATGGTCTATCTCCACTATCATTTATTTATTCCTGATTATAGCATCTGTTTCTAACCGTGTTCAAGTTGTTTTCGTACTTTTCCTAGATCTAACCGAATTTTAGATGTTGAGCAACGTAAAATTTGTGCTATTTCAGTTTGCAAATAACCCAGCCGCATTAAATCGTATGTCGCGCGTAATGGTTTTATTGTTTGATCTAACGTAATTTGATTAACTACGTAAAGCTCTAAATGGCGCAAGGTCGCCCCTTGTTTTGGCAAAATCGCCTCAATACTTAAATCTCCCAGATATACTGTCTGTTCCATACAGTTATTTTTAGGGCTCTTCAAGCGTTGCATTCGTCGCCAACAGGCTTTTTGAAAATATGAAGTAAACGCTCGATATTCATCAGCTGCTAAATTACGCCCCGTTTGCAGCAATAATATCATGGTCTCTTGTTGCCAATCTTCCGCAGTGATATCAAATGGATGCCCCCGAAAACATCCCCAAATTAAAGGCCGATATAATTTCGTTAATTCCAACAATACTTCATTCTCACCGTGTTGCAGGCGCACTAGTTGTGATTGTGTAATTCCCGTTTTTTTCATCCCCATACCTCCTAGGCTTATTATTATGCCTAAGCTAAGTAGAAATGGGGGGATAACTCGTTAAAAAACGCAACCTTCATGTGCTTCATTCTTTTAAACATTTTACGGTTCTAACCATCGTCATGCACTGCGATTAATTACCAAACGGATGCCGCGAATTAAAGGCACCATAAATTAAAAGACCGGCCGCTACAGAAGCATTCAAAGATTGCACATGTCCTACCATCGGGATTGTTAACATCTCATCAACAGATTTTTTCAAGAGAGGCGCAATACCTTTACCCTCATTACCAATGATCAATGCTGTTGGTCCGGTTGCATCCCAGCGCCGATAATCGGTTCCATTCATATCGGTTCCAAAAATCCAAACGCCACGTTCCTTTAATTGTTCCACCGTTTGTACCAAATTGGTCACGCGCGCCACTGGAACATGTTCAATTGCACCAGTTGAAGTTTTAGCCACCGTTGCCGTTAATTGAACCGCCCGACGTTTTGGAATAATAATACCGTGCACCCCTGCCGCATCAGCTGTCCGTAAAATTGAACCTAAATTATGCGGATCTTCAATTGAATCTAGAATCAAAAATAGCGGTGGCTCATCTTTTTTAGCTGCTTGTGCAAAAAGGTCATCCAGCGTGGCATAGTGGTAGGCAGAAATCGACAGCACCACCCCTTGATGATTTTGACCATCAACTAACTCATCTAATTTCGACTTCGGTGCATCTTGAATGACCAGGCCTCTTTTTTTAGCCAATGCCACAATTTCTTGCTTCAATTGATCACCAACACCCGCTTGCAACCAAACTTTATTAATTTCAGTTGTTCCCTTTAAAGCTTCCACTGCAGCATGGTGCCCATAGACAAAGTCTGTCATTTCATCTTGCTCTGATTCGCGTTTAGCTTGTCGATCACCTTTAGCCTTCTTATTTTTTGACTGCTTGAATTTATTTTGATTATTTCTCATTCCCATAATGTCTTGTTCGACCACTTTCTACTTGTTTAAAGATCCATTCCATCATTTCATCTAATCGCGTAAATTGATTACTAGCATGTAAATAGCCAATTAGCGCCTCAAAGCCAGTGGAAATTCGATAGGTAACTACATCGGTGTTTTTCGCCTTCGTATGTGAATTGGCATTTCGACCACGTTTGAAATACTCATATTCTTCATCTATTAGAAAATGATCGGCTTGCATCAGTTCAAACAATGCAGCATGTGCTTTGGCTGAAACATACGCTTTAGCTTGGCGTTGCAAACGTCCTGGCTTCGTAATTCCTTGGGCTAAAAGGTGCTGCCGAATAAAAGTTTCATAAACTGCGTCCCCTAAATAAGCCAAATCCAAACCATTTAACTGGCGATAATTAATATGTTCATCCATTTTTAATTTTTTCCACCTTTGCTGTCCACTAAATTATATCCAACATCTTTCTTGTTCCACATGAAACACGACTTCGATTACTAACCGCTTACTCGCGATGCCAACGTACCCCTTGATTGGTATCTTCTAAAACAATTCCCTGTTGCTTTAACATATCTCGAATCTCATCAGCTCGTTGATAATCTTTATTACTCCGCGCATTTTCACGTTCTTGGATTAGTTGATCGATTCCAGATGTTACCGCCGTTTCATCCTCTGCCAAAGTGTCTACTCCAAAAATACTCATTAGTTCGGTTAATTTATCCAAGATCAACGTTGCTGTTGACGCACTAATTTCTGATTGTGTGGCGTATATATTAGCTAACTCTGCCAAATTAAAGACCTCAGCTAAGCCATTTTGAACATTAAAATCATCATCCATTGCTGTCTCAAACGCTTGCAAAATTTGTTGGACTTGCTCTTGCATATCAACATCAAGCTTTTGATTTGTTTGGGCATTGGTCCGCCGAAAATCAAGATTACGATAAGCAGTTTTAATTTTAGTTAAATTCCGTTCAGCTAACTTCAAATTATCCATCGTATAAGCAATTGGGCGTCGATATTGCGTGGTGGCCATAAAGAGACGTAAGACCATCGGATCATCAAGTTCCTTTAACAAGTCATGGACGGTGGTGAAATTCCCCAACGACTTAGACATCTTAGTCTGATCATCCCCGACCGTCACAAACCCATTATGTAACCACTCGTTGACAAACTTTTCTCCCGTCCGTGCTTCTGCTTGTGCAATTTCATTTGTATGATGTGGGAAAGCTAAATCGATACCCCCACCATGAATGTCAAAGTGATTGCCTAAATATTTAATCGCCATGACTGAGCACTCAATATGCCAGCCCGGCCGACCATTTCCCCAAGGTGAATCCCATGCAATCGTGCCATCCTCAGGGGCTGCTTTCCACACCGCAAAATCCATTGGATCTTCCTTGCGTGCATTTTCTAATGGGTCCAAACGTCCAGCAGCATTATTTTCCATTTCCGCTAAATCTTGATGTGCTAACATTCCGTAATTTTGGTCCAAATGGGCACGGAAGTAAACATCACCTTCCACTTCATAAGCGGCCCCTTTATCAATTAACGATTGAACAAACTCAATAATTTCAGGGATATTTTCCGTAGCACGTGGTCGTACCGTTGCTGGCAAAATATTTAAAGCTTTTGTATCTTCTTCAAAAGCGGCTATATATTTATCCGCCAATTCTGGCACCGTAATGCCTTGTTCTGCCGCTGCCTTAATCATTTTATCATCAACATCTGTGAAGTTGGATACGTATCGTACTTCAAAGCCTCGATACATTAAATAACGTCGAATCGTATCAAAAGCAATTGCCGAACGTGCATTTCCAATATGAATGTAATTGTAAACAGTTGGTCCACAGACATACATACTAATTTTACCAGCCGCAATGGGCTTAAGTGGTTCCTTTTGCAAGGTCATTGTATTAAAAACTTGTATCATGTCGTTTTCCTCTCTCTTTTAAGTTACGCCTGCCACCACTGGGAAAAAACGTTCACTGCATCATTGCGCTTATGCTTTGTCCGTAAATACCATTTTTCAACCGTTTCCGCCGCAGCAGTGTCAATCGTTTGACCCTCCAAGTAATCATCAATTTGATCATAGGTCACTCCTAAGGCAATTTCATCCGGCAAAGCTGGACGATCTTCTTCTAGATCAGCCGTGGGCACTTTTAAATATAGATTTTCAGGAGCATCTAGTGCTCGTAAAATAGCACGTCCTTGCCGTTTGTCCAGACGATACAAAGGCATAATATCAGCTGCACCATCCCCAAATTTAGTATAAAAACCGGTTATCGCTTCAGCGGCATGATCAGTTCCAATTACGGCCCCATTTAAAGCTCCAGCTACACCATATTGCGCAATCATGCGTTGACGAGCTTTGATATTTCCTTTATTGAAATCACTAATCGTTAAATCATTTTGCGTCAACGCCGCCACGGTCACTTCAGTCGCTGGTTCAATATTAACCCGGATTGTCCGATCAGCTGCTTGCCACTCAATAGCTTGCAGTGCATCAGCTTCATCGGATTGCTCATTATATGGCAACCGGACCGCGACATATTGATAAGATGCATCATCCGTTTCGCGTCTTAACTCAGCCATCGCTACGGCAGCCATCTTCCCTGCTAAGGTTGAGTCCTGACCGCCTGAAATACCCAAGACATAAGTTTTCAGTGAGGTTGTTTTTAAATAATTTTTTAAAAGATCAACTGACCGTCGAAATTCCTCCATTGGGTCAATGTCACTTTTCACTCCTAATATTTTAATAATCTCTGCTTGTAATTCACGCATGCCAGTGACCTCCCATTCTTAATGCTGTCGATCCAATTCATCGACATAACTTTGAACTTGCTGAATCAAATTCATTTTATTATCCCAGGCTTTTTGCGACAAATCGACGGGATATTCTTGAGGATTCAAACCACGTCGATATTCTGACCACAAATGGTCTAAACGACTTTCAGAATAAGCCTGAATCGTTTGTACATCAGGGCTTACATAAATCACTTTTCCATCTACGACAACATCTTCTAACAATGGCCGTGCATCAAAGTTTTTAATATGCTTACTTAAATAAGTATGTTCTGGGTCAAACATGTGTAAGTCAGTTTGCATCTGCGGATTTTCATCCCACAAAGCAACGTAATCACCCTCTGATTTTTGATTACTGTGTCGCGTAATCCGCCAAACTTGCTTTTTACCAGGCGTTGAAATTTTAACTGCACTACTAGAAATTTTAATTGTATCTACCATTTGCCCGGCTTTATTTTCCACCGAAACGACTTTATACACTGCCCCTAAGGCTGGTTGATCAAAGGCGGTAATTAATTTCGTACCTACTCCCCAGACATCAATCTTAGCACCTTGCATTTTCAAAGAACTAATTGTTTCTTCATCTAAATCATTTGAAGCATAAATTTTGGCATCATGAAAGCCAGCAGCATCTAGCATTTTCCGTACTTCTTTTGACAAATACGCCATATCACCTGAATCAATCCGCACGCCTAAGAAATTAATTTGGTCGCCCATTTCTTGTGCTACCCGAATTGCACTTGGTACACCAGAGCGCAAAGTATCATACGTATCTACCAGAAAAACACAATCTTGATGCGTTTGTGCATAGGCCATAAAAGCATCATAATCATTCCGATAAATTTGTACTAACGCATGCGCATGCGTTCCACTAATTGGAATCCCAAAGCGCTTTCCAGCGCGGACATTGGAAGTTGCATTAAATCCGCCAATAAAGGCTGCCCGGGTTCCCCATAGCGCCGCATCCATTTCTTGTGCCCGCCGCGTTCCAAATTCTAAGAGCCCTTGATCACCAACGACTGAACGAATCCTTGATGCTTTCGTCGCAATCAATGTTTGATAATTAATAATATTTAACAATGGCGTTTCAATCAACTGCGCATCAAAAATTGAACCTTCAACTTGCAAAATAGGTTCATTATTAAAAACTACTTCGCCTTCTCGGGGAGATCGAATAGTCGCTGAAAAATGCCAATTTTCAAGATAATCTACAAAATCATCATCAAACATCGGCTCTGCTCGCATATAGGCCAAATCACTAGCTGAAAAATGTAAGCCATCGATTAATTCTAGAATATGTTCAAGTCCTGCAAAAATCGCGTATCCGTTCTCAAACGGTATTTTCCGAAAATATAATTCAAAAACGGCCTGACGTTCATGAATTCCTTTTTTAAAATACGTTTGCATCATACTAAGCTGATATGCATCTGTGTGTAAAATTAAACTATCATCCGGAAAATTTGCCGTCATAGTTATTTCTCCCAATTTATGTCTCAAAACTTTAAGTAACATATAGATTTTATCATAAAAGCGTTATTTCTTATAATCACTTCCCAATTTTGAATAAGCCCAAGCAACTTGCCCCTTCTGTTATAATTAAAAATAGTTTTTGTGTTTCACGTGAAACGCATCTACACTTTTTAAAGGAGCTGGTTGATATGCCAAAAAATAACATTAAGATGAAAGAGTCGTTAACCATCGGGGCGCTCTTGGCTTTAAATTCAGGATTTATTGATTCGTATACCTTTACTTTTCATGATGGCCGCTTTGCTTCATTTCAAAGTGGAAATATGCTTCAATTAGGCTTGAATTTAGCGCATGGGCATTGGAGCCACGCCTTAATCTTTCTATGGCCTGCTTTAGCCTTTCTCGGCGGCGCCATGTTAAATCAACTCATCAAACGGATTCGTTATGTGAACACCTGGCAATGGGAAGAATTCGCAGTATTAACAGAAGCGTTGGGTATCTTTGTAACCGTCTGTTTGGAGCTCCTTCATGTCCCAACTCCCCTCACTCTCTCCCTCTTAGCAATTTGCATGGCCATTCAAACTGACACATTCACTAAATTGAATGGGATGACTTATGCCACGACGATGTTTACTGGGAATTTAAAACGCCTCGGCTCAACCATCGCTAGTTATTTGATGAACCATCAACCTAGTGAGCTTGAACATTTGAAAAATTTGAGTCTCGTTATTTTGAGCTTTATTATCGGAGCGGTCATTGCTAGTTGGATTGGCCAAACACTTCACGGCTGGGCGTTACTATTACCAGTTTTAATTCTATTAATCATTAACCAAACGCTTAAACGCGATCGGATTGCTTAAAAAACATTTGACAGTTTTAAGATTAGCCTTTATGATGAGCCTATAGATTTTAAACAAGTTGATCAGTAAAGTAATACAAGGCTTTAGCCCAGAGAGATAACGGTTGGTGGGAGTTATCGTAAACACCTTGTACGAAAATGAACTGTGATTGGCAATGGTGAGTAGCAAGTCTATCAGCCGTTGACGGATTGGTCTACGTTACAAGACACGCGAATCGGTCGGCATCATTTTGTTAGGCCCGCTCGTTGTTGAGGCATTAGTGTGTAAACATTAATGTGAAGTAGAATGGTACCACGGACACCCGTTTCTATCTGACAAAGATTTTTGTCAGTATGAACGGGTGTTTTTTGTTGCAATCTTAGGAGGTTTATTATGAAAAATATCATTAAAAATACACTTATCACATTCGCTACCGGTGTGCTTGCCGTCAGCACCATTGCCCTACCCGCATCAGCCGCTAGTAAAACCATAACTGTCGGATTAGTTGGAACGTCGGATCAAGAAGTGTGGGAAAAAGTCGCCCATCAAGTTAAACGCAATGACAACATCACTGTTAAAACTAAAATTTTTACCGACTATAATACACCCAATCAAGCTTTACTCGACGGCTCCCTTGATTTAAACGCTTTTCAACACGTTGATTTTTTCAATAATTGGAATCAGGCTCACCACAATCAGCTCAAAATTTTGGGTAAAACTTATTTAACCCCTATGCGCATTTATTCAAAAAAGGTGAAGACCGTAACTGATTTAACCCCCCGTGCCACGGTAGCTTTGCCCAATGATCCAACCAATGAAGGGCGAGCTTTGAAACTGCTACAAACCGCCGGCCTAATTAAGCTTAATCACCAAAAGCAACCTACCGTCAAAGATGTTAAAGATAATAAATTACGCTTGAAATTTAAAACGATTGCAGCGGAACAAATTCCTATTGCACTCAAGTCTGTTGATGCAGCGGTCATTAATACCAACTATGCGCAAGAAGCGAAGCTACCATTAAATCGTTCTATCTATGTGGAACCATTAAATCATGATGCCAAGCCATGGATTAATGTCATCGCTGTCAGCAAAAAGCACAAAAACGATGCTGCTTATCAAAAAGTTTTAAAAGCCTATCAATCAAAGAATACCAAACAATATTTCAAACAGCGCTGGGGTGACACCCAGGTTCCTGCCTGGGATATTAAATTAAAGTAACTACATCCACACGGAGGTCGTCTATGTCAATCATTGAATTAAATCATATCAACGTTAACTTTCAAAATAGTCAAAAAGAAAACGTCCCCGCGGTTAAAGACGTCAACTTAAAAATTCCAACAGGCCAAATTTTTGGCATTATCGGTTATTCCGGTGCTGGAAAATCCACCCTCGTCCGCACAATTAATCTGTTACAACGGCCAACCAGTGGTTCCGTAATATTTAATCAGACTGATTTAACCATGCTCAAGCCTGCTGCCCTACGCCAAGCACGCCAAAAAATAGGAATGATTTTTCAACATTTCAACCTCATGGATTCCATGACTGTGCGCGAAAACATTCTTCTACCACTACAAGAAACAACGCTAACCCCTTCTCAAAAAACAACTAAGGTTGATGCCTTGTTAAATCAAGTTGATTTAACAGATTTAGCCAATCAATACCCGCGTCAACTATCAGGCGGACAAAAACAACGCGTTGCAATTGCGCGTGCTTTAGTCAATGATCCTGACATCTTAATTTCAGATGAAGCGACTTCAGCTCTGGACCCCAAAACAACATATCAAATTCTGCAACTATTAAAACAGCTCAATGCTGAGTATCATTTAACTATTATTTTAATTACCCATGAATTAGATGTTGTGACCGCTTTGGCCCAAAATGTTGCGATTATGGCCGATGGTGAAATTATGGAAACTGGTCCCACCCAAAAAGTTTTTACCAACCCTCAAACATCATTTACGCAAGAATTAATTCAATATTCAAAAATCAATCCAGCATGGGAGGTTACCGATGTCTAACTGGCTACAAACTTATTTTTATAACGTTTTAACCCTAGGCTGGTCCGGCGATTTAGGCTGGAGCCAAGCTATTTTAGAAACCCTCTACATGACCAGTGCATCCGCGCTTTTAGGCGGGGCCTTAGGTCTACTTTTAGGAACCGGACTAGTAATCACCCCCACAAATGGTCTAATCCCGCATCCCCGACTAAACCACTTTCTCAGTTTAATTACTTCAATCGGACGGGCACTACCATTTGTGATTATGGTCGTGATTGTTTCTCCACTGACGGCCAGCATTGTTAAAACCACTATTGGTCCGACTGCTGCCCTCATCCCCTTATCCTTAAGTATTGCCCCTTTCTTCGCTCGCCAAGTGGAGGTGGTCTTCTTGAGCCTAGACCCTGGTAAAGTGGAAGCCGCCCGTGCATTTGGGGCGACCGACTGGCATATTATTAAAAATGTTTATTTTCATGAAAGTCGTTCAGAGTTAGTCCGGGTGGCCACAGTCGCATTAATTTCACTCGTTGGATTAACCACCATGGCCGGCGTTATCGGTGCTGGTGGACTTGGTACAACCGCCATTGTCACGGGGTATCAACGTTTTGAACCAGATGTCATGTGGGTTGCTACCGGATTAATCCTCATCTTGATTTTATTCATTCAACTCAGCGGTAACTGGCTTGCTCGCCGATTATAAAACAAAACTAGCATGTTAGACCATTGGATTGGTTTAGCATGCTAGTTTTTTTATTTAATTAATCAAAAATCAATTTACCGTGACTTTAGACCAGGTGTCGATGCAATCAAAGTCATCTTTCCTTCAAACATCCATTCTTCAACTAACGCTGGCATGATAAAGCTCGTTGCTAACTCTAGCGGATAAGCCACACCGTTAACTACAACCTGTCCGGCACCTTCAATCACCGTATATTGAGTATAGGGGGCTTGTTTTGTCAAAAAGGCTTCCCCATCTACTTCATCTTTATAGACATTAAAATATGGGGCTTCAACTAAGGTCGTTTCCTTCAATGCACCAACTTGAAGGACCGTTTGTTGCGGCGTTTCAGGCTTGAACGGCACTTGAGTCACATTTTTAGCATCCGTCAGATGTAGTTCCCGCAATTCCCCCGTCTTGGGGTCTGGACGATCGAAATCATATACTCGATACGTTACATCCGAACTTTGTTGTGTTTCCAGTGCCACCACTCCAGCACCAAGTGCATGTAATGTTCCAGAAGGGACATAGAAAAAATCACCCGGCGTAACCGGGATCTTCTTTAAAAGATGGTTCCAATCACCAGCATCAACCATTTGATCGAATTCGGCTTTAGTTTGGGCTTGATGCCCATAATAAATTTCAGCCCCTTCATTAGCTGCTAAAATGTACCATGATTCCGTTTTCCCCAATTCACCATTATTGTGTTCGGCCGCATATTCATCCCCAGGGTGTACTTGAACTGACAAATCTTTGTGGGCATCTAAAAATTTTACTAATAATGGATATGGACGTGAAACATCATGATTTTCAAATAGTTCGGGGTGCTCATGCCATAATTGAGCCAATGTCTTACCGGCATAAACTCCTGAATCAATAGGTGATACTCCATTTGGATGACCTGAAATAATCCAGGCCTCCCCAGTCGTATCACTTGGAATATTCAACTCAAAATGGTCACGCAAAGCGGTACCACCCCAGATTTTTTCATGCAAAACAGGGGTTAAAAAGATTGGGGCTGTCATCAGTTATTCTCCTTTGTCATCGGTAAGTTGTTCCACGTTCTCTGCTTCAATCCATCCATGCCCACCAATTTCATACCAAGTTTTACCAGATGGATCATGTAACACTTGCGTCAACAAAACGGTCAAATTTTGGTTTAGTTCATTTACCTTACCACCATAGGGCTTGTAATAAACTGCCACCTGTTGATCTTCTTGTTCTGCCGTCAACCGACCCGCCTGTTCAATTGCGGTTGGAGTCCAATCATATTGACTAGAATCGGGCACCGGTGCTTGACTTACTCGATATTGAGGCTCCGTCTTGGAAATTTCCTCAGCGTTAGGAGCCTTTTCAATGCTCATCATTTTCCGATCATACAAAACCCAGCGCGAGTCAATCAGCTGATGCCAAAATACCCCCTTGGTCGTTGCCAAACGCGTCACTATCGGCCACGTTGTTCCTGGCGTCAACAAATCATCCAATGGCGCTTGCGTAGTATCTGGCTGCGCATAAGTAGGCGTTTCACTTAAAATTCGGACCTGATAATGTTCTAATTGCTCCACCTGTGCTATCTCACCTGCACGGTAAAAAATTTCAATCTTTTGTGTGTCTTCTGTAAAATGACCCTTCAAAGAACCATTCACATGATCAACCACATACCCTTCAAATACTGGAGCTTGTAAATTATAATTTTTTCCCAAGTCACCTTCGATAATTTGCGGTAACCCCAATGAACGATTCGTTCCAACCTCTTTTGTATACAGCCAAATTGGCGTTCCTTTTAATGGTAATTCCATATAGCCTACTCCTTGAATCTTTTTTCAATATCAGCCACGTAGCCTATGCTTGTGGTTCAGTTATAGCAATATCGGCAAACTGTCCATGCACAAATTGAGCCAACTCTTCTGCATCAATTTCAATCGAACGACCAATTTCACCCGCCGATATTATGATTTGACCGGTCGCTTGCGCACTTAAATCAAAGTAAATCGGAAATTTCTTAGTTTGCCAAATTCCCACTGGATTATTAGCTCCATGGACGTAACCCGTTGTTTTTTGTAAATCTTTCGTTGGTAACATATCAACTCGTTTATTGCCCGAGACAGCTGCTAATTGTTTTTCATTTAAATGCATATCAATTGGCACAATACCAATGACCGGCCCCGTTTTATTTCCCATCAAGGCTAAGGTTTTATACATATGATGGCGTTCAATACCCATATTTTCTAATTCATCATCCATATGTTGCATTCCGTGCTCAAAGACGATGGACTTATAGCCAATTTGCGCTTTATCTAAAATTTGTTCTACCAAAATTTTCTTAATACGTTTTTTCTTCGCCATAAAAGCGCCTCTCACTTCAAAATAATACAATTTTATTATACCCCAATCAGATTGTCCCTTGCCACTTTCTGCCAAAATGATTTGCCGTCTTTTAAGGTTCGTTCCGGTCTATTGTGTTTAATGTCTTTTAATTGCTAAAAGTTAAACATAATATTATAAATTTATATATAAAGGCATATTCTCTAACGAACCAATCTGACAATACAAATGTTACTATTAGGACCACAAGCGATAATGAGCAGCAACCGCTAATTATTTATACGATTTACTGACTAAACATGAAATTGCTTCAAAAATGATTCCATCCGTAGATAAACCAAAATGTACTAACCGCGCCGCGTTGATAAAATTGGATTAAAAGCCGGCTTTGGCTAGCGTTGGAATCATGGACGCCGTTAATGTGAAAAGATGGGCCAAGAATTAGTCGAAAAAGATGGTAGCTTGCTGATCTTAAGAACATAAAAAAGCTTAGCAATCATAATTTCATATAATGTAATGCGTTTAAAAAAGGATTGCCATTACTGGCAATCCTTCGCTTCTAAAATTCATCAAATTGAATTGATTTTTCATCATGCACAATACCATCATGTAGAACAAAAAAATAAACCCCGCCATACCAATGTTTAACACGGTATGACGAAGTTTATTAAGTTTAATTAATTAAACAAGTGGTGACCACTTCCAGTCAGTGAATTCTTCGATATCACGACCTTCGTTACGAGTAACTTCGAAGTGCTTTGCCAAGATGGTATCCATCTCACCAAAGAATACATCAGCCTTAGCAGCGTCAACAACACCATTCTCTAACAATGCTGAAACAGCATCCTTAGCTTGGTGGAAACGATCCAATTCTGAGTAAACACGCATGTCGTAAGTAGTGGTGATATCACCATCTTCACGGTATCCGTGCACGTTCAATCCAAGGTGTCCGCGCTCGTAGAAGAATGATTCAATCAAATCTTCATAACCGTGGAAGCCAAAGACAACAGGAGTTCCTGACTCACCGAAGTATTCAGTGAATTCTTCGTCAGTCAATGAACGCTCAGCATTCATAGGTCCGTTCTTCTTTTGCAAACGCATCAATTCAACAACGTTAACATAACGCATTGCCACTTCTGGGAAGGCGTGGTTAACAAGGTTCAAAGCTGCCAAAGTTTCGATTGTTGGCTCAACACCAGCAGATGCGAAGACGATATCAGCCTTACCTTGTGGTGCAGTAGAAGCCCAGTCAACAACCATCAAACCTTCGTTAGCAAGAGTTTCAGCTTCTTCAACTGAGAACCATTGTTGACGAGGTTGCTTTGAAGCAACGATATGGTTAACCTTGTGACGCTCACTGAAGGCCCGGTCAAAGACAGCCAACAATGAATTACCATCGGCTGGCAAGTATTGACGGATAAAGTCAGACTTCTTTTCAGCCAAGTGAGTCAACATTCCAGGATCTTGGTGTGTGTAACCGTTGTGATCTTGTTGGAAAGCAGTTGAAGTTGAAATCAAGTTCAATGATGGGTAATCATTACGCCATGATTGTTCTGAAGCGTGACGCAACCACTTGAAGTGTTGAGTAATCATTGAATCTACAACACGCAAGAATGACTCGTATGATGCAAATACTCCGACACGTCCAGTCAAAGTGTAAGCTTCCAACCAACCTTCAGCTTGGTGCTCTGAAAGTTGTGAATCAATAATCCGTCCTTCAGGCGCTTGGTGTTGGTCGTAAGGTTCGTTGATTGGTTCCATCCATTGACGGTTGGTAATCTTGAACATATCCCATAGACGATTTGACATAGTCTCATCAGGTCCAAAGATACGGAATGTTGTAGGGTTCATCTTTGCTACTTCAGCAAAGTATCCTGACAATACATTCATGTCCATGTTACGGTTACCATCAGCCAACTCAGTACCACGGTTTTCAGGAGTAATGTCATTAGTGAACTTCTTCCAATCTGGCAAATCCAAATTCTTAGGAGCTTCACCACGACGACGTCCACCGTTAGCGATTGGGTTAGCAGCCATCCGTTTGTCACCCTTAGGAGCCATTTCAGCTACTTCAGCCTTCAATGATCCGTCAGCGTTAAACAATTCTTCAGGCTTGTATGAGTTCAACCAGTCCTCAAATTGTGGCAAAGTAGCCATCTTATTTTGAGCAAGAGGCAATGGAACTTGGTGAGCACGGAATGAACCTTCAATAGGCTCTCCAGCTTCATTGTGTGTAGGTCCACCCCAACCCTTTGGCAAGCGTGCGATGATTACTGGCCATGGGGCAACAGTTCCATCTTCATACTTTCCGTTTTCACGGGCATCCTTTTGAATAGCTTGGATATCTTCAATGGCTTGGTCCAAAACCTTAGCAGCCATTTCGTGATATGCAGTATAATCATGGATATCATCATTTTCGATGAAACGAGGAGTGTAGCCAAGTCCTTCAAAGAACTTAACCAAATCTTCGTCTGACATCCGTGAGAACAAAGTAGGGTTAGAAATCTTGAATCCGTTCAAGTCCAAAATTGGCAAAACAGCTCCGTCATTCTTTGGGTTAATAAATTTAATTGAGTGCCAAGCAGTCATTGAAGGACCAGTCTCAGCTTCTCCGTCACCAACCACTGTGAAAGCGATTTGATCAGGGTTATCCAAGATAGCTCCAGTTGCGTGTGAAAGTGAGTAACCAAGTTCTCCACCTTCGTGCAATGATCCTGGAGTTTGCGCAGTCATGTGAGATCCAATTCCACCAGGGAATGAGAACTTCTTAAACAACTTTGCCATTCCTTCAACATCTTGAGTAATCTCAGGATAGTTTCCAGTATATGTTCCGTCCAAGTATGAGTTCGTAACCATAACTTGTCCACCGTGACCAGGGCCACCGATGTAGAACATGTTTAAGTTATACTTGTTGATCAAACGATTTGCATGCGCATACAAGAAAGTTTGACCTGAGATAGTTCCCCAGTGTCCAATTGGCTTAACTTTAACGTCGTCAGCTTTAATTGGTGTATTAGTAACTGAGAACAATGGGTTGCTCTTCAAAAAGATCATACCAGCTGAAAGGTAATTAGTGGCACGCCACCAAGCATCAACCTTAGCAAGGTATTCCTTTGAATCAAAATCTACTGCCATTTTGATTAAATCTCCTTTTATTAGGTGTGAAATTATAAATTCCAATAGGGCCAATCCCTAAGAACAACTTAATAATACCACCTCAATAACAAACTTTCAACGCCTTCTAATAAATTGGACCGTTCCAATTTAATTTTTTGCATTTGCACTTGCCTGTCGTAGCTGTTATTATTTTCTAAATATCTTTTTAAGCTAATCCCGTGAGATTAGTAAAAGCGTGTATTAATTGATTGAGACATCTCTGCGCTTTTTTAAGGTGCAGAGATTTTTTTGATACAGCTTTTTTGGCCATCGTACCCGCAAAAGGAGTCTTATCATGAATAAATCATTTCCCCCCGTTCACCCCATCCCCAATACAGCTCGATCTGCTAATCGTTGGGATATGTTTGCTACCTGGATTGGCGCCAACGCCAATAATGGCACTTGGTATATTGGTGGCGTCATTGCAGCCGCTGGAATGTATACAGCATCTACAACCTTAATTATAGTTGGCGTATTATCGTATATCCTACTCGCCCTCACCAGTATCATGGGATACAATACTGGCTTGCCCACAATGGTTCTAACCCGGGCTTCCTTTGGCATACGTGGATCAGCATTGCCTTCATTAATCAATATTATCCAATTTGTCGGCTGGGCAGCCTCCAATACATTCATCGCAGCAATTTCTGTATCCACAATTTTCCAAACCATTTTTGGCTGGCCCAAGTTCGGTCAACCGGGTGGACAATGGGGCATTATTATCGGAATTGGAATTATGAGTATTTTACATATTCTTTCAATTTCATTGGGCGAAAAATCGGTTCGATTAATTGAACGTATTGGCATTATTCTCGTCATTATCCTTGTGGCCTGGGAAAGCATGGTCATTTTCAAAACGATTTCACTGCACGCCCTTTTCAGTTGGCAGCCACCTACAAATATTAAAATTAGTTCCGGTGCGACTGTCGATATCTTAGCCGCTTTTAATTTAGCCTGGGTGACGGCAGCTGCCGACTTTTCGCGCTTTAGTAAAACCAAGTCTGGTGCGACTACTTTATCATTTTTTGGAGCTAGTCTTGGTCTCTTCTGGTTTGCCTTCATCGGTCTAGCAGCAACCATCGCTACCGCTGTCACCTTACAACACTTCGACCCCAATAACTCAGACCCTTCTACTATCGCCATCAAATTAGGCCTTGGCATTTTAGCTCTACTTGTGATTATTATTACCTCGACGACCGCCAACGCCGTTAACTTAATGGCCGCTGGAACAGCGTTGACTAACTTATATCATAAAATTAATCTCAAACCAGCCTTATGGATTGTCACCTTATTAGCTACCGTAGTCTCATTTATTCCATTAATCGCAGCTAATTTCCTAACTACCTTTACTGCCTTTCTAGATTTCATTGGTATGATGCTTGGCCCTGAAATCGCCATTTTTTTAATCGATTATTATCTAATCCAACACAATAATTATCAAATCGCCGAATTTTCTAAAATTAACGGCCAATATTGGTACCAAAATGGAATTAATTGGCGCGCCTTTGCCGCCTGGGTTGTTGGATTAATTTCTTATTGGGGCCTCGGTTATATCGCATTTATCAAGGAATCAATTGGTGCCACCTTCGTAGCAATGTTAATTTCCGCCGTCCTATACTATCTATTATCAATGAACCAAAAATCAAAATAATTTTTCCACTATAACTAATAAAAACCCAAAAGTTGGACAAACGCCAACTTTTGGGTTATTTTATTACGTCTTTTACTCCCCATCCAATGAAACAAAAGAAGTGTAGTGCATATATTTATAATGAACGCGCATGGTCCCATACTCATACGGCGTGCCGTCATCCAAAAAATAAATTCCAGACATAATTCCCACCGGTTCGTTTGGTGCTAGATCAAGCATTTGCTGATCCTGACTCTTCGAAGGCTCAACCGTCACCGTCATTAACGATTTTGAAACCATTTTATTTGTAGCTGTTTCAGCATAATGGAACATGGAATATTTAAAATCATTCTCTGTAGCTTGCGAAATTAATTTCACAGGAATCAAAGCATTCTCAATCATAAAATACTTCTTATCAATACTTCGCAAACGTTGCACGACCCACACTAATTCACCTGGTTCTAAGAATAGCGCCTGTCTTGTTTCTTCATCCGCTACTTGCTTTTCAGCAGATAATAAATGGATTGCCGGCGTTTCCCCATGGTGTCGAAAGGAGTCTGATACTCCTAAATTAGCACCAACCGAACGAAATAACGATTTATTTTTTAAATATAGCGGATTAACAAAAGTTCCCGAACCACGTTTTTTAAATATAATCCCTTGGTTAACCAACCCCGTTACCGCTCGCTTAATGGAACTACGTGATACTTCATATTCTATCGCCAATGAACGTTCATCTGGTAACTTTAAATTTTTAAATTCACCAGCATCGATTCGACGCTGCAGGTCTATCATAATTCGAACGTAAACTGCCTCACTCACAACGATAATCTCCCATATGCTCTAATTTTTTCAGTAATTATATCTTAACACAAAATTGGTCGGACCAGATAAAAGTGGTCCAACCAATTAATCACAACAATTACAATTAAACTTTACGTTTCCTTAACAAGAGTGTCATAGCGGCGGAAATCAAAACCAATATCGCTGCTGTCCAAAAGGCAACATGAATTCCTGAAAGTTGAGCCAAATGTGTCACCATCCCCGCCTGCTCTTTTTGCAAGCTCACTAAGCTATAAATAGTAATCAACGTCGCCGTCCCAAACGAAGCTGAAACTTGTCGCACAGTCGTAAAGGAAGCTGAGGCATCCGGCATTAATGCTAATGGCACAGCATTAAATGCTTCCGTTTGAATTGGCATTGAAACCAAAACCAATCCCAATTGACGAATAAATTGACCTAAAACGGGCACCCAAATTGGTGTGTGCATCGATAAAGTCGCCAAAATCACTGTCCCAAAGAAGGTAATAATTAACCCAATTGGTGCCAATACTCGCGCCCCATACTGATCATATAATTTACCAGAAGTCGGTGACAATAACGCCGTGATAATTGCGCCAGGCATCAAAACCATTCCTGAAATCATTGGTGAGAAGCCACGAACACTTTGCAAATAAAGTGGTAACATCAACGCCCCACCATACAAAGCTGTCATCAAAACCACGTTTATCAGCACCGAGACCCAAAAATTATGATAAACAAAGACTTTCAAATTCAACAAAGGAACTTTCGTATGCGTTTGTTGGAAAATGAAGGCCCCCGTAATCAACAATCCCATTAAAATGAAGCCCCAAACATTCGGATTACTCCAATCTCCATTCCCAACGTTTGAAAAGCCATACAAAAGTGTTCCCAAACCAATTGAGGACAAAACAACACCTAAAAATTCAAACTTCAAGAATTGTTGATCACCAATATTTTCCAAATTAAAAATAGCAAAAATCAAATCAACAATCATAAATGGAGCAATCCCTAAGAACAACCAACGCCATGAAGTATACGAAACAATTGTTCCAGATAAAGTGGGACCAATTGTCGGTGCAAAATTCAACGCTAACCCAATCATTCCCATCGCAGCTCCACGTCGATCACTAGCGAATAGATTCATCACAACCACATTCATTAAGGGACCAAAAACCCCGCCCCCAATAGCTTGCACCATTCGCCCTAAAATCAATACACCATAATTAGGAGCAAAGCCGGCCACTAAAGTACCTAGTAAAAAAATAGCCATTGCGGCTAAGTATAGATCGCGCGTTTTAAACCTTTGAATCAAAAATGCCGTCAAGGGCACCATGACCCCATTCACTAACATGTATCCGTTGGTCATCCACTGACCTAAAGAAGTACTGATATTAAATTCATGCATAATACTTGGCAAAGCAGTATTCATTAAGGTTTGGTTCAAAAAACTTAAGAATACGCCGGCCATTAAAATATATAATGTTCCCCGTTCACGTCTGGTTATTCCTTGCATTAAATTTACTCCTTTTTTTAAACTCGTTTCTTATTTCGTATAGCACCCCTCTGCCGATTATTTATTTCTTTATTATTAATTTAACCACAGCACGTAAAACTCCACTAGTAATTGCTAAGCCAGCGCATAACCCCGTCAATCTTTGACCTAAATTCGCCCAAACTACAGCAATGGAAACATGCATCCCCCAATATAAAATTAACGTTACTAAAAACAATGCAATCAAGTATACCATCAAACCAGAACGCATTCCTGCCCAATCCGATGCACTTAAATCTATCCCAAATAACAAAGTAATAACCAAATATACCCAGCCAAATAAAGCTGGCCAGCTTAAAATTGTCCATTGACCATTTAATAAAGCCGGCCACAGCCACGACGTCACTCCATAGATTGCTCCTAGAATTCCAAAAATGGGAGCTAAACCAATAAAAAAATTTCCCATTTGTTGGTAGAAGCTTTTAGGATTCCATGTATGTTGGACATAACCTAACGTTCCATTTGCATCAGCAGTTTGCAACAATGATATTTTTTCAATATGATGACCAAAAAGCAACGCCACCAAAGCGTGTGAAAGTTCATGGACAATAATTCCTAACCACCCAATCATCATTTTATGGCCAATCATACCCGATACACTTTTCATATTCCTAGATATTAACCAACTAGTTACTAACGGTAATACTAATCCTAATAGTATCAACATCCCTAATAAACTCAAAAACGGGAAATCTTGACCCATCGTTTTTAACATAAATATCCTAATCAACCTCCTGTGGCAACCGCATATAACCATCGACATGCTTTAAGGCATTGCTAAACAGTTCTTTAATGAAATAATCAGTATTATCATGTCCATTAATATCAATTTTAGTCTCACTTAAAAGCCTATAATCAAGATATTGCAAGTGTTCATCGCGTGTTTTTATAATTAATAAAATCACTGGCGTCGTCATAACAAGCATCATTTCCAACCCAAGCATCAAGCGATGACCAATCCCACGATCTCGTTTATCTGCAGTGACTACCCAGTTCAATACACGGCCATAGACCCACACTTTATCACCTTCTGTACTAATTAAGCTACCAAAGTCTACAAAAATTTGCCCAACAATTTCATTATTCAAAATCGCCACCAATTCAATATTCACTATTTGTCCAAAACGATGACGTCGCCGACTCTGAACTTGTCGAACATGTTGGCGCCCTTCCATCATAGAATCAAAGCCATCTAGAATCATTGCATCAATTACCGCATAATCTTCCGGACGAGCCACTCGAACCGTCAGATTTGGTACAAAATCATTAGATCCCGCTGTCCCCATTGCTAAACGATCTAACATATACCCATACTTTTGTAAAAATTCAACTTTTAATAAATCTTGCTTTTGAAACATTGTTGGACGTTTTTGAGCAATAGACAAGGTTCTAAACATTTTAAGGATACTGACTGCATTTAATACGTCATAGTCTGGGGTATGATGATGAACATAATACTCTGGTTCCAAAGTATCTCCCATTAAAGCTTCAACTTCTGGTTCTGCTACCAGTACAACTTCAATTTGATCATCATAATATGCAATCTCATCGTTATATTCTTTCTGTTTAAAACCAGCCACTAACATTGCCTTATAAATGTTTGATTGATTTTTCTCATTGAAAGCAGGCGCAGGTAATGTGATTGGATACGTTTCACTCCCAAAGTTCAAACCAGTCAAACTTTCTAGAGCCGCCGTCCCCGTTAAAGTTGGAACGAAGCCACAGTGATTAATGGATGCAACAGCTTTTTCAAATCGTTGTAAATCTTGATTACTCATTTAATTCCTCGTTCTTCACCCAAATTGTTTAAAAAAATTCTTAATTATTAATTTTACCACTTTCCAATCTGCATACTACTAAATCATTCACAATCAAAAAGAGGCCACTCTGCCATCGCCTCTTTTGACCTAATTTAAAATATAAATACCGGCTGTTGATCATAAAATGTGTAAATCAACGAAGTATCTTTGGTTCCTCGAATTGCATCAGGCGCCAACTTATAATCCGGCAGTTCAACAATCCAAACAGGTTGTCCCTCACTCGTCAGATTCTTCAACAAAATTTGATAATCTCCTGCTGCTAGTGCTTCTGTATTTACCAAAAAACTACCATTATTTTTATCTAATTTAACCAGGCGATGATGTTCTTGATTTTTTAAATTAATCATCTCACCTTCAACTTGCGAATCACTGGGAATTTGCACCGTTAAATCAGTAATTTCAGTCTTCACTGGTACCTTCTGCTTCAATGTCGTATGTGCTGGCATCTCTTTTACCAATGCACCATATTGTTCTGATAATTGACTCCGTTGCGCCACGGTCACAACCTTCTTTTGCTCAAAGCCTTGTATCCCTATACTTAAGCCAATCAATCCTATTCCCACCAAAGCCAGAGGAGTGATTGAGCGCCCATTTAATTTTCCACTGGAAAAAAGCTCTGATCGCCATTCTGAGGTAGGCGCTTCACTAATCCATAACAACATTATCAAGACTGGTATTAATATAAGACCATAGCGGGCCTCTGTTTCCCAAATTAAGCCGTGAAATGCACTATAACCCAAAATAACTAAGGCTGCCAACATACTTTGCCGTATGCGCACTTTATTACCGTCCCAAGTATTTTTAAAACTACTAATCCCGCGTCCCAACACGACCAGGTATAACGTCAACCATAATGTTTGTTGCAAGACGGCTTCTCCATAATAAATCACCGCTTGATGTTCTTGATACCATTTTGGTGCATTAACATGTCCGCCGACATACGCTTGTGGTAATTTAGCACTGCTTAACAAAATGCCAATTTTACCCACAACATGCGCCAGATAACTAAAAGGAGTATATGTTTTTAAACGGGTGGGGATGGCCGAATTGAAATAATCATTTCGTGCTTCTTTATCAGCTAATTTCAAGACTGCATGCACATCGGAACCAGCGTACGCCCCATTGTGTTTTTGATTTAAGCCCATATAAATCCACGATGTTGGGGGTAATTCGTAACGTTCATTGGCTTGATAATCTTGGCTATTCAAAATTACTTGTTTAACGGGGCCCGCTAAACCAAAACCAACAACTACTAAGATTAGTGGTATTAACACAATCTGTTTAAACTGCACTCGTTGCGTCCAAAAGATCCAACTTGCATAGAGAATAACTGCAATTAAAAAAACAATTAAATTTGGTTTAATAATTTGCCCAATCAGCACTAAAAATGGGAGTATTGCACCTGCTATCCGGCGACCGTTCGTACTAAAAGTCGGCCACTGCAAGACGATAAACATAATCCAAGCTAAGCAAAGAATTACCGGTGTATCTGAATAAAAAACTTGAATAAAATACGAATACGACAGTGGCAAGACAGCCAAAAAGGTCACCAAAAAAACCTGATGGCTCCTGCGTGCCGACCATTTTTTTGCCATTATTAATAATGAAACCACTAGTCCGTCATAACTAACTAATGATAAACCATGCAAAACTCCCGTCGTAGTGAGGCCGACCATATGTCCTAGTTTAATAAACCAAGATAGGATAATTGCTAAGGTCGCATTATTTGGATAACGCCAAAAATAAGTGGTTAATCCCCACGAACCTGAGTGCCGCGTTAAATATTCAGCTTGGGTATAGACGCGAAATGGATCATGATAAACCGTCATTGGCAAATATTTTAAAACTAATAACTGCCCAATCAACATCAGTAATAATGCGCTGAGGACATATATATTAACTTGCCGTTTGCTCCAACTATCAATTCGTGTTTTTAAAGAGTAGCCCAACCAAATTAACAAAAAGCTACCAAAAATTGTAAACACCGAAAAAGGATTAATGATATTGCTAACGACCCCAATCATTAAAATAATTGCTAATAATCCAAATATAAATTTCTGAACTCGATTAACCATTAAATTTTTCTTTCTCCTTCATCGCTCCACAACAAGCGGTTTTAATGTACATTTAGTTTATCATACATTAAAAAGCCTCTGAAAAGGAGTTTCCTTTTTCAGAGTGCTCTTTTTAAACTTATTAATGCTGATACCTACCTGTGCTTAATGTGCTTGAATTTCTTGTTCACAAAACGTTTAACAAAATACCCATTCAAACACCCTGTTATCATCAAACTCATTACACTTACCACAAAAAATTTTAAATTATCATTGCTACTAATCACCGCAGTCTGGGGTAAACTATTGGCTTTATCTTGTCCAAAAGGCACGTGAATTTTTTGCACTTTATTTTCCCACGGTACTGTTGGTTTAATTCTCTTAGCCACATAAGGTCGATCTGGCTGCTTGAATCTAGGCAACGTTGACCACGTCTCAATTAACTCCTTGAGCTCACTTGGCTCACTTGGCTCACTTGGCTCACTTGGCTCA
>NZ_JBJJNY010000001.1:194211-231883 GCF_045504165.1 Weissella kandleri | reverse complement strand
ATTTACTATGGGTATTTTTGTATCTAGGTGTTCGGATTAATCCTACAATATGTTATTGTTCTGCTAAAATAACTTTCCGTATCAAGTCAATTACATCATGCAGTGCCGCACGCTCATCCACTTTCAAATAGGCAATACCATACGTCAATTGAACTTCGTCATCTAGGGGCACACTAACAATTTCATGATCATTTGGATCGATAACGAAACCAGGTAAAACCCCGATTCCCTGTTGTCCTTTAACCATGGTCACGAGCGTATTAGCAGTTTCTGCTACATGAAATTTTCGTTGCGGTCCTAAATCTTGTAATTTCTTTTGCACTTGTTCAATCGCCGGCGGTGCTTGGCGTGGATTGAAATAAATAATATTACAATTTACTAAATTTTCAATTTTTAAAGCCGACTGCTTGGCTAATTGATCATTAACCGATAACAATACTTTAAATCCAGATTCTAAGATCGGTTCAAATGCGATGTTTTTATTAAATCTGACATTATCTGCAGTTGTTAAAAGCAGATCAAACCGCCGACTCATTAAATCCTCAACACTACTGTTCAAAGTCAAATTATGGAGCGTTAAGTTAATATCCTCTAAGTTTGAAGCCATCATTTTTAATAATTTAGGCAAGAATATTTTTTCAAAAGGCGTGTTAGTATAACCTAACGTTAAATTATCCAATAAATCATGCTGTTGCACTTGGGTAATCGTTTGTTCAATGCGCACCATAATATCACTAATATTTCGATAAAAAAATTCACCCTCAGTTGTTAATGATACCCTCCCGTTGTTTCGATCAAACACTTTTTTGGTTAATTCTAGTTCTAATTGCTGAATATTTTTAGTAATTGAGGGCTGCGTCATATGCATTTTTTGAGCTGTCTCGGAGAAACTTAACGTTTCTGCTACACAGATAAATACATTAATTTGTGTAAAATTCATATCAATTATTCCAATCAGTTATAGCTTATAACAAACGGCAATTTATTAAAGTGTGTTCATTATGATATTGTTAACTTGTAAATTAAATTAAAAATGAAAGAGGTCTTAATATGCGTTATATTGTTACCGGTGTCGACGGAAAACTGTCTAGTCGGGTTGCCGAAATTATGTTAAAAAATGTTAGTGGTGATCAACTTACCTTTACCTGTTATAAAATTGATCGGCTTCAGCCCGATAAGCTTAAGCGCTGGCAGGATTTAGGTGTTCGCGTCGTTGAAGCGGACTACAATGATAAAGCATCATTAGTAAAAGCCTTTGCGGATGGTGACCGTCTCTTCCTCATCTCTGGTTTAGATGTTGGTAAGCGAGTAGAACAACACAAAAATGCAATCGATGCAGCCATTACAAATGGTGTGCAACATATCACATATACTTCATTCGTTGGCGCCACTGATCCTGCTTACGAACATGTCTTTGTAACACCCGATCATACCGCAACTGAAGAATATCTTGAATCAACAGGAATTCAATATGCGGCACTTCGAAATAACCTTTACCTTGAAACATTTATGACAATGCGTGCCATGCTAGCCTTCATGTCAAACGGACGATGGGTAACAACTGCTGGCGAAGGCAAAGCCACTCTGGTCCATAAGGATGATTGTGCCGCTGCAGCTGCTGCCGCTTTACTCGGTAAAGGTGGTGATCGTAAGGTCTTTAACATTGTTGGAGCACAAGCCATCTCTGTTCGCGAAATTTGTGAAATTATCGCTAAACGTTCAGGAGTTGACCTTGAATATGTCCCAGCAACACAAGCTGAATACTATGCATACCTTGAAAAATTACATATTCCACATGATATGAGCGGTGATTTTTCTCAATCCCCTGCTCCATTTAGTGCTAACGATGTGGTTGACAATGATCAAGCTGTTGGTGATGGACTCTTTAACGTTCAATCAAATGATATTGAACTCTTAACGGGTAATAAGCCCAAAACTGCCTTAGATATTGCGGCTAATTTTGACTATATTTGGCAAGATCACATTACTAACTGGCGTCAAATGAAATAATTAAAAAAGACAGAATGTTCATCAAGCTGGATTGGTGAGCATTTTTAATTGCCTTTTTATTCATTTTAACCATATTATGAACAATTTTAAAGCTTAGGTCATACTAAACAATTATTTTCTGACTTGATGCTATACACTACATGGCTAATTCAAAAATAATTTATTTGAAGATCAATAATTGACCCCCATTAGTTCAAAGCTATCTTCGATTGTACTGTTTAATCGAAATAATTTTTCTTCACTTTCATCTAATCTTTTGCTGCACGTGCAATATTTTTAATCTTAAAATAATGCTTTACCAAAGAATCCTGATATACTTATATATACTTACTTTATTTTGAACAGGAGTCTTTTATGGAATTTGATTTTATTATTAAATTATTATTAGCTGTCATTTTAGGCATCTTTATCGGTTTGGAACGTCAAACTCGTTTTAAATCAGCTGGGGTTAGAACCCACGCGCTAGTTTCTTTAGGCGGGGCCCTGGTTATGATTATTTCCAAATATGGATTTATGAATATATTAAATCTCAACAATATTGCATTAGATCCTTCCCGAATCGCGGCCCAAGTAGTTAGTGGAATTGGCTTCTTAGGTGCTGGTCTAATCATCGTCAAAGGTGACAAGTTTCTGAGCGTTTCCGGTTTAACCACGGCGGCCGGTGTCTGGGTCACCTCTGGCATTGGAATGGCCGTTGGGGCTGATATGTATTCTTTAGCTATTGGCGGTACGGTAATTATCATTATCATGCAATTAATTCTATATAAATTTAAAGATTTTAATTTGCATACTATCTATCATATTAGAATGACTAGTCCCATTGAAGACGCCCAGGTCAATGAATATCTCAACCAAATTCGATCAAATAAATTCAATCCCGTCCTCGATGCAATTAAAATTGAACACAATCGAATTAGCACAGAATTAACCGTCGTTTTATCTAATGCTGATGACTTAATTGACCTAAAACAATCTATGCCAACCAGTACATTTATCGAAATTATTAGTGAATAGGATAATGAGCTACACATTGTCCAGCTTGTGAGTTACGACTATTTAACAAAAATTCACATCTTTTTAGGTCAACATTATCCTACTTCAGATATTTATATACAAAAAACGCTTCAACTATTAAGTTAAAGCGTTTTTTTATCATAGTCCTTAATGTTTTTGATTCCGCTGACGGTGTTGCTCATTACGTTCGCGATTCGTCAACTTCTTTTCAAGATTGATTTCTGATTGTTGGGCTGGTGTCCCTTGCGGAGCACTGTTAGTAGCTTGCTGCTCCTGTTGCTTAGTTGCCGCCTCTTGCGCTGCTGCCATCCGTTCCATAAAGCCACTGTTTTTATCCACTTGAGGTGCTTTAATCTTTCCGGCAAGGGCGTCTTCAACCACATCCTTAACCGTGAACGTATTCTTGACGTGTTGCCGTAAACGTGGGCGCCACAAATTAATCAACAAAGTTTGCATCACCATAATGACGGCACCACCAAAGAAATACAAGCCAATTCCAGCATTGGTAAAGTACGTCATCATAAACATCATGATGGGCATCATGAACATCATCGACTTCATTTGCTTCTTTTGTTCTTCAGGAATCCCCAACATTGAAAGATATGATTGGGCCAAATATATCAACCCGGTCGCAATGGCTAATCCTAAACTGGACTGAGCTAATTGAATGCCAAAGAAATTAGCGTCCTTAATAGAAGCCGCCTGCGTAACCGCCCAGTCCATATGACTCCATCCATGGATAATGCGCGGATTAATCGCGGCATACAATCCGGAGAAAATAGGCCATTGGATAATTAGCGTGGTAAAATTCATCCCCCCTAGTAACGACACATTATTTTCCCGATAAATATGCATCATTGCTTGGCTGGCCCGCATCTGTTCCTCGGGAGTTTTAGCCGCTTTTTGCGCCTCTTGCACCCGATTTAATTGGGGCTGCAATAAACGCATTTTTTCTTGTTGAAGCGTCATATTGCGTGATTGATGTAATTGCATTGGTAGTAAAACTAACCGAACAATAAATGTCAAAATTAAAATTGACCAACCAATTGCATTTGAATCATTAAACATATGCTCCACAATTTGCATGAAATTAGCCAAATATGGTGCTAAGATATAAATTTTTCCCGTAAAAAACATAATCACTAAAATAATGATTAAAATCGGAGTTAAACCTTTAATTTTCATTTTGATTGTTTCTTCCTATACTCTAAATTAAGAAGGCTAGCTTCTTCTGTTACTATAAGAGTAAATTATACCATAAATGCTATTCATAAAAACCAGCAAATTCACTTCCCAAAGATGGGTAAGCATACAAATTAGCTTGCGTATCATTGAGCGTACGTTCTTCATTAATGGCTGTCACAAAATAGTTAATTAATTCTTCAGCTTCTTTTGCATAAACACTTGCTCCTCGAATAATTCCGTTTTGATCCAACGCCACCCGAATAATTGGATGATCTTGATAACGGTAAAAAGTAATGACCTTTTCCCACTTAAATTCATGCACTGTTAATCCTTTTGCTTGAGCGTCAGCCATCTTAACACCAGTTTGCGCAATCCGTGGGCTACCAAAGACCACTTCTGGTAAGGTCTGGTAATGGATTGGGTCTGCTTCTGCTCCAAACAAATGCCGCGCGACATAGCGTCCTTCAAAATTACCAACAGGGACTAACTTAGGGACCGCATTATCTGCGACATCCCCAATTGCATAGACATGTGGATTGGTTGTTTGAAGATATTGATTAACCACCACATGACTTTGATGCAATTCAATCTGCCCAGTTGCGGCATCTAATTGATCAGTATTCCCCTGTCGACCAATTGTTAGCACCACTTGGTCTGTTAACCATTGTTGTCCGTTGGTTAAAGTCACTCGATATTGCTGCCCAACAGCCTGAATGCTGGCCACTTCTACCTCAGAAACCCATTCAACCCCATCTTGAGCCATTTGTTCCTTTAAGGCGGTTGTTAAAACTGGATCAAAATCTTTGAGAATTTTTTGATGATGTGCAACAACATGAACATGACTCCCCGCCATCTGACTGATGTTAGCAAATTCTACCCCGATATATCCAGCACCAATAAAGGTGATATCTTGCGGCATCGTTTTTAAATTCAAAAATGCTTCACTATCAATGGTCAACTCTGCTCCAGGGAAAGTTGCCGTTTTAGGCCGTTGCCCCGTGGCGATAATCCAATAATCAGCTGCCAGCGTCTCGTTGCCAACTTGAACCGTCTGACCGTCAATAAAATGGGCCGTACCCGCTAAATGCGTAATACCTGCCGTATCCAAACCTTTAATTTTACGTGGCTTAACCGCATCAACATAAGTTTGTTTAAAGGCCATTAGTTCCGGCCAATTGATTTTCAAATCACCTTCTAGTCCGCGCCCCTTTAATGCTTTTTGCCGTTCTAGACCTTCCACCGCACTTAAAAGAATTTTTTTAGGATCGCAGCCATAATTGGGGCAAGTGCCACCCCATTGATATTTTTCAATGATAACAACTTTTTGTCCTAACTGTTGCGCTTCAAAGGCAGCTGCTAATCCAGCCGGACCAGACCCAATCACACCTAAATTAAATTTTTGCATCTTGTCAGTTCCCCATTTCTAAATTCATCTTAATTATCGCGCAAATAGCGCGACGTGTAACGTTCCAACCAGCGTTGGATAAATGTTAAGACCGTTGTAATGACTGCATAAACAAAAGCAACTAATAAATACATATCTAACGTCTGATAATTTTGAGCCGCAATTTGCTGACTCAAATAAAAGGTTTCTACAATCGTAATCACACTCGCCAAGGATGTATCTTTAACCAATGAAATTAAGGAATTACTGAGCGGTGGTACTGCAATCCGCGCTGCTTGTGGCAGAATTACTTCTTGATACGTCTGCCACATTGTCAAACCTGTTGCTAATGCTGCCTCTTTTTGTCCGCGATCAACTGATAAAATCGATGCTCGAATAGTTTCGGATGCATATGCCCCGGTATTTAACGCAAAAACCGTGATGGCACTAACCCAAGCATTCGCAAAAACATCAATATTAACATTGGGTAGACCGTAAAAGACAATAAATAACTGGACTAGCATCGGTGTCGACCGGAAAATCCAGACATAAAAGTATGCTAAACCTTTTAAAACCCGGCATCCCCACTTCAATAAAAGCTGCTCCGGTTGGTGCATGACCCGTACGAGGGCCACCAAAGTCGCCACCACCAGACCTAATATAAATGAAATTGCCGCCAAAGGAATTGTATATATTAGAGCTGCTTGAAATAATTCTGGTAAATATTCAACTGCTAAATCAATAAAATTAGACATAAATGTGTTTCCCAATTTTCCTCAATATTATGCTTTCGTTAAATCCATATGAAAGTATTTATTTGATAGTTTCTTTAAAGTTCCGGCCTTTGCTAACTTTTTAAGCGCACGATTCATCTCGTGTTGTAATGGCTTATCCCTTTTATTCAACAGTGGCGCCGCCGGGATTGGTGGCACCTCTTTATCTAAATTAACGGCCTTAATTTTGGCTTTCTGATTGCTTTTATGCCAACGTTCAAACGCGCCAGCATCATTTAATTCGCCATCAGCCCGCCCAGATTTAATTAAGTTCATTGCTTCAACCATACCCGGAATAGGAACAATTTTAGCGCCATTGTGTTTGGCCAATTGACCAAAATTAGAGCTAGTTGATTGTGCCATCTTTCGCCCTTTAATATCTTTTAAGTGCCGCATATTCCCACTCTTTTTTTGAATCAGTACCGTTTTAGAATACAGGTATGGTTCAGCGAAAATATAACGACGCTGCCTTTCTTTGGTAATCCCTACATTATTAAAAATGACATCATATCGTTGCGAATCAAGTCCGGTCAGCAAGGAATCCCACTTGGTCACGACAAATTTAGGCTTCAGGTGCATTTCCTTGGCCACAGCTTTGGCCACTTCCACCTCATAGCCTGTTAATTTACCATGATTACGGTAAGAAAAAGGCGCATAGGTTCCTTCTAACCCGATTGTCAGCGTGCCCGGATGAATCGGCTTAAACTCATTCGCAGCAACTGGCTGCGGGATGAAGAAACCACCCCCCAGTAATAACCCCATCACTCCTAATAAGGCCCCAAGTAAATATCGTCTTTTCATCAGAACCTCCTAAAAATAAAATAAAAAGCACCAACCTCATTAAATGAGTCAGTGCTTGTGTGTTTCAACCTATTTAGACGGCACGTCAAAATAATTGATTGCCCACAAGCAACCAAAATCCACAACTTAAGTTAAGTGTAAATTTTTTGAACATTTGCCGTCTCCTTTGTCTTTCTATGAAACCAATTTTACCGATAAAAAGTAAGTTTGTCAATCTACGCCTTGAACTTATTTTTGATTTCATCAATTCCTTTAATCATCAACGTAATTTTACCATCGGGATTATTGATTAATTCAACTTGATTTTTATCTTGGTACGCAGCCATTGGAATTGAAACTTCAATTCCTGAATCTAGGATAAATTTTTGGGCCGCATATTTTTTTTGATACTTTAATGGGTCCTCTAGTTCAATTTGATGATTGATGGCACTTTCTTCCAATTTCTCACGATACATTGTTTGCGCTGACAGATTATCATCAAAGACCTGTTCTCCGATACGATCTACAGAAATTATCCCATCTTCACTTGCATCTTCAAAAATCATTGCTTGGGTAGTGGCCAACGCTTCATGCAGCGGAACATCAAATTTATCTGCGACTTGTTTAACTGCCTGCTTAACCGTCTGCAGTTCATTTTTAATGCTCACTTCCGGTTCCAACGCTGCAAACCGCTCCGCAAAGTACGCCAACCGTTGCCCTTCTTGCCGATATGTTTTTTCGATTAAACGATACCGCCCGTCCATCAAGTTAACAATAATCCCTTCATCAGGCGCCGAACTTCCACTCGGTAATACCGCTTGATTCAAAACTAATTGATTTTGCACGCATTCATCTTGATAATCCACCATATGCACAAACCGTGGCGCCGGATTGATTTTAAATAACGCAAAGAAATCATCATTTTCTTCGGTATACTCTAAAATTAAAACATCGCCCCCCGGGACCGCACTTAATTCTTTAATTACATCAAACAATTTTTCGGTCAGACCCTGGCTAATAGTCACAAAATCGCCTTGCTGATTATCATCTAATTGTTGTGCTAAATAATCGTCACCATTCAATTGACCGGGCTTAAAATCGCCTTGATTAAATTTAGTAATTAATTTTTCTAAATATTCATGCACCTGATTTTGATTTATATCTAACTCATTTTGCGATAAAAATAATTGACCAGCTGCTTGATCTAAGATATGCAAAATTGCATGTTTTAATATCATTTTTGTCCTCTTTTAATTTGGATGTGCCTCTAAATAATCAATCGCATCTTGGAAATTTTTAACCGGTACAATCTTCATCTCTGGCGCGTATTTGCGGCCAGTACTTTTTGCCAATTGATAATTGGTCTGATGCTTTTCTTCATATTTTAAATATTTTTTCGGTAAATTTATATATGGAGCGAAGAAAATCTGCGCACCACTTTTATGCGCGGCAATCACCTTTTTATCAATCCCACCGATTTCACCTACATGACCTTCTCGATCAATCGTACCCGTCCCTGCAATGGAACGCCCCTTGGCCAAGTCTTCTTGAGTAAGAGCGTCATACAATTCCAAAGCAAGCATTAGTCCACCGGAAGGTCCACCAATTCGACCCATGTCAGCTGAAATTTTCACCGGGGATGACACAGTCGTATGATCAATTAAGCGAATGCCTAATCCCGCAACTTTCTCCGACATTTGATCCAATTGAACCGTCTTTGCTTGTGCTTGATACTCTTTATGATTCCGTTGATACGTAATATCCGTTTGCGTCCCTGCTGGATGAGCTTCGATCATTTTTTGCAAGGCTAAGACATTTTTTGGGTGTTCCCCATTCACTGCTGTAATCATATCGCCCACTTGCAGTTGTTTTTTAAAATTAGAGTCATCTTGAATTGAGTATACATAGACTCCTTTAAAATTTTCTTGGTACGGCTGCTGTGCCTTTTTTAAAGCCACCACTTTAGCTGAATCCAAGGCTGTCTGCATTTCAATTTGACCTAAACGATTTTGCTCAGCTGTGGTATTCCCCGCCGTCATCGCCTGCTCACTAATTAAATCAGCGTGGGGATTAAAAGCAGCCATCATCGCGGTTAAGCCGGTCACCCGCTGGATTCGTACCGCTGTAATATTGTAATCACCATGGATATCCGGTACTTTTTGATTAATTTTAATAAAATTACGTAAGCCCATTGATAAACCTGGCTCTTCACTATACAACGGCAACGGTACTAAAACAAATGCCGCCAAAAACAAGCCCAATAACCACCATAGTAATTTCTTAACTGTTTTTTTCTTGGGATTATGCATCTTCTGAATTCCCCTTATATTTAGCTTGCAGGGCGCTCAGTACCGGTGCAGGCACCATGGCTGAAATATCCGCCTTGTAACTAGCCAACTCTTTAACATAAGAACTGGCTAGTACTTGATGTTCGGGCTTTGCCAACAAAAATATGGTCTCAATCCCACTCACCCGACGATTGAGCTCGGCGATTTTTTTCTCATAATGCAAATCTTGTTCATCCCGTAAGCCACGAGCAATTAGATCCACTTCTTGCGCTTTAGCCACTTCAGTCGTTAAGCCCGTATAATTAATCACTTTAACATTTGATAAATTCGAGGCAGCCACACTTGCTTCAATTAGCTGTTGGCGCTCTGTTACCGTAAATAATGTTTTTTTGGCTGGATTAACCCCAATTCCAACGATAACTGCATCGAAAAGGTGCGCTAAACGTTGAATGATATCTAGATGCCCCACCGTAAGTGGATCAAAGCTTCCAGGATAAATCACTTTATGCATACCTAGCTCCTTACATATTCATAAATGGTAATAACCGTTATACCGTAATCTTTTTGCTTAATCTGTTGGAAACCTTGAATGGTATCGGGCAGATTAGCAAATTGATCCGTCTCAGCCATTAAAATAGCACTATCTGCCACTAAATTGGCTTGAATTAGTTGTCCAACATCTTGAATAATCATCTGCTTTGCATATGGTGGATCAAAATAAAAGAGATTAAACGGTGCGGCACCCGTCAATTTACTGATGGCTCGATTAGCTGAAGTCTGATAAACCGTAAATTGCTCTGACGCTTTCGTCATCGCCACATTTTGTTGAATCGTTTTGACAGCTGCACGTTGTTGATCAACCAAAACAGCTTGCTCAATTCCTCGTGAGACGCCTTCGATACTCAAGCCTCCTGAGCCTGCATATAAATCCAATGACCGGCCACCATCAAAATATGGACCAATCATATTAAAAATTGCTTCTTTTACTTTATCTGTCGTCGGCCGGGTCGCATTTCCAGGTACTGCTTTTAATGGCCGGCCGCCAAAATCTCCACCAACAATCCGCATATTCTACCTCTATACTTCTTCTTCATCTACCACAATTTCGTCCAATTCAACATCGTCAACCGTAAAGGCTACACCATCTGAGCCACTTCCGACTGTTGAATCTACCTCTGGCCATCGTGAAACCTCAATCTTTTTCACAAAGCCCAGACGACTAATTAACTCTTGTTTCTTTGCTATTTCATTTTCATTCATATATATAACGGCATAACTGAATTGATTGGAAATATAAGCAATCACCCCGAACCGCCGCAATTGCTTTGCCTGACGGGGATTATTTAAATATACAATCAAACTCCGCCGGGGCTGAATATTAAAACTCATTTGCTAATCTCCTATGCTTGTAATAATTGCTGTGCTTTATCAAAGCGAATATGTTTAATCACGTTTAATGATAAGCCCAATGCTAACCCGAGTGAGATAATCGATGATCCACCAACTGATATAAAGGGAAAAGTAACCCCTGTAATCGGCAAGATTCCAATGACTCCACCTAAATTAACAATAATTTGTAACATAATATAGGCCGCTGTCCCCACTAAAATCAAGCGGAAACGCATATAGCCTGTTTGGAATGCAAAATAAACTAACCGCCATACGATAAATAATAAGGCCGCCAATACAATCATAATCGCCACCGCACCTAGTTCTTCACTCACGACGGCCATAATAAAATCAGTATTGGGCTCAGGCAAGTTACCTGTTTTTTGTAAACTGCGACCAATTCCGCGACCAAATAAGCCCCCATTACTAACCGCATAGTATGAATTAATTAATTGATTTCCGATTGTTTGGGCATATTTCCAAGGGTTCAAATAGGCTGTGAACCGTTGCATCATATAATAACCAAACTTCTCTAACCAAGGTTCAAACGCTGGAATTAAAGCCCACCAAATGACAAGCACCGCACCGAATGATCCAACCGCATACCGTGCCTTTGCTCCTGAAGATAATACAATAATAAATAAAATCCCTAATGTAATAATAATTCCACCCATATCGGGATAAGTATATAACAATACAGTACTCATTAAAATTCTAAACCAGCCCAAATGAATAAAGTTCTCTTTTAACGTATGGTTTTTCCGTGTCATTGCAAAGGATATCCATAAAATAATGGTTACTTTATAAAGCTCCACCGGCTGGATTGAGACTGGTCCTAAGATAATCCAACCACGTGCCCCATTAATGGGTGGGAATAGGACTGCTAATAACATTAAAGCCATTGAAATTAAGTAAAAAGCCCACGAAACAGCGCCCAAAATTTTAACCCAATGCCTTGAAATATGGAAACAAATTAAAATTAACGTCAAAGCAATTCCATAGAAAAATAATTGTTTTTGTAAAAAGCTGGTCGGTGAAACATTAGTGATGCCAGCACTTGCTGAAAATGACATAACACTACCAAAGGCCATTAAGCCGATTACCACAAGCATAATCCACCAATCAAAATACAGCATGTTTTTTTTAATTTTTTTGATTATTGTTCGCAAGCATCTATCCTCTTCAATCACTTTTCAAATTCATTTTATAAATACATAAAATCATTTTACCACAATTTAAGGTCTGCTCGCGCTCATTAACGGTTTCTTATTTAAAAAGAAACTTCACTTATTAAAATAAATTTCGAAATCCTCAAATAACATAAAAAAACACCATCAGCATAACTCTGACGGTGTTTCATCGTAAATACTTTTAATTATTGTTGTGCCATCTTACGACGCTTAGCTGACTTTTCACGTTCTGAAGTATTCAAGATATCCTTACGAATTCGAACATTTTCAGGTGTTACTTCGACATACTCGTCATCATTCAAGAATTCTAATGCAGCTTCAAGCCCCATCTCACGAGGAGTCTTAATAGAAGCTGTCTGATCCTTGTTTGAAGAACGTACGTTTGATTGTGGCTTCATCTTTGTGACATTGACTGAAATATCATTGTCACGTGCGTTCATTCCAACAACCATACCTTCGTACACTTCAACTCCAGCGCCGACGAACATTTGTCCACGATCTTCAACACCCATAATGGCATAATTAGTCGTAGTTCCTTGCGTAATTGAAACCAAGGCTCCGTTCCGACGGCCAGGTTCCCAGTTGCGAACGATTGGACGATAGTCAGCAAAGGTGTGGTTATAAATTCCATACCCACGCGTAGCTGAAAGGAATTCAGTTGAATATCCAATCAAACCACGTGAAGGTGCAACGTATGCTAAACGAGTTTGTCCGTTCCCCATTGATTCCATATTCAACATTTCACCCTTACGTTGGTTCAATGAATCAATAACTGATGAAGCATACTCATCCGGTGTATCGATTTGCACACTTTCGTAAGGTTCTGATTGAACCCCATCAATTTCGCGATAGATAACTTGTGGTCGTGAAGCTTGCAATTCAAAACCTTCACGCCGCATTGTTTCAATCAAAATTGAAAGATGCAATTCTCCACGTCCTGAAACAAGCCAAGCTCCAGCTTCATCTGTGTCTTCAACACGCAAAGAAACATCAGTGTGTAATTCACGACGCAACCGGTCTTCAATTTGACGCGCCGTCACAAACTTACCTTCACGTCCAGCAAAGGGTGAGTCGTTTTGACGGAAAGTCATTTGCAAAGTAGGTTCGTCAATTCGCAAAACTGGTAAAGCTTCTGGGTGCTCTGGATTAACTACTGTTTCACCAACAGAAATCTCATCCATTCCAGCAACCGCAATCAAATCACCAGCAACCGCTTCTTGAATTTCTACTCGATCCAAACCAATGAATCCAAATAACTTAGTAACCCGGAAAGATTGCTTTGAACCGTCAAGCTTCATAACTTCGACATTATCACCAATCTTAATCTTTCCACGGAAAACCCGACCAACTCCAATCCGGCCTAAGAAATCACTATAGTCCAACAAAGCTACTTGGAATTGCAAAGGCTCATCTGAATTATCTTCAGGTGCTGGAATCGTTTCAAAGATTGAATCAAAGACTGGCTTCATAGTGTGATCTTGTGTCGCAATGTCAGGGTCCAATGACGATGTTCCGTTCATGGCTGAAGCATAAATAACTGGGAAGTCCAATTGATCCTCTTCAGCACCCAATTCGATGAACAAATCCAAAACTTCATCCACAACCTCTTCTGGGCGCGCTCCGGGACGATCAACCTTGTTCAAGACAACGATTGGTGTCAAGTTTTGTTCAAAGGCCTTCTTCAAAACGAAACGAGTTTGTGGCATAGTCCCTTCAAAGGCATCAACCACCAACAAAACCCCATCAACCATCTTCATGATTCGTTCAACTTCACCACCGAAGTCCGCGTGACCAGGAGTATCAACAATGTTAATTTGCTTATCTCCCACCCGTACGGCAGTATTCTTGGCCAAAATCGTGATTCCACGTTCTTTTTCCAAGTCATTTGTGTCCATCGCACGATCGCCAATTTGCTCACGCGTATCTAGCGTATCAGATTGCTTCAATAATTCGTTAACCAAGGTCGTCTTACCGTGATCGACGTGGGCAATGATTGCAATGTTCCGGATATCTTCACGTTTTGCCAAAATCCTATTCTCCCTGACGTTTTCGTCACATTAAATTCTTTTTTCTATTTTACACCAATTTAAACAAAATAAAACGCCAAATTAACTAGAACGCACTAGTTACATTGACGTATTTGTCAGTGCTAAAATATCATTGGTGGCGTTTTTTGTCGCTGCCACTATTAAGCTAGATGATAACATGTCATCTACTCTCTTGTCAAACTTTGTAATCTGTAACCCAAGCGTCTGACATAAAACTTGACCGGCCGCAAAATCCCATGGTTTTAAATAACTCATAAAGGCCCCAACTTGACCTCGGGCCAAACGAATAAAGGAAATCCCTGCCGATCCATAAACCCGATAACCCAAAGCGGCCCCTGCTACCGCCTGAAAACCAGGAGTATTATGTAATAACCGCGCTCCTGACAGTGAAACGATACTTTCCACTAGGCTCAAATTTGCTGGTGCATTTAGCTTTTCCGAATTGAGCCAAACTCCACATTCGGGGGAACCATGCAATAACTCATTTTCCATCACATCTAAAATCCAAGCTCCCCGTGGTTGACCATCTTCAAAACACGCTACCATAGTCGCAAATTGATTTTGTTGCTTCACGAAATTCAACGTACCATCAATTGGATCAACAATCCAGATTGATCCTGCCATTGAATTGATTGAATCCCCAAAGCCCTCTTCACCTAAAATCTTAGCCATCGGATCAAATTCCCGAATGGCTTTTACATAATATTGTTCTACTAAACGGTCAACATTGGTTACCAGATCTCGAGAATTACTTTTCGTTTTAACTTCCAAAGGCTGTTGTAAATGTGCTAAAACTTGTTGTCGAACATGTTGCATCAATTGGATCACAAAGTCATCCAACTGTTCAAAAGTTTTCTTCATTCTATGATCACCTGGCTTTCCTACTGTGTCACGCTAAATTTAGTCGCTGTTGATGCTTGGGCCGCTTGCATCGTTTTATAAATACTATAACCTGAGCTGACCTTAAATTGCCGATCTAATTGTTTTTCTTCACTTTTAGTAGGTACGACTTGTTTAAACGCCTGGTAAGCCGTTAATAACTCAATTCGGGAAACCTGTGCTTCATTTGCCTGGGCCACTAATGAATATAACTGGCTCACTTGAATAATATCTTGGGTCGTCCAACCAGACAACAATGGATAATCAAAATTTAAATCCGACTTCATCAATAATTACCCCAAGTATTTCGTATTATCAGTTTCGGCCCATGGATCATTTTGAATATGATCATAGTACAAAACACCGTGCAAGTGATCAATCTCATGTTGGAAGACAATGGCTGGATAACCTTCCAACTTTAATTCATGCGCAGTACCAGCTTCATCTTGATACTTCACCGTAATACGATAAGCCCGATTGACATAACCTGGCACATCATCATCAACTGATAAGCAACCTTCACCAACCCGTAGTGCCCCTTGTTTAACCGATTGTCGCACAATAACGGGATTAATAATAACTCCCTTAAAGAACGGTGGGATTTCTTCAGCATCTTTTTCTTCATCTCCTGGTTCGACATCTTCACCTGGAATCAAAATCGCTGAAAACTGTTTACTAATTCCCACTTGTGGCGCCGCTAAACCAACACCTGGACGCAAATCATAAATTTCATTTTGTTCTTCATCTTGACTTACAACCAAATATTCCATCATTTCGTTCATAGCCTGTTGGTCTTCTTCACTCAAAGGGAAAGTAACCTTTTGTGCTTGCGTGCGTAATACCGGTGCCGGATCGCGCACAATATCTTTCATTAAATACATGACTGCCTCCAAATTTGAAAAAACTTACTTATAGATATAATACGAAAGAAAGTAGCAAGATTGCAAATATATTTTTTCGCAAAGTTATTAAATTGACACGTTACCAAAGTATTAAGTTTGAAACGGTTGATTTAATTTTTTTAAGTCGTGTAAATACGCCAAAGTCTGATACGTCACCACATTAGCAATCTCGAGATGAATTATCGGTTTAACCTGATCATACCAAACATCTGTAACGACCAAAGGCGCAACCGTTTGATTCGCGTCTAATAATGGTAAATGCGCCTCTTGACTATATACCTGCAAACTCTGATTCAAAGCTTCTTGGAGCTTTTGTGGGGCCTTACGTTCAGTGTAAGAAACTTGAAATTCAAAAGCCATTACATTATAGCCCCAAATATTTGCAACCAAAGTTGAACGAGCCGGTTGATCAGCGGAAATCACAAATCCCCACTGCGACCCTTTAGCTACCAGAATTGTTTGCACAGCTCGATTAACAGTTTTTTGAGCCTCGATTATATTTTTTTCCGTTTCGCGCCGGCCAATCACGTGATTGAGGTGAACCAACACAGCTACCCCGGCTAAAATAATTAAAAACCACCATACTAAATGCATATTTTCACCTACCACATATTTAAAAGTGTGTAATTCGTTGTATACTAAAAACTAATTATACTTGAAACTGGAGAATTATTTATGGCTAATAAACGTTTGATTCCTATTTTAACATTGATTATCTTCATTGGCGTCGTTGCCGGAGTGTTTTCTCACATGAAAAATAACAATGCTACTGACGCTCACACGCCAGAGTCCACGAGCCAAGCTAAAAAGTCAACCACTAATCCTGATCCATCGCATAAAACTAAAATCACACCCGAGCTAATGGTAGTCAATAAAAAGCATCCCTTAAATAGGGATTATAATCCTTATAATGGTTCAACAACGGATAACAATCCTTCTGGATCAGGGCTTTCCCCCGCCACTAACCAAGCCAAGACAGCCTTAATTCAAGCCATGCAAAAAGCAGGCTTTCAAATTTCTAATAATATCTCCGGCTATCGTTCATATCAATACCAGACTATTTTATATCAAAATTATGTTCGACAACATGGTCAAGCCGAAGCCGATACCTTTTCCGCACGCCCAGGCTACTCTGAGCATCAATCCGGATTAGCTTTTGACTTAGTTGGTGCTGACGGCGATTTACCCACTGATAACCAAATGTACCAATGGCTTCAAAAGCATGCCCATAATTTTGGTCTCATCATCCGTTTCCCCCGTGGTTCCAATGCTTCAACCGGCTACATAGGTGAAGAATGGCATATGCGCTATGTTGGGAAAACTAATGCGACTAAAATGTATCAGCAACATATTGCTACACTAGAAGAATTTACCGGACTCCCTGGTGGTGAATATAACCAAGATTCGCAACAAGACATTCCTGCCATTAGCGAAATTGATTAAATCCTTGATTTTAAACTCTGTTCCTGCTTTTCATGGTACAATATAAGTCAATGACGTTACAGAATCTTTCGAATTGATGTTAATTTCAATTCAGAAAAAAATTAAAGGAGTTTTTTAATGATTTACAAAGTATATTACCAGATGACTAAAACGCAAAACCCTAAGCGCGAAAACACACACTCGCTCTATGTAGAGGCTGATAATTTACCTGAGGCACGCTTAGCAGTTGAATCAAACACTGGGTACAATGTTGAACATATCGAAGAACTTTCTGAAGCTGCTTTGAGCTATGAAAAGCAAAGCCTCGGTGAGCGTTTTAAGTTGACGGAGTTCTAATATGCCAATGAATATTGATATTAAACCAAATGAGGTGGCAGTGTACGCCTTAGGTGGTTTAGGTGAAATTGGAAAAAACACATACGCTGTTCAGTATGGTGATGATATTGTTGTCATCGATGCGGGTGTTAAATTCCCAGAAGACGAGTTATTAGGCGTTGATTATGTCATCCCTGATTACACTTATCTAGTTGAGAATCGTGATAAAGTACGCGGTTTAGTCATTACCCACGGACATGAAGATCACATTGGTGCGATTAACTTCTTCTTAGACGCGGTGAATGTCCCAGTTTACGCCGGTCCTCTAGCGGCAGCGTTAATTAAAAATAAGTTGGAAGAGCACGGCATCTTAAATCGAACTGAGTTACATGAAATTGGCGAAGATGACATCTTAGAATTTGGTTCACTGTCAGTGGAATTTTTCCGCACGACTCATTCAATTCCAGATACATTTGGGGTTGCCGTACATACCCCTAATGGGGTAATTGTCGAAACCGGTGATTTTAAATTTGATCTAACTCCTACGACACATCAGCCACCTAATTTGCAAAAGATGGCGCGTATTGGTTCTGAAGGGGTCTTACTCTTAATGTCAGACTCTACCAATGCTGAACGTCCAGAATTTTCAAAATCAGAACGTTGGGTTGGCAAAACCATCGAACAACTCTTTGATGACATCGATGGTCGTATTATTTTTGCCACATTCGCTTCTAATATGTCACGAGTCCAAATGGCAACGGAAGCTGCCCTCGCCCACGGTCGTAAGATTGCTGTCTTCGGTCGTTCTATGGAAACGGCAGTTCGCAATGGATTAGCCCTTGGCTACTTAGATATTCCCGAGGATATGCTTATTGATGCCCATGAAGCCAACAAGCTTCCACCCGAAAAGATTCTTATCCTATCAACTGGATCACAGGGTGAACCAATGGCAGCCCTCGCCCGGATTGCCAATGGTACACACAAACAAATCAAAATTCAACCAAACGATACCGTAATTTTCTCGTCTTCACCAATTCCTGGGAATACGCATTCCGTTAACCACGTTATTAATGAACTTGAAGAAGCCGGCGCCCGCGTGATTCACGGTAAAATTAATAATATTCACACCTCTGGTCACGGTGGTCAGGAAGAACAAAAATTGATGCTTTCTTTGATGAAGCCTAAGTTCTTCATGCCCGTTCACGGTGAATATCGGATGCTTCGGGTCCATGCTGGTCTCGGTGCAGATATTGATGTGCCCAAGGATAACATCTTCATTCTTGATAATGGTGATGTGCTTGCCTTGACTCAAGACACCGCCCGCTTGGCTGACCATATACCAGCTGCTGATACGTATGTTGATGGTAGCGGAATCGGTGATGTCGGAACGGCCGTCTTAAAGGACCGTCAAATGCTGTCTCAAGATGGTCTAGTGGTCGTAGTCGCAACGATTGATTTAAAAAATCAAGAAATTACAGCTGGTCCAGATATTCTATCGCGTGGCTTCATTTATATGCGTGAGTCAGAAGATTTGATTAATGAAGGTCGCCATGAAATATTTAAGGCAATCTTAACAGCCATGCGCGAACCAAATGTTTCGGAACATTCAATTCGCAATGCTGTGATTAGTCGCCTCCAACGTTTCTTATTTGAACAAACGAAACGGCGTCCACTAATCTTGCCAATGTTTATTTTCGTCTAAAAGCAAATTAAAAGCACGGAATTAAATTCCGTGCTTTTTTATGCATTTTTTTACAAATTCATGAATAAATCCTTGGCGGTTTACTATGCCTCGTTGTATCCTACAACCAAAAATCATATTGTCGGGTCGTTAACACAAAGTGATAAGTATGCACACCTAATTCTTCTCCATCAGCTTGACCATTTTCCAAACGCTCAGTTTCTAACTCTAAACGATCCACCGTATAACGATGAACGCCTGGTTGATTCGTTAAATTTTGTTTTGCTACACTTTTAAGTAATTTTAAAAATTGATGCTTATTTTTCGGCTTTTCAACCACGATCATGTCAATTTTCCCGTCATATGGATCCGCATCTGGCATAATATTCACCCCACCCCCAAAGTACTGATGATTAGAAATAGTTGTCAAATATGCATCACCAATCCGCTCCGTCCCATGAGTAGTTTTAATATTCACTGGGAAGCTATCTTGTTGCGAAAGTGTCTTCACCAATAAAGCGCCGTATGATAGAGTTCCCAACCCTAATTTATTCAACCACACTTTAGCGTAAGAATGATTCGTTAAACTAACGACCGTCGCGTCTAACCCGATACCGAGATTATTCACAAAATAGCGAGTCTGACTACTTCGTTGATCTGTATAAACTCCAATGTCGGCCTGGAACGGCATTTGTTGCGGATCTTGAGTCTGCTGTAAAATACGACGCAATGACGCGAGCGGATCAACTTCAATTCTATGCGCGCGGGCAAAATCATTACCTGACCCAGCTGGAATATATGCGATGGGCCGAATCATATTGGGTTGATACTGTAAGACCGAATTTAAAACAATGTTTAAAGTCCCATCGCCCCCTAAAACTACAATTTGGGTTTTAACTTCATTAGGATCCCGTAAAAAACGCTTTAGCCATTTTGTAATATCATAGGAACTTTTACTAATATACTGTTCAAAATTAATCGAATGTTTTTGGAGCTCTTCTTGAAGGCTATGCCAAGTAGTTAAGTTTTTCCCAGACCGCGCTGCTGGATTAATAATGAATTGATATTTTTGTTCCATGTAACTGCTCTCTTCGCTTTCTAGAGCGAGATTATTGCTAGTTCTCGCTACTAAAGTTTTTTATCTTCCTGGGTCATAATTATACTCTTTTTCATTAAGTTATAGCTACGTTTTTTTGCATAATCTTATAATAATTTAATAATCACCAATTTAATTTAAATTCACATAATCAACCATATAATATACACCGTTCAAATTTATTCTACGTTTAAATTTTTCGATAAAAAAACCCTGAAAACCAAAAAGGTTTTCAGAGCTAGATTCTATTCAATATCAACTGGACTTTCACCTGTTGAAAATTATCATTTTTAGAAAGCAGCGGTCAAAGGAGGGACGACTTGCTTTTTACGTGACACAACTCCTGGTAAGTCAATGACGTTGTTGTCTAATTTGGCGTTAAAGGCCTTTTCAACCTCAGCTGCATCTGGTCCGACAAAGATAGCCTTTGAATTTGAATTCAAAATATCTGTAATCACAAATAAGAAATTATTATATTCTGAAGCTTGCATAGCAGCTTCAAATTCAGCCTGCCGATTCAAAGTATCTTCAATATCAACCGTGTTAACTTGCCCAATCCGGAATTCATGACCATTGAAATCAAATGATTTGGCATCCCCATCAATTAATTCTTGAGCAGTCCGTTGTGACAAATCAGTTCCAGCTTTTAACATGTCCATTCCATAGGCTTCGTAATCATCAATTCCAGCTGCTTGAGCTAGACCAGCCAAGGCTGGTTGGTCCAATTTAGTAGTTGTAGGGCTCTTTAACAAAAGGGTATCTGAGATAATCGCTGAAGCCAACATTCCAGCAATGGCCTTTGGAATTTCAATTTGATTTGCTTGAAATTCATAATACAAAATAGTAGCGACTGACCCCAAGGGCTTATTCGTAAACCAAATTGGGCTGGCTGACGTAAAGTCGATCTTATGGTGATCATAAACTCCCACAACTTCAACATCATCTAAATTAGCGACAGATTGGGCTTTTTCATTATGATCAACTAAAACGACTTCTTTTGTATCCGCCTTTTCAATCACACGCAATGAGCTTAGACCAAAATAATCTAAAGCATATTGCGTTTCCGCATTTGGCTCACCTAAAGCTACTGCTTCCGTCTCCTCATGATATACTTCTTGTAACAAATATGCTGCTCCCATTGCTGATGCAATCGTATCCGTATCTGGATTTTGATGTCCAAAAACAAGTTTTTTTGCCATGATTTCTAACTCCATTTTCTTAATTCTTAACTACTATTTTACCATGCTTTTCTTTACAACAGGACTACGCTTCAGAATCTTTCACTGGCTCAACCCGTAGTGTAACTGGTCGCCCTTGCTTCTCAGGTGTAACCACAAAGCTTCCATTACTGTAGCGTTGACTAATTGGGTGGTCAGTTGGTTGGATCAAAATAGCTTGATTCGTATCCGTTTGAAGCACTAATTGCATCGCCGCTTTTTGTGGTAACACTTGAGCGGATACAATCCGATGTGCATCTTTCTTTAATTCACGCATCACTGCCACACCCTTCTTAGCCCGCGAGGTACTTGGAATATCAGCAACAACCATTCGCTTATAGGCGCCCCGATTTGAAACTAAATGAATAAGCATCTCAGAAGCTGGTTGTGTAATGACACCTCCACCAATGAGATAATCATCATTTTGTAAGTTCATCGCCTTAACACCTGTGGTTCGATTACCTTGCACCGGTACATCCGTCAAATTAAATCGCAAGCCTTGCGCTTGATTTGAAATTAAAAGCACTTCAGCCTGATTTACATCATTTTCCAAGACATACTGCAAAAGCACTAGAACACCTTGGTTTTTAAACTTAACCAATGGCATTGCCCGCTTCCGGTAATTAGAGCGTGGTTGCAAAGTTGCAAAAGCCACTTGTTTAATGGTTCCTTCGCTTGTCCCAATCACCCAATGTCCCATCAGCTTGTCTAAATCATCCACCACTTTAACCTGAATAATTTGCTCTTCTGGCCGTAAATCAGTGACCGTTTGTGACAGATGCTCTCCCGCATCTTTCCACTTTACCTCTGGTAATTCATGGACTGGCCGATAGATGACGTTTCCATAATTGGTAAACATAAACACATGCTGCATCGTATTAAGCTTGTGACTAAAGACGCTCATGTCATCTTCACGCAGGCCATCCTCATCCCCGGAAGCCTTGTATGAACGCAAAGAAGCGCGCTTCACATAACCTGCTTGTGAAACAAGCACCATCACATCTTCATCCGCAACCGTCACACTTTGATCAATTTTAATTTCCTGCACTTCAGCTTGAATCTCAGTTAATCTTGGTGTAGCATACATCTTCTTCAATGCATTTAATTCACGCTTTAAGACTTTGATCAACTCTTTAGGGTCATCTAAAATTAATTGCCAAGCTTTAATTTGCCCTGCTAAATGTTGAGCTTCTTCTTGTAATTGCGTCACGTCGGTATTACTCAAACGATATAATTGCAAAGTCACAATCGCCTCAGCCTGCATATCAGTAAATTCATACGCATCCATTAAATTTTGCTTCGCCGTGGCACGATCCTTAGACGCACGAATTGTAGCAATTACTTGGTCTAAAATTGAGAGAGCTTTAATCAAACCATCGACCACATGCAAACGTTTCTTCGCTTTAGCTAAATCAAATTTCGTCCGCTTCGTAATAATTTCTTTTTGATGCTCAATAAACGCCTCTAAGGCCGTCTTTAAGCTAAATAATACCGGTCGTTGATTATGAATCGCTACCGTATTGAAATTATAGGTAATTTGTAAATCGGTCTTTTTAAAGAGGTATTGCAAAATGCCATCCGCATTCCCATCTTTAGCAATTTCAATCGCAATGGATAATCCTTCTCGATCAGATTCATCTCGTACTTCAACAATCCCAGCAACATCTTTATTCGCCCGAATTTCATCCATTTTATGCACTAAAGCAGCTTTATTAACTTCATATGGAATTTCACTAATCCGAATCAATTGCTTCCCGCCCTTTAAAGGCTCAATGACCGTCTTAGAACGAACCACAATTTTACCTTTTCCGGTTTCATATGCTTTTTTCAAACCCGATGCACCTTGAATAATCGCACCGGTCGGAAAATCTGGACCTTGCACAAATTGCATCAAGTCAGCCACAGTTGCCTTAGGATGACTCAACAGATGAACGACAGCCTCAATAACTTCGCCTAAATTATGCGGTGGGATTTCCGTCGCATATCCCGCTGAAATTCCAGTTGCGCCATTTACCAATAAGTTTGGGAAATGCCCTGGCAAAACGGTTGGCTCATACTCGGTATCATCGAAATTAAGCACCATTTCCACCGTGTCTTTTTCAAGATCACGCAGCATTTCACCAGCAATTTTTGATAAACGGGCTTCTGTATAACGCATGGCTGCAGCGGGGTCATTATCAATTGATCCGTTGTTTCCATGCATCTCAATCAATGGTGCTCGTAATTTCCAATCTTGCGACATCCGCACCATCGCTTCATAAATTGATGAATCACCATGGGGATGAAAATTACCCATGACATTTCCAACTGATTTAGCCGACTTACGGAATTGTTTATCGTAAGTATTGCCATCTTTATTCATGGCATACAAAATACGGCGTTGAACAGGCTTTAAGCCATCTCGAATATCGGGAAGAGCTCGTTCTTGAATAATATACTTTGAATATCGCCCGAAGCGATCACCCATCACAGCTTCTAAAGAAAGCTCTTGAATGGATCCTTGCGCTATTTCTTCTGACATTGCTGTTTTTCCTTTCTTTATGCTTGGGTGTCATCATCCAATGGCATGAAAAAATCATCTAAGCCTAATGCTTCCGCAGTAGCTTCAACTGGTTCGCTTGCTTGATTCGCATCGATTGCCGGCATTGCTTCCTCCGCATTCTCTTGTTGCTTATCCAAAATGGATTCTTCTTCCACTAAGGAGAACGCCACATTATTTTCAATCCATTTACGGCGTGGATCAACTTTATCCCCCATTAACGTTGTGACCCGCTTTTCAGCTAGCATCGCATCATCAATCATGATTCGAATCAAAGTTCGAGTTTTGGGGTTCATGGTTGTGTCCCATAACTGTTCAGCGTTCATCTCACCCAAACCTTTAAAACGTTGAAGGGTATAACCTTTACCAATCTCTTTTTCCGTTTGGGCGAGCTGTTCATTCGTCCAAGCATAATTAATCTTGGGTTTCTTAGTGCCCTTACGTAACATATACAAAGGAGGAAGCGCAATATAAACTTTTCCAGCTTCAATCAAAGGCCGCATATATTTATAAAAGAACGTTAATAACAGAGTTTGAATGTGCGCCCCATCATCATCCGCGTCGGTCATAATAATAATTTTATCGTAATTAGAAGCTGCCTCTTCAAACTCCGATCCAACCCCTGCTCCAATGGTATAAATCATGGTCGCAATTTCTTCATTCTTCATAATATCCGCTAATTTAGCCTTCTCGGTATTTAAAACTTTTCCTCGCAAAGGTAAAATCGCTTGGAATTTTCGATCACGTCCTTGCTTAGCAGAACCACCGGCAGAATCACCCTCAACTAAGAAGAGCTCATTTCGCTTGGCATTCTTAGACTGCGCCGGCGTCAATTTACCAGATAAAATCCGATCTTGCTTACCCTTACGTTTTCCAGAACGTGCATCTTCTCGGGCTTTACGAGCGGCTTCTCGGGCTTCACGAGCCCGTAATGATTTACGAATTAGTTCTTGTGAAAAATTACCATTTTCCATCAAATAGAAACCTAATTGTTCAGATACAATATTATCGACAATCGAACGAGCTTCAGGCGTACCTAATTTTTCTTTCGTTTGACCTTCAAATTGTAAAAGTTCTTCTGGAATACGCATCGAAATCACTGCTGAAAGGCCTTCCCGAACATCCGAACCTTCTAAATTTTTATCTTTATCCTTTAACAAATTCATTTTCCGAGCATATTCATTAAAGGCTTTCGTCCAAGCCGAGCGCAATCCAGCTTCATGCGTTCCGCCACCTGGCGTGCGCACATTATTAACAAACGACATCATCGTCTCGGAATAGCCATCATTATACTGAGCCGCCACTTCCACTTCGATGCCCTTCTCTACGCCATCAAAGTACATAACATCGCCCATAGTCGTCTTGTCTTCATTAAGATACGTCACAAAAGAACGAATTCCATCATTATATTGATAAATTTCACTTTGCTCTTGACCTTCACGCTGATCAGTTAAAATAATCTTAATTCCACTCAACAAAAATGCTGATTCACGTAAGCGTTCGGCTAGAATACTAAAATTATAATTAGTCGTTGAAAAGATCTTGGTATCAGGCGTAAAAGTTACAATTGTTCCGTCGTGGTCCTTCGTTTTACCAAGGTTATTTAATGTCCCATCCGGATGTCCACCATTAACAAAGTGTTCTTGATATTTGACGCCATCCCGCACAATCGTAACTGTTAATGACGATGATAAGGCGTTAACAACCGATGATCCAACTCCATGAAGCCCCCCTGAAGTTTTATAACCACCTTGACCAAACTTACCGCCAGCATGTAAAACCGTTAAAATCACCTCTGGAGTAGGCTTACCAGATGCGTGCATTCCAACAGGCATTCCACGACCATGATCAGCTACCGTAATTGAATTATCGGGTTCAATGGTGACTTTGATTTCGTCTCCAAAACCAGCGAGAGCTTCATCGACCGCGTTATCGAAAATCTCGTAAACTAAATGATGCAAGCCTTTGCTATCAGTTGAACCGATATACATCCCTGGCCGCTTACGAACAGCATCTAAGCCTTCTAAAATTGTAATATCATTTTCATCGTAGGTATTTGTGTTTACCATTGTTTTGCCTACCTTCTTCAAATTAAATGTCCATTCCCACAAGCATTCTTTTCAATCATCACCTGGTCTTTTTAAAGTGCCCTACTGGTTTGAAAAGGACAGCATGCCCTGAGATGCAACATTTTATATTTTTAATTTATATTTACTATACTAACTTTCTCACGACCAAGCCCGCTTAAATAAACCATTCAATCCGAATAGCCTTAACGGAATCCCAAGCTAAGAAAAAGCATTCACTTTTTAAAATACCACTAAAAGGAATGCTTGTGTACTTTTTTTTAAATTACTTTAAGAAAAGTAAACTATCTACGGGTCTTGGTTTGACCATTAACAGACCTAAGATATGGTACTTCAATCCAAGTAGGCGCGAGTTTATTTAACTGCGCTCGTCCTTTGGTTTGATCCAAAATATCTTGTTCAAATTGATCAAAGGCGCTTTGATCAACAGCCACCTGTAATGTAACTTGTTCCGCATAAGAAATATCATGCGTCACATATGCATTTTCCGTCAACCAATATTGTAATGACTCCAATTGAGCATAGTCCACCTGAATCGATACCAATAATTGCTCAATCCGTTCAACCCGCTGCGCCGCTTCCACAGCCTGAACTAAAGAACCGGCATAGGCACGAATAAGACCACCAGCTCCCAATTTAATGCCACCAAAATACCGCGTTTGTACAGCAACGATATCGTGTAATTCATTATTTTTAATAACTTCTAACATCGGACCAGCCGCGGTACCACTAGGTTCACCATCATCAGAAGCGCGCTGGACTTCCATAGTCGGTCCTAGGGTGTATGCCCAAACATGATGATTAGCTTTAGGATGTAATTTTTTAATCAAAGCAATAAAATCGCGTGCTTCATCTTCAGAACTAACCCGTTTCAAATCAACGATAAACCTGGATTTTTTCAAAACCTGTTCGAACGTAAAAGTGTCTGGAGCGATTGTAATGTATGATTCAACCATGCGTCTCCTCCCCACACAACCAGCTTCTAGCTAATCCTCAAACTCAAATTGGAAGTCAAGAATCTGAACCGTATCTCCGTTCACGGCTCCAGCTCTCCGCAAAGCATCATCGACACCCATCGTCCGCATTTGCCGGGCGAAGCGCATCAATGACTCAGTAAAGTTAGTATTCGTCCGCAAGAAGAGATTTTCTAACTCTTCTCCCGTCAAAATCCAATAATGTTCATCTTCACGCACAATTTCAAATGGTTGCTTATCTTCCTTGAATTCATATAATGCTTCATCATTATTAGCCGTTTGCATTTCAGGTGAAATAAATGGATCCGTAACATCTAAGATGTCAGCTGTCTTCTGCATCAAAGGTTCTAATCCTTCACGGGTTAAGGCAGAAATTGGGAAAATCGGCGTTTGCTCATCAAAATTAGGATCTGCTGCTAATTTAGCTTTGAAATCAGCCAATGTCTCGTTGGCATCTGGCATATCCATCTTGCTAGCCACAATAATCTGCGGACGTTCCAATAACATTGGATCATACTCACCCAATTCATGATTAATCTTTTGATAGTTATCGTATGGATCGTTTTCAGGATCTAAGCCACTCATGTCAATAACATGTAAAATAACCCGTGTTCGTTCCACATGCCGCAAAAATTGAATTCCTAAGCCAATCCCTTGTGATGCCCCTTCAATCAATCCTGGTAAATCAGCCATCACAAAATCACGACCATCATTTAAACGGACCATCCCTAGATTCGGTACCAAAGTCGTAAACTGATACTCTGCAATCTTAGGCTTTGCCGCGGTAACAACGGAAAGTAAAGTTGACTTTCCAACAGATGGGAAACCGACCAATCCAACATCAGCCAAAACTTTTAATTCAAGCCGAATATCTAATTCTTCCCCAGGCTCACCATTTTCCGCAATTTCAGGGGCGGGATTTTTTGGTGAAGCAAAACGAATATTACCACGACCACCACGACCGCCAGCAGCTACAACTAATCGGTCGTCTTTATTAACCAAATCGCCAATAAAGGCGCCCGTTTCAGCATTTGTAACCGTCGTTCCTTGAGGGACCCGAATCACCATGTCGTCCGCAGATGCCCCTGTCATTCCTTTAGTAGCACCATTCCCACCAGCACTGGCTTTAAAATGTCGCTTATACCGGAAATCCATTAAAGTTCGTAGTCCTTCATCAACGACCAAGACTACGGAACCACCGTGACCACCATCGCCACCAAACGGACCTCCCATATTAATATACTTTTCATGTCGGAATGAAACGGCACCATCGCCACCTTTTCCTCCCTTTACAAATACTTTTACTTGGTCAACGAATGCCATCGCCATCCTACCTTTCCGTCTAAATCACCGTTTAGACCATTTATCTCTACAGTGTCCAAAAAGGGCCACTGTGCCATATTATTCATGGCATAACCTTATTCATTGTAACCGATTTAAACCTAGAAAGCGACCATAATTCAATTAAATTTAATTTTTCATTCGTTCTGATTGAGATTGTGGCTGCTGATCCCAAATTGCTTATTGTTTTTGATCGCCCATCGCTGCCAGAGAAATTTTCAAAGCTTGGATTACTCTCGCCGAAATCCCCATCGCCTTCAATTCTTCATCCGGCGCATTTTGGATTTTCGCCAAAGAACCATACTTCGTCAATAATTTCTGGCGCGTCTTAGGACCAATCCCCGCAATTTGGTCCAGCTTAGAACCCAATGATGACTTTGACCGTAAATTTCGGTGGAAGGTAATAACAAAGCGGTGAACTTCATCTTGAATTCTTTGCAGTAAAAAAAATCCTTGTGATTTTGGATCTAATTCCGTGTGTGGTTCCCCCTCAGACTTCAATAAATCCGCCGTGCGATGATGGTCGTTTTTCACCATCGCCGCCACAGGTAAGTCGTACAGTCCTAATTCATCTTGCAAAACTTCTTTAGCAGCATTTAGTTGAATCTCACCACCATCAATTAAGACCAAATCAGGCAACGTGTCACCTTCTTTTAACAAACGTGAATAACGACGCCGAATGACCTCCATCGTTTCCGCACGTTCATCAGCATGGTCAACACTTTTAATCTTATATTTGCGGTACTTTTGACGGTTGGGAACGCCATCTTCAAATACCACCATCGCCGAGACAATTTCCTGTCCTTGCGTATGCGAGTGATCAAAGGCTTCGATCCGATAGATTTTTTCTAATCCTAAGGCGTCCGCAATTTCTTGCATCGCACCGCTCGTTTTTTGTTCGTTCATTTCCATCAAACGAAACTTTTCATCTAAGACGATTTTCGCATTTTTACTTGCTAAATCTAATAAGGCACGTTTCTCACCTCGTTGTGGCACACGCACGGGGACATTTAAAACAGAACTAATTGCCCAAGTATCAACCCCTTTAGGGACTAAGATTTCTTTGGGCAAAACGGAATTTTTGCGATTATAAAATTGCAAAATGAACGTCGCTAATTCTTCTTCGGGCGTCCCCACAATTGTAAAGAGACGCTTTTCACGCTTCAATAATCGCGCTTGGCGCACAAAGAAGATTTGCACGGATAACCAACCTTTATCAAAATAAAAATTGAATATATCGCGAGGTGTTCCATCTTTTGAAATAATCTTTTGTTTTTCCACCGTTTCGGCGATGAATTTCAGTTGATCACGAATATCTGCGGCCCGTTCAAACTCTAAGCGATCAGATGCTTCTTGCATCCGCTGATTCAAAAGTTTATTAGCCGCAGCTGTATTACCTGCCAAAAAACTTTGAATTTGCTTAATCTGTTCTTGATATTCTGCGACTGGCACCTCGCGATAACAAGCCCCTAAACATTGACCCATATTAGCATATAAACACGGGCGTCCTTGATACCCATTACAACGTCGTAATGGGTAATTCTTTTGAATAAAGTGTAACGTTTCTTGTGCAGCATATACGTTCGGATAAGGTCCAAAATACTGCCCGCCATCTTTTTTTACTTCACTTACCAATTCAATTTGTGGATCACGTTCATTGGTAATCTTAATATATGGATATCCCGTTCCCCGCTTCAAGCGAATATTATAGTACGGCTGATATTTTTGAATTAACGTAATTTCCAATAAAAGGGATTCTTTTTCTGAACTTGTAACAATAAAATCAAAATCAGCAATGTTGCGCACCAATTCCGCTGTTTTACCATCATGTTCACTTTTAAAATATGAACGAACCCGATTTTTCAAATTTTTAGCTTTTCCTACATAAATAATCTTACCGTTCTTATCCTTCATTTGATAAGATCCCGGTAAGTCTGGTAAAAGCGCTAATTTTTGCTCAAGATGTTCAGAAGCCATGCTAACCCCTCTCCATTAAGTTTAAACTAATTATAGCATAAAATATTTTTTGTAAACAGTCCAGTTAAGTGCATAAATATACGAAGGACCACTATGCTGCAGATTGCTTAGCACAGTGGTCCTTTCATTTTGTCTGACACTTAATCTTTCAATTAACCTTCATCAGGAAATGGTTGTTCGTCTGCATTACTTTTTTTGCCCAAAAATTTAGCTGAGTCGGCTGGCTCATTTTGATCATCTTTTGGTAATTCAATAAAATTACTTAAGCTTTGTGTAATGGCCTCTTGCCGTTTTGACTGTAATCCCATAATTTTACTTCCCTTCTTCAGATTTTAATTCCGCCATTAGCTTCCGCTCTTCTGGAGTAAAGCCATAATTTTCCAACAAATCTGGTCGGCGTAAATATGTCCGCCGTAAAGCTTCTTTCTTCCGCCACTTAGCAATATTAGCATGATGTCCACTTAACAAAACATCTGGCACTTTTTTACCTTCAAAATCAGCCGGTCGCGTGTACTGCGGATATTCAAGTAGACCTGTGGAAAATGAATCATCAACGGCCGACATCTCATCCCCTAACGCATCATTTAACAATCGAACCGTGGCATCAATGACAACCATCGCCCCCAATTCGCCACCTGTTAAAACATAGTCACCCAATGAAATTTCATCAGTCACTAAATCACGAATCCGTTCATCATAACCTTCATAGTGTCCTGCAATAAATGTCAGATGATCCTCTTGTGCTAATTCTTCGGCAACTGTTTGGTTGAAAGTTCGTCCCGCGGGATCAAGCAAAATCACATGGCCACGATCACCAGCTTCAGCTTCAACATGTTCCATGGCGGAATAAATGGGCTGGGGCATCAAAAGCATCCCTTGGCCCCCACCATAAATGACATCATCCACATTGTGATGCTTATTTTCAGTATAATCTCGAAAATCAGTTACGTTAAAATCAACGAGTCCACGCTCAATTGCTTTCCCAATGATTGATTCACGCATGGGGGCAAACATATTTGGAAATAAACTTAATACATCAATTCTCATCAGCGACCCATTCCTCCAATTGGTTGACATAGGCGACATTGGCCGCTAAATCAATTTTAACCACTACCTGCTCGATAAAAGGTAACAATAACTCTTGACCTGCACCTTTTACAACCCACACATCATTGGCTGGCATTTCTAAAATTTCTTTTACTTGTCCTAGCTGCGCTTGGGTTTGATGATCGACGACTTGTAGCCCAATTAAATCATGATAAAAGTATTCATCATCCGCTAATGCTGGTGCTTTCGTGTCAGATACCATTAAATCTAAGCCTTTATATTTTTCAACTAAATTAATATCTTGCATGTGTGTAAAGCTTAACAAAATAAATTGCTTATGCTTTCGTACACTGGCAATTTCTACCTCAACAGATGGTTTTGTCGCAATCACTAATTGATTCCCTACTTGAAAGCGTTCAGCTGGAAAGTCCGTCGTTGCCATAACGCGTACTTCACCTTTAATCCCATGGGTATTCACAATCGTCCCAACTTTATATAATTCCATCTAATTCCCCTAATGTTTCATTGCTTGATATTCTTGTTCTAATGCGGTAATTAACTCTGGCATCACCTGTTCTTTAGTAAACCTTCCCATGGGGGTCACCGTATGTCGATCTTTAAAACTTAACGGCTTAGTATCCACTAAGACGATTTCAAAATTTTGTTCTGTTAAAAAAATTTGACCAGGCTGCCCCACACGTCCTTTAGTATGCTTACCAATTCGCCAACTATGAAAATCAGCATCTGTTAACGGCTGATGCGGAAGTTGACGCTGTCCATTTTCGTTTTGTACCAATTTTACACCGATGAGTTCAAGTGTCGGATATTTACTCGTCATGCTCTTTTCCACCTATAGTATTCAATGTATTAATTATAGATAAATCTAACAGGGGACGCAATAGCAACCTCACTACACGTTAACCTTTCAGCCAAAATAATTTGACATTTCAAAGCAACAAGTTTAACATAATCCAAGTCGCTAAATATGTGCACATGCACATAAAGGAGGAAATATGCAGTCTAAAATCAATAATGACCAATTTCAAAGTATTGGCATCATTAGTCGTTTCATGCGTACTGAACTGAATCGTGCCCTTAAGCCATACGGTTTAAATGACAGTAACTATTTTTTTATCTTTTACATTGCTGATCATCCGGAACCTTCCCAAGATGATTTAACCCGCAAAATGTTTTTAGATCACAGCACTATTACCCGTTCCGTAAAAAAGCTCGTCGAATTAGGTTATCTCGAAAAGCGCCTTGATCAAAACGATCACCGTACCAACCGCCTTTTTTTAACTTCACGTGGTACAGCTCTGCGCCCTGAATTACATAAAATCACGGCGACTATTTTTGAGCACACTTTTACCGAACTAACCGCAGAAGAAACAACAATTATTAAAGAATTATTATCCAAAACAGCCCTGAACTTAGAAAGGATGCGCTAAACAATGAATCATACTACAAAAATGTCCACACGCGACATGCTATCCATCATCGCCGCAGCCATGATGGCATTTATTGGCGTTTTAATTGAAACTTCTATGAACGTAACGTTTCCAACTTTAATTCAACAATTTCATGTTGATATGTCCATGGTGCAATGGGTCACCACCGGCTACCTCTTGGTCGTCTCACTTATCATCGTTTGTTCTTCTTATATTAAAGGCCGTTTTAAAGAACGCCATATTTTCATGGCTGGTGTAGTCTTTTCAATTATCGGAGACCTAGCATGCGCCTTAGCGCCTGGCTTTATTGTTCTTTTAATAGGACGGCTCATCCAAGCAATTGGAACGGGAATTGTATTACCCTTACTATTTAATATTATTTTAGAACGAGCACCCATTCAAAAGCGTGGTTTCTTCATGGGCTTAGGTGGCTTAATTGTTTCAATGGCGCCGGCTTTAGGGCCTACTTTTGGGGGACTAATTGTTAACTTCACCAGTTGGCGTTATATTTTCTGGGTTGTGCTCCCATTAATGATTATCATCTTCTTTCTAGGTTTTTCAATTGAACAAATTACCCCGCTCATCCAACAGAAATTTGACTGGTTCCGTTTGATTCTTCTAGCGATTACCTTTATTAGTTTAACCTTAGGCTTTAACACCGTCAGTCAATTTGGTTGGCTCAACTTACGCTTAGGTATTAGTTTAATCATTACTGCAATGGCCCTTTTCTTATTTATTAAAGTATCTAACCATTCAACGCGTGTCTTAATCGATATTTCTATTTTTAAAAATCCGATTTTAACGCTTGGCTTAATTGCGTACGTAATTATTCAATTTACAAATATTAGTGTTAATTTTATTCTACCTAATTATGCCCAAATTGCCGCTCATTCTACCGCCATGATTGGTGGGCTCATTCTGCTACCTGGAAGTTTAATTTCAGGATTACTAAATCCTGTCTGGGGACGGATGTATGATAGCCTTGGTGCTAAAAAGCCGATTTTAACAGGAAATTCACTTTTCTTTTTGGCAATTGTTCTCTTTGCGGTCTTTAGCTTAAAGTTATCGCCAATCATGATTGTGGTCTATTATCTCCTCTTTGAAATTGGGGTTAATATGGCATTACCGAACACCATGACCTACGCCTTAACTATTATCGGTCCAGAAAAGGAAGCGGATGCCAATGCCATTTTTAATACCTTACAACAATTTGGTGGTTCAATTGGAACCGTCATTGCTTCAAGCTTTCTAGCTTCTGGTCATGGAAATAATGCCGCTGCGGTAATGCAATCAGGAACCCAGCACGCGATGATTTTCTTTGGAGTTTTGGTCTTATTTAACTTCTTCTTATATCACTACACCTTTAAATTAGGTCATCAAGTCATGCCTAATTTATAAATCAACAATCAATCATGAAGCAGCCTATTTCTAAGAAACAGGCTGCTTTTTAATTATGGATAAACAAAAAGAGATTGAACTAGTTATGGAAACTAGCCCAACCTCTTTAATTAAATCTCAAATTACTTTGAGAACTTTGCTTCGTGGTACTTCTTCATGATACCAGCTTCTGACAACAAGTTCTTTACTGTATCAGAAGGTTGAGCACCATTATTCAACCAGTTCATGATTGATTCTTCGTTCAACTTAACCTCAGCTGGTTCAACCAATGGGTTATAAGTTCCAACGTTTTCAATGAAACGTCCGTCACGTGGTGAACGTGAATCTGCAACAACGACACGATAGAATGGGCGCTTCTTTGATCCCATCCGCTTTAAACGAATTTTAACTGCCATGTTAATATATTCCTCCAGAATTAATCTACTCTTAGTATAATAACAGAATCTCTGATAAGTGTAAAGTATTTTTCCTTTACACTTTATAAATTTATTTCCGGCGCTTCTTTTTATTCTTTTGAATTTGTCGTGCCATCCGCTTCATCGCCATTTGTTGGACCTTGTTACCAATATTTCCACCTGATTTTGGCATTCCTGGCATTCCGGTAGGCATACCACCTTGCCCTTGTAGCGCACTCATCATTTGCTCCATTTGTCCGGTATTACCATTCATAGCCTTACTCATCATACTCTTCATCTGATTAAATTGCTTAATCATCCGATTAACCTCAACAATTGGCCGACCTGCCCCAGCTGCTAAACGCCGGCGCCGTGAAGGATTAATCAAATCGGGATTTTCTCGTTCGGCGGGTGTCATCGATAAGACGATTGCACGCATATGGTCCATTTGCTTGTCATCCATTTGAATATTTTTCAAAGCTGGATTATTTGCAACGCCTGGAATCATTTTTAATAAATCTTCCATCGGTCCCATATTTTGGACCTGATCCATTTGATCAATAAAATCATTAAAATCAAATGTGTTTTGACGCATCTTTTCGGCTTGTTCAGCTGCCTTTTTTTCGTCAACGTCTTTTTGGGCTTTTTCAATCAGGGTCATCAAGTCACCCATTCCCAAAATTCGTGAAGCCATTCGTTCAGGATAAAAGACATCCAAATCGGTCATCTTTTCCCCTTGTCCAACGAATTTAATTGGCTTTTGCGTTACTTCACGAATTGACAACGCCGCTCCGCCACGGGTATCACCATCTAACTTTGTCAATACAACTCCGGTAATCCCGAGCCGATCATTAAATCCTTGAGCAGTTTCTGTGGCATTTTGTCCCGTCATTGCATCAACAACCAACAAAATTTCATCTGGAGTAGCAATCGCCTTAATATCAGCTAATTCTTGCATCAGGGCTTCATCAATTTGCAAGCGTCCAGCCGCATCAATAAAGACATAATCAGCCTTAAGTTCGTCGGCTTTGGCTAAACCTTGCTTAACAATTTCACGTGGATCAACATCCGTCCCCATTGAAAATACCGGTACGTCAATTTGTTGTCCCAACGTTTCTAATTGGTCAATGGCGGCCGGACGATAAATATCGGCTGCAATCATCAAAGGTCGCGCATTTTGCTCTTGCTTTAACTTTAAGGCTAATTTACCGGCCGTCGTCGTTTTACCGGCTCCTTGCAACCCGACCATCATAATAATCGTTGGAATCTTCTTTGATTGATTCAAAGGAACCGCTTCGTCCCCCATCATCATCGTTAACTCTTCATTCACGATTTTAACGATTTGTTGTTCTGGATTCAAACCTTCTAAGACTTTTTGTCCTGCTGCCTTTTCCCGAACTTCACGTACAAATTTTTTCACAACGGAATAGTCAACGTCGGCTTCTAACAAAGCCATCCGAATCTCACGCATCGTATCCCGTAAGTCGGCGTCAGTTACCTTACCTTTACGACGTAACCCACTTAGGGCTGATTGCAAACGTTCCGTTAATCCTTCAAATGCCATTAGTTTTCCTCCTCTTGAACGGCCAAACCACGTACCAAATTATTTAACGTTTGGTCTTGACTATAATTTTGCGCAACATATGCTTGCAAAGCCGTCAAGGTCGTTTGGCGTTCCAAATAATTTTGATAAATGTGTAATTTTGCTTCGTAATTTTCTAGTGCTTGGGTGCTGCGCTTTAAATTATCATAAACGGCTTGCCGCGAAACATTAAATTCTTCAGCGATTTCACCCAATGAATTATCCTCTTCATAATATAGCGACAAGTAAGCATCCTGCTTTTTAGTTAACAAAGCGCGATAGGACGCAAATAAAATATTTAAGCGATTAGTCTTTTCTAATTCCATTACGACCCCAATAGCTGCCCAAAGAGACTTTGGGCAAAATCTTTGGCATTAAATGGTTGTAAATCACCCACTTGTTCACCTAAGCCAATCCACTTCACAGGTAAGTGTAGTTCATTTCGAATGGGCAAAATAATTCCACCTTTAGCGGTTCCATCTAACTTAGTTAACACGATTCCAGTCACATCTGTTGAATCTTTAAACAACTTCGCTTGTTGAATGGCGTTTTGTCCTGTTGTTGAATCTAATACCAATAGAACTTCCATGGGTTGTTCAGGTAATTCACGTTCAATGATGCGTTTCATTTTTGACAACTCTTGCATCAAGTTTTGGTTATTTTGCAGACGGCCAGCAGTATCGACAAATAAGATATCGGCTTGCTGCTTAATCGCTGCTTGCACCCCATCATAAACGACTGATGCAGGATCAGAGCCTGCCGGTCCGGCAATTACTTCAATCCCATCACGTTCACCCCAAACTTGCAATTGTTGGGTGGCTCCTGCTCGGAACGTATCCGCAGCTGCCAATAAAACTTTCTTGCCTTCTTGTTTATAGCGTGCTGCTAATTTACCAATGGTAGTCGTCTTTCCAACCCCATTCACCCCGACAAACAAAATTACCGTAGGGCCACTTTTGGCAAAATGCATTGTTGCATCTTCGTTAACCCCTTGCTGCTCATAATGTTCAACTAATTTATCAAGAACGACTTTTGAGACTTCTTCTTTAGATTTAGCATTTTGTAGCTTAACCTCATCACGTAATTCATCCGTCAATTGAAAAGCAGTTTCGGCCCCCACGTCGGCCTTAATAAGCGTTTCTTCTAAATCATCAAAAAAATCCTCATCGACACGCCGAAAATTTGCTAGAAAGGCATTCCAACGTTGTGACCATGACTTTTTAGTTTTAGCTAACCCTGCATCTAAATCTGTTTCTGTTTCTGTTTCTGTTTCTGTTTCTGTTTCTGTTT
>NZ_JBJJNY010000001.1:0-194041 GCF_045504165.1 Weissella kandleri | reverse complement strand
TCTGTTTCTGTTTCTGTTTCTGTTTCTGTTTCTGTTTCTGTTAGGATGGTCGCATCATTGGTGGCATTGTCAACCGCAACGGGCTCTTTTACCACATTTTTTATTTCGTGTGGCTCTAATACTTCGACACGAATCGGACTCTTTAAGCTTGCCAACTCAACTGGATGATCAGCATCAATATGCGGATATAACGTTTCTACTTCCACCACCGTTGCCTTTTGTGGTATTTCTTCCCCAGTAAAGGCTCGTTTAATCGCATCAAATAATCCCATTTACCCTACCTCATCATTTTAAATGTTTACCGTTACTTATTTATTCATGGTTAAATCTTTATAAGCGCGCCGAGCAGCTTCTTTTTCAGCATCTTTTGTAGACTTACCTTGACCGACTGCTAATTGCTTACCATTCAATTGCACGGCTACAGTAAAAATCTGTTCATTATTTTCAATTTGTTCTTCTGAAAGTTTTTGATAATTAATATCGACAGTTCCATTTTTTTGCAATAATTCTTGTAACTTTGATTTATAATCAACAAACCGATCATAAAATCCCGTATCAATTTTAGAAAAGAATACCTGCTTCAAAAGGTTCACGACCGCATCTTGACCTTGATCCAAGTATAAAGCTCCAATAAAGGCTTCCCATAAGTCTTCTAACAAAGTATCGCGATTTCGTGCTCCAGAAATTTCTTCTCCGTGCCCTAATTGAACATAGCGATCAAGATGTAACTCACGTGACAAAGCTGCGAAAGAACGCGTTTGAACCATTAAAATGCGCAGCTCTGTCAATCGACCTTCATCCCAATCTGGATACCTTTTAAATAGGTAAACCGCTGAAGATTGTTGCATAATTGCGTCGCCTAAAAACTCTAAGCGTTGATAATCCCGCCCATGATAATTAGGATGCTCATTAATATAATTGGCTTGTGTTAAAGCTTCTTCTAGTAAGGACAAATCATCAAAATGAATACCATATTGTACTTCAATCTCAGTCTGTAATTCTGCAAACATTATTTCCCTCTTTTCTGTTATTTCTTAAGTATACCAAAAAACCGGGACCCTGGGGCCTCGGTTTCACTAAATTCATTTAATCTTTTCGTTTACTTTTGATGATTATAAATATAATCAACCGTATCATTAATTGTTGTAAGCTTATCAGCATCTTCATCTGGAATTTCAGCGTCAAATGCATCTTCCATTTCTAATACTAATTCCACAAAATCAATTGAGTCTGCGTCAATATCCTTCAAGAAATTTAAGTCTCCAGTTACTTGGTCTGGATTCAACTCAAAATGATCGGCAACTAAAGTCGCAACCTGATCGTAAATCGCTTGCTTTTCCATGATTATTACTTACTCCTTTAATTATCAACTTATTGCTAGTTTAAATCATGCTATCTTAGCACAAAACGGGTCGTCCTCTTAATCATTCAAAGTCAAAAGAACGATTCTATTTATATCTTACTTAATTCTGCTGACTTGTCAAATCATTTTGATGTTCCGCTACAAAGGCTTGCACGTTGCCAGTCAAATTAATCGTTAACATTTTTTCGATTTGACCTAACGCCGCAGCAATGGCATCCGGTCCCGCTGAACCGTGAGCTTTAACTACCGGTGCTTTGACCCCCAGTACGACCGCTCCACCATATTGTTCCGGATTAAATTTTTGACCCAATTTTTTCAACGCTGGCAATAACAACAGACCACCTAATTTGGTTCGCAAATTACCTTGCTTAATCAGGTTTTTAAGCATCTTCATCAACGTTTTCGCTGTTCCTTCAGTAGCTTTTAACGCTGCATTTCCCGAAAAACCATCAGCGACTACCACGTCAGCGGCACCCTGCAATAATTCTGAAGATTCCACATTACCAATGAAATTCAAATACTTAGCGTCAGCCCCATTTTGTAATAAAACATGGGCTTCTTTATGCACTGTATCCCCTTTATCCGGTTCCGTCCCGTTATTCAACAAACCAACCCGTGGATTTTCATATTGCAAAATATCATGCGCATAAAATGAACCTAAAATTCCATATTCATACAGTTGATTGGCGCGGTTTTCAGCATTTGCTCCCATATCCATCATAACAAACGCATCATGTAATCCGCCTGTTGCTGGCATCAAAGTCATTAAAGCGGGACGACTAATTCCCTTTATCCGACCAACCAAAAAGATAGACGCCGCCAACACAGCTCCAGTATTTCCAGCGGAGAAAAAAGCATCTGCTTCACCTTTTTGACTGCCGTAGCGGCCATTACCAAAGAGCTTTGCTTCCGGGTTCGAACTGACTTAACTGGTTCATCAGCCATACCTAAAGCATCATCAGCTTGCACCAACTCAATTTGGCGCGAGTCCTGAATCAGTGGCTTCACTTGCGCCAAGTCACCATATAAAATAAATTCAACATTTGGTAATTGTTCGCGTGCCTTCTCAACACCAGCAACTACCGTCTCTGGTGCATGATCACCGCCCATTGCATCAACCGCAATTTTATACATTCTTATGGCCTCTTTTTTCTATTTTTTTCAATTTTACCACATCCCTCAAGATACCTTAATCAAAATTCCGGTACCGGTCCATGGTTTCCGACAAATATTGCACCAAAGCCTTATTTTCTGGCAATTGATCCCAATTAGGTGTATCTAAAACCTGCATTGCACTTTGCTGTGCAGCTTCCATCATTAACAAATCTTTGACGGGATCACCCACCTTAAATTCAGGCATCCCTGATTGTCGGCGTCCAAGTACATCACCGGACCCACGCAATTCCAAATCCTTTTGTGCTAGCACAAAGCCATCTGTCGTTGCCGTCATGGCCTCCATCCGTTCAATTCCAAACTGTGTCTTTGGATCAGCCATTAAAAAAGCATATGATGCACGTGAACCACGTCCAACACGACCACGCAACTGATGTAACTGAGCCAAGCCAAACCGATCAGCATCCAAAATCAGCATGACACTCGCATTAGGTACGTCAACGCCCACTTCAATAACCGTTGTAGCCACCAAAACTTGAAATTGATTGGCTTTAAATTGGCTCATCACCGCATCTTTTTCTTGATTATTCATCCGACCGTGAAGTAGCCCAACCTGATATTGCGGCATAAAATACTTTTGTAATTCTTCATATACTGCGTGAGCATTTTGTACATCTAGCGCTTCAGACTCTTCAATTAAAGGCGTTACCACGTAAGATTGAGCACCAATTTCTAATTGCTGCAAGATAAATTTGACTACTTGCTCTAACGCATTTCCCCGCAACCACCGAGTCTGAATCGGCTGACGTCCCTTTGGTAATTGATTAATCACTGAGATGTCCATCTCTCCATAACTCGTAATCGCCAATGTCCGCGGAATCGGGGTCGCCGTCATGGCTAAGATATCTGGATTCATCCCAATTTCACGCAGCTTAGCACGTTGCTTCACCCCAAAACGATGCTGTTCATCAATAATCGCCAAGCCTAAATTATGAAAGACAATATCGTCTTGAATTAAAGCATGGGTTCCAATCAACAAATCTATTGATCCATCTGCTAAATCAGCTAAAATTTGCCGTCGAGCAGCCGCCTTTGTTGAACCCGTTAATAATTCAACACGCACTTCCGCCGGATCAAAAAATTCTCCCAATGTTTTGGCATGCTGTTGCGCTAGAATTTCCGTTGGTGCCATCAGCGCCGCTTGCATTCCAGCCGTAAATGCAGCATAAATAGCTAAAGCTGCCACCACCGTTTTACCCGAACCTACATCACCCTGTAACAAGCGATTCATATGCTTTGGGCGACGCATGTCAGCAACAATTTCATTTACCACCTTTTTTTGAGCATCCGTTAACTCAAACGGTAACGTTTGAATGAAGGCCTTCAAGCGTGGATTATCAAAGCTGACCGCCCGCCCTTGATGATTTTGATCCATTAACTTTAACAACTGCATCCGCATTTGAAAAATAAAAAATTCTTCAAATGAAGCCGTGCGCCGTGCATTTTGCGCTTCAATCAAAGATTGCGGGAAATGCACTCCAAAAAACATCGCTTTACGCGTCAGTAATTTATATTGAGCGCGGATTGATTCTGGAATCAGATCCACTAAATCATCTTGATATTTTCCTAACGCTTGCTCTATTAGGCTTTTTAACGTCCGTTGTTGAATTTCTTTGGAGGCGGGATAAACAGCTTCCATTTCATCAATTTGATTAGGTAATAAAATTTTAATCCCGCTCAAAGTTTGTTTATTTTTTTCATAAGTCCCATAGACCGCGACTTCTTGTTCTACAGCCAATTTTTTTTGCAACCACGGTTGATTGAAAAAAGTTACCGCAATATTATCATGTTCAACTAAAATCCGAAAGTTTAAACGCGTTTTTTTATAACCAAACCGTGATAATACTGGAGCCGAAGAAACTATACCTTTAAACGTGACCTTTTCGCCATCATCGGTTTCAGAAGGTAACTTCGTCGCCAAATCACTATAACGCAGCGGAAAGTTCATTAATAAATCGTCAATCGTGAAAATAGATAAATGATGTAACCCCAGCAAACGCTTTTCACCTACTCCGCTCAGAACTTCCACGGGATTTTCTAATGGAATCGGCTCTGTTCCCATTTTTTTAGGTTTTTCCGCCATTTTTTCACATCCTTCCGCAAAGCTTTATTCTCTTAATAGTTTAGCATTTTTTACGTTCAGAAAAAATCAACAAGCTAACTACTTTTCACTTAACAAAAAAAGCATTGAATTCTCATTCAATGCTTGGATACTAAATGCTTAGCCAATTGCCATCGCTACAAAATTTAACATAAAGAGCAATGCAATTACCCACAACACTGGTGTAATCTCATAACGTTTATGCCGGGCTAATTTCACAACAATAAATAGAATAAAGCCAGCGGCAATCCCATATGAAATCGAATATGACAAGGCCATAAAGGCGGACGTAAAGAAAGCTGGAATTGCAACTTCAAGGTCATTCCAGTCAATAGCTTTAAACTCATTCATCATTGAAATTCCAACCACGATTAAAATCGGCGCCGTAGCAGCTGAAGGTACAACTCCCACTAATGGGGCTGCCACAATTGAAAAGATAAAGCCAATAGCCACCACTACTGAGGTCAATCCGGTCCGACCACCCGCATTAATCCCAGCCGCCGATTCAATAAAGGTAGTTGTGTTTGAACTTCCATAAATCCCAGCCAACATCGTCGCAAAAGTATCGGCGACCAAGCCACGATCCATCTTTGACTTAAAGCCCTTACCTTCTTCAAATTCTTTTTGATCTTTCTTTGAGAAAATTCCAGTCGTCATTCCCGTTCCAATAAAAGTTCCAATCGCGTCAAACAAACCTGACAATCCCATTGAGAAGACCGTTAAAATCACAACCAAAATCTGCTTTGGGGTGGTAAACATTGACCATAATCCATCCGCCCCCAAGGCTGCGCCGAAAACCGTTTGGAAATCATGGAATGTCATTGAAAATGAATTTGCAATATCAATATTCAAATTGGTGACGCCCATGGGAATCCCAATCACGGTTGTAATCACTACTGATAATAGGTAAGCTCCCCGCACCTTTTTAATCACTAATACAACTAAAATTAAAAACCCAATCAATGCTAATAAAACCGGGGCCGTATTGAAATTCGCTAAAGTGGGCGTCGTTCCACCATTGGCCAACAAAGTATTAATTTGACCAGCCTTATCTGCCTGATTAAAGGCATGATTATTTAACGTCACAATGTTTTCACCACCTACGATGAAATTAATGAAACCCGCATTTTTTAGCCCAATGTAAGCAATGAACAATCCAATTCCAGCAGCAATTGCATGCTTTAATTGCACCGGAATGGCTTTCACAATTGAAGCTCGTAACTTAGTTAAGGTAATCACCACATCGACTAACCCAACTAAAAAGACCATCCCCAAAGCTTGTTGCCAAGTGAAACCCAGTCCGAACACAATCGTATATGTAAACATGGCCTGCATCCCAATCGATGGCCCGATGGCATATGGTAAGTTCGCAAAGAGTCCCGTAATTAACGTTCCCGTCACAATTGTTAAAATCGTCGCTAAAAATACCCCTTGTGAAGGCATCCCCGTCATTGACAACACAGCTGGATTTAAAAAGATAATATACCCCATTGCAATGAAAGTAGTTAAACCTGATGTGATTTCAGTGCGAACCGATGTATTATTTTCTGATAATTTGAAAAAATGCTCTAACACAATACACTCCTTAAAAATAAAATGGCGCCTTTAAGTCTTAATACCAAAGGCGCATGAAAAAAGAAAACGACGTAAAGAAAAGCCTTTACGTCGCTAACTAATATAATTTGAAACTAATCTAAAAACAATCAAATTATGTTTTCATAGTCTGTGGCAAAACACGTTAACGACTAAAATAATTGAAATATTGTTATTAACAATACCCTTCTATCTTTTATTCGTCAAGCTATTTTTAAACTCTTAACCACCACTAAGCTATTTTACATTTCAACAGGTGCTGCTACTCCTAAGAGGCGCAATGACTCAGTCAAAATGTTTGAAACTGCTTGAACCAAAGCCAGACGCGCGTTCAATTCGCCATCATCAGCCAAAATTTTAGAATTAGCATAGTACTTATTGAATGTCCGGGCTAAGTTCAAAGCATATTTAGCTACAACTGATGGCTCGCGATCGCGCCAAGCCCTGCGAATTACATTTTCAAATTCACCAAGGAGCTTTTCAATCTCCCAGACTTGTTCGTCACTAATCTCCAACTGCGTTTCATCAATCGCCCGCTTAGCTTTCCGCAAAAGTGAGTGTGCTCGTGCATTGGCATATTGAACGTATGGTCCTGTATCACCTTCAAAGCGCACCACATCTTCCAGCTTAAAGTCAAAGTTCAACGTCCGATCATTCATTAAATCATGAAAGACCACCGCTCCTGTTCCAACTTCATGGGCAGTCCGCTCTTTATTGGTCAAATCAGGATTCTTCTCATTAATTTGTTCCAAAGCTAACTTCTCTGAATCAGCTAAGACATCCTTTAACAAAATAATCCGTCCTGAACGCGTTGAAAGTTTCTTTCCATCAACCGTAATCATTCCAAATGAAATATGTTCAATATCATCAGCCCAAGCATAACCCATTTCCGTCAAGATGGCTTTTAATTGCTCAAAATGCTCACGTTGCTCACCACCAACCACATACAAAGACTTAACGAAGTTGTACGTCTTCTTCCGGTACGTAGCAGCAGCCAAATCACGTGTCATATAAAGCGTCGCTCCATCGCTTCGCTTAATCATCGCTGGATTCAAACCATAAGCATCCAAATCCACAATTTGAGCACCTTGTGATTTAACCAGCTTATGCTCTTGCTCTAACTTTTCAACAACGCTGTCCATCTTATCATTATAGAAAGCTTCCCCGTTGAAAGAATCAAATTGAATATTTAATGTATCATAAAGATCCATAAATTCTTTCAATGATTCATCTCGGAACCATTGCCAGAGTTGGAGTGCTTCTTCGTCACCATCTTCTAACTTCTTAAACCACATCCGGCCTTCATCATTTAACTCAGGCGAATTCTCAGCCTCAGCGTGGAATTGCACGTAATACTTAACCAAAGTATTAATTGGATCTGCTTTTACCGCCTCTTCTGAACCCCAACGCTTATAAGCAACTATCAACTTACCAAATTGAGTCCCCCAGTCACCTAAATGATTAATCTTAATTGGTTGATAACCATTCGCAGCTGAAATTTCAGCTAATGAGTTTCCGATAACGGTTGAACGAAGATGTCCCATTGACATTGGCTTAGCAATGTTTGGAGATGACATATCAATCGTCACATGTCCCGCTTCACCATCCGTGTTGTGACCGTAGTTTTCAGTTTGCAACACTTTAGTTAAAATTTGACTTCCAGCGGTTTTGGGATCCATGAAAAAGTTGATATATGGTCCTACTGCTTCAACCTGCTTAAAACCAGCTTTGTCAATCTTCTCTACCAAGTCAGCGGCGATAATATTAGGCGCCTTCTTTAATTGTTTAGCTAAAATAAAAGTTGGGAAAGCATAATCCCCCTTACTTGAATCTTTTGGAACTTCAATCTTATCAATCAAAATTTGCTCATCTAATTCGGGCTCCGCCTGTTTTAAAGCCGCTGCCACTTGTTTTTTATAGTCCATATTTTGACCCTCCTGCCTCACTTATTTATCATCTTTTACAGTTTCTATTTTAGAAATTGCCTTTTAATCTTTTGTTGGTGCCTCATCTTCGGCTGGTACTTCACGAGGAGCCGGGTTATCCGTCTTGACTAAGATTTTAGTCTCTGACATACGTGTAATTGCACGCCGATTGTATTCCACAACCGTTGCTTCATCGCTTGGATCATTTTCCGTAATCATCACCAATAATGCATGCTCATAAACCTTTTCGACAATTCCTTTAAAATCATGTTCAAAGTTAGCAAAAGCAGGTGCTTCAACGTAATCACCAATATCAAATGCGGATGTATTAATCATCGGTTCTTTTTTAGCCATTGGTAATTCTCCTTCTCATTTTGCATAAACATTCAAATCAAACTTAACCCATTATACCAAATCCAACACTAACTTTCTAGGTCTGCAACGATTTCTTGCGCGATTTCCCAATCATTAGCATATGGAGTATTAACACCATTAATTTTCTGATACTCATCCAAGCCTTTCGCCGCTAAAACAACGACATCATTGGGCTGTGAGGCCTTAATCGCTGATTTAATTGCTTTAGCTCGGTCCATTTCGCGCACAATTTCGACCTGCGGATTAACAATAGCGGCTTGAATTTCATCGGCAATGGCAGCTGGATCTTCATATTGAGGATCATCAGCCGTTAAATATGCAATATCAGCAGCTTCACTAATAGCTTGTCCAATGCCGGGGCGTCGAGAAACACCCTTATTTCCAGGTGCTCCGACTACAATGCGCAATATCTTCACGGTTTCATTTGAGCGAATAAATTGCAATAATGCCGCAATCGATGCATAGTTATGCGCATAATCCACATAGATTGTGCCATGCTTTTGCGTATTAAAAATTTGCATCCGACCAGGAATCTTAACTTCACTCAGACCGGTTTGAATCGCTGCCACATCCGCTCCAACTAGGCGACTAGCAATCGCAGCAGCGGTTGCGTTGCTTTCGTTAAAATCACCGGGCAAATCTAACTGGTAGCTGTCCGCAATTCCCAAGCGCTTTCCTTGTTCGTCCTGCGTTACAAGATCAAATTGTGACCCTTGTAAATCAGCATGTTGCGTTTGAAAGGCTACGTCACTCCAAGTTTCTTCAGATTTTTGCCCATATAACCAAATTCCATCCCGCGGCAACATATCCTCAGCGCGTTCTATAATTTCACCAAAATGGTCACTCTCGACATTCAAAACCACTTGATCAGAATGATCAATTAACATCAGCTTGTGTGCTAAATAATCCGCAAAAGTAGGATGTTCATTTTCGCCAATGTGATCGGGTGAAATATTTAAAAAGATTCCTACATCATAACGCAACCCATAAACGCGCCGCATCTTAAACGCCTGTGAAGAAACTTCCATCACCATATGTGTCATTCCATTATCAACTGCCTCTCGCATCGATTTAAACAAATCAATTGATTCTGGCGTAGTCAAACTTGACCGGTAATGATTTTTCGGAGCGGGTCCCGTAATTTGACTTATCGTTGAGGAAAGGGCCGTTTTATGTTCAGTAGCTGTATCCAATATCGAATACATCATATAAGCAGTTGAAGTCTTCCCTTTAGTGCCAGTAATCCCTACTAATTTCAAATCGTTTTGCGGATAATCATAAAACGCCATCCCCACAATACTCATAGCAGCCAAAGGATCATCTACATACCAAACTGGTACCGCTACGTCCAAAGCCTGATTAACAGGTGCAACCACTCCGGCAACTCCTTTGGTCATTGCTTGTTCCAAATATTCAGCTTTAAAATTTCCTTTAATGAAGAACAGATCACCTGGTTGTGCCGCTTGTGAATTATAGCTAACACCTTTCAGCACTAATTCCGGTTGGTCGATAGCGTCGTTTTGCCTTAATAGACCTTCTGATTGTAATAAATTAGTAATTTGATTTGCTTTTAAAACCATTAGTTATTCCTTTTCGTTCGTTCCGATTGCTTGTAAAGTATAAAATGATCCCGTTACCACAATCAAAGCATGCGATGATTCCCGATAATGCCGGGCTAATTGCACCGCCGCGCTAGGGTCATCGGCAATCTCAATATCCAAGTTTGTATTGTGCACACAATAAGAAGCCAGAGCATCTGCTGTCATCGCATCCTTACTATTTGGCGTCACCGCGATAATAGTTGAAGCCACATCGGCCACCAAGTCAATCATGTCATGGGCGTTTTTATTATCTAATATGCCTAACACAAAGACTGGCTTGAAAGGCAAATGCCAAGCTTTAATCGAATCGATTAATCCACTAATTCCGGCTGGCGTATCAGCACCGTCATATAACACATTACGTTGTGCATTATATTCCATCCGCCCGGGAATTGAAACATGCGCTAAAGCCGTGGCAATTCGATCGCTGGACAACCAAAATCCTTTTTTCTGTAAAACACCAACAATCTGTAGCACTGTGTTCAAATTATAAGCTTGGTAATTACCGGTTAATGAGAGATACAAATCAGGTAAATCATCAATATTGAGCCGCAACCCCTTAGGCGAGCTCGACAAAACCGTAATTTGCGGTACTTTGGCAGGATTCCAGATTGCGCCTACTTGCTCGGCTCGATTTTTTAAAATTTTAAAAACGAGTGCCTCTTGGCCAGGGTAACTAACCACAATCGATCCAGGCTTAATAATTTTACTTTTTTCTTCGGCTACACGATTTAAACTCTGCCCTGCTTGGCACACATTGTCAACTGAAATTTTTGTGAACGCCACAATGAACGGACGATCAATTACCCGAGTTGCATCTAGGTCGCCAGCATGACCAGCTTCAAAAACAACAAAATGTAAATCCTGACGGGCAAAATAAACCAGAGCAATCAAAACCCACCATTCAAACCGCGACAATACCGAAAAGTCACCACCATGACGCTTAATTTGGATAATAACATCTCGGACAATTTTGACGACTTCATCCGTAGTAATTGCTTTTTCATTCATCGTGACCATCTGTAAATCATCTTTTACGGCTTGCGATGAAAAGTGACCAATCCGATAGTTACTCTCAGATAAAACTTGGGTTAAAATCGCACCAGTTGAGCCACGACCGTTTGTCCCCGCAATATAAATAATCCGTAAGCGCTTATCCGGATTACCCATCCACGACAAAACTTCTCGGAGCATGCCGACACGGGCTAAACTAGGTTCAACCGCACCAGCCGCACTAATCTTTTTCATAATCTTGTTGTATTCTTCGCGCCCCATCATAACTACTGTCCTTATATTTATATTAATGATTATAAGTTATTCAATCTTGATCAAACTAACATTTTTCAAATTATTTTTCACAGAGACTATCTTATACCTTAAAGTAAAAAAGCACCATCATAAAACTGTTCTGATGATGCTTAAATATTCGTTGAATCTTATCAAGCTTGGAATGATGCATATAAATTACCATTCTAAGCCAATTAAGCACCCTTACATTTTTTCCAATGCGGCAATTCGCTCTTCAACCGGCGGATGGGTGGCAAAAAGCTTATTCATATTGTCAGCGGACAAAGGATTGCTAATATAAAGCCCAGCACTGGAAGGTGCGACATTTTCTGTCTCCATCGGCTGACTCTGCGAAATCTTTTGTAACGCCTGAATCAATGCTTGTGGATTACGCGTCAGCTCAACCGCACCTGCATCCGCTAAAAATTCACGATTCCTTGAAATAGCTAACTGTACCATCGTCGCAACCATTGGGGCGAGAATCAAAACAAGCAAGGAAACTAACATCCCAATAACGCTCGTCGCATTATTTTCATCATCACGCCGACTACCCCCTCCAAAAAACATAAAGTTTGTCCCAAAATTAGCGAGTAGAGCAATCAAAGAAGTCAAAGCAACTGCTAAAGTCTGAACTCGAATATCATAGTTTCGAACATGCGTCATCTCATGAGCCATGACACCTTCTAATTCATTACGATTTAGCGTTTCTAAGATTCCTCGAGTAGCAGCGACTGCCGCCTGGTTAGGATTATTGCCCGTTGCAAAAGCATTCGGGGATAGATCATCAATAATGAAGACTCGTGGCATTGGCACCTGCGCCACTAACGCCATATCTTCAACAACATGCCATAATTCTGGCGCTTCAGCGGGTCCACTAACTTCATGAGCATGATTCATTTGCATAACAATATCAGTCGATTGACTAAAAACATATACTCCATAAATCAAGCCCAAAACTAGTGCGATTAATAACCCCATCGCTGCTGAACGCCACATAAAATACCCCAAAGCGGCTCCTACGAGACCCACAAAAAAGAAAAATATCAAAAAGAGTCCGATGGTTTTACGCTTATTTTTGGCAATCTGTTCAAATAGCATGTCTCACTCCTTACTAACCTTAATCATCAAATGAGACTTTTGGCACACTCTTTTCAGCTTCAGGTGTTTCTAAAAAGACAGCTGGCTTAAAATGACTTAAATTAGCCACAATTGATGTCGGGAACATTTGTAGTTTAGAATTATAATTAGCCGTTGTTGTATTAAATAATTGACGTGAATAAGCAATCTTATTTTCCGTATTCGTCAATTCTTCCATTAACTGCTGATATTGTTGATTTGCTTTTAAATCCGGGTATGCTTCGGATAAAGCAAAAATGGATTTCAAAGAATTCGACAATTGGTTTGAAATTTCCATTTTTGCTTGTGGATCATCATCTGACACCGTCATCAATTGATTTCGCAATCCAACGACTTTTTGCAAAGTTTCTTGTTCGTACTTAGCATAACCCTTCACCGTTTCCAACAAGTTTGGAATTAAATCATTCCGCCGCTTTAACTGAACATCGATTTGTGACCAAGCTTCCTGCGTGTGCATCCGAGCAGCCACTAATCCATTGTAGACTACCACATATATAATAACTAAGACGACGATAATTCCTAAAAATATCCACATAAGCATTTACCCTTTCTATAAGTATACTGTTTAATCAATGTATTCTTGAATCGTGGCTTGAATAGCTGCCAATTTTTCACGAGCTTGTACTGCGGTGGCACCCTTAGTCCCAACATAGAACTTAATTTTAGGCTCCGTTCCAGAAGGACGAACCGCCACCCATGAGCCATCACTTAACCAATATTTCAAGACCTCTGCCTTAGGTAAAGTCATTGGCGTAATCTGGTGGGTCAAAAGATTCAATTCAGTTGATTGAGCAAAGTCTTCCAAGCTCTCGACTGTAAGTCCGCCAAATGCGACTGGCATATTCTCACGGAAATTAGCAATTAGCTTTTCAATGCGCTCCTTCCCATCAATACCGTCAAAAGTTAATGATTGCGTATCTTCAGCAAAGTAGCCATACTTCTCAAACAATTCTTGCACACCATCATAAACTGTCTTACCTAATGACTTATAGTAAGCGGCCACTTCGGCCATTAAGACGGTCGCTTGAATTGAATCCTTATCGCGCGTAAATGGCTTAACTAAATAACCATATGATTCTTCAAAGCCAAAGAGAAAGGTATGTGCGTGGGTCATCTCATATTCTTTAATTTGTTCGGCGATATATTTAAAGCCCGTCAAAACGTTAATCGTCTGGACCCCAAAGCTTTGGGCGATATCAGCCGCAAATTCTGAAGAAACAATTGACTTTACCAGAACTCCATTAGCCGGCAAGCTATGGTCAGCTTGCTTTGCTGTAAGAATGTAATGCATCATGATAGCTCCAATTTGGTTACCAGTCAACAAAACATACTCACCAGAAGGTTGGCGCACCGCCGTTCCCATACGATCAGCATCTGGATCAACCGCAATCACAACATCAGCCCCGTTAGCCTTAGCTAAATCAATTCCCATTGCCAGTGCCTCAGGATCTTCCGGATTAGGCAATTTAACCGTCGGGAAATCACCATTCGGTTCCTTTTGCTCGGAAACCATCGTCACATTTTTAAAGCCGGCATTTTCCAAAGCTGGTCCAGCAATTGCCGCACCCGTTCCATGTAATGGCGAATAAACCAACTTCATATCGCGTCCCACTGTGTCAATGAGCTCACGATTGATTGAAACGGTTTGCACATTTTTAAGATATGCTTGATCCATTTCATCCCCAACCACTTGATACAACCCAGCTTGTTGCAAAGATGCCATTTCAGCAACTGGTACTGCAAACATATCAGCTTGCCGAATTTCTTTGGTAATAATATCTGATTCCTTTGGTGGCATCTGTCCACCATCTTCACCATAGATTTTATAACCATTATAATTCTTAGGGTTATGCGATGCCGTAATCATAATACCGGCATAAGTTCCTAAGTGCCGTACCGCAAATGATAGTTCTGGCGTTGGCCGCAAAGCATCAAAAACATAAGCTTTAATACCATGGGCACCCAAAACTTTTCCTGCTTCTTGCGCAAAAATCTGAGAATAATGCCGTGAATCATATGAAATTACAACCCCACGTTGCTTAATTGATTCATCATTAAATGAATCCATCAAACGTGCTAAGCCCTCTGTTGCTTGCCGCACCGTATAAATGTTCATCCGATTAATACCGGCCCCCAAAACACCACGCATTCCAGCGGTTCCAAAACTTAGTGGGGTATAAAAGGCATCCTCTTTTGCTGCATCCGTTTTTAAATTGTTTAAGTCTTCTTTTAAATCAGCTGGTAAATCTGGCTTATTTTGCCACAATTTATAATTTTCTTTCCAGTTCATGATCATTCTCCTCCATAGTCCAGTAAAACTATATTTGCCTTATTATATCATAGCCCTTAAATCGCAAGCGATGCCTTTTATTAAATCGACAATAATTTATAGTAAATAAAAAATGAGTATCCTTTAAAATGACAAAGATACTCACTAAAAAATCCATGAATTGGACTAATTAATACATTATTCAACTGCAATATAGATTGGATAGATGGGCTGGTCCCCTTTTTGGATGTCAACATCAATATCATCATCCAAATCAGCGACAACTTCTGACAATTGATTAGCTAACTTCTCATCACCGTCTGCACCGTAGATGATAGTAACCATTTCGTCTTCTTCAGTTAACATCTTCTTCAACAAAGCTTCCGCTGCTTCTAAGATATTTGCATCTGGCTCTGAAACAACAATATCGCCATCAAAGATTCCAATTGCATCTCCACTATGAATGGTCAAGCCTTTCATAGTCGTATCTCGCACTGAAGTTGTGACTGAACCTGACTTAACATTACCCATCGCTTCAGTCATGGTAGTAGCATTCGTCGTTAAATCTGCATCTGGATTGTATCCAACCAAAAGCGCGGTTAAGCCTTGTGGAATCGTCCGCGTCTTAATGATTTCGACCGGTACGTCGACCATATCCTTAGCCTGTTCAGCGGCCATAAAGATATTTGAATCATTTGGCATGATTATAACCTCTTTAGCTCCACTCTTTTGAATTGCTTCCACAATATCGGCCGTTGAAGGTGCTTGCGTAGCATCAATAATGATATTGGCTCCAGATGATTGAAAGAGATTTTGTACCCCTGTTCCGGTAGCAATCGCAATAATTGCACGCTCGATTTGCACTGACTGCTCGTTTTTCTTTGCGGTTTCAGCTTCTTTTGATGCTTCAGCTTGTTGATTACGCATATTATCAACTTTAGTTTTACGTAACGCTCCAAACTTCAGACCCCATTCAAAGACTTTTCCAGGGTGTTCCGTATGCACGTGCACCTTGACCACTTCGTCATCATTAATAACTAACAAGGAATCACCTAGTTCAGCTAAATATGCATAGAATGTATCATAATCAAAATCAGTGTCATAAGTCGTTCCCACACCAAGATCAACCATCATTTCAGTACAATATCCATATTTAATGCTCTCAGGATTCAATTCACCTTGAACTCCGGTATTGTGCATTTCTTTGATCATGGCTTCTAGGCCAGCATTATCGACGGTATCATGATTAATTTCTTGACCAGATAAGACTCCATAAAAAGCCTCTAAGACAATAACCAACCCTTGTCCACCAGAATCAACTACGCCAACTTCTTTTAAGACTGGCAATAAATCGGGGGTTGAAGCTAAGGCTACTTCAGCCGCATCGTAGGCAGCCTTAGCTACCATCACAACATCCTCAGATTCTTTCGCTGTATTATTAGCAGCCGTTGCCGCTTCACGAATAACAGTTAAAATTGTTCCCTCAGTAGGCTTCATCACCGCTTTATAAGCAGTTTCAGCGCCACCCATTAAACCATTGGCAAAGGTTCGAGATGTCAAAACATCTTCGTCTTTAACTGCCGTAGCAAATCCACGGAAAATTTGTGATAAAATCACCCCTGAATTTCCACGTGCGCCCATTAAAAGCCCTTTTGAAGTTGCTTTAGCTAAAGCACCTAGCCGTGTGTCAACCTCATCACGTTCATATTCAGCTCCTGAAGCCATTGACAAAGTCATATTCGTCCCCGTGTCACCGTCTGGGACTGGGAAAACATTCAACTTATTAATTTTTTCAGCATTATCTTGTAAGGCACTTGCTGCCGCATTAATCATTTTACCAAACTCAACATTGGTAATCTTCGTTACAACTTCCACAGTTTTTAATCCTCCGCAACCTACGCGTCTATTCGCCTAAGATTCGTACACCCTGTACAATAACATTAACTTCATCAGCGACAACGCCCAACATACTGCTCAAATCGTTCTTAACACGAGCTTGGACACTTTTAGAAATTTCTGAAATTTTCATGCCATATCCGACAATAATATAAACATCTACTGCAATTCCATTTTCAATTTCACGTACGACAACGCCGCGGCCATAATTATCACCGCTCAAAGCTTGATTAATTCCATCTCGTACAGGCGTCTGGCTCGCCATTCCAACAACACCATAATTATCAGTGGCTGCTCCACCAACAATTTTAGCAATTACATCGTTCTCAATTTGAACCATGCCTTGTTCGGTTTGAATTTTAACTGCCATGTCCAACACCCTCCTCTAAATTAGTAATTGTATTTTTAATTTTAACCCTATGCAAATTCTACTTAACGCAGGGGGCCTTTTAAACATTCTACCGCATTTTTAGTAAATTTAAAAAGATGCGTTCAAAGCATATGAAGAATTATAACGCACAAAGCCCAACTGTACAACAAGGTTCGAGTCTCGAAATAATTTGAAAAACGTCATCTTTCGCTAACAGCCAACATTTAGCCTTTTTAAATCTAATTATTTATCACCAATATATAAAAAAAGTAGTCGACTATAAGTTGACTACCCTTTTCTATGAATTTTAAACGCGTTCAATTGAACCGTTCTTCAACCCAGCCTTCAAAGTACGGGCTGACAAGTAAACTTTCTTAGGGGCTGAACCGTTAATCTTAACGGTAACCTTTTGCAAGTTTGGCTTCCAGCTACGGCGGCTTGAGTTAAGAGCGTGTGAACGTTGGTTTCCAAAGCGTGTACGCTTTCCGTTGACTGCATCAACTGCCATGATGTGACCCTCCCATCTTAAGCTCATTATTTCAGTGCTTTTATTTACTTTAATTATATTATCAAAGCCCCACCCAATATGCAAGCGTTTCTGTAAAGTATTTTTACTTTACATCAATTTTTTAGGCTTTTTCATGATTGTTTAACATCTTTGGACTGGATGACTGCAATCATCCCCTGTTCAAAAGAAAAATGATTTTGACTCCCATTAAATTCATTTGAACCCCAAATCTTAGGACCGCCAGACCACTGCAAAGAATATTTTTCATCAGGCAACTCTAAATTCACCACCGGTTCCAAGGCAGCAAACCCTAAATAACGGAATTCAGGATTATGTTGAATTGTATGACTGCCTGGTAAATAAAAGCGAATTTCATTATTGCGATCAATAAGCACTACTCGTTGTGCGAGTTCTCGAAATTCGGGCTCAATAAACATCCATATGTTCCCTAATGCATGATCCAATCGACCACCAGTCGCCCCATAAACTTCAATACACTTTGGTGAAAATTGTTGATCAACAGCTTTAAGGAGTGCCTGGGTGTCGGTTGAAATTTGTTCAAATTTTTGGACAACTGTCGGTACTACCTGATCAATTTTTCGCCGCTCAACCGGACTAATTGAATCAAAATCTCCAATCGCAAAAATCGGTGGCTGATTTAGCGTAATCAAATCAATCGTTCCCCGATCTGCTGCTGCCCAAGGCCCTGATAATTCACCATTTTTCAATTCATCTGGCCATTCAGAATGTGGCCCGCCCAAGAGGATTCGCATTCGATCTTGAGGTAATACCGTATGTGTCATTTTTTAAGCCGTAACTTCCTTCAAACGAGCCACCTTGGCAGCAGGATCGACTTTATCATAAACATATGAGCCAGCCACAGCCACAGTTGCCCCAGCATCATAAGCTAACTTAGTAGTCTCGTCATTGGCGCCACCGTCAATTTCAATATCAAAGTTATATCCATTAGCCTGCTTCAACGCTGTTAATTGCTCAATTTTCTTAACTGTTTCAGGCAAGAACTTTTGTCCACCAAAGCCAGGGTTAACCGTCATAACCAAAACTTGATCTACCATATACAAAACCGGTTCAATCGCTGAAACTGGTGTTCCAGGGTTTATCACAACTTCGGACTTGATTCCATGCTCATTAATTTGTTGCAAAGCGCGATGTAAGTGTTGAGTAGCTTCATAATGCACTCCCAAAATATCAGCGCCGGCCTTAACAAAATCATCAACATACCGTTCTGGTTGTTCAACCATCAAGTGAACATCCAAAACCATGTTTGTCTTGGCTTTCAAAGCTTTCACCCATCCAGGACCATATGAGATTGATGGAACAAACATTCCGTCCATCACATCAATATGTAAATATTCCGCTCCAGCGTCCTCAACCGTCTTAACATCGGCCTCCAAATTCAAATAATCTGCTGCTAAAATTGATGGTGCTACTTTAATTGCCATAATTTCCTCATTTCTATGATTGTTATATTAAGCACTAATGCTTCTTATCATGTTTATTATATACCGGACGTCGACCTTCAATCAAATCATAAAATAATTTATAGTTATCATAACGTGATTCCATAATCTTACCGTCTACTACAGCCGTTTTAACTGCGCACCCAGGCTCATTTAAATGTTGGCATCCTCGAAAACGACAACCTTTTGAAATCTGGTTAATTTCCCGAAAATACAAAGTTAATTCCCGTGAAGGCATTTTAAAAACATCAAACGTCGAAAATCCAGGCGTATCAGCGACCCAGCCTTGACCTAAAGAAACCAGTCCTACTTGACGTGTCGTATGTTTACCACGACTCAACGCTTGTGAAACTTCTCCCGTTTTTAATTGTAAATCAGGGTCTAAATGATTTAACAAGGTTGATTTACCAGCTCCCGTTTGACCCATAACAACATTTAAGCCATGATCTAGCTCATGCCTAATTTCACTTAAACTTACTTGATCAAACGCTGTTTGGGGTAAAATCACTTGGTAGCCAGCTCGCCGGTACCCATCTGCTAATTTTTCAAATTGCTGCAATTCCGCTTCCGTTAGTAAATCAGTTTTAGTGAAATAAATAATGGGCTCGATGTCATCACTTTCCAAAGTCACCAATTGACGATCTAATAAATTTGTTGAAAAATCAGGCAACTTAACCGCCGTGACCAAAACGGCCTGGTCAATATTGGCCACCGGCGGTCGCACCAAACTATTCCGTCGTGAGTCAATTTCTAAAATATAGCCTTCTGTTTGATTCTCCGCCGTAAAGGTCACAAAATCCCCTACTAATGGGGTTTGGCCCTTCTTTCGAAAATTACCCCGCGCTCGTGTGCGATACATTAATCCCGCATCCGTTAAAACATCGTAAAAACCGGCTAACGATAAATGTATTTGTCCATGATAATTCGTCATTCTTTCCCCTTGTTTTAAAGTTTTCTCTTATTGTAACTTAAGCTCGCATACCAAAACAAGCATAAACTGTAGGCTAGCAGTTAAATAGCGTTATCTTTGAACACTAAAAAATTCATGTCCTACTAGATTTTTTAGCAGAACATGAATTTTGATTGCTACTGTATAAGTATCTTGGCAAATTGGCTTTTTACAAGCTGTTTTTAGGATTGATTATCCGTATTATTATTATCACTACTATGACTATTTCCCGTGCCAGCTGAAACAGTTACTGTAATAGTATTACCCTTTTGCATCTTGTCACCAGCCGAAACACTTTGGCTCGTAATCTTACCTTTTTCGGCTGAAGACGTTACGTCCGTTTTCGGTTGAACATTGATTCCATTTTTCTTAGCCCAACTTTGAACGTCGCTCAAGGTCTTCCCGCTAAAATCAGGCACGGTTACATCGTCAGAACCACTTGAAATAGTAACCGTAATAACGGTTGCCGCCGTTACCTTCGTTCCAGCTTTTACGGACTGACTAATCACCATATCAGCCGCCACCGTATCTGAGCTAACTTTATTAAACGAAACGGTCACTCCGTTCTTATCAGCCCAAGCTTGAACTTGATTTTGGCTCATATTTTGGAAACTGGGAACTGTAATGGTCTGTTGTCCTTTTGAAACAGTAAAGGTTACCGTGGTTTCACCAGGATTAACCAACGTTTCTGCATCAACATCTTGCGCTATAATATAGCCTTCGGGAACGTCTGTACTATTTTGCTGGACTTCTTTAACTGTAAAGCCTTTTGCTTCCAGCTGACGCTCAACTTTACTATATTTCTCACTAGTATAATCACCAAACCGGACTTTTTTAGCTCCTGTTGAAACATACAAATTAACTGAAGAGCCTTTATCAACCTGGGTTCCTCTACGAGGATCCGTTTTAATCACTTTCCCATTACTGATTTGCTTATCGGAAACATGGTAAACCTCACCGACTTTTAAGCCATCTTCCTTCAAAGAATTTTTAGCCGATTTTTCAGTATACCCTCGGAAGTCAGTCATAGTGACTTTATCAGACGAAACTAATCCAACAATTAAAAAGATTCCTAAAATTAAAGCTAATAAGCCGACCAAGAGTCCCATACGCCGTCGCTTCTTAGACATTTTTTTCTTTGGCTTCTTTTGTGGCTTTTTTTCTTGTTCTTTTTGTTTTCTAGAAATCGGGGTCGGATCAGTTTTCCCATCTACTTTGTCATCTTTTTTATTAGCGGCTGCCGCAGCGGCTCCTAAGACAGAAGCTGGGATAATTTTTGTTGCGGTACTATTGGAAATATCATTTTTAGCTGCCATCTCCAAACGAGGTTCATTAATCCGATCTTCTGCCATTACAGTTGATAAATCTTCACGCATTCCATCAACTGAATTATAACGATCCATTGCAATTTTTTGAGTTGCTTTTAAAATCACATTCTCTAACGCTTGTGGAATCCGCGGGTCAATATCACGCACAAAAGGCATCGGCTGCGTAGAATGCATTAAAGCAACACTCACCGCTTCTGGTGCATCAAATGGCACTTTCCCCACTAGCATTTCGTAAAGAATAATCCCTAATGCATAAATATCACTCCGCGTCGTTGCCATACCACCCTTAACTTGCTCAGGTGACATGTAATGAATTGAACCAATTGCAACATCTGTTTTGGTCAAACCTAAACTCGATTGAGCCAAAGCAATCCCAAAATCAGTAATCTTCGCTCTTCCCGCTTCATCAATTAAAATATTTTGAGGTTTTAAATCACGATGAACAATATTATGACTATGCGCCATTGCTACTCCAGCTAAAATATCATCCATAATTTGTAACGTACGAGTAATCGTCAAGGGATGATGTTTCGCAATATAACGTTTTAAATCCTCACCTTTGACGTACTCAGTTACTAAAAATTGCAACTGATTTGTTTCTCCAAAGTCATAAACCTGAATAATATTTGGATGCACTAATTCTGTCGAAGCCGCAATTTCATTTTCAAATCGTTGCCGAATCGTGCTATCGTCGCGTAAATCCAATCGCAATAATTTGACAGAGACATCACGATCCAAAATCATATCGTGAGCGCGATAGACATTGGCCATCCCCCCCTCACCTAAAGGTTCAATAATCTTATATCTTTCGGCAATTAACTCATTTGCTTGCATTTTGGCTACCAACTCCTTCTTGAATTCCCAACAAGGCTGTGACGTTATCTGGCGTTCCTTGTTGATTGGCAGTTGTAATTAAACTTGCCACGGCTTTAGAAATACTATCTGATTGTTGAATAATCTGAATAATTTCATGATCTGTTAGCGCTTTACCTAAACCATCAGTAGTTAACAACAATAAATCGCCTTCTTTAATCCGCATATCTTGAATATCTGGATTAGCTGCTTCAGTCGCGCCTAATTGTCGAGTAATCATATGCCGACCAGGATGGTCAGCTGCTTCTTCAGATGTAATCGCTCCTTTGCGTAGTAATTCACTCGCCAAATTATGATCCTGTGTTAATTGTAATATACTATCACGCCGCAATAAGTATGCCCGTGAATCGCCCAAATTAGCAATCACTAAGGCATCGGGTAAAATCACTGCAATCACTAAGGTTGTCGCCATCCCTTGTAGTGTTTTATACCGATTTGCTGTCTTCAAAATTTCTTGATTTTCTTGAATGGTTTGTTCAACCAACCATGCTCTAACCGTTGAAACTTGATCGACATTGGTTTTAGTCCAATCATTACCAATATGTGAAACCGCCATGGTTGCCGCTACGTCACCAGCATTTTGTCCGCCCACACCATCAGCAACAATGGCCAATTGTAATCCTTTTTGATTGACAAAAACATCAACATAATCTTGATTTTCCGCTCGTGTCGTGCCTGCGTCGGTTGCAAAAGCCAGTCTCATACGCTAACCTCTCTCTAATTCTATCTAAAATAATCTTACTGTTTTTTTCTTAAGGTAGCAATAAAAAATCCATCTGAACCATAATCGTCTGGATAAATTTGTTGCGTAAGCTCTGTTTGCCCAGATATTTGCGTTTCTGATGCTAAAGCACCTTTTGTTTTCACTAATTCAAAATCCGGATGCTTACTTAAGAAAGCTTGCACCACAGCATCATTTTCAATTTCAAAAATGGTACATGTCCCATATACTAGCCGACCTTGCGGCTTTAACTTTGGTGCGACTGCTTCTAAAATTGCTAATTGAATCTTATGTAAATTTTGACTATCCTGATACTGCTTTTCATACCTAATCTCTGGTTTACGGCGCATTAAACCGAAGCCAGAACAAGGCGCATCGACCAAAATTGCATCAAAACTAGCGTCGGTAAAGCGTTCAGCGACATTGCGGGCATCTAATTGCTGTGCCACAATTTGTGCATCAACATGCAACCGTTGAGCATTTTCTTGAATTAGGCGCACCTTATGGGGATGAATATCCAATGCCTCTACCCGACCACCTTGTTTTGAATCTAGATAGGTCGCAATTTGGGTCGTCTTGCCACCTGGCGCAGCCGCAGCATCCAAGACATACGCATTTGGTTGCAATTGTAGATTAGGCACCATCAAAGTAGCCGCCTCATCTTGAACGGTCACTAAACCGTCTAACGCTGCTTTAGAACTCGCGACATGTCCATACTCGACTACCAACGCATCTGCACTGACTAGTGAAGGACTAACAACAAAACCTTCTTCTTCTAAACTGGCGATAGCCGTCTTAGCATCTGTAACGGCCCGGTTAACTCGCACTGTTTGCCTAGGCGCCTGATTTAAGCTCATCGCAATTGACTGAGTTTTCTTAAAGCCGACCTCTTGCTTTAGTTGTTGAATAATCCAAACTGGAATAGAAGCTTCAATTGAAAGCCGTTCTACTGGATCCTTGATAGCATCCATGGTTGGGAAACCTTGACGATCAATTGCATGCAAAACACCCGTCACATATTTGCGAATACCATCATGTCCTCGACGCTTTGCAATTTGGATTGCTTCATCAAAAATAGCATGATTAGGAACCTTATCAAGATATTGCATTTGAAAAATTGAAACAAGCAAAAGCTCCTGGACAAACGAATCGGCCTTTCCATTAGTAAAAGGCTGTAACCAATATTCTAATGTCAAACGATGTTGAATGACACCATAAACCAAGGTTGTGAGCAGGTTAACATCCCGCTGATCTAACTGTGAATCTTTAATAATTTGATTTAATTGTAGATTAGAATAGGCCCCATTTTTAACTTGTTCCAATGTCCGAACGGCTAAAGCCCGAGAATTTTGCCGCTCCCAATCTGCAATTTTTTGTTTTCCCTTACTCATTTGTAATTACCTGATCACCTTCATTAAAATCAGCGTGACCATTGAGATACGCCGTAATATCCATCACTGCCTTACCTGCTGGTTGAATCTGGTCAATTGCAATCGCATGACCATCATTTCCAGCAATCCAAAGTTCATGTTTATTTTTCAAAACCACCGTCCCAGCTTCAGCGTGGTTCGTCTCATCTACCAAGTGAGCACTAATTAACTTAGTTCGCACACCATTAATTGTCGTGTGCGCAATTGGGAATGGATTTAACCCTCGAATTTTATTAAAAATGCTCCGAGCTGGTTGATTAAAATCAATCACCTCTTCTTCTGGCTTAATCGTTGGGGCAAAAGTTACTTCCGTCTGGGCTTGAGGCCAAGCTTGATTCGTACCAGCAATTAAATCAGGTAAAGTTTGAAGTAATAAATCACGTCCCAATAATGAAAGTTTTTCAAACATGGTCCCTGTTGTATCAGAATCAGTAATTGGCAAACGGGCTTGTGACAAAATATCACCTGCATCCATTTCTTTAACCATGTACATAATTGAGACTCCCGTTTCGGTATCACCATTCATCACAGCGTAATGAATTGGGGCTCCTCCACGATATTTTGGAAGCAACGAGGCATGGACATTAATCGCACCAATTTTAGCGGCTTGCAGTAATTTAGTCGGTAAAAATTGCCCATAAGCTGCAGTAATCATAATATCGGGCTCCAATGCAATTAATTGATCCATTTCAGCTGAACCAGATAATTTTGCCGGTTGAAAGATTGGTAATTGATGTTTTTGCGCTAAAGTTTTAACCGGGCTGGGCGTCAACGTATGCTTTCGTCCAACTGGGCGATCGGGTTGCGTTAGAACGGCTACTAATTCATAATCCGGTTCTTGCAACAATGCTTCTAAAATGTTCACTGCAAATGCGGGTGTTCCCATAAATATAATCTTTGTCGTCATCTTTTACTCCTATCCAATATTCAAAGGGTCACGATCAATACTAATTTGAACCCCTTTTGCTTGCCATTTTTGCGCATCATCCATTAACTGCGCCATGGCTTGCTCTAGCTGCACATCATGTTGATATCGAATCAACACTTGATAATGATATTTATTTTTCAGTCTTTTCACCCCACTAGGTGCTGGACCAAAAATCATCGTATTACCCGCGACATGATTTTTTAACCATTCTGCCGTTTGCATCGCTGCCTGAACTGCCTGCACCTCATCCGCATGAATAAATTTAATTTGAATCGAATAATAGTATGGAGCATATCGCCATTGATGGCGCAACCGCATTTCTTGCTGGTAAAATCGCTCATAATCTTGATTTTTAGCCAACTGAATGGCATAGTGCTGAGGATTAAAGGTTTGAATTAAGACCTCGCCTGCTTTATCCGCACGTCCCGCCCGACCAGCGACTTGGGTAATGAGCTGAAAGGTCCGTTCACTAGCCCTAAAATCTGGCAACCGTAAGCTTGTATCAGCATTTAAAACGCCAACCAACGTCACATTCGGAAAATCAAGCCCTTTCGCAATCATCTGCGTTCCAATTAGAATGTCTGCCTCTTGATTACCAAAACTCGTCAAAAGTTTTTCAACTGAACCTTTCCGCCGAGTTGTATCATTATCCATACGTAAAATTTTGGCTTGTGGTATTAATTTTTGTAGTTGCATCTCTGCTTTTTGTGTTCCTGTTCCAAATGGGCGAATGCGCTTCGAATGGCATTGTGGGCACACATATGGCAAACTTTGTGTCGCTCCACAGACGTGACACTCTAAGCGACGCGTGTCGGCATGCACCGTCATCGCTAAATCACAGTTAGGACACATGGGAACATAACCGCAATCGCGACACATCATAAAATTAGCATAGCCTCGCCGATTCAACATTAAAACCGTTTGTTCATGTCGAGCTAAACGTACTTTGATAGCCTCAATTAATTTTTTTGAATATAAATCATCACCATTTACTTTTAACGATTCAGTCATATCGATAACTTCAGCATATGGTAAAGCATTATTTTTAACTCGCTGTTGTAAGCGTAGTAACGTGTAAACCCCTTTTTGAGCACGCGCACGACTTTCCAACGATGGAGTCGCTGAACCTAAAACTACTGTTGCTTGATGAAAATCAGCCCGCCATTCAGCCACGTCTCGGGCTTGATACCGTGGATTATCATCTTGCTTATACGAATTCTCGTGCTCTTCATCAATAATAATTAAGCCCAAATTCTCCACAGGCGCAAAAATAGCTGAACGAGCACCAACCACGACCCGAGCGGTTCCTTGATTAATACGACGCCATTCATCATAACGTTCACCATCAGAAAGCCCGGAATGTAAAACGGCTACTTGTGACCCAAATCGGCCTTTAACACGCTGTACCATTTGCGGCGTTAGCGTAATTTCTGGGACCAGCATAATCGCGCTTTTACCTAATTTCAACGCTTGCGCAATACTATGCAAATAAACCTCAGTTTTACCAGAGCCTGTTACACCTTCCAACAAAAAGGTGCGTTTTTTTTGTTCAATTAATGCTTGTTCAATTAATTGATAAGCTTCAAGTTGTTCAGAATTCAAAGTTAATGGTTGAGCGTACCCACTTAAATTCATCGTTTCTGGTTGACGATAAGCCTCGACATACTCTGTCTGTAACCAGCCTTTTTCCTCAGCTTGTTTCACATCTTGACTGCTAAAATGAAATTCTTTTTCTAGCGTGCTAACTAACCGCCAGTCATCATTATTGTGTTCGCTCAAATAAGTTAGCATGCGCGCTTGTTTCGTTGCATTAGGTTTTAATTCAGCTCGTCGTCGCAAATAATCCTCAGCCGTTTGCTGCGCTTTAAATTGCCGCACCAACTTACTTTTCGCTTGGTTCTTGACATGATAGTGAATTTTAATAATCTTTTGTTGCTGATAACGTTTTAAGACTGATAATAATTCATCAGGAATTTCTTCGCGGTTAAACACCACCTCATCCCGATCAGCAAAAAGTTGGCAGACTCGCTCATCCGTCACCTTACTTGGCTCCATCAATACCAAACTTTTCTCATAACGCGCGCGGAAAAAATTAGGTAACATCGTTTGAAACATGCTAATTTGAAAGGAAAAATTTTGTTTGGCCATTGCCTGTCCAAGTTGAATTAATTCAGTATTTAAAACCGGTTCTAAATCCATCACTTCTTGAATTAATTTCAATTTTGTATCGGAAGCACCTTGAACATTATCGACTTCCACACTAACCACAAAGCCTTGAAGCAACCGACTTCCATTGCCAAATGGGACCTGGACCCGCATCCCAGGAACAACCACATCTTGCAATTGCTCTGATATACCATATCTCCAAGGACGATTAGTTTGTAAGGTTGGTACATCTACTATTACATTGGCAATTAACATCCGCATTACTCCTTTCTAGCATGTTTTAAATTAATATGCTGAGCGCATTAACATAACTAGTTGTTAAGCTAAAAATTCAGTAGTCACAGCACCAAAGCCTTTAACTACTGAATCCTATAAATGATATGCTGGCTTACTTAGCGTAAACCAATTCAATATTTATCACCAACTTACAACGATAATCCACGTTTAGATGCTATTAACAAAGTTTATTTTAAAGCCTCTACATCACGCGCAATCATAATCTCCTCATCAGTCGGCACCACCAAAACTTGCGCAGTTGAATCACCCGCACTCAAGTTGGCCTCTTTCCCGTGCAAATCAGCATTTAAATCATCATCAATTCGAATTCCCGTAAAGTGCAAACGATCAATAATGTTCTTACGCTGCTCTGGTGAATTTTCACCAATTCCACCCGCAAAGACCAAAACATCAACACCGCCCATTTCAACGATGTATTGTCCGATGTAGCGCAAGACCCGATCTTCCCACATATCAATAGCCAACTTTGCATGTGGATTAGTATCTTCTACGGCCTGCAAGTCACGCATGTCTGAGGAAATTGTAGAGACCCCCAACAAACCAGACTTCTTATTTAAGACGTCCAACATTTGCTCATTCGTCAAACCTTCACGTTCTTGAATATAGCTAACCAATGAAGGATCAACATCACCAGTCCGTGTAGCCATCATCACCCCAGCCAAAGGTGTGAAGCCCATTGAAGTATCATATGATTTTCCATCTTTGATTGCAGTGATTGATGCACCGGCTCCTAAATGAAGCGTAATCATCTTTAAGTCTTCCAAAGGCTTACCTAACATCTCAGCCGCCCGTGCTGAAATATAACGATGTGATGTTCCGTGAGCCCCATACTTACGTGCTCCGTACTTAGTATAGTACTCATATGGCAATCCGTATAAGTAATTTACTTGTGGCATCGTTTGGTGGAAAGCAGTATCAAAGACCGCTACTGAAATAGCATTAGGTAATAGCTTTTGGAAAGTTTTAATTCCCGCGATATTTGCTGGCTGATGCAATGGCGCGTAGTCAATTAACTTTTCTAACTTAGCCATAACTTCATCATCAACAACAACGGAATGGTTATACCATTCTCCACCTGCTACTACTCGGTGACCTACTCCAGTAATTTCTTGAATATCTTCGATAACGCCATGTTCGGTAAATTGCTCTAACATGTAAGCAATTCCTTGCTCATGGTCTTTGATATCTAAAATGTTTTCAAACTTTTCTCCATTAAACTTCAATGAAAAAATAGAATCCGATAGTCCAATCCGTTCAATTTGCCCCTTTGCAATCACCTTTTCTTCAGGCATTTCAATTAATTGAAATTTCAACGAAGAAGAGCCTGCATTAATCGCAATTGTTTTAGCCATCCTAAATATCTCCTTTTGTGTTCTTGTTAATTTCACAAGACCCTTATTAATCAACATTTTACCATGGAAAGCCAAAGATTTACAACTTAAATCTAAGTTCTACTTACATCCTAACAATCGTTAAAATACAGCCTATGCTTGAATTTTTAAGCTCGGATTATTTTTAAACCACCGGTCAAATTCAGCAATAAATTTTTCGTTAGCTTCTTTATCAGTTAATTGTGGAATCTGAGCCAACAAAACAGGTTCTGCTTGTGTGGCATGTTGGCCTGGCTTTTGCAAAATCAAAACATGTTTCATTGCTGCAGTATTAGCAAATAGCTCGGTGGAGAATTGTAGGATTGCTTGTAAATAAACGTCATTAGTTTGGAGCCAATTTAGTAAAGCTGGTGCTTGCTCAGATTCAAATAATTGGGCCGGTACTAGCAAAATTGCAACTCCATCCTCATCCAGCATTTTCAAAGCTTTTTCAATTAACAAGTGATGTACGTATGGCAGTTTTTCTTCATTTCCTTGATAAACTTGATAGCCTTCAATATCTCGATTAGGATAATATCCTACTGGCAAATCACCAATTACAATCTGTGTTGATGCTTTCTTTTCTAAAGTAATTGCATCTGCAAAATCTAATTGCCATTGTTCATCTAACAGATTCATCAAACCACTTGCAATTGTTAACATCGTGTCATCATTTTCAATCCCACGTAATTCAACTTGTTGATCTTCTTCTAATACTTGTGTCACAGTTGCAGCTAAATTACCCGTGCCAAATCCTAAATCTGTAATATGGAGCGGTAATTGATAATTGCTCCCCAGCTCTTTAACCACAAACCCAATCCACATTCCAATCGCATCCGGGGTGATTTGATAATTTGCTTGTAACTTATCAGCCATCATAGCTCCAACCACAACTAATTGAAAAACCTGGCGTTTTTGCGCCGGATTAAATTGTGTTAGATTAAATTTTTTAATCGTTGCTTCCCACCGTGAAACTTGCTCTGAATCAACGTCGTCACGGTCCACTTGCCCATCGATTAACACTGAAAAGATGATAATTAACGCCTCCATTGCTGAAATATCTAATTGTTGGCTGATTTCATCTCGCAAAGTTTGCCACGCTTGCACCGTCGTCTCAATTTTTTCATACATAATTTATCTTCATTACTCCTGTCAGAATCACTTTAATGACCAGTTTATCTATTTTAAGAATGAAGTGCAAGTTTTGCTTTATTTCACCGTTTGCTAGTGCTCCCCACGTCCTTGTTGATACTCCGATATTTGACGCTCATAGTACTTAATATTCCGGACTAATTTACGATTTTGTGCCACAACCGCGCTATCTTTACGCATCTCTAACTGAATTACACTCATGACGACTGTTAAGAGCGTCAGGCATAAAACTAAATGTGTAATAGCAATATTCCCTTTTCTTTTTTTCATTATTTTTACTCATCTTCGCGCTTTTTTAGTGGGATTGTTAGCTTTTCATAAGCCACATAACAAGTATCTTTATGTGCTGGAATCCGCGAATGAAAAATATGCTCCGTCGGTTTAAATTCTAACCAAAAAGTTTCTGGAAATCTTGGATCTTCTTTAATATTAGAAATATATATTTGTTCAATCATAGGCATGTGCCCACCTCGACCATACCGCGAACTTTTTAAAACCATGTTATTTCGAAAGTAGCCCACGTAATATGGTTGCTTACGTGTATTTGAGTACAAAGCTAATTCGCGACCGACATACCGATGTTCAATGTACCCCAATAAACTAAACGTAAACCGCGGATGAGTTAAATCTACCATAAACTGCCTAACTTGCAATTTAAAATCATATTGTTCACCAGCTACTTTTAACCTTTGAACCGTTTTAATAACACCCAACAAAGAGATAGTAATCATAGCCACTAATCCTAAACTTATTAACGTTTCCGTTAAAATCATTCCTCTACGTTGTTTCACTCAGCTCTATCCAATCATATTTAACTTGCTGTACCTGTTCTAATAATTTTACTTGTTCTTTTTGATGGCTCACTCGTTGTTGGCAAATTGTTTGTATACTCAAAGCCGTACCGATAGTAATACCACTCACAATCACCATTGCTAGTAACGCATCAATCATAATCATCCCCTTACGTTCCATAAATTCGAAAATCACCCCATCCCATCGAAAATACAAGACCCTTAGTTTTACCATTGTGCATATTTTTTAGGTGAATACGTGCTGGTTGAATCCATCCACCATTGCGAATATGAATAACATCCTCTTCACTAGGTTGCCATCCCTGGGGCAATGCTACTTTTTGATTATGCTCTTCTATACAAATATATCCATACCGAGTGCCTTGTTCGCCATAAATCTTGCTATCGTATGTTAATTCAACATTGCGCCCTTTTGTAACTAACAAACGCAACTCGGTTTCAAACCGATTCCAGTCTTCATTTGGCTCATCTTTTTTAGGTGGGTGCCATAATAGCACAAAAGTTAGACCTAAAATAAATAAAGCTACCACCATTTCCACCATAGAGCTCCCTTTTCTAAAATGCATTAGCGACTACTAGAACGTGACACTTCACCATCCTTGCTAATATTAATTCCTAGATGGTGCATACGATCAACTTGCTGCTCATTTAAATAACGCCCACTAATTAACTTATCCAAATTAGGCGGATTGTTTGGATATTCTAGCCTAAATAGTTCTACTTGAGAGCGAATCGTTTGTTCCATCGCTTTGGCCTGCCGTTGATCAGCAATGTCTCGAATGCGGTATAAATTCGGCAAAATCAATAACGTTAACAATCCAATAATAAATAAAGTTGTCACAACTTCTATCAATGTAAAACCTTCTCGACGCTTCATTTTTTTTACCATGTTTTGATTGCTCCCATCTCAGAATACAGCGGCAACATAAAACTCACATACAACCCAATCACCGTTAAACCAATCAAAATAAAACAAACTGGCTGAATTAAATTCAAATAACGTTCAATTTGATTGATAACCCGGCGTCGTTTCAATTCAGCTAAAAACTCTAAATCTTTTCCCATCATTAAAGGCGTTTTCCCTGTTGATAAAACTGCCTGCGCCTCATCTGGCAATAAATTATTTTCTTTTAGATATACTATTAAATCAGAACCACGCTCCAAATAAATTTGCATCTCACCACCCAAAGCACCTACAAATGTCTTTTGACTACATTGACTGCTGCGTTTAACAATCGTGGCTAAATTAACGCCGCTTCTTAATAACAACCCCACATTAAATGCCATATAATAACCAATAATGTTACGCAATAATGATGATATAAACGGAATCTGCATAGCCCAACGCCAGCGTTTTAAAATCGGCATTCTTTTAAATCTAAACCAAAGTGAAAAACATATCAGTAACAAAACAACCAAGCTCCCTCCACCGTATATTGCCACATTAATTAAATTAAGGTTAGGCGTTGCTTGTAATTTGTGTGTGTAAAAAAATAAGGCTAGTCCACCGCCTAAACTTCCAGTTAATAAAATTAATATAACCGGATAAAGCAATAACGCTTTAAATTTTTGTGTATGTTGATAAGTTTGCCGTTCTAACCGACCAATTTCCCTTATAATCGCTAAGAAATTACCATGAATGGCTATAAATGAAATCTGAAATTGGATTCGTTGGTTAACATATGACTTAATTGCATCAATAAAATCGGAGCCACTTTCTAAATTAAACATGATGTGCTCCAAATCTTTTTCCAAATTTGGTCTCAACATCCTTAATGTATTTAAAGCATTTTGTAATGAATAGCCTGTCTCTAAAAGATCACTTAAATTCTCAAAAAAATAAACCTGATCCTTTGCGTTCCACTTCCCGTTACGCACGTTGATTCTCCTTTAATTTCTCTTGTAATTCACATTCATCTAAAACTTCTAAACGCCCACACACACCTCCGTCAACTTTTTGCACCATCTCTTGATAACCTACCATATTTAAAGCATATGCTAAGTCACTTTCAGTAATTCCAAATGTCCGCATTCTATACCAAACACCTAAACATGAGCGTGCATGAACCGTACTTAACACTAAATGGCCACTCATTGCCGCCTCAATAGCAATTTGAGCCGTTTGTGCATCTCTAATTTCACCAATTAACAAGATTTCTGGGTGCAATCTTAAAGCTATTTTTAATAACTCTGGATAAGTCATTTCGGCAATTTCATTCACCTGTAATTGTAGTAGTTCAGTATCTGCTAATTCGACTGGGTCCTCAACGCTTAGGATTAATCTTGTTCGTTTCACATCTTGAAGTAGATAATGTAAAGTTGTCGTTTTCCCAGCCCCCATCTTACCGCTCAAAAGAATCAGTCCCGATGTGTGGCGTAAAGTTTGCATTAAACGTTGCAGTGGCTTTTCAGATTCCCATTGTAAATTTAAGTCCATAAGTTGATATAAGAAGCGAATTACTAATGATTCCTGATTTAAAAAGTTACCAACGCCTGAAATTCGGCAATGGTATTCCTGACCTCCCAATTGATAAACCATCCGGCTTAACTGTGGACGCCTGGTTTCACTTAAATTCATCCCACTTTGATATTTAATATAACGAATTAATTTCCGCCCTTCCTCTATTGATATTCGTGTAATTTCTTGCAACCTTTGCTGAACAATCAGCGCAATTCGGTATTCACCCGCATGCGGTAAGATATATAAATCACTTCCTTGTACTTTTAATACCTGTGCGACCAACTCATTAAAACGTTTTTCAATAATCATAGTTCTCCCCCTAACACTATAAAAGAACCCAAAATTACTGAAAACAACAGTTTAATTTACTTTTTTATTGATGAACTGCCAAAAATAGCTTGAACCATTGATTCAATTAAACAAAAAAGCATCACCTGGCAATTAATCCAGATGATGCTTAAAATTTAAATTTTATAAATTACCGATAGCATCAAAAGCAATGGCTGGGAAAATATAAACCAACCGTTCCAATTGATCAGGAGTATATCCAAATTCAATCGCTGGTAACAAAGCATTAATGGTATCTTCAGCACGTTCTGAAATTTCAGTTGCACCAACCAATTGTTGCTTTTGATTGAAAATCAAAGTTAACTTTGGATTTTTTTCATAATCGACTGCACGATACCAATCACCAGATAGATCTTTCTCTTGAATCGTGTATTGCTCGGGAGTTTCTTTAGCCTCGGTAATTGTGACTCCAGCTTGCGCAATTCTTGGCGTAGTAAATACGTTCGTTGCGATAACCGGATAATCAATGGCCGCATTCGATTCCCCGGCAAAACGATGCATTAAGTATTTCGATTCAAATTGGGCAGTCGGTGTTAACTTAGGTTGTTGCTTATCAATCACATCCCCTGATGCATAGATACTTGGGACTGCCGTTTGCAAATACTCGTTGACCTCGATTCCTTGCGTACTGGCCTTAATCTGCAAATCTTCAAGTCCCAGATCCTCAACATTGGCAACACGTCCAGTTGCATTCAAGACCCAATCAGCCGTAAGGGTGTCCTCTGACAAGACTATATCAATTTGGGCTCCATTTTCAATAATTTTTTCGACTTCTTGGTTCCGCACAATATTAACACCACGTGCTTCCAAATCACTCAGCATCTGTTCAACGTAAGTTTGATTAAACTTTGCTAAAGCTTTACCACTACGCAAAACTAATGTCACTTCTGAGCCCGCTGCATTGGCCATCGTTGCAAATTCAACTCCAATATAACCACCACCTACAACAACTAAACGCTTAGGCATATCATCTAAGTCCATAAATTCTTTAGAATCATGGGTCAATTCTTGACCGGGCACCTCTAATTGATGGGGTCGCAAACCAGTCGAAATCACAATATTTTCGGCTGTAATTCGTTTATTACCTACACTTACCGTATGAGAGTCAACTAGCCGACCATGTCCAAAATACATTTGAATGCCAGCGTTTTCCATTCCTGCTTGTAAACTAGCAGGAATCCCATCAATCGCTGCTTGCTTGTGCGCCCGGTTCTTTGCCCAGTCAATTTTACCACTACCATCAATAATTCCATTAGAAGCACGTATGGTCTGCTGTATGGCTACGGGTGCATCTAGTAAAATTTTGGCATTACATCCCCAATTAGGGCAAGTTCCCCCTACTTTTTCCGCTTCAACAATCGCTACACGCTTTCCCTTAGCTGCAAGCGGGATTGCTCCGTCAAAGGTTCCATGTCCGCTTCCGATATAAACTACGTCATAATCAAATTCTTGCATTATTACTGCCCTCCTATTGATACGTAATGTCAGTCTTGTCGTTAAACATCATTTGCGTTATTTGCCAATTAATCATCAAAACTTAAAATCAATATGATATATTATTTTTTACCATTACAAGTCAATTGAACCGTAAACGATTATCACCAAATAAACACTAATGTTTAGCAAATTTAGGTCTCAGAAACTTAAATTCATCAAATAAACAGTCTAGCCCAATCAAGCAATCCCAATTTTTCACAATAAAGCGTCAAACAACTGAACACAAATTGCTAAATCTTCACGTTATCATTGTAATTGAAATACCTTTATACAAGCTTAAGGACCGCTCAATTCATGAGCTTGTTCCTTGGAAACCTATTCTTATTCTATCATAATCATCCGGTATGTTTCACAAACTGTCCAAAAAATTCAAATTATTTTGAAAACGTTCTCAATTCATATATCACGCTTCTAAATTAGATTATTAAATAAAAAATGGTATTGATTTCAGGCTATGTACACCCTCTTATCAACACCATTTATTTATTATTCGGCAGTCGTATAAACTGCTGAAACGTCGTCGTCGTTTTCTAATTCGTCGACCAATTTAGCTAACGACTCAGCCTTATCTGCAGGAACTTCCATTGGGTTATCTGCAATCATTGTGACTTCATCATTAACCAACTTATATCCCTTAGCTTCCAAAGCATCACGCACTTCTGGGAAGGCCTTAGGATCAGTATAAATTTCAAATTGATCATCATAAGTCTTCATATCATCAGCCCCAGCTTCTAACATGTCTTCAAACAATTGATCTTCATCAACTTCTGGAGCGTCTTCGTCTCGAGAGATTTCTATATAACCCTTACGCTCAAATTGAAATGACACTGAACCTGAAGTTCCCAATTCACCACCACTATGCTTAAAGGCCGTCCGGATATTTGAAGCTGTTCGGTTCGTATTATCAGTTAAGGCTTCAACCAATACGGCGATTCCAGCTGGTCCATAACCTTCATACGTCAATTCTTGGTAATTAGCACCACCAGCACCAGAAGCCTTGTCTAATGCTCGTTGAACATTATCCTTGGGCATGTTCGCTGCCTTAGCCTTTTCCATAACCAAACGCAACCCAGGATTTCCATCAGGGTCAACTCCGCCCGCTTTAGCTGCGGTATACAAATCACGTGATAACTTTTGGAAAATCTTTCCTCGCTTAGCATCTTGGGCGTTCTTACGTCCTTGAATGTTATGCCACTTACTGTGTCCTGACATTTCAAAAACCTCTTTTCAATCTTTTTAGACAGTTTGTTACTTATATCATAAAGCAAATGTCAAATTATTTCAATTAATATCTTAGCTTTAAGTATTTATTTAACGAGCCTGATGAACTCACCATTTTACACCTATTCACTAAAAAAGGCTGAGCATTTTCATCTCAACCTTTATTTTTGAACTTAGATTACTGTAAAATCTGTTCCATTTGAAATTCCGTCAATCACGTTTCCATTAATTCCAAATCCAACTTTGGTTGTATCTGGACTTAATAGCCAACGACGGTGTCCTAAATTATTAGTAATCATTCCAACTGAAGCATCATCAATATTCCAAGCATTAATGACTGATGATCCAGCCGGCCAATCAATCGCAATCACTTCAGGACCAGCTCCCCAGCTCCAGTGATCATCAGGAATTTGTCCTGTCGAAGCCACTAAGTTGGCACGCCCTTGTGCTGTCATTGCCAAACGTGCGTCCCAAACCACTGGACGTAATCCACGTGAAGTCCGCAAAACATTTAAGGCGTCTAACGTTGCTTGTTGTGCGGCTGAAATTCCATCAACTTCTGAGCCTGAATTATTATTTTGGTTTGTATCCCCGGTATTATTTTGATTATTATTTGTATCATTACCAGGAGTGGTATTTACATCGTTCCCTGCGTTGGCATTATCATCATTGCCAGCTGTGACATTATTATTGTCATTGGCTTGATTATCATTATTAGCCGTATTGTTATCATCAGTTTGATTTGCGTCATTATCAGGCGCATCATTTTGATCAACAGTGTTGTTTTGCCCAGCATTATTATCAGGCGTAACGTCATTGTTATTTGATTGACTGTTGTCACTAGTATGACTAGTTTCATCATCTACGGCTGGTTGATTATCAGTCTGATCTGTATTTGTCGCTTGATTTTGACTTTCATCCACAACTGGTGCAGTTGCTGAAGTATTTTGATCCTGATTAGTAGCCGCCCCAGAATTAGTTGGTGCAGCTGAACTGTCAGCCTTAGAAACCGAATCTTCTTGCGCTGGAGTTTGTTGACTATCACTAGTCGTTGGAATTGTGATGTATTGTCCAACCCGCAAACTTGAACCCGTTAAGCCTGGATTAGCAGCTAACAAACTACTATAAGAAACCCCAAAACGATTAGCGATGTTACTCAATGTATCACCATCTATCACCTTGTACTTATTGACATCTGCAGACAATTTAACTGGTTGGGCTGCTTGACTAGATTCAACAGCTGCTGATTCAGCTGGTGTCAAAACATTAGCATTATCCAGCTTCGTAACAGAAGCATTGCTTGTTGAAGACGTCACATCACTTGTATCAGCCACGTTCGTATCTGAGGCAGCTTCTTGACTTGCTGGCGTTGCCACAATGGTTCCTGCTGATGAAATCACATTCAAAGCTGATGTTACAACTTGATCAACGGTATCAGCAGCGACCTTCGCAGCCACTTTATGATTCGTTTTGATACCTTTATTTTTTACATTTTCTTCTTTAATTTGACTTGATGAAGTTGCTTTTGCCAAAGACTCCGTATCTTGTCCCTTTTGCGTTAATTGTTCTACTCCAGCTTGAACTGCCGGTACTTGAGTTGCAGCTGCTACCCCAGCCGCACCAACTAATCCTGCCGCAATTTTTTTATTAACCATTGCACGCCCTACTTTCCAAAAAATCATTTATTACAATATTTCCATTACCTATATAGTAACGTATCTTTTTTGATGTATTAGCGAACAAACGTTCAAACCAATATTAAGCGGCAATAAATTAACCAAATATCGTGAATTAATTAGTTTATATCATTCAATTTTGAATTTTTGACATGATTTCGTAACATAATCTTTACTTTTTTGCTATTTTAGTCTTTACTATATGCGAACACACGTGCGGATTCAACGGCGCGTTGCCAATTTTGATACTGTTTAACCATCCGTTCACTTTGGTACGCTCGTCCAGCGGCGGTAACCGTTGGAACATCTTTTGGTAAATCAGCTTGATTCCGCCAAAAGCCACTCTGCAAACCAGCTAAATAAGCGGCACCACGTGCGGTCATTTCTAGTTTAACCGGACGCGTAATTTCAATTTGTAGTAAGTCAGCTAAGAATTGATGCAAATAGTCATTGGCAGCCACACCCCCGTCAATCACTAATTGAGTGCGTTCAATGCCAGTATCATCATACATTGCTTCCAAGACATCTTTCGTCTGATAAGCCAATGATTCTAGTGTGGCCCGCACCAAATCCATATAATCTGTCATCCGTGTTAATCCAAAAGCTGCTCCTCGGATTTTTTGGTCCCAATATGGTGCCCCCAAACCAGTAAACGCAGGGACTAAATAAATGTCCTGATATGGCTGAGCTAGACTAGAATTTTGCGCCATTGGCGAGGAAAGCGTTACATCTTCTAAGATGCCCATTCCTTCTTCTAGCCACTGTAATGCTGCACCAGCCACGAAAATTGAGCCCTCCAAGGCATAATTAACTTCATTATTAATACTATACGCAATCGTCGTCAACAAACCATACTTAGAAGTCTGGGGCTCATGCCCGGTATTCATCACAATGAAAGCACCTGTCCCATAAGTACTCTTAATGGCCCCTGCTTGGAAAGCCTGATGCCCAAACAAAGCCGCTTGCTGATCCCCAATCAAGGCATTAATTGGAATTGGTGATCCTAGTAGCGTTGTTATTCCAAAATCATCCGCCGAGTTTTTAACCACTGGTAAACAACTCATCGGAATCTTCGCCAGTTGCAATAATTGTTGATCCCACTTCAAAGTATGGATGTTAAATAACATGGTTCGAGACGCATTGGTCATGTCAGTCGCATGTTCACGCCCCTCAGTTAAATTCCATAAAATCCACGTATCTATCGTCCCAAAGCGAACCCGTTCTTGCTCAAACAACGGTTCCCACTCCGGATGTTCTTCCATCAACCACATAATTTTCGTCGCTGAAAAATAAGAATCCACCCAGAGGCCCGTTTTAGCGTAAATAGTATCGACGACATCACTATCTTTAATGCGTTCCGCTATTTGCGTGGATTGCTTTGATTGCCAGACAATCGCCGGTGCTAAGGGTTGTCCTGTCTCCGCGTCCCATAAAACCGTTGTTTCACGTTGATTTGTAATCCCAATTGAGGCGATATCAGCACTGTCAATTTGATACTGTTCCAAAATTTCTAACATTAACGTGGCCGTATTTTCCCAAATTAACGCTGCATCCTGTTCGACCCACCCGGGCTGTCGAAATTTTGCATTCAAACTTTTCCGGACTAAGCCCACGGTCGCCCCCAAATGATCATATAAAATGACCCGTGTACTTGTGGTCCCTTGATCAATTCCCATCACATATTTAGCGGTCATACTTTCTATACTCCCATCCTTCAAGCTTAGCTATCGCCAGCGTTTTCTACCTAATTTCAAAAAAATACTAATTAACAGCGTGCGTTAATTAGTATCATTTTTATTCCAATCCGTGTAACTTAAAATCAGAGATTAATTAACCTTCTGACTTCAAATTGCCACCATCCATATAACGATTTTTAGGCATCTCATCCACAATTACCTTGATAGCTTCACGTGGTGCACCAGCGTTTTTTTCCACGGCGTCTGTGATTTCAGTCATCATCGCCTTTAATTGGGCTTCTGTTCGCCCTTCAACTAATTCTACGTGTACAAATGGCATAATTATCTCCTTTAATTATTCAATGCATCTGATATCTGTTTTTGCGCAGCAACTTTTTCCATCTGAATCTGCCGTTGCAAATCTTCATTCACAAAATTTTGTGAGACTGTTAATGTATTTACGACATTAATGAACGCATCTGGATCTGCTTCTTTAGTGTAGTATTCCATATCGCTTAGTTCATAACGTGACAAGACCATCATCAAAGTTTTGGAAGGCTCATTGGTATAAGCCCCTTTTGAATCCATCACCGTAATTCCACGAACAACATTGATCTGCAATGTTTCGATTACTTCTTCTGGATGCTTCGTCACGATAAACGCTGTCATCTTCCGATACTTAGTATAAATACTGTCCATCGCCGTTGACGTTGCATAAATCCCAATAATCGTATACATCGCATTTTGCCAACCAATGAAAAAGCCTGCGATAATAACAATCATTCCATTAATCACCATGCTAATGGAACCAATTGAACGTCCCGTTCGCTTTTGGACAATCGCCGCAACCACGTCCATTCCACCAGTTGAAAAGCCCAGCCTAAACGTTAATCCTATTCCAACTCCTAAAAGCACGCCACCAAATAACGCAGCCAAGATTGGTTCATGATTAACTATGCTCACCTTAGGCAATATAATTTGAAGTTCCGAAGCCAATAAATTATTTAAAAAACTCAAAACCACGAAGCGGCGTCCAGCCCAAAACCAACCAGCAATCGCAATTGGGATATTAAAGAGCAAAATCACCGTTCCAACTTGAACCTTAATGTGGAAGACCGCTTCCAAAAAGAGGTTTAGCAATTGGGCAACTCCATTGAAACCAGCGGAGAAAATATTATTCGGGATAAAGAAGAAGTTCATGGAAATCGCAACCAGCAACGCTCCTACAATAAATCCACCGATTAAAATTACGTAGTCTTTAATACGTGTCCAAAATAACATTATGCCCCCTTTCTGGTTTAACGCCGATGCGTTTGATCCGATGCCTTCTTTTTAGCTTTCCGACTTGCCCGCAATTCTTCACGCGTCGCTACCCGCTTCTTAAAGCGTGCGTCTTTGGCAATTGCCTTCTTAATTTGCCGCTTATAACCGGGCTTAACTTTTTTCTTTTTCTTTTTAACCATTCCAACCATCGTTGGGTCTAGTTTAGTTGTTGATTTATTTCGTTGACGCCGTCGTCGCCGATCAATTCCATCGCGCAATTCACCTTGCACGTAGTTTTTGGGTTCAAATTCAATCCCTAAAGCTTCCACAGCAGCCACACGTTGTTCCTCATCAGGATTATACAAAGTAATGGCCGTTCCAACTTGGTTCATACGTCCCGTACGACCTACCCGATGAATAAAGAATTCTAATTCACTCGGAATTCCATCATTGATGACTAAATCAACGCCTGGAATATCAATTCCGCGGGCAGCCAAGTCAGTCGCAACAACGTATTGATAATCTAAATGTTGAATCGCCGCCATCGTCCGCTTACGTTCGCGTGGCTTAACGTCACCATGAATTTCGGCCACCTTTAAGTGCTTTTGCCGTAAATATTGCGTTAATTCTTTCGCCCGCTCTTTTGTATTTGTAAATACCAAAGCCATATAAGGAGAGCCCATCGTTAAGAGATGATAAATCACCTCATCTTTACTCCGACCCTTTGTCCCAACTAACAAGTTGGTAATCGTGTTAGCAATCACAGTCTCACTTGGAATTTCTTCCACAACTGGATTATTTAGGTATTTTTTCAAAAACGGTTGTAATTTTTGTGGAATGGTTGCTGAAAACACCATCATTTGTAAATCAGAAGGAAGCGCTCCTGCGATGGCATCGACATCTGGTAGAAATCCACCATCTAACGTCATGTCCGCTTCATCAATCACTAAGGTCTGGGCGGTATGTAGGTCGAGCTTACCCATCTTGCTTAAATCTAAGATACGCCCTGGTGTTCCAATAACCAACTGCGGTTGAACGGTCTCTAACTGGCTAATCTGCCGAGCTTTATCCGTTCCACCGACGTAATAACCAATCTTAGGTTGTTCTTCTGGTGCAAAATGATTAGCGAGTTGTTTAGCAGCCTGTTCAATCTGCGCAGCTAATTCCCGTGACGGTGTTGTAATAATGACTTGCACTTCACTAGCTAGGGTTAAATGTTCAAAAATCGGAATTAAGAACGCATGTGTCTTCCCTGAACCAGTCTGTGACTGTCCCACCACCGAACGCCCCTGTAAAATCGTTGGAATCATCTTTTCTTGAACAGGCGTAGGTTTCTCAAAATGCAGTTCTGCTAAGGCCGCATAAATTTCGGGCTTTAGATTATAGTCTGTAAATTTTGCCATATTTTTTCCTCTATTCTTCTTGCGCGGCTAGCGTCGCGTTCACTTCGGCAATAATTGTTTCTATCTCTGCTTGATCCTTTGCTTTAGCCCCTGATGCAAAAGGATGTCCACCACCACCGTGGCGTGCTGCCACTTGATTAATCACAATATTTCTTGAGCGAATACGTACCCGGTAAGTTTGATCATCTTGTTCTTCAAAAACAATCCAGGCCTTAGCCGTATTTACCTTCCCTAATAAGGGAACAACAAAGGCCGTTCCGAAATCACCTAGGTCAAAACTTTCAACCACATCATTCTTTAAAATAATATAGTTCAAGCCTAAATCATTTAATTGCATTTCACTTAAAACATAGCCTGACATTTTAGCAGCGGCTGGTGAAATGGTGTCCATGGTTTGACTAAGACTAGTCCAGTCAAAATCAAATTGCATTAAACCTGCTACGACCTCCATTGTATGACTATTAGTAGCATATAGGAATCGACCAGTATCGCCAACAATTCCATAATAAAGAGCTGCTGCGCCAGCATCAGATAATTTAAGTTCATTCTTAAAGGTTTGATAAAAGCTGAAAACCAATTCCGACGTCGATGACATCGAAGGAACAACCCAGTTATAATCACCATAAGGCTCTTCATTGGGGTGATGGTCAATTTTGATAATCTCAGCTGCTTTATCCCAGCGTTCATCATCTACGCGCGGTGCATTCGCCGTATCTAAAATAATTACCAATGCATTATCATATAGTTGGTCGCCCAATTCATCCATTGCCCCCAACCATTCAGCACTCGGTTTCATCTTTCCGACCACATACACAGCCTTATTCGGGAAGGATTGCTTAATTAAATCCGCCATCCCAAATTGCGATCCAAATGCGTCTGGATCTGGTCGTTGATGCCGATGAATGATGATTGTATCATACTTCTTAATCGCTGCTAAAATACTTGTTTCTGCTGACATAGTTGTTCTCTCATTTTCATTTAATTTTATTTTTAATTTTCCAACAGCACCAACTTTAAATTATAACATACGACACCTTTTATTCCCCGTATAAATCTAAAGTAATCTCATCAAAAGTAACAGGTGCTAAATTTTGAGCGGTCAGTCCCAGCAAACGGATAGGCTGTTGGTATCCGCCCATTTCTTCCCATAGATCTAAAGCTAGATTATATAAAACGTCTACTTGGTTCATTATAAAGTCCGTTTCTGTTATTCGTCTAGTCTCAGTTTTAAAATCATCATCACGCATCTTCAATACTATCGTCTTACAGTGAAAATGAGCTTGAATTAAATCTTGCTGCAATCGCATCGCTAATTCCCGCAATGCATCTAAAATTGCTTCCTCATTATCTAAGGGCGGGCCATAAGTGCGCTCATTCCCCAACGACTTCCGTTGCCGATTACCTTGGACTTGCCGATCATCAACACCACGAATTCTAAGATATAAATCATATCCAAGCTTACCAAAATGGGTTGCCAAATCAGTTTGATTTTGCTCAAAAAGATCCCGCCCGGTGTAAATACCTAGTTGATGCATCACTGGTAAAGTTTTTCTGCCCACGCCGCGCACATCTGCAATTGGCAAAGCATCTAAAAATACCCGAACGTCCGCCGGACCGACCAACGTAAAGCCCGCTGGTTTATTATGTTCTGATGCTAATTTGGCTAAAAATTTATTAAATGAAACTCCCACGGAAGAAGTCAAATTCAGTTCTTCATAAATGGTCTGTTGTAAATGATGGGCTAACTCCACACTTGATGCAAAATTTAATTGGTGACCCGTTACATCTAAATACGCCTCATCAAACGCAACTGGTTCAACTAAATCCGTATAACGGTGAAAAATGGCGTGCACTTGTTTGGAAACTGTTTTATATAGTTTGAAATCAGGTTGCACAAAATGCGCTTCCGGCGCTAATTTTAATGCTTCATTTGAACTCATCGCAGAATGAACACCTAACCTACGTGCTGCGTAATTTGCAGTCGCTACGACTCCACGCCCGCCATTTTTGCGAGGATCACTACCGATGATTAGAATCTCATTCCGATATTCGGGGTGTTCGCGTATTTCAACTTGCGCGTAAAAAGCATCCATATCTACATGAATAATCTGACGTTCTGCATTCAAGACAATTGGTACTTCTAACAAATCTGTCAAAATCTGCCACCCCCACGCTCATATTCAACTTGTTGGTCACTTTAAGCATTTTAACATTAATTTATTCCTAATTCATCCAAATAATAAAAAGGCTTAGACTTATCCGCATGATAAATCTAAGCCCATCATTTAACCTTACACTACGATTAATCTTCCCGATCCGTATGTGTAAGCGTGTCTTCTTCAACTGGTTCCGCCTTAGTTATAGCTTCAGGCGCAGCTGGCGTTACAACATTTTTAATTGCCGCCCGTTCAAAAGTAAGTAACACTCCATCGGCGTCCAAAGTAATTGTTTTTTCATCAGCGTGATCAATCACGCCATGTAACCCACCAATAGTGACCACTTCTGTCCCTGGTTGCAATTGTTGTAACATCTCTTGATGCTTCTTAGCTGCCTTTTGTTGCGGACGCACCATCATAAAATACATCAAGGCCAAGAAAGCGATAAAAATCAAAATACTATTCATTTGCATTATTAAAATCTCCTATAACTTTTAAAATAGACGGGCATTGGGCTTATTATAACCATAGTCTTCCAGAACTTGTTCTCTAAATTCTAGTAATTCATCATTATAAATCGCTTCACGCATCTCTTCCATTAACTTTAACAGATATCGCAAATTATGAACAGACGCAATATTTTGACCCAATAACTCATTAGCTTTAAATAAATGATGCAAATAAGCCTTGGTAAAGTTTTGGGAACCATAATCTTCTGTATCTTCATCAATCAGACTAAAGTCATCTTTATATTTACCATTTGTTATAACGATTCGACCGTGCTTAGTCATCAATGATCCATTCCGTGCAATACGAGTTGGCAAGACACAATCAAACATATCAATACCACGAATCGCCGAATCAATTAAGGAATCCGGTGCCGCCACCCCCATCAAATAACGAGGTTTATCAGCAGGCATCCAATCAACGGTAAAGTCTAAGACTCGATTCATCTCCTCTTTTGATTCACCCACGGACAAACCACCCACAGCATACCCAGGCAAATCAAGATCAACTAACCCTTCGGCAGATAAACGTCGCAACTCTTTAAACCCAGCTCCTTGGATGATTCCAAATAAGGCTTGGTCCTTTGGCCGGGCATGAGCGATTTTAGCGCGTTTAGCCCAGCGTGTCGTTCGCTCAACTGAATTTTTAACATAATCATACGTTTCAAAATAAGGGATTGCCTCATCCAATTGCATCATCACATCAGAACCCAAGTTATTTTGAATTCGCATAGCCACTTCGGGAGATAAAAACATCGAAGCCCCATCAACGTGGTTTTTAAAATCGACCCCTTCTTCCGAAATCTTATTATTTTTAGCTAACGACCAAACTTGAAAACCACCAGAATCTGTCAAAATTGGGCCATTCCACTGCATAAATTTATGCAAACCACCCGCTTTAGCAATCAAATCATCCCCGGGACGGACCCACAAATGATATGTGTTTGACAAAATAAATTGCGTATTAATAGCCTCCAAATCACGCGGGGCCACATTTTTAACTGAAGCTTGGGTCCCGACCGGCATAAACATTGGTGTGTGCACGACCCCGTGACGGGTGTAAATCCGGCCTAGCCGTGCGCCTGTATGCTTTTCTACATGCAATAATTCATAAATAACTGGCCGCTCTGGATCATTCAAGTATTCTTCTTTTAATGGGTATTTTTCCATTAAAAATTGATCAAATTTACTATATTGTCGCATAATTTCTCCTAACGATAGATGAACATCGCATCACCAAATGAAAAGAACCGATAGCGCTCTTCAATCGCATGCTGATAAGCATTCAAAATGTTTTCACGACCAGTAAAAGCCGCGACTAACATCACCAATGTGGACTTAGGTAAGTGGAAATTAGTTATAAAGGCATCAACCACCGTCCATTGATAACCCGGCTTAATAAAAATGTCAGTCCACCCTGAATCTGCTTGCAAGACGCCATTAAACTTTGACCCAATCGTCTCTAAAGTACGAATGGATGTCGTTCCAGTCGCGATAATGCGGCCCCCATTTGCATGCACTTCATTTAAAGTATCCGCTGCTGCTTGACTTAGTTGATAGAATTCAGAATGCATTTTGTGCTCATTTAAATTATTAGTTTCAACCGGACGGAATGTTCCCAAACCAACATGTAAAGTTAATTCAACTAACTTAATCCCCTTGGCTTCCACCTTAGCTAACAGTTCTGGTGTCCAGTGGAGCCCAGCGGTTGGGGCCGCGGCTGAACCATTTACTTTGGAATAAACCGTCTGATAGCGTTCTTGATCATCCAATTTTTCTTTAATATATGGAGGCAAAGGCATCTCACCCAACGATTCCAAAACTTCTAAGAAGATTCCATCATAATGGAATTCCACCATCCGGCCCCCATGCTCTAACTTTTTCACTACTGTCGCGGTTAGTTCACCATCTCCAAAAGAAATTTGGGCACCTACAGGGTATTTACGCGCCGGCTTAACTAACGTTTCCCACACATCTCCATGATCTTGACGCAACATTAAGACTTCAACATGTCCCCCTGTATCTGGTCGAATACCATGCAAACGCGCAGGTAAGACTCGCGAATTATTCATCACAATTGCATCCCCAGGATTTAAACAATCTAAGATGTCATAAAAATGACGATCTTCCATTGTTCCTGTATCAGCATTCAATGTTAATAAACGTGAGCTGTCACGTTGTTTTAATGGTGTTTGCGCAATCAACTCTTGTGGCAAATCATAATCAAAATCGTCTAAAGTATATTCTGATAAACTCATTTTTTATCTTCTTTCTTTGGATAATCCAAACCTAAATGTTCATATGCTAATTGTGTGGCTATACGTCCTCGTGCCGTCCGTTTGATAAAACCAATTTGCAACAAATATGGTTCATACATTTCTTCTAATGTATCAACTTCTTCGCCAATATTAACCGCTAGCGTTTTAATACCAACAGGACCACCGTCATAATAATTAATAATTGTCGTTAATAGCTTTAAATCAACTTGATCCAGGCCTGACTGATCAATATTTAATAATCCCAAGGCGTAGTCCACCATGGCCTGGTCAATTTCAGCTTGTCCTTGCACCATCGCAAAATCTCGGACCCGTCTTAATAAGCGATTAGCAATTCGTGGTGTCCCGTGTGCTCGCTTGGCCAACGCCTGCGCGCCTTCTTCTCCGATTTGAATTTGGAAAACTTGCGCTGAACGCGAAGTAATCGCCATTAATTCAGTATCAGTATAATAATTCATATGCTCAACAATTCCAAAACGATCTCGCAGAGGCTGAGATAACATCCCCGCTCGTGTAGTCGCTCCAATCAAGGTAAACGGTGGTAGCGGAAAATGAACGGGATGCGAAGACTCACCCTCACCGACAATAATATCCACATAATAATCTTCCATCGCCGAGTATAGCATCTCTTCCACTGTTTTTGGCAAGCGATGAATTTCATCAATAAACAAAATATCGCCCGGTTGTAATTCATTTAATAGGGCTAATAAGTCACCTTGCTTTTCAATAACTGGTCCGGTGGTCGTTTTAATGTTGACACCCATTTCATTAGCAATCACTAACGCCAAAGTCGTTTTCCCTAGCCCAGGTGGGCCATATAACAAAACATGGTCTAACGCCTCTTCACGTTGCTGTGCCGCTTGAATATAAACTTGCAGGCGATGTTTTAGAGCATCTTGACCAATATATTCTTGTAATTTTTGCGGACGCAATGATTGTTCTACTTGGGCTTCGACCGCATTTTGTGTTGTCTGATCTAAAATCCCATCATCCATGCTTCACTCCTACTAAATTAATAATTTCAATCCCGCTGAAATATAATCAGAGGTCGTTGCATCTGGCTGCTTTTGCAGAGTTTTTTCAACCTTTTTAACTTCTCGATCGCCATATCCTAGCGCACGCAAAGCCTCCAACGCATCATCAAGTGCCGGATTAGTTGAAGCCACCGGTGCCACAACTCCTTCAATATTTTGAAAATCAAATGGTAACTTGGATAAATTATTTTGTAAGTCTAAGACCATTTGTTGTGCTGTCTTTTTACCAATCCCAGGGAATTTCGTCAAATAATTAATATTCCCCGCAACAATAGCTTGGACCAATCCTGAATGATCTGCATTTGCCAAAATCGCCAAGGCACTTTTCGGTCCAATTCCAGAAACAGCTAATAGTTGGTCAAAAAGATTCTTTTCATCAACCGTCTGAAAGCCATACAAAGTAATTGCATCTTCACGTACCACCTGCTCAACAAACAACTGCGCTTCTTGTCCCACGGTAAAACGATATGAATTACCCATAACGACCCGATAGCCGACGCCCGCTACTTCAATGACAACAAATTTGGGGGCCAAGACGGTTATAATTCCCTTTAAGTATTCGTACATGCTTTAACTCCTATTTTTTAATTATAACCTAATTATAGCAAGCTCGCGAATATTTAACGAGGCTTATTTCACAGGTCGTTCACCCGGTAATCCTAACCCTGTCCAGGCTGACAACAATGAAAAAATGGGTGAGAATAAGGCAAAAAAGACAAAGGGTACAAATGCGCTCACTGAAACACCTAACGCTTGCGCCGCAAAGCTTCCAGCCACGCCCCACGGTACTAAATAATTCACCACCGTCCCCGAATCTTCTAACCCACGACTCAAGGCTAACCGTGAAATGTTCAAGCGATCAAAAGCTGGCTTCCATAACTGCCCGGGTAAAATTGTCGCCAAGTACTGCTCACCAATCATAAAGTTCGCTCCAATTCCACTTAAAATCAATCCAGTCAAGGTGCCCGCAGTTGTATTAATTTTGACGACTAAAGGTTCCATTAAAGTTTGCAAAACGCGCATCTCAGTTAATACACCCCCAAGGGCTAAGGCAAACATGATTATAATAATCGTTGGCATCATCGGCATCATCCCCCCACGATTTAATAATCCTGCTAATAAGGCATTATTCAACGATGTATGGTAACCGTTCATCAAAAGGTCAGCCAAATCTTTGGGCGTATTTTGCACCAAAAATGCTAAGGCTGATACGCCAACATTCATTAATAAAGTTGGGATGGCAGGGATGCGCAAAATAGCCATCACCACTAATAGACCTAGTGGAACCACGCTCCACCATGTAGGATGCAATAATGCCATCAATGATGCTAAGCTTTGTCCTGCATGACCATGATGTCCAAACCCTAACCAAGTAAATAGTAATAATGATACACCCAAAGCGGGCAATGTGGTCCACATCAAATTGCGAATATGGGCGAACAAGTCGACTTCAGCAATTGACGACGCTAAGTTCGTTGAATCCGACAAAGGTGATGATTTATCTCCAAAAATGGCCCCCGATAAAATTGCTCCAGCTACCATTGCTGGAGAAAAGCCTAAGCTTGTTCCAATTCCCATCAAGGCTACCCCAACCGTTCCAATTGTAGTAAAAGCTGAACCAATCACTGACCCAATCACTGCGGTCACTAAAACCGTGCTAGGTAAAAACCAAGTTACATTAGCACTTTTAAAGCCAAGCCAAACTAAAGTGGGAATCACCCCCGTGGCCATCCATAACGCAATTAGCATCCCAATCAACAAGAATAAGAATAAAGGGGCCAGTCCTGTCTTTAGTCCCGCTAGCATCGCAACTTGTAATTCATCCCAATGGGCCCCAGATATTTTTAAGAACAACATACTAACTAATAAACTAACTAACAAGGGGATGTAAGCTGGTAACTTCATCCCAATGATGCCCACACTAAAGATTATTAAAATCATAATAACTAGTAAACTGGCGCCTTTAAAGCCCCATTTCATTTGTTTTTGCATACCTTTACACCTCAATCTATTCATTTTCCAATCATACAGCCTCAACCAATTGCGCTGACTGCTCTTATAATAAATTTCATCAACCAAATTCTAAATAAAAAACGTCCCAACTACATCAATTGACATAGTTGGGACGAAAGTGATTTCCGCGGTACCACCCGAATTATTCACACAAAAGTGAATCTCTTTATTATTTAAAAATTAAGGGAGCTCTCTAAATAGTGACCGTCCACAAAATACAGCCTATTTAAAAAACTTAATAATTCAATTCATTAGCCTGCACTACTCACAGCAACCGTAGTTTCTCTTACATTCAACTAATCAATCTACTGAATATCCCGAGTGTACCTGTAATTCAATTTTCTGTCAAGCCTCTTCATTTTTTATCTAAAATCACTTAAAGTTAAAACCACCAATAGTGAGCTTTTAACGCCTGCATGACATCTTGCGCATTTAAAACTGGCTCAGCCCCTTGCCGGATCAATTCATTGCAGCCTTGCGCGTAATCATACATTACCGCGCCAGGCACAGCCAATACACTCCGGTTATTCTGGACAGCTAAGGCGGCCGTAATCAAAGATCCAGATTTCCGTCGGGCTTCTACCACCAACGTATTATAACTCAGGCCAGCTAAAATTCGATTCCGCTCAGGAAAATATTGTTTTTGCGGTCCAACATCTGGCAAATATTCACTTAATATTAATCCTTGCCGACTGACTTCAGCTTGTAACGCGCGGTGACTGGCTGGATAAGTACGCATCAAGCCAGTTCCAATCACCGCCACAGTTGCTCCGCCAGCTGCCAAAGTGATTTCATGTGCTAAAGCATCAATACCTCGCGCTAAGCCCGAAACAATCACGATTCCTTGCGCAACCAACTGAGGCAACCACTGCTGTAAAATCACCTGTCCATAGGCTCCATTTTGCCTAGCACCCACAACAGTTAAACATGGTTGCTGCAAATATGTTAAATTACCTTGATAAAATAAAACCAACGGTGGATTCCAAATCTCCTTTAAGCGATTCGGGTAAGTACCATCAAAAATTGTAATATACGGTATGGTTGCTGCCATAGATAACAGCTGGTTGCTTAAGTTCACCTGCTGCAAAAGTCTGTGCAACTGACTTCGTTCTGATTTTCGCAAATCACCAACCATTGCTGCTTTTAACGCAGCACACCAATTTGACCAAGCTTGCTCAGCGGGCCAAGCCATGCTTTTAAATAATTGGTTTTTCTGTGATAACCGCACCTGCGTCATTAAGGTGAAAATTAAAATAAACTGATTTCGTTTCATCATTGAGTTCTCCTTGTTAAAAAAGAACCCAACCGCCTAAATTACCGCAATCTTTTTTTAACCGGCGCAAACGTATTACGATGAAGGGGCGTCACGCCCAATTGATCGAGCGCCGCTAAATGTTCTTGAGTACCATAGCCAGCATTTTTTTCAAACCCATAGCCTGGATATTCTTCAGCATAAGTTGCCATCAATCGATCGCGGTAATCTTTGGCCAAAATACTAGCCGCCCCAATACTAATGCTCCGGTCATCCCCTTTAATCAAACTAGTCTGGGGCATTTCAACATCCAGTTCCATCGCATCAATCAACAAAGCGGCTGGCTGTTGTGTTAAATTTTGATATGCCAGCGTCATGGCTTTCCGCGCAGCTTGATAAATATTCAATGCATCAATTTCATCCGCTTCCACCACACCAAATGCATAGTCCAAAACTTGTGCCTTAATCTGGGGGACTAAGGCGTGTCGCTTTTTTAAACTCAATTGCTTTGAATCATGGACTTCCCACAAACCAAAATGTTGATTTAAAACGACTGCCGCAGCGACCACGGGCCCCGCCAAAGGGCCACGTCCAACCTCATCAATGCCTGCCACTAAATCACCTGCTTGCCAATAGCGCTGTTCAAATTGCAAACGTTGTTGAAAGGCTGCTTGTTGATGTGCCCTTTTTTGCTGACGGCGTTCATATTGCTGAACCGCCAACTGAACGCCTTGCCGAGGATCTTGCTTTAACCGTTCTAGCTCTACACTAGCGATTGGTTGTTGCAAGCGCGTTTTAATCTGTTGAATCGTTTCCTGCATCATCCAAAAAGCCTAATTCCTCCCGATCAGTTGGCCGTTCAATCGTATAAGTTCCCAATTTACCCCGGCGCAAATCAATTAATAATCGCTCACTACCACGCTCATAATCATCCTTATAGCCCATTTTTTGCGTAATTAATAATAGCAAATCAACATTACTAAACTGTGCAAAACTATCCGGCGCTAACTTGTAGCGTTCAATAATCGCTTCTGGATGATACCCGCGCATAAATTCTAACAATGCCAAGGCAATGTCATCTAAATTCACTAATTGATCCTTGATGGCCCCCGTCATCGCTAAATGTTGACCAACAATTTGATTTTCAAATTTAGGCCACAACACGCCTGGCGTATCTAACAATTCCAAATTAGTCGGCGTTTTTAACCACTGTAATTTCTTCGTCACTCCCGGTCGATCTCCGGTAATAGCAACGTTTTTCATCACCAAATGGTTAAGCAAAGTTGACTTACCAACATTTGGTACCCCTACAACTAACGCCCGAATCGCTTTATCTTTCACGCCCCGTTCAGCCAATTGATCCCATTTTTCAGTTAAAATTTTACGTGCCGCTTTCGTCACAATTTGCGGTGTTTTTCGGTCTTTCACATTTAACGCTACGACAGGAATATTACGTTGTTCAAAATCTTGCAACCATTCTTGGGTAATTTTGGGGTCGGCCAAATCCATCTTAGTCATTATCAGCAACCGAGGCTTATCTCCTAAGACATGGTTCAATTCTGGATTACGCGAAGCTAATGGAATCCGGGCATCAACTAGTTCAAATACAACATCAACGTATTTTAAATTTTCTTGCATCAAACGCATGGCCTTGGCCATATGACCGGGATACCATTGAATAATTTGTCCCATTTTAAATCTCCTTTTCGGACTACTCTTCAGCAGCTAAGTATTGTTGCCAGGCTTCATCAAAGATGTCCATTGATTGTAAATAGCCCCCATTTTCTTCCAAATATCGGGATATTTCATCAAAATCTTTGCTTTGCTTCGGAAAACTTTGATCATAAAAAGCACCATTAGCAAAATTTTTTACGGCATCATGTGTTACTGGATCTCGTTGTGTCATTAGCCATTGATAAAATGTTCTACGCATGATTAGATAACCCCACTTGGAAAATGAATTGATTCTGCTGCATGTTTAATTTTTTAATTTTAATTCGCATTCCAGAAACCTCAGGCACTTTGGTAAAATCAATTAAAATAGTCTGTGCTTTACTATTAACCGTCACCCACTTGGGCAAATCTAAGTTATTGCCAAGCCCATTCATGACATATTTAACCGGCAGTGGTAGTTGGCCGACCGCAACTGAATCGGCATGAAGCAATAGATTTCCTTCTTTAGTAACTGAAGGCGTCATTTTCATCCCATAATCTACTTTTTGACCTAATAATTTCGTCGTTCCATAGACCATCATACTAGTCGTGCCCATTTCAAAACGGAATTTACCTTTTAAATCAGGATCATCATTTAAATACTTATTCATCCACGCATTTAAATTGCGTTTGGTTAGTTGAACATCCATCATCGCATCCGTCATTTGAATCGGTTGCTCCGTCTTAAATTGTTTTTCTTTTCCCTGGGGCAGAGCAATTAAAACCAAAGCTAGGAGTACCATCACGACTAAAGTCCCTCCAATACCCCACAGAAGGCCTAATTGCCGTCCTTGTTGAAAACTATGTTGATCTTTTGGCACCTTCATTTTAATTCAACCATACTTTCTTGTTTTTTTGCATCACTTTAAACAACTCATCGGTCATAATATCATACCCTTGGTTATTCGGGTGAAAATGATCTGCCGGTGAAATATAGCGATTCTTTTCACCATTCGGTTGATTTAAAGCTGCAGCTACCATTTTATTATCCGTTGAGCCTTGCGCTGATTCTTTAGCCTCTCGCACCAGTTTAGCTTTTTTATAAGCCGTTTGGTATTGACCATATGTTAGAGGCTTAAATACCGAAACATAATACGCGTTTTTATCATCTAAGGCAACGTCCTTGTTAACCCCATTGTACAAATGAACAGCCTGATTTAAGTCAGTCCGGTTCGCTAGATATACATATAACGGGTTATAGTTTCCATACACAAAAATTGGGGCATGTGGATTTTTGGCACGCAAATATGCAAAAAGTTGCTCGAATTTATGCTGATACTGCGGTTTAGTATGCCGAATTTCTGGCATGATATTCGGTTCTTTTTGCGTTTGAATCAATTTAAACAGCTTTTGCTGCAAATCATTTCCGCCTGCCGTCACTATCAATACATCAGCACGCTTGATTTTCTTTTGTGCAGTTGGATTAGCTTGAATTCTTTTTAAAATTTGGTCTGAGCGATCACCAGATTTTCCAAAATTAGCGGTCTTTACCTTGCGATGATCAACATGTTCAATTTTCTTAGCAATTCTTTGCTCATAACCGCCCATATTTTTTGTATCGCCAATCCCCTCAGTTAAAGAGTCACCAACTGTCACCAACTCAACACTATCACGACTCTTGGCCTGTACCGTTGGTAAAATCCCTCCTAATCCTAGGAGCATTACACTTAATCCAAACAACAGACTAACAATTGACTTTTCTAATTTTGGCATTTTAGCTCAGTTTTCCTTCTTTCAAAATATCAACATCCATTTGAATGGTTGCAAGATATTATTATATCAAAAAAAGGCTCCACACAATCAAGTTGTTTAGGCCCCATTCATCATTCAACTATCCTTTAACCAAATAGCTCAATCCGTATGCCCCTGCACCAGTGTGAGTAGCCACCACTGGTGAAGTTTGATTAATCGAAATCGTAGCCTCTGGGAACTCTTGCGCTAAACGTGCACCCAACTCTGCCGCTTTTTCCGGAATTCCAGCGTGAGATAACCCAATCATTTCAATTCCTGAAGTCGCATGCATTTCATCAACAATTTTGTCAATGTAGTTCCGGATGGTCTTAGCACCACGTCCTTTAACTTCCGCTATGATATCACCATCAACAACATGCGCACCAATTTTGATATTTAACAACCCCCCAATAAAACCAGTGGCTTTAGAAATTCGACCACCTGCTGAAAGATTATCCAAAGAGTCTAATGTCAAATAAAGTTGTGTATTTTGCTTCGTTTTTTCAATTTCAGATAAAATATCAGCCGCACTGGCCCCCATTTGGGCTAATTTAGCCGCTTTAATTACTTGAAAGCTTAAAGCACGATCAATAAATGCAGAATTTAGCACATGGATATGATCAGGACTAACTAATTGTGCCGCCTGCTGAGCAGTCTGACATGTTCCTGACAATTCAGGCGTTAAATGAATACTAATAATTTCTGATCCATCGGCCGTCAGCCGTTCGTAAACATCCGAAAACGCTCCAATCGCCGGCGTTGAGGTCTTAGGTAGATTATTAGCTTCTTCCATCTTTTCCATAAATTCTTCTCGGCTCAACGTCACTCCATCTTCGTAGAGTACATCATCAATCACCACGGTCAATGGAATAACCGTAATATCTAATTGCGCAATTTCCTCATCTGATAAAATTGCCGTTGAATCCGTTACAATCTTTACTTGTGCCATACGATTTATCCTCCACCATCTCCTGCTTTATTATAAACTTTCTGGGTCACGCATCCAAACTAAAGCTAGCGCCCCTGCTCCTAAATGAACTCCAATTACTGGACTGAAATGAGACAATTCAAAGTCCAAATCAGGATACGTTTCTGCTAATTCCTGTCGCCATTCCTCACCTTCCAATTGCGCATTAGCATGAATTATCATTGGCTTAATTGGATAAGTCGCATTCATCAAGGCGTTTTTAAACAATTCTTCAACCCGCTTCTTAGATTTCTTCATTGAACGCACTTTTTCATACGGAACGATATAATTTGAATTAGCATCAAAAGTCAAAATAGGTTTAACCTTTAACATGGTTCCGACAATCGCCCCAGCGTTTGACAATCGACCACCCCGTACCAAATTATTTAAATCATCAACCACAAAATACTCATCCGTGGTCTTTTGTAATTCATGCAGAACATTGACGATTTCTTCTGCCGTTTTTCCTTCTTCAACCATTCGCGCTGCTTTAAGCACTTGCCACCCCATCAAACGCACCGTAATCTTTGAGTCTACTGGAATCACTTCTAAACCATCAATTTTATCTTTGATTGAATCAACATTATTAATAAATCCAGAAATAGTACTTGTCAAATGAATGGAAATCACTTGCTCATAACCTTCATCACGTAAGCTTTCATAAATTCCAATCAATTCGCCAATCGCTGGTTGTGAAGTTGAAGGAAAAGAATCAGATGACTTTAACATATCATAAAATTCTTTGGTCGTAATATCGACATTTTCTTTGTATTCTTTTCCTTCAAAAATAATCGGAATTGGAATCACCTTAATATTATATCGCTCCACTTCCTCTGAGGTTAGAGTCGCCGTTGAATCCGTCATAATTGCAATTTTCATAGTTAATATCCTTTATCCTAGCATTTTATTTCGATAATCAAACAAATAAATTAATATCATTATACGATGATATTAATTAACTGCCTAGTCAACAATCCATTTTAATCATGCTGGCTAAAAACCATATTTTCAATTATAACGCATCTCCGACTTAATCGACCACTTTACTTAATGATTTCCCTAAACGTTTCAAGAGAATTCGCAACATTGTTTGCTCTTCATCTGACCACATTTTGAAAACGCGTTGTTCTAGCATTTCATTTTGCGTTGTCAAAGTTGCCAACTGGGCTTGACCTTGTGCAGTGACTTGATATGTCAGCTGACGATGATCGCGCCCCTTGGCTTGGTGCTCAATTGCCTTTTTTTGTTCTAACGATTTCAATTGACGAGAAAGCGTTGAATTATCAAGTTCCATTGCTTGACTTAATTTATCTTGCGTATCAATGCCGTCCGTGACCTGCGTCAGTAGCTTCCATTCAGCAATCGTCAAATTAACCTTCTTTACCATTTGCTGTAACTGCTTATGATAGTCTTTTGCGGTCACCTGTAATTCATCTAAAATCGCTTGCATCAGCGCAGCCCTCCGTCAAAAAAGTTCACTTATCTCTTTTTCATTATACGGTATTACAACCCACTTCGGCAACCAAGTTCATGAATTTAACCGTTTTCATTCCTTGTATAATGCAATTCGTTAAAAAAGCTTGTGCATTCATCAATCCAATGCACAAGCTTTTTAATTTTAATTACTTAGCGGCTGCCGCCATGGCTACTGCACCCAAGAAATTAATTGGTTGACTGAAATTTGGTTGGAATAAGAAATCAGACATCGCCAAATCATCAATTGTCATTTGATTTTGAATCGCCAATGACAGAGCATTCGCTGTTTGTGAAATGTCATGCTTTGAATAGAATTCACCGCCCAAAACGCGACGTGTCTTAACATCCCACAACAAGGTAGCCCGAACTGGCGTTGTAGTTAACATGAAGTCTGGTCGGTAATCTTGCTCAATCGTAACTGTATCATAACCAGTAATTCCACGAGCTTGAGCCAATTGCTCATTCAAGCCAGAAGCAGCCATCGCGTGGTCGTATAATTCCACTGCTGAAGTTGATTGCGTACCCAAGTATGCAACTGTTGGCTTCAAAATATTCTTTCCAACCAGGATACCTTGACGCACCGCGTTGGTAGCCAAAGGAATGTAATCATTTTGTTGCGTTGGGTTGTAGAAGACTGTAGCGGAATCACCTGCAGCGTAAACGTCAGGAACAGAAGTTTGCATATATTTATCAACGATAATTGCACCGTTTTTAATCATGTCAACTTGACCTGTAAACAAATCAGTCCGTGGCGAGAAACCAATTCCAAGCACGGCGATATCAGCTTCATATTCGCCCTTATCTGTGATAACTTTGACACCATTTTCCGTTTGCTCAAAGCTTTGAACCATTTGTCCTAAACCTAAAGTAACGCCATGGTCTTTATATTCTGCTTCAATCTCATCAGTAATTGCTTTATCGAAATTCTTAGCCAAAACCCGATCTAATCCATCAATCAAAGTTGTCTTAACACCTGTTACTGAGAATTGTTCAGCAATTTCAGCCCCGATATAACCAGCTCCAATCACAATGGCCGATTTAGCATCCTTGGCAGCCTCTTTAATGGCCTTAGCATCATCCCAATTTTTGCACTTGAAAATATTTTCTCCATCAATTCCAGGAATTGATGGCAAAACAGGTTTTGAACCAGTCGTGACAACAATTTTATCATATTGTTCAGTTGTTTCTTCTTCAGTGATCAAATTTTTATAAGTTAAAGTTTTTGTCACCAAATCAGCTTTAGTCACGTCATGTTGCATTTTCATCTTGATGCCATCAGCTTCCATGCTTTCCACAGAATCATAAAACATCTTAGCAGGGTCTGAAACGTGATCTCCAACCCAAAGCGCAATTCCACATGATAAAAATGAGACAGAATCATTTCGCTCAAAGACAGTAATATCAGCTTCTGGGGCTGTTTCTAAAATTCCACGTGCTGAAAAAATTCCAGCGTGAGTACATCCAATAACTGCAACTTTCATGATTAAAACCTCCGAAAAATTAAACGCTTACATTTGTATAATTCCATTATACCATCTTACGCTTACTTTTTCACATAATCTCTTACAATTTTACAGTTACATTTTGAAAATTTTTTTCAAAGTCCTAAATACCGTTACTCTTTCTTTCTTATAGGTAAAGTAATCCGTAAAATTGATCCATAACCCAAAGCTGATTCTAGAACAATCTTTCCTCCATACCCTTCAATCAATTTCTGAGCAATACTTAGCCCCAAACCATTGCCGCCCTGTTTACGGGAACGAGCTTTATCAACACGGTAAAAACGATCAAAGACGCGCTTAGCATCTTCAGGCGCGACCCCTTCACCAAAATCTTGCACTGTAATTTGCACCTGACTAGCGGTTTGTGAGACTGAATAATGAATTTCACGCCGGTCTTTAGAATATTTAACCGCATTATCAGACAAGATAATTAAGACTTGTTCTAAATGATCGCGTGACATATTCACATACACCGGTTGCCGTAAATCATCATCTAAAATAAAAATAAAATCTGCATAAACTAATTTGAAATTATTATAGACAGCATTAACTAATTCTTTAACATCGGTATTCCCGCCTTTAAAAGCTAGTTCAACTTGATCTGCCCGAGTTAAGTCCAACATTTCTTGAACTAAACCTTCCATCCGACGCATCTCACTTAACGAAGCATCAATTGATTCAGCCAAAATTTTAGGATCATCTTTCCCCCAACGATTTAATAATTCCATATGCCCTTTCACAATCGCCACTGGAGTGCGGAGTTCATGTGAAACATCTTCGACGAACTGATGCTGCATCAACATTACACTTTGCAGCTGATCTAAGGTATTGTTTAACAAAGTAGCTAATTCCGTCAGCTCATCATTGGCCCGATGATCTAATTCCACCCGTTGCGGAGATTGCGGGTCCAACTTTGTAGCATTGACCACTTTTCGAATCGCTTGGACCGGACGCAATAAGTACTGAGCTAACCAATAACCCCAAATTGCAATTAAGAGTACTCCTAAAATCATGGTGATAATCGTAATCCAAGTAATGCGTTTAAACATCCGATGATATTTATCTAAGTGATTAATTACCTCAACTTGACCAATGGGTTGATGCTGATTATTATAAAGTGTTTGCCGTCCAATAATAATCTTTTGCCGATGTTGATCTTTTGTCACTTGGATACGCGCCGCTTTTTGTGGCTTTTGATTCATTGATGCGCGGGGATAGCGTTGCTGTTTTAAATCATAAATATGCACTTCCATGTCCGTTCGCATCGTTTCAATCAAACCTGGAGCTTGCTTTTCTGATAGATGATGGGTGGCAATAATATCATTTTCAATTGCGGAGGGCGAACTTTTTTTGAAATCGGCCGTTCGCAAACGTTGCGTCACCCAATTCATTGATTCTTGCACCGACTTACGTTCATCTAGAATCATTTGGTTTGTAAACGCCGTAATTAAAACATAACTAAAACAAATGGTTATCAAAAAAAAGCCCACTGCTGAACCTAACGCCCACTTCCATTTCAGTGATATACCGGTTTCAGCTGTGGAATTTTCATTGACAATGGCTAATTCTTCCATTGTAAGGCCTCGCTAATTATTGTCGCATTACATAGCCCGTTCCCCGGACCGTCTGGATATAAGATGTCTTAGAATCACTTAGGTCAATCTTATTTCGCAAATAACGAATATAAACATCGACCACATTCGTTTCAACATTCTCATCATATCCCCAAACCTTGGCTAACAAGACTTCTCGCGACTGCACGACATTAATATTTTCCATTAAAATCACGAGCAATTCATATTCACGCTTAGTCAAATTAATGATTTCATCTCCACGTCGCGCGATTCGATTTTCTTTTTCCACAATCAAATCACGATATTTAACGATGCTCTGATGGTTAGCATGTTCTTGCGTTTCAATATTAATACGGCGCAACAAAGCCCGAATCCGCGCTAATAATTCTTCAATCGCAAAAGGCTTCACAACATAATCATCTGCCCCATAATCCAAGCCAGAAACACGATCAATGACCGAATCACGAGCGGTCATCATAATAATCGGCGTATTTTTTACTTCACGTAAACGCCGTGCGACTTCTAACCCACTCAATTCGGGAAGCATTAAATCTAGTAAAATCAGATCAAAATTCTCTTCCAAAGATAAGTCCAAACCAGACCGACCATTATCAGTTACAACTGTTTCGTAGCCTTCGTGCTGTAATTCTAATTCCACGAAGCGTGCCAAATTGGCCTCATCTTCAATTACTAAGATTTTTTGCATTTTTAGCAACCTACCTATATCTATTTTTTATATTATTTATTATTAAACTTAATCAGTTTAGCATAACATTCTCATTTTCGCTACTAATTTCAGCAAAAAAAAGCTGACCAAAATAAAGTTTCGTCAGCTTTTTAACGACTTTAATGAGAAAAATTCGCGTCAATATTTTTCTCATTTATTTATCATTTTTAATTTAATCTCCGGTTAGGACCATTAACTGGCATTTCGTGTGCTAAATACTTAATCCGTTGCATCAAGCGCCCGGCCTTAACCGGCTCAACCCCCTTACTAGAGTTAGCAAAATGCTCATTTTCCAATTGTGCCATTGAAAAATTAGAAGTGAAAAACGTGGTCAATCCATTTTGCATGCGATAATCTAAGACTACACTTAAAACATCATCACGCACCCAGCCACTACCGTCAATTTCTGCACCAATATCATCAAGCACCAAAACCGCGACCGTGCGCATTTTTTCACGCAATGGTTTCATATTCATTGTCGAATCACTAATAGCCTCTTTCATATTGGCTGCTAATGTGGGGTAATGTACTAGCAACACTTCAACCTCTTCAGCTGCTAATTGATTCGCCATGGCGCCTAAGAGGTAAGTTTTCCCGACGCCGTATGGACCTTGTAGGTATAATCCCGGATGGAAGGCTTGCGGATCTTGAGTATAAGCATCAATGAATTGGGTGACAGCCAAAACTGCTCCCAACATGCCAGCATCAGCATCTTGAAAATCACCCATCCGCGCCTTCTTCAACTCTTTGGGCATCCCCAAAACTTGAATCCGACTCGCCGCCTTTAATTTATCCTCACGTTGCTTGGTTTGTGCGGTTTCATGATATTGAATTACCACCTGTTGATCAACAAACAATAATTCAGGATCATAACCCGGATGTACATCCGAAAGACCTTGTTGCGCCTTTTGTTTTTGCAGATAGTATTCATAAATCGTCGCTAAATCACGATCAAAAATTTGGGCTGTCAATTCCGGCTGATATTTAGCAATGAAGGCTTTAATTTCAGCATCTCCCAACAAAACATCCCGTATTTTCTGGAATTCTGCACGCATCTGCGCATGCTGCCCAAAAACACTTTTTAACGAGGTCCCCACATCCTTGGCCCCATTTTGTTGCTTTAACTTCAGTTTATCCATTTCTGGCATATGCTTTTCCTCAATCATCTATCTTTTTACACCCAACTAATTTCTACCTCAATGGGTCTGCCGCAACTGGGCAAAAGCAAAATCTTTCTGGCGTAAATGATGATAACTATTATCCCCAGCTAACGGCGCTAAGAAACGTTTACGCTCTGGCTGAGCTAACATTAGATCACTATTTTGGCGCCAGGTGCTTAACAAGGCATATTCGAAACTATGTGGCACCTGTAATAACGCCTCATTTAACATCCCCATCTGCTTTTGCTTTTGCGCCCACTGTTGCCAGCGTAAAATAAACGGCTCGCGTTCATCATCATTTAACGTTACATATTCCCAATGCATTAACCCACGCAATTCAAATTCTGGTTTTTGTGTTTTCAAAATTTCATAACGCGTCCCACTTTGAAAAGGAGAATCCGAATTATTAGTTTTTTCAATTAATTGAAAATGTTCACTATCAGCCACATCAACGGCCAAAAACAAAGGTCGTGGTGCTTGTTTGGCTTGAATCATTTTTAATACCGCTTCGGTCCCATAGGTTGTATAAATATAATCACTCATTACAAAGAAGCCTCCTTCATAACTCAAGCTCTTCCTACTCTCTCATCTTCTATTATACGCTAATTTGCTTGACTTAAGATGATAAGCATCGCAATCGAATTGTTTAGACAATGTAATAACATTGGATACTGCAACTGCCGCGTTCGCTGATAAACATAAGCCAACACTAAGCCGGTTAACGTGTATTGTAAAAAAGCGGTCCATTGAAAAGTTTGCAAGAACACATGAAACCAACCAAATAAGATTGCCGATAACCACATATTTAAATGCCATCGGGTCTGCCGAACAAAGTAATTCATCACCACGCCACGAAAAATGGCTTCTTCCAAAAGAGGGGCTAAAATGACGGCCATGAAAATCGTCATACTTTGCAACATAAGACCAGAGTGGGCCATGTGTTCTAATTGCTGCTGATTAGCAGCTGTAGTCTGCTGGTTTTGCACTAAGCTTTCCAAAATTCCAGCCAGCATTCCACCTAACAGGATTAACCCGTAACCTTTTAAAATCCACCAGCTATGAGACGCTTCTAAATGATGCCAGCCCGTATCGGGGGCTTGGAGTTTAATTCCACGCCACAACACTCGCATTGTTCCATATAAAAGACCACTCATGACTAATAACATCAAAACAATCGCCAACCAACTATCGGGCCGTATATGGCTCAAATACATCACAAACTGTGTACTTGCCCCAGCTTTGAATGCCATCCAACCTGCTAATTTATGCAACAAATATGGCACGCCCTGCGCCGTGAGTATTCCAATATTTTGAATAATGGCATCCATTAACAGACCAAAACACAAATACCCAATTCCTACTAATACAATCATTGAAGTCTGTTTATTTTTACTGCTCATCAGTTGCATCTCGCTTTTTTTGTTTTGTTTTTTCCGACCAGATGGTTAACCGGGTCATGCCAATGGATAGAAGGGCAAATAAAATAATATCTCCAGTAATTAAAATCCAGTTATCCCACCGCAAAATGCCAACTAATATATTCCAACAAATTAAAATTAAAAAGCATATAATGGCGCCCAAGAAAGTACTAAATCGATGCATCATCAACCCCTTTTAACACATACTTTTCTAAGGCTTCGGCAACCGCACCATGATTATTATCGTGTTCCATCACCACCTTAGCCGTCTTTTTAACTTCTTCAATTCCATTTGCCACTGCAATACCTAATCCCGCTGCCTTCAGCATCGCCAAATCATTAGAATTGTCACCGATTGCCATGACTTCAACCATATCCATGCCTAATTGTTCCGCTAATAATTGCGTCGCTGAACCTTTTTCCACCCCGGCTCGATTAAATTCAACATAGCGGCTTGAAGAATATGTGGCTTCAACCGCATCTGCCCCAATCGTTGCTAAGACTTGCTCCATAATTTGCTCACGGACGGCGAGCTTGGGGTGTTCAAAAATCACTTTCATAATTGGCTCCGCACTTGTCCAAAAATCAGCATCTGGGCGCTCAATTTCTTGATATGGAACCGCCCGTTCGTTCATATAACGCCGATCTGTCACCGATAAATTATAAATAAACAAATGATTGACTGTGTAAATATGTGCATCAATTTCTGGATTAACTTGAATCCCAGCCTCAAATATTTGATTGGCTAACTGTGGATCGAGCGCACGCGTCAACAAAACTTTATTACCAGCATTTTCGACGATGGCGCCCCCGTTATAAGAGATAACGTATTGGTCCTTTAAACCCTTCAAACCTAATGTTTCAAGTAGTGGTTGCACCGAGTTAAAAGATCGCCCAGTATTTGGCACAAATTTAAAGCCTTGAGCCACGGCTGCCTTAATCGCTGCAACGTTTTTAGGGTTCACCGTTCCATCATTATTTAATAAAGTTTCATCTAAATCTGAGACAAGCATCCGATAGGTCATCTGATTCCTCCAAGAATACGTTTTCTTGTATTATATCAAATTTTGAGGGGCAAAAAAACTGAACCATGAAACGTTTACAGGCGTTTTTCAAGCTTTTTCAACCGTGTAATCAATGACCGGTCTGATTGTTCAACTTCGGGAAATTTATAACATTGGCCTAATGCCTATATGTCACATGATATTCGCTCTCTTTACATCAATGTCGTCAAATAACGCATAATTTTATCAGTATCAGCATTTTCTAATTCACGAATTACGTGCAAGTAAGTCCGCTGCGTCGTATTCATATTCGAATGTCCTAATCTACGTGCCACGGAGCCAATCGATACCCCGGCATACAACAATAATGAAGCATGCGTATGGCGCAATCCATGAATGCTTATTTCTGGAATATCAGCTTTTTGACAATATTTTTCTAATCGATCATTGGGTGTGGCATTATAAATTTTTTTACCGGGCGTTACAAATATAGGCCATTCTCTGGGTTTACCATCAATCATTTTCGCAAATTGCATGGCAATTTGCCAATCAATTGGTATTTTTCGAACCGACGCCGTATTCTTAGTTTGTGAAAAGCCACCCCCTTCAGCATTTTTATAATCCCATGTCTTATTCACTGAAATCGTTAAGCGTGACAAATCAAAATCATTTGGTGTTAGCGCCAACGCCTCACTAAAACGCAATCCCGTTTTTGCAATCAATAGTAAAAAATAATCCCAATTCAGCTCATCACCTAAATTTAATTGTGCTAGCAATTTTGTTAATTGTTGTTGATTTAAAAATTTCACTTTATGTTGTTGAGTTACCGTTCCCTTGATAACCACTTTTCTTGTTGGATCAACGACCAAATAACCTTCTTCTAAAGCATCCAAAACTGCTGTGCGTATTTGATGATGAAAATCTAAAACCGTCTGTTTTTCATGCGTAAGTGCATAATCATTTAGAATGGTTTGATACATCTGCCGTGTTAACTGATTCATCATCAAATCTGGGGCTAATACTTTAAGTGCCTTTTGTGTTTGAATATATTTAGCATACGTAATAGGCCGAACCGCATCTTTTTTATATAACTCCATCCACTGCAGATAATAAGCATGAAAAGTTAAGCTTTTTTCTTGTGACATACTTTGTCACCTCCATAAAAAAATAGTGTCACCAAAAAGGGACACTATTTTCTATGAATTATTTCATAGACTTAAAAAAATCAAACAAAGAATCTTCAAAATCTGCCAATTCAAAGAAGCCTAAGTCTAAACTAGCCTCTAATTCTTCAATCTTAGTTTTTAACTTTGGATTATCATTTAAAGAAACACCTGGTAAGTATAAATCATATGCTGAAATAATATCATTCCCGTTATAACCATGATCCGCTGACCAACGACGAATTTTTAATTCCTGACGATCTGAACGAACACGCTTACGTTCCATCTGTAAAGAATTAGTATCAAAATGCTTATGATAAACGCCATCCTCAATCCTATCTACCACATCTAAAACCTCTAAACGATCATCCTCGTCCAAAGGTATGATATGATCTTCAATTGCTTTACGATTAGCTTGCGAATTTTCATCCATGAAATTATTTAATAGCTCAACTAATTTATCATAATCGATGATTTCATGATTGTACAAATCAATAGCAATCTGAATTTCTGTTAAATCAATTTGTATTCCATCGGGCAACAACGCATTAACATCATGCAAGCGCGCTTGCAACGCACTGAATTCAGTCTCATCCTTAATATCTAAATCAATCTTCTCTCCAGTCTCATGCCCTGACTCATCAACCGCTGACACCTCTAAACCAAAAGTGTAATCTTGTTGTACCAAACGCTGTATTTGCTGATTGACCTCTGCCGCCAGTGTTACAAATTTCACCTGTTCAGTTTCTGACTTTGGAATTTGACTAAAATCAGCGCCAGCGATTTCTTTCAGACACTCAATTTTGGGGTTTAAGTCCATAATTTGACTACCTAATTTAGGAGCTAGAAGATTCTTAGAGAATAAATCGATTTTTTCTGTATCATCAGGGGCCTTTTTGGCATCGGCCAATGTATCATTGCCTCCCTTAGTATAAATAACTAACGCATTCTGGACATTTTTCTCCATAGCATCACCTTTACGGAAAAAGCGGACCTTTCCATGCGGCTTAGCATTCCTATCAATAGTTCGATTAGTCCGAGACATTGCTTGAATTAGCATCCCTTCCCTTAACAACTTATCCATATATATTGTATTAACATATTTAGAATCAAATCCAGTTAATAATTGATCTGACACAATTATTAAGTCTAATCGTTGAGGTGCATTACTTTCTTGTTCAGGCGTTACCTTTTTATTATATGGCTTCTTATGTGCGATGCGCTTCGTAATATCATTTAAATAATTACGTTCAGGATCTTTTGTCTCTACAAAATTAATCGTTCCATAAAAGTTTGAATAATCCACCATTGCTTGCTTCAAAGCCAATTGTAGGTCTGAAGTTCCTTGTCCGTTATCTTCGTCGCGTGAATAACTTATCGCAACCCGCAATTCAGGCGCCATCTTCTGGAACAAATTATAATATGCGACAACCGCTTGTTTTCCAGAAACTGCAAAAATTCCATGAAATTGATTAGGCTGTCTAATTCCCATCTCAATCGGACCTGAATGATTTTTATGCCAATTATTAATAATATCTTGCACAACTGCTTGTCGATAAGGAAATGACGAATAAACCGCTTTTTCTAGTTCATCATCAGTTAAATCCGAATTATTAGCTTCAATTTCAGGCGTATAATACGTCACATCAAATCCTAATACATTTCCATCACCAATTGCGTCCTTAATTGTATATTGATGCAAACGTTCTCCAAAAATGTCATACGTTGAAATATTTTTAGTTGTTTTAACTTCATTAACTTCATCACTATAAAAATTCGGCGTCCCCGTAAAACCAAACCAGGTTGTTTTCGGGAAAGCATTTTTAATACGAGTAACTGAATCTCCACTGGCTGAACGATGCGCTTCATCCATCAAAATAACCAATCGTTCATCTGAAACCAAATTATCTTTGACCGCTCGATCCAATCCTTGAATTGTAATCAAATAAATATTTGATACCCCTTGTGATGTCCCCTGTTTTCGATTGAGTTCCCGCTTCAATTTATGCCCGTCAACAACCTTGATTCTATCTTCAAAGGTCTTATAAGCAAACGCTTTAAAATTTTCGTACGTTTGATTGACCAAGTCAACACGGTCCACAATAAACAAAACATGGCGCACTTTAGGCATTGATGCCAATAATTGAGCCACCTTAAACGATGTTACCGTCTTCCCAGAACCGGTAGTATGCCAAACATATCCACCCTCTTTTTCAATGAAATTATTCATATCCATTTGGCGCATACGATCTAGGATAGCACGGGTAGCTTGAATTTGATAAGAACGCATTACCATCAAGTTATCATTAGCGGCATCTGGAATCATATTTACTGTAACTAATCGATGTAATGCTGGGATGCCCATGACTTGATGAATAAATTCCATTGCATCTGTCACATCTTGACCATTGTCATCACGCCAACCAAACACAAAGTCCTTATTATAGGCATTACTGTTCTTAGGTCGAGCAAAATAATGTGCTGAATGCTGCGATAGTACAAACATAACTTGCACAAACGAAAACAATCCAGTAAACATTCCATCACCATCATATTTTTGAAATTGCTCAAACGCATTCCATTGATTTTGAAGTGATTCATCTTTTTCTTCAATGTGAGCCACAGGAAGACCATTAATCAACAACATGACGTCAATACGTCGCTTCTTACTTAGTGTAAAAGGTAATTCGTCAAATGTCACTTGATTCACAATCTCATAACGTGAACGTCCCCCAGCCACTTCGTCACCATAGAAAATCGCTAGTTCGAGCTTAGTACCATCGTCTCGAATTAATGGAATAGTTCCCACCCCGCCGGCACCAGCCATCATTAACTGCGCTTCATAAGGTGTCTTATTCTTATTTAGTTCCAACTTAACGCTTTCAAATTCAGTATCCGAAAGTGGGATTCCCTCTAACCTACGTTCATTATTTTCATTCAAAATTTTTCGCCAGTTATCATACAACATTTTAGCCGTCTTACCAGATAAATCATCTCGATATTCCCAGCCCTCGGCCATTAATTTAGTAATCACCGCTTGTTCAAACTTGTCTTCTGCCATTATATATTCCTTATCATAATATGTACGCAGGTTTCCCCGCTTAATCTAATTCATCAGTTTTATATATGGTATAACCTTCATAATAATATGATTGGTCAATCCCTTTCATATAAACCTCTCTATCATTAATATCATCTATCAATGAATTTTTCAATAAATATTTAATTTCAAGATCTTTGACTGGACTGCGTTCCATTGCCAATAAATAATCATCTTTATCAAGATTCGACCAATCCACAACTTTGCCCAACTCTTGCTTTAAAATCAAATCTAACCAAATACGCATGCTTCGTCCGTTTCCTTCTCTGAAAGGATGCGCCACATTCATTTCTACATATTTTTCTACAATCTCATCAAACGTCTCCTGAGGCATAGTATCAATATAATCTAAAGCAGCTTTTAGATACATTATCGGTGCAAATCGGAAATTACCTTTAGCAATATTAATATCACGTAGCTTACCCGCAAAATGATATACATCTGCAAATAAATACTGGTGAATTGACGCTAACCCAGTAAAAGTACCAACTGGCATATCGTTAATATCACCTGAGTCAAATAGACGCTTAGCTCTAGCCTTCGTAATTTTTTCTTCTTTTTGTACCAATTCAGCAGAATTTGTAATACCTAATTTATTTTCCAACACCATCGTATCCTATGCCTCCCCTCTATTCGTAATAATCCGAACTATACAAACATCTTTTGTAATAATGCTTTCTTCAGTTCTTGTAATTTTTCCACTTTACGCTGGTTGACTGTGATGAGGTTGTCCAAGATAGTTAGAAATGCAACGATTGTATCTTGCTCCTCAATTGATGGAACGGATGGCTTCAAAGATTTCAGCTTATTTAATGACAGTACCTTTTGACCGGTACCTTCTGCCAAAATAGAAACTTGATGTTTTTGAGTCTCGTTCAACGTGATTGTAAGAAAGTCGATATTCTGTGTTTTTGAATAAAAGACGGGATAGAAATAACTAATAACGCCTTTATCAATGATGTGGTTCACATTGAACTTAAAAACGCCATTGTCAGATCTCGAACGATATGTGGCATATCCCTTTGGCAAAACAAAGTACCCAACGTTATCAGCTGACGTTACCTGATTATCAGCAAAGTACTCTTGCTGCAACATTAGTCCTTGTTGAGATGAAGTCAAAACCGGATATTGATTGTTAATTGTTGTTTTTTCAACGTAACTTTCAATCAGTTCACCAAACTTACGCTGTACCCAAGCGTCAGTATATCCACTGAAACGAATCTCAGGAATATCATTATTCTCAGACACGAACATTTTTTGCAAAAGGGCTTTTTTTAGCTCTTGCAATTTTTCACCTTTACGCTGGTTGACTGTGATGAGGTTGTCGAGCTTTTGAAATAGGTCACCGATTTGGGTTTGTTCTTCGTAACTGGGTAAACAAATTGTCAAACTTATTAATGTACCTGAATTTAATTTAGGTCGCTTTCCACCCACAAGATAAGGTTCTAAATTAATTCTTTTTATATTATTCATTAAAAATAAATTATCAGAACAATTAGTTATAGCTTGTAAAACGTGCGCATGATTATTAACCCATACTTTACCCTCTACATAATGAACAGGATAATTATTTATATCACTAGCACCATCTTCAGCAATTAGAATATATTCACCATTGTGTGTGTATCCAAATACATAATCTTGTATTCCATTTGCTCCATAATATGGTGTATCGCCAGAAATACGTTTATTAAAAGTTACAGGCTTTCGTAAATTATCTAATCTTTTACTTATATCCCCCAACTTCCGCTTTTCCCACGCGTCAGTATATCCTGCAAAACGTATTCCTGGTTTGTTGTCTGTTGAATTCCGAACGTTCATTATTTCAGAACCTCCTTCAACAGATTTAAGTATTCTTGGCTTTCAGCATCTGTTGCAACTAATTGTCCCATCATATTGTTCAAATCATTTGTCAAAGAAAGCTCATCACTATTTATCTTTTTCATATCTTCCAACAATTGTTGTGCATCAACAGGTTCTTCTTCTTCAAAAGTATCAACATACCGTGGAATGTTAAGGTTATAATCATTTTCACGAATTTCATCCATCGACGCAACATGAGCATATTTTTCAACGTTTTGGCGTGACAAATACGTCTCGACAATCTTATCTATATCTTCTTGTCGCAATTTATTTGAATTTTTTTGCTTTTCAAATCCCTTTGAGGCATCAATAAATAGAACATCATCATTACTACGATTTTTTTCTAAAATCATAATAATTGTTGGGATTCCCGTATTAGTAAATATCTTCTCTGGCAAACCAATAATGGTTGTAATATGGTGGTTTTCTAATAATTCCTTCCGAATCCGTTCTTCTGCAGAACCTCGGAATAATACACCATGGGGTAATACAATTGCCATGCGCCCATCATTTTTTAAATGATATAAGCTATGCAATAAGAACGCAAAATCCGCCTTAGATTTCGGCGCTACACCGTATTTAAACCGTGGATCATCTTCACGATGAGTATTATCCCAATTTTGTGAATATGGTGGATTAGCCATAACAGCATCAAACATCCGGGGACTATCGACACCGCCTACAACACCATCAGGCCAATCACCTTCTAATGTATCATTATTACGCAGTGTAATATCGTTATATTCTACCCCATGCATCATCATATTCATACGAGCCAAATTATATGTTGTTGTAATTAGTTCTTGCCCATAATATTTAATGGCTCCTTGTACACCCGCATTTTTCATATATGATGCCGTAGTCAACAATAATGAGCCTGACCCCATAGTTGGATCATATAAACTATAACGTTCTTTATTTTCGCGACCTGACGTTAAAATACGTGCCATTATATCTGACACTTGGTGCGGTGTATAGAACTCTCCTGCCTTAGCACCAGAATTAGCAGCAAACATTCCAATCAAATATTCATATAAATCACCTAAGACATCTGCATCATCTTCCAATTCAATCTTATCCATTAAATTGACCCAATCAATCATAGTTGCAGTACGAGTTTGCGCATTAGCTCCTAGACGTGTTGAACCTAAATCCATATCATCGAAAATACCCGAAAAATCATCTTTAGCTTCAACACTCACACCCTGATTAAAATGAATCAAAGCATCCCCTACCATCGAAATATTAAACTTGTCCTCATCAATGGCATCTTTCCAATCTGAAAACATATCCCCTGGCTGGATAACATAACCTAAATTTTTTTGCATGAAGCTAGCAGCTTTATCAGCATCTTGGTTCCACACACTTTCCCAAGTTTCACCACGCAATACACTATCAAGCCAAGATTGCGCTTTTTCTGATAAGAATTTATAAAACATCACCCCAAATATATAATTTTGATATTGAGATGGGGAAATCTTACCACGTGTATCATTCAAAGTTTTCCAGATTAAGGCTTCTTTTTCTGCCGTCAACGCCATTTTTTGTAGCTCCTCTACATTTTACATAGTTTATTGTCTATTATACCGTGAAATACCATAATTTTTGTTAAATTTAACTTACACTTGGGAAAAGCGGAAGTTGGAGAATTTAATTATAAAGGGAGGCTCTGGAGGTACACCCAAGTCTACTATTGCAGAATATTATGAAGGAAATATTCCTTTTCTTGGTATTACAGATATTTCTAATTCAAATGGTTTCATTGATGATACTAATAAACATATTTCAGAGCGTGGATTGAATAATTCAGCAGCTTGGGTTGTCCCAAAAGGTGCCATTAGCTTAGCTATGTATGCATCTGTTGGAAAATTGGCTATATTAAATACTGATTTAGCCACGTCTCAAGCATTTTATAATATGGTATTTGACAATAATGATTTGCGTGATTATGTTTATCAAAGATTAAAGAAATCATTTGATTTTGGTGAATGGGAAAGACTCATTTCAACAGGAACGCAGTCTAACCTAAATTCTAAAAAGGTAAAATCTTTTGAAATTAGAGTACCAATAAACAATAATGAGATAGTAAAAGTAAGTTCATTTTTCAAAAAACTCGACAACCTCATCACAGTCAACCAGCGTAAGGGTGAAAAACTGCAAGAGCTAAAGAAGGCCCTTTTGCAAAAAATGTTCGTGTCTGAAAATAATGATATTCCTAAGGTTCGTTTCAGTGGACATACTGACATATGGGAAAAACGGCAAAGAGATTCTTGAAGGCTATTATAAAATATTTTTAAATTATCCTTATTTGTTATTTCGTTTTTCATAAAATTTAATTATTTTACAAATACATAAAAAAATCATGGTCAAAAAAGATCATGATTTTATATATATTTATTGTGTGACCAACTGTTCTTGTACGTATTCTTTATATAATGGATGATTTTTTAATAATTCATTATGTGAACCAGAACCTGTAATTTTTCCTTGTTCTACAAAATAAATTTTATCAGCATCTACAATTGTTGCTAGCCTATGTGCAATGACTAAGGTTGTTCGATTTTGCATTAGTTTTTCTAATGCTTTTTGTACCATGGCTTCAGATTCAGAGTCAAGTGATGCTGTGGCTTCATCTAACATTAAAATTTTAGGATTTCGGAGAAAAGCTCGCGCAATTGCTAAACGTTGTCGTTGACCACCTGAAACCATGATTCCGCGTTCACCGACTTGTGTTTCTAATTGATTTGGCATATTTTTAACAAATTGATCAGCATATGCTAATTGTAGGACATGCCATAATTGGTCATCGGTATATTCTTCATCGGATCCATAAGTTAAATTTTCACGAATTGTTCCCGCCATAATTGCAGAATCCTGTGCTACGAAGCCGATTTGTTGTCGCCAATTTTTCAAATTAATATTATTAATAGTTTGATTTCCAATTTGAATACTTCCGTTATTTGGTGTATAAAAGCGTTCTAATAATTGGAATATAGTTGATTTTCCACCTCCTGATGGTCCTACAAAAGCTACAATCGTGTTGGGCTTAGCCTCGATTGTAATATTATGTAAAATCTCTTCAGAGGATGTATAACCAAAGTCGATATTTTTTGTTTTTAAAGTTTGACCTTCAACGTCTATCGTTTGTCCTTTTTCAAAATCTTCAGGTTCTTCATTTAAAATTTCAGTTAAACGTTGCGTTGATCCTTGAGTTTTGGCATAGGTTGTTGAAAAAGTTCCTAAAACCATAAAGGCTGGCATTATTTGGAATAAATACATTAAAAAGCTAAATAATGTTCCCATTGTTGATTGTCCATCAGCAATTCTTAACGCGCCAACCACTAAAATTACGACAAAAAGTCCCATCATAACTAAACTCATCATTGGCCCGACGATTCCATCAACGATCGCTTCTTTTCTACCAAATTTAAATAGACGGTTAATTGCAGAATCTCCCGTAGAGATGATTTGGTCTTCAGCGCCAGATGATTTTACTAAGCGCATTTCAGCTAATGTTTCTTGTGCAACACCTGAAAAATCAGCCATGGCGTCCTGAGTAGCATGTCCTACTTTTCTAGAAAACTTCATTATTGGTAACAATAGCAATAATGTTACTGGAGCTGCTAGTAAAATCCAAAGAGCGAGGTGCCAATCAGTAGAAAACATCAGTACTACCGCTCCTAACATTTGTAGAACATTCGTTACAAAATTAGGCAGATCATTGGCAACTAAGCGCTTTACTTGTGTTGTGTCATTAGTTAGCCGTGATGTGATTTCTCCAGATTTAGTTTGATCAAAATAGCTAACTTTTAGAATTGACAAATGCTTCCAAACAATAGTTCGTAGATTTTTAACTAATTGCTCTCCTGCAACTGATGTTAAAAAACTTCCTGCAGCGGAAATTAATGCACCGCCGATAAAGAGCGCTAATACAATACTTATTAACTGATAGTCCATTCCATGTTTTCCCATGAATAAATTAATCAATTTCCCTGAATATTTAGGCGCTAATAAATTGGCAAATACTCCAATTAATGATAAAAACAATCCAATTATCATTACCCCCCATTGTGGGTGTGCCATTTTAATAATCTTAATCAAACTTTTTGCCCCACCAGCTTCTGAATTGGCTTTAGTTAATCTGTTTTTTCGTTGTTCGCGTTGCATAATTGCTTTCCTCTTTTTACTAATAATTTAGAACCTAGGCTGATCATTAAAATTATGTCTTGGATTTGGTCCTCGATGTAAGTGATGCCCAAAATAATGATTCCGGTTCTTAATTTCATTAAATTGTGCGCGTTGTTGTTCACTCAAATGTGTCATAAATTGCTTATCAAATTCCTCTGAATTTAGATGATTATTTAATTGCTCTAGTTGCGTTCCAAATTGTATTTGTTCTTCATCCGTAAAAATATTAAATATTTCATCTTCAATTTTGTTTCTAGTTAAATCAAGTTGGTCCAAAAAATCACGACCTTTTTGTGTAATCTTAATTAAAACAATCCGCGCGTCCTGTTGGTCTTTAATACGTTCAACTCTGCTTTCGTCTTCTAACTTTTTAATAATTTGTGTTACAGAAGCTGGTCGAATATCTAAAATGTCCGCAATTGTACCTGCAGTAATAGGTTGATCACTGGTACTTAAAATTCGTAAAAGACGCCGTTGATTATTTGGACGTTGCCGATGTTCATCATTGCGTGTCATCATCGTAAACCACAAGCTTGGTTGACGCATTAGCTCCGTTAAATTTTCTAATATATTATTTTGATCCATAATAATTGCCCTCATTTATATTTAGTTTCGTTATAAATTAACTAACAAACATTATTATAGTTGTTTATTTAGTTTTGTCAAACGAAAACTAAATATTTTTTTGATTAATCTTGTATTGATTGAGGCGAAAAAATTGTGTTGTTAAATTAAAAATAATGACTTGGTTCTATACTTATTGGTTGTATTTATTCGATAAGGTTGTGTTATGGTCCCTTTGAACGGATGAACACCGTGCAACTTCATCGTTGTTTAATCAATTCAATAACCTCATCACCGTCAATCAACATCAAGACATACTTAGATAATTTCAACTTACCACTTACCAGAAACCAAAAACAACCAAACATATAACTCATCCAAACAAAAAAACGCCAAGTGCCGATTTTCATCCCACTTTGCGTTTTTAATTCATTAATTATAGCTTACTTGCTGCTGCTTCATCCAAAATCACAATAACATTATCATGCTTTTGCAAAACTGAAGCTGGTACATCTTCAGAAACAGGTCCCTCAATCATCGCCTTAATCGCCTCCGCCTTGTTTTCACCATAGGCAACGACTAAGATTTGCTTAGCTTCCATAATTGACTTAATTCCCATTGAATAGGCTTGTTTTGGCACTTCTTCCTTATTAGTAAAGAAACGTGCATTCGCTTCAATCGTTGATTCAGTTAAATCAACTTCATGCGTCGTTGATTCAAATGAAGTTCCAGGTTCATTAAAACCGATATGCCCATTCCGACCTAGTCCAAGAATTTGCAAATCACGTGGATATTTTTCCAAAATTGTATCATAGCGCGCAGCTTCAGCATCACCATCAGGGTTCAAACCATCTGGAACAAAGCTTTCTTTAAATGGCTTCTTGCTAAAAAAGTGTTTATTCATGAAGTATCGATAACTTTGTTCATGAGTACCAGCAATTCCCTTATACTCGTCTAAGTTAACAGAAACTTTATTAGAAAAGTCCATCTCACTTGCCGTAATCGTATCATAAATTGAAATTGGTGATGACCCAGTTGCTAGTCCAAAAACTTGGGCGCCATTAGACAATGCATCCGCAAAAACTTGAGCGCCAACTTTTCCACCTTCAACTTGATCTTTAACTTTAATAATCTTCATGATATTCCCCTTTATCTTAATGGTATATACCAATTATAAAAGACCTATTCAATAATAGCAAGCCCTTTTCTTCAGTTCCATAAACTTATCTTTTCAACAATGTGCTAAACTAAAAGATAGTAAGCGTTTTCACCAATGGAGGTAATGATCGTGGAAAAATCAATTTATAATTTAGTTGATACTCATACTTTTCAAGCAAGTATCTTTTATATTTTTAGTGGCATTAGCCAAACTTTGCCCTTCCATACCTTTGGTCCTGCAAAACGCCACGACTTCATCATTCACTTCGTCTTATCCGGACAAGGACTCTTTTTCGTTGAAGATCAACAATTTCATCTAAACTCCGGCGATGCATTTTTAATTCGCCCCCACGAGACTATCTTTTATCAATCCGATATTAAAAATCCTTGGTCGTATGCTTGGATTTCTTTTAATGGCACCCAAGCCGCCCAGATTATTGAAGAATTATCCCCCTTTAAAAATCATCAACAGATTTTTCATAGCTCCAATAATGATCAATACTTAAATTTAATTGCCGAAACGCTCAATCTATCAGATGCCAGTCCACAGAGTGAATTACAGCTAAATTTAATTGTAAATCAATTGTTATTACAACTTTCAAAAGAAAACGTGCCATATCAAGCACCCGCTCCGTCCTTCAAAGGTTCGCGCTTAGCTCGGTTTGCCCGCGAATATATGGATAATCACTATGAGCAAGGTATTTCAGTGACTGATGTGGCCCATGCTTTAAATATTGACCGTTCATATCTTTCACGCATTTTTACCAGTAATTTTAGCATGTCCCCCAAAGCCTGGCTTATTGGTGTACGAATCAATAAAGCTAGTGAACTCCTCCAATCACAACAATTGACGATTGAAAAAATTGCCGAAATGGTTGGTTTTAATAATGTAGCTGTCTTCAGTCGTGCTTTTCTAAAAATAACTGGTGAAACTCCAAGCCAATATCGAAAACAACATAAGCGGCTCCGTACCACCCAAGTTGCTGTCTCAGAAATTCAAAATTTAATTAATGCAGCCAAACCTGTGCGCCGGACCACCTAAACTCACCAAAAAGCACATACCAAGACATACCTTGATACGTGCTTTTTAATTATTTATTTAAACTGGCAATAAAATCGTCAAACCCTTGTTCCCCAGTTGCATCTTTTTTAAACACGCCCGCATCTTCCAATACGCGAGTGAAAACATCCGCCACCGCTTGGTCAACATATTGATCGACAGCTTGTTCATCATTAGCATCAAATGAACCTGCTTGTAATTCTGCTAACCATGGTTGATGCATCGGCGCCACATTTGCCGAAAAGCCTTGCAATGCCTTTTTAATTTCCGCTAATTCAGGCACTAATCTTGGTGGCAAAATCGCCAGACCCATCACTTCAATGAGACCGATGTTCTCCTTTTTAATATGCTGCACATCAGGATGTGGATGAAAAATACCATCAGGGAACTCAGCACTGATATTATTGTCCCGCAAGACCAAGTCTAATTCAAAATCCGCTCCGCGTCGCCGCATAATAGGGGTGATTGTATGATGCCTTTGCCCAACTGCATCAAAAGCATTAATCAACAATGCTGGTTGACTATAATGGTTCCAATGGTTCATCACCCGTTCGGCTGCATCAATTAACTGATACTTATCAGCAGACCTCAGCCGAATCACACTCATGGGCCATTCAACAATCCCCGCTTGTACTTTCGGAAAATCAGCTAAAGGAAAACTTTTCCGCAATGAGGCCTTAGCCATTGGAAATTCGTGCTGACCAGCTTGATAATGATCATGCGTTAAAATCGAACCGCCAACAATTGGTAAATCAGCATTAGATCCAATCATATAGTGTGGAAATTGTTCCACAAAATCAGCTAAACGTTCTAAACTAGCTCGGTTTACAACCATTGGTCGATGCTCATGGTTTAAAACAATGGCGTGCTCATTAAAATAAGCATACGGCGAATATTGAAAGCCCCAGTCGGCCCCTTGCAACTGTAAGTGAATCACTCGATGATTACTGCGTCCAGCTTGATTTAAGCTACCAAAGAATCCTTCATTTTCCATACATAAAGCACATTGTGGGTATTGATGCGTCGGTAACTTAGCAGCCGCTGCAATCGCTTTAGGGTCCTTTTCCGGCTTAGACAAATTAATCGTAATTTCCATTTGACCATATGGACTATCACCATAGTAGTGGATGTTTTTCGCTATCGCACGGGTCTTAATGTAATCATTTTGTTGCGATAATTGATAGAAGTAATCAGTTGCCGCTTTCGGACTTTCATCATATCTTTGCCAAAAATTATGATTCACTTGGCTAGGTAATGGCGTGATGGTATCCATAATTAAGGCCGTCATCATGTCTTCATTCACTGCTGCATTAATCTCACCAGCTTGTCGTGCCTGCTCTAATAAAACATCAAGCAAGCGCAACGGATCTTTTTCAATTGTTTGCGCCACTGGTTCAAAATTGGTCACACCAATCAACCGTAATAACATATTCTGTTGATAAATTCGATCCTCGGCTTGAATCCGCCCATTTTCAATTGCTATTGTTACTAAATCATGCACTGCTTGACTTACCTGCATCATTTTACCCTCTTATTAATCATTATTATTCATCATCACGCAACTTTTTGGCACCATCACCAATTTGAGCTACATAAAATTCTGGGGCATACCCAACCTTTTCCATATATGCATCATAAACATGATTTTCAAAGTTAGCAATTTTATCCGTATCGACTAAAGCAATTGCGCAGCCACCAAAACCAGCTCCCGTCATTCGAGCACCTAAAACACCCGGTTGTGCTTGAGCCGCATTCACTAATGTATCCAACTCTAGCCCGGTTACTTCATAATCATCACGCAATGAAGCATGCGAGGCATTCAACAATTGACCGAATTCAGCTAACTTACCTGCTGTCAAAGCATCTTTTGCTTCAATCGTCCGCTGATTTTCGCTCACCGCATGACGGGCACGCTTAATTAAGATTTCATCCCCAATCAATTGTTGATTAGCTTCAAATTCCGCTTCCGTGAGCTCACCTAAGGACTTAATATCTAACTTTGTCTGTAACCGCTTCAGGGCTTCCTCACACTCAGCTCGGCGCTCATTATACTTTGAATCGCTCAACTCGCGGCGCTTATTCGTGTTCATGATTACAATCTTATACTTACCTAATTCAACTGGTACCATTTCATGCTTCATCGTATTCACATCTAAAAGAATCGCTTCGTTGGCCCGACCAAAGCCAATTGCAAATTGATCCATGATTCCAGTATTTAATCCGAAATATTCATTTTCAACTTGTTGCCCGGTCATCACCAAATCCAACCGGTTAACTTCAAGCTTAAAGAGGTCTTGTAGCATAACTCCAACTAATAACTCTAATGAGGCTGATGATGAAAGTCCAGCCCCATTTGGAATATTACCTTGAACCAACAAATCAAAGCCAGAGTCAAAATAATAACCTTGCCTTTGAAGCATCAAAACAACCCCTTTGACATAATTAGCCCAACCATGCTTTTCATCATACTCAAGATGATCCATATCAACTTGAATTATTCCGTCAGCTTCAAAATTCATAGAATACAAGAAAATTTTTGCGTCTTGACGCTTATAAGCTACTCCATACGTTCCATAAGTAATTGAAGCAGGGAAAACATGTCCGCCATTATAATCGGTGTGCTCCCCAATCAAATTAATCCGCCCTGGTGCAAAGAATTGTTCTGTTTGCTTAGGTCCAAACTTTTCTGCAAATTTAGTATTTAATTCCTTAATTCTTGCCATGTTCATACTCCTTTATCTCATCTATTGACATATAATCATGCATTACAACTTATTCAGCCTGAGCTTCATCTTGATAACGAATTTCCAATTCCTTCACGATTTCAGCATGCCGCTTCTCCGTTAACTTAATCTTCCAAACGAAAATAATCATTGAAATTAACATCAAAACTGCCGGAATGACGAACGCATACATCTTATACGTATGAATACCAGCACTGGTAATATCTTGTGCAGTTGCACTACCAGTCATCCCAGCTGCGATGGCAACGAAGCCAACAATCGCGTTTGAAAAAGCCCCCGCTAACTTATCCAACAAAGGTCGTAGCGATAAGGTCACCGCTTCTTTACGTACTCCATTCTTCCATTGCCCATACTCAACCGAATCCGTAATCGTCATCAAAACTGACAAGAAAATCAATTGTTGTGGGAAATAGAACAGGATTAAACCAATTATAACCAAAGTTAAATTAATTCCAGCCGTCATAAACATCACATAACCAAGCAGCATCAAAGTAATTCCACTAATAAAGACATAACGTCGTGTAATTTTTTTAACCAAAATTGGGAACAAAGGTACAGCGATAATTCCGGTAATCATGGAAACGATTCCCACAATCGCAAACTCGCTGGAACTTCCAATCACAAATTTGAAGTAAAACATCAAGACACCAGTCGTGGCAACATTGGCAATCGCATAGAACATATATGAAATGGCTAACCACATCAACTGGTCATTCATAAAGATGGCTTTGAAGATATCAATAATATTATATTTCTCACTTTGACCCTTGGTTCGCAAAATCGTGTCATTTTCCTTAGAAAACTTCGCGGTGATTAGTGCCGATCCCGCTGACAAAACCGCAATCACGACGGCAAACCAGAACCAACCAGCGGCACTTTCTTCACCTTTGCCACCAGTTAAGGCTGTAAAGAAGGCCAACATTGGAACGACTAAAGCCGTAGTTCCATTGGCCCCCAAGGAAGAACCAAACCGTGCAAATGTGGCTAAGGTTCCTCGTTCAGCCGTATCATTGGACAAAGCAGGAATCATTGACCAAAAAGCAATGTCTTTAAATGAATAAAAAGCATCCAAGATAATAAAGATAATTGCAAACAAACCTAAATACAACGAAGGCTTATTAACCGCTAAACCAAAAAAATTTGTATAAATAACCACTAAAGCAATCGCCGAAACAGTTCCACCAATCACTAACCATGGCTTAAACTTACCATATTTAGTTTTCGTGCTATCAATAATACTTCCAATAATTGGATCAAAAATAATTTCTACTAACCGAATTCCAACTACTAGTGAAGTAACTATTCCAATATACTTTGCTTCATCGACCTTATTCGCTCCCGCAAACAACGTACTCGTTACAAATATCATAAAATACGTTGAAAGTGTGACATAATATGCATCATGACCAAAAGCTCCAAACGCATATGCAAAACGTTGTTTCATTTTACCAGACATAATATTACTCCTTAACGGACACCTAATTAATACATTTCATCTACTCCTTTACTTTATCTTGAAAGCGGTTACATTAGTAGTCTTTTTTGTGCTTCAGATGTGACGTTTTGTGACTTACAATTGTGAATTATAATTCAATCAATCCCATCATTCGTAATATTCAATTTTAAAATTAATTTAAGTCGACACATCACCATAATCTTATGATTACATCCCCAGATTTAATTTTAAGTTTATGAATTAAATATATGATTTATATGGCGTTTTTCTCATTTAATTCATTTGACTTAGCTTGCGTATTTAATAACAAACAAAAAAGACCAAAAATAAATTTTTTGGTCTTAACCACTTAATTCAATAGATATTATCCATATTTTTTAACGTACTTTGCCCCAATTATTAAAATAGCCATTACGACAATTAAGGTCACGCCAACCAAACCACTCGCTGAGTAAAACATGGTCTGGTAATTAAAACGCTCTATCATCATCCCACCTAGCAATGGGCCCACAGCTTTTCCAGCTGCGGGTGCGGCGGCAGCCAGACCTTGAAAACGTCCTTTTAGTTTATTTGGGGTTAATTCATTGATTAAGGCTGGAATCATTGGAAAAGCGGTTGCTTCACCAAAGGTCGTAATCGTCATCGCAATCGCAAAGCCCCAAAAAGTTTTAACGAATGGTAAAAACACAAAGGCCAAACCAAAGCAAGCAATTCCGCCAAAGATTTGCAAACGCATGCTTCGCTCATTCTCGGCTAGATTCAATGCATTCATTGAAAGCTGAATTACCGCAATCAACAAGCCGTTAATAGTCCAAAGCATCGAATATTGCCACAGAGGCAAATGCAGGTCATCTGACATATACACCGACAAATTTCCTTGCCATTGTGAATACGCAATCCATAAGACACTCAAACCGACAACCACCGTCCAAACAACCCGTGCATTCCACTCGGGGAGTTTCTTACTAGTTTGAGAGGCTTTGGCATCTTCCATTTCTACATTTTGAATGGTGAAATTAAAATGACGTTGTAAAATCACCAATAAAACACCATACATCACTAATGAAATCAAGAAAAGCCACACGATACCGTAATTATAAATAACCCCCACCAAAGCGGTTGCGAAAACCATTCCAAAATTAGCAATAAAATATAGCATATTAAAAACATAACGACCATCGTGATGATGTACTTGAGTTCCATATGAATTAATAGCCGCTGTATTCCAACCACTAAAAAGTCCGGTAATCGTTAAAATAATAGGATAAGCTGGCCAGCCATGCCATAGAATAAAGGCCACCTGGGATAACGCCATCACCCCGACCCCTAGCCGAATCAAGTTAAATGGCTGAAAACGATCAAACAAATAACCCGAAATTAGGCTTCCTAACATTTGACCTAGGGCATTCATTAACATCACCCAGCCCACCACGACCAAGGTTTGATGTAACTGATCGTGCAAATAGATGGAAGTTAGCGGCCAAATAAACCCTAAGGCAAAATTATTTATAAAACTAGCAATCAGTAACCACTTCAATGCCATACTTGTTTGCTTCATATTTACCATCCTCCTAATTACGCAAATAAAAAATGAAGGCGTAAAAAATACGACCTCATTTTGGTGTTTATCAATTATATTCAATTTATTTTAAGTCTAATTATGGCGTTGGTGTGCCAAAATATTTTTTCGACAACTTATTGATGTTACCATTTTTTTCAAGCTTTGCCAACTCTTGATTGAGTGCTTGTTTTAACGCATGGTCTTCGGGACGCATCCCCACCACAAAAGCCTCCTTATCATAACCAGGTTTTAAAATCATGAAACGGTCAGCGTGCGGAGTATGCCGTAAATAATATTGAGCGTAATTACTATCAACTAGAACCCCTTGAATCCGGTTGACAGCCACATCATCCAAAGCTTTATCAAAAGTATCATACTGGATTGTTTGCCCGATGCTTTGTTTTAACTTAGCCGGTTCTTGGTTATATACTTGCATTCCTGACGAACCAGTTTGCAAGCCTAAACTCCGCCCCTTCAAAGCTTTTACGTTCTGGTATGGAGAATCTTTTAAAACTAAGATCACTTGTTGATTATAGGCATATGGTTTAGAAAAGGCCAACTGCTTGGCTCGGTCGGGGGTCGCCGTATATCCGTTCCAAATCACATCAACGTGCCCGGTTTTTAGTTCCGTCTCTTTCATCGACCAATCAATTACTTGAAACTTAACCTTCAGCCCCATATCCTTAAAAGCTGCGCGTGCTAAATCAACATCAAAACCAACTAAATGGCCTTGTTGATTGCGAAAGCCCATGGGTACAAAGGTATCGTCAATTCCAACAACCACCGTTTTAGTTTGTTGCATCGCTTGCCAATGGTCTTTGGGATGATTACTTTTCCAATGAATCCCTAAAGATAACAGCACAACAACTAATAGCACCAGTCCGTTGCCTAACCATTGATGCTTTGTCCATTTCATCCGCGCTCAACCTCATTTCCAAAATCTAAAGTTCGATCCGCAATTGCTTTAGCAAAAGATAAATCGTGCGTCACAACTAATTGCGTCGTTCCCTGTTCTTTCAACTGCAAAATTACATCAATCACCCGTTGCGTTGACTCAGCGTCTAAACCAGATGTTGGTTCATCATACGCAAGCATACCTGGTTGCATCGCTAACGCCCGAGCAATCGCTACCCGTTGTTTTTGCCCTCCAGATAATTGGAATGGATATTGATTCATTTGCGCCGCTAAGCCTAATTCTGATAGTAATTGTTCGCCCAGGGCTTGCGCGTTTTGTGGACGTAAATGCTTCACCGTCTGAGGCGCTAAAGTCACGTTTTTTAATACTGAATATTGTGGAAAGAGATTAAAATCTTGAAAAATCACCCCCACGCGGGCATCTTTGCGGTACCCAGATAAGTCCAAGGGTTGATCATCTAAAATCATTTGTCCTGCATCAGCTGGTAATAACCCGGCAATAATCTTTAAAAAGGTTGTCTTACCAATCCCCGAAGGCCCCACAATCGCTAATACTTCGCCAGCCGGCAAGGTCAAGTTCAAATTTTTAAAAATCGTCCGATCCCCATATGCTTTAGCTAAGTTTTCAATTTTTAACATCAGCGTCTTCTCCTTACCGGTAATAATTTAAACGATGCTCAATTTGACGCATCACAATCGTTGCAACAGCTGTTAGTCCAAGGTATAAAATTCCCACCAAAATATAGGGAATTAAAGTGACATCACGTGCTGCCGCAATGTTACCGGCGCGCATTAAATCACCCAATCCAATCACATAGACCAATGACGAATCTTTGACCAAATTTACTACTTCATTCCCAATTGCTGGCATTACTGCCTTAGTTACTTGCGGTAGAATAATAAGTTTAAAGGTCTGAAAGGGGCTAAAACCCAATACCTTGGCACCGTCATATTGACCTTGAGAAATTCCTTGAAAGCCACCACGAAAAATTTCAGCAAAATAAGCCGCGTAATTTAAGATAAAGGTAACTACCGCTGCTTCAAAACGCGGGAATGTCGCAATTTGCGCTAAGCTTAAACCATAATAGACAAAGACAATTTGCAATAATAATGGCGTCCCCCGCATAATCCAGATATAAACATTCATAATTCCACGTAAAACATCCAAATCAGAGCGCAATGCCGCAGCTACGACCATCCCCAATGGCAAAGCCCCTAATAAAGTTAGCCCAAAGACACCAAAGGTCATTTTGAGCCCATCTAATAAGCTCGGTAAAATATTCCAAATATAATCCATTGTATTCTTACACCGTCCCTATCTAGTTACTATTTATAACTTTCATTTACACTTTTGCCCATTAAAATAAAAAATCCTCAGGTACAGCTAATTGCCATACCTGAGGACGATTGAATTTCGTGGTTCCACCCCAATTTCAATAACGATTACTCGCCACTGCTCACATACCATATCTCATGGTATCCACCTATACTGCGGTGAACCAATTATATTCATTTGTTTTTTCAATAATTTTAAAATACTTCGCCTTAGGTGTGGTTCGAATAAGGACCCGGTTACTTCTCAACTTCAGCGTAACTCTCTGGACAGATCGCATTAATCTACTCTTCTAAATAAAAGTATGTTTTTAGAATAAGCGTCTCAATCTAAAAAGTCAACGTTAATTTTTAAATCGATCAGCCCGGCGTTTGATAATCATCCGATTCCCAATTTGTTGATTGGTTACATTATAATCAATCATTTCGGCACTCCGCATCAATGCATACAACCATTCAATAATCGAATAAAACAGCATGAATAACAACAGATTTAGCAAAACGGTCGGGAACATATGGAAAATCACAAATTCTTGAATATTCTGCTGCGCAACATTAATAATACTAAAAGCCAGATAGTCAAAAACTAAATAACAATTAAGCACAAAGAAAAAAATCATCATTTCCCAGAAGTAAGTATGCTCAAAAAATTGTTGGACCCAACGGGCTAAGCCCAACATCATAGGGAATCCAATCATTGAGACACCTACATAACCCGTATAATAAAGATCATAAACTAAACCAACGGTAAAAGCTAATAAGTACTGATCACTTGGATTTTTAATACCTTCTGCCCCTACCAACGTTGGCGCCAGCAAAAATAACAAAACTAAATAAGGACTGGCCGCCATTGGCAATCGATATAAGATGGGAGCCGCATTTAAAGCAATCGCGCCATCTAAAACCATCGCCAAAAACACTAATACGGGATGCACCCAAGTTATTTTAAAATATTTTGAATACATATTCAGACTCCATTTTTAATTCATTGTAAACGATTTAACATTTCTCCTAATCATAGCATAAAATCACGTTACACATCAAAACTATTCTTTAATTTTCAGTAATTAGATTGACTGGCCGCCATCTGATTCACGCATGGTCCGCGTATTATACCAAAACCATAGCCCGTTTAATACCATCAACAGCGCTGACATTACAAAAACACCCCGATAATCCAAATAATGTGCCGTTAATGCCCCCAATAAAGGTCCAAACACTGAACCGAGTGATTGAAAGCTTTGATTATAAGCAAACATCCGACTAACAACCCCATGCGGTGCTTCTTTCGTAATTAAACTTTGAATCGCCGGCAGCATCGTTGCATCAGAAATTCCAATCAAAAACCGGAGAATAATCAATTGACTGATCGTTTGTACCAGACTCATGGGTAAAAAGACTAAGCTTGCAAATAAAAATCCTAGCGAAACCATCCGTGCAGTCCCGTAACGATCACCTAACCGACCCAAAGTTGGTGCAAACAACAATGTCGCAATTCCCGGAACAGCCGCAACAATTCCGGCCCAAAAGGCTGTATTTTGACCGTTATGATTCAATTCTTGGACAAACAAGGCCAAAATAGGGTTAATCGATTGGTTTACAACCATCACTAACATCGTCGTTAAGAAAAAGCCCCACATCATTTTGGGATGTGCTAACTTGGCAAACGCAGCCGACCGTGATAAGGGTTCAACATGCCCCGTGGGCTTAAAGACCTCGTGGACCCCAAAAATAACTAACAACGTGGCCAACATGAGCAAACTTCCCGTGAGCATAAATGTCACTCGATAACCAATCGTGTCTGCTAACAAGCCGCCAAACAAAGGTCCTAACAAGGTCCCCGAGGTCATACCAGTCATCATGATTCCCATACTATAACCCGATTGTTCCGCTGGTGTTTCAGAAGCCACTAAAGCATTGGAATTGGAAGTAAAACCACCTAATGCACCTTGTAATACACGCAAAGCGATTAACTGCCAAACATTATTCACCAATCCCATCAAGAAAAAGACAATACTCATCCCTAACCCAGCGCGAATAATCATTTTTTTACGGCCCTTAGTATCGGCTAAACGCCCCCATAATGGTGATACAATTGCCATTACAAAATAACTTCCAGAAAATGCCAAGCTTGAATAAAAGCTTAACTGACTTTTAGTAAATGTGCCCAATGTCCCAATATAAAGTGCCAAAAAGGGCGTAACCATACTCAAACCTACGCCAGCAATAAACACACCAACCCAAAGGAGATACATATTTTTTTGCCACGTTGGCATAGGTTTTAATAAACGACTTTTCATCTCAACCTCCCATCATCACCACTTTTATTTTTCATTTTACAAACCATTCCGTTTGAATAATTTTGCATAGAATTAACCAGATTAATTCATTCTTATCGCCTTTAAAAATAAGATTTTCATATTGTTTGCCTGGCAAACAACTAACTCACTCGCATGCCTGTTATTATACCACTCATTTTATAATTTGCATGATTGTGCGGTCAACCAAGATTGTACTAACAATAAAAAGAGCTAAGTTCATTTTAAACCTAGCTCAAAAAAGCATATTAAATTATCATATTAGTAATTTTTTCCACGCCCCAATTAGTTATTTAACTTGTAAATCCAAGAAATTAGCTAATGGCTTTGTCGCGTCTGAAACTTGCGCCAAGGTTGCCAGACGGTTAGTTTGTACCGCCGTGTCTTCGACCATGACCATCGTTTCATTAAAGTAGGCCGTAATCAAGTCAGTTAACCCTAAGAGTGCTTGTAATCGCTTTGTTAAATTAGCGGGGTTGAATTGATCCATCGCTGCTTGCAAAGCCCGCTCAGCTTGATTTTCAAACAAAGCCGAATCAACTTGTGCATCAACGGGGTTCTTAATAGTTAAGCGAACCACTCGCGTTAATGCTTCTACACCCGCCCGAAAATTAGCTTGCTCAACTTGCGCTTGCAAAACTTGTGCCGCTTCTAACATACCAGTCATATCTGAATTTTGATTATCAGTGACCGCCGTAATAATGTCTTGGCGAATGCCTTGTCGTTGTAACTCTTTCATGACTCGGTCAGTTAGGAATTGCAAAACCACTTTGCGTTGAGCCATTAAATTATTCAAAACATCTTCGGGCAACCCCTTTGAATCTGGCGTTGCTTGAAGCTTTTTAATATAATCCGTCAACAATTTCATCAGATCGACATGCCACTGCTCAGCTGACATAATAGCCACCATTCCAGCTGCAGCCCGACGCAAAGCATATGGATCGTTTGAACCCGATGGAACCATGTCGCCCGCAAAGAAGCTCAACAAAGTATCCAACTTATCAGCAACCGCTAATACTTGACCAGCCACTGATTCAGGCAAAGCCCCGTCCGCTGAAATAGGCAAGTAATGCTCGCGGATGGCCTGACCTACAGCCGGGGTTTCCTCAAAGAGCAGCGCATACTTTTCGCCCATAACTCCTTGCAATTCATCAAACTCTCCAACCATCCCCGTCATCAAGTCAAATTTATAAATTTCACTTGCCCGCGCAATGGTAGCTTGATCGTCAGCATTAACCCCTAATGCTTGCCCCAACTGTGAGGCCAATTGCTTCGTCCGACGAGTATGCGCCGCAACTGATCCTAACTTTTCATGGAAAGAAACAACTTCCAATTTTTCATTATAATCATCAATTGAATGCTTTTGATCTTCTTGATAGAAGAATTTAGCATCCTCAAGCCGCGCCACTAACACCTTTTCATTTCCGGCAATCACATTATCAAGGTGTTGATCATTTCCATTACGCACGGAAACAAAGTAAGGTAATAATTTACCAGCCTGATCTTGCACATGGAAGAAACGTTGGTGCTCGCGCATTGAAGTAATCAAAACTTCATCAGGCAATTGTAGATATTCAGCATCAAATTGTCCCACAAAGGCTGTCGGATATTCAACAATATTATTAACTTCTTCCAACAAATCAGCATCCATCACGACTTGCCACGCATGTTCTGTTGCCAATTGTTGAATTTGCGTTTGAATTAATTGCTTTCGTGTTTTTGCATCGGCAATCACGAATTGATCAGCTAATTGCTTAACATACGTTGACGCGGTTTGAATCACTACATCATGTCCTAAGAAGCGGTGTCCGCGTGAATTCCGGCCTGTTTGCACATCTAACACATTAAAGTCGACTACTTGTTCATCCAACAATGCTACCATCCAACGAATTGGTCGAACATATTCAAAAGTATGCCGACCCCACTTCATCGTCGTTGAGAAAGTCATAGCTTTAACGACTGCATCAAAACCAGCCAAAACTTCAGCAGCAGGCTTTCCATCTTCATGCCGAGTTAAGGTCACAAATTCTTGACCATTGAATTCTTTAAAAACGATATCATCTGTTGTCATGCCTTTTCCACGCGCAAAACCAGCTGCCGCCTTGGTAAAGTTACCATCAGCATCTAAAGCTGCCCGCTTAATTGGGCCTTTCAGCTCTTCTTCAAAATCTTCGGCCCGTTCAGCGACATCATGGACCAAAATCGCTAAGCGTCGAGGAGTTGAATAATGGTCAATCCCACTAAAAGCTAAACGTTGCTCTTTTAATAACGCCTCGCTTCGCTCCACCAATTGATCAATCGCCGGCGTGACCAAATGTGCTGGAATCTCCTCCAGCCCAATTTCCATCAAAAATTCTGACATGTTATTTTTCCTCCTCATCTGTTGGTAGATACTGGGCCCGTAAAGCTTCATCTTTCAATAGTGGGAACCCTAATTTTTTACGTTCATCAATAAATGCCCGTGCCACTTTGCGTGCCATCCCCCGGATCCGGCTCAAATACTTAGCCCGCTCAGTAACTGAAACCGTTCCCCGTGCATCTAAGAGGTTAAACGTGTGAGATGATTTCAAAATATAATCATAAGCTGGGTGCACCAAGCCTTGAGCTAACAAACGCTGTGCTTCCGCTTCATATTCGTCAAAATGCCGTAATAACATCGCCTGATCAGACTGCTCAAATGAATAAGTTGAATGTTCAAATTCTGGTTCTTTAAAGATGTCACCATACAGTACACCATTTCCCCATTCCAAATCATAAACAGTTGGAACATCTTGAATATATGATGCTAACCGTTCCAATCCATAAGTAATCTCAGAAGTAACTGCATCAACTTGAATTCCACCAACTTGTTGGAAATACGTAAACTGCGTAACTTCCATTCCATCCAACCAGATTTCCCAACCGATTCCGGCGGCTCCCATCGAAGGATTTTCCCAATTATCTTCCACGAAACGAATATCGTGCTCCAATGGGTCAATCCCTAATTCTTCCAATGACGCCAAATATAATTCTTGAATATTATCAGGCGAAGGCTTCATGACCACTTGAAATTGGTGGTGTTGATACAAACGGTTCGGATTATCACCATAACGTCCATCAGCTGGACGCCTTGAAGGCTCAACATAGGCTGCATGCCAAGGCTCCGGTCCATTCGCCCGCAAGAAAGTATACGGTGACATTGTCCCCGCTCCTTTTTCCGTATCGTATGCTTGCATAAGCATTGCTCCTTGCTTAGCCCAAAAACCTTGCAATTTCAAAATAATATCTTGTACTGATAATTTTTCAGTCATAATCTTTCCTTTCAAATTTTTCCCAGTTAAAACACAAAAAAAGCCCTGCACTAACCATACCTATGATTAATGCAGGGACGTTCTTCAACGCGGTTCCACCCTGCTTCCGAAGCGCGAAACTTCGACAGCTTATTTTTATTTTAATTGCTCCAGTAGCTCCCCATGAGCTTTTTCAGCCGTCCTCTCATTAACAACGACTTGCTGTATGAAAAATAACTCATTTTTTCTACCTTCATCACTTTAAAAAAGTATAGTCCAAAATTAAGGTTTCGACAAGCGATTTTTATATTTAAAAAATCATTACGATGTAGCCTACACAAAATTCATGATTGGCTTTATTTTTCATTGGTCAACGTCTCAATCAACGTTTCAAATTCATCTAACCGCTGTTCAAATAACTTAAATGTTGCTTCCAAATAATCGGTCTTTTCCATATCAACTCCTGCCTGGCGCATCACATCGAGTGGATAAGTCGATGAACCAGCTTGCAAGTACTTGAAGTAAGCTTTTACACCTGCATCTCCAGGCGCTAAGATATTTTGTGAAAGTGCTGTCGCTGCAGCAAAACCAGTCGCATATTGAAAGACATAGAAGTTATAGTAGAAGTGTGGAATTCGCGCCCATTCATAGGCAATTTCTGGATCTTGGGTCAACGCATCCCCATAGTACTTATGATTCAAGTCGGCATAATATTCATCCAAAGTATCCGCCGTCAATGGAACCCCGGCGGCATCTAATTCATGAATGTGTTGCTCAAATTCAGCAAATTGCGTTTGGCGGAAGACCGTCCCTTTCACGCCATCCAAATATTGATTCAAAATATAAGCCCGTAAATAAGGATCCGTTTCCGTCTTTAACAAATGTTCAGTCAACAGATTTTCATTGGTTGTTGATGCAATCTCCGCCAAGAAAATGGGGTAATCACCATACTGATAGGGCTGGTGTTGCCTGGTTTCATAACTATGCACTGAATGTCCCATTTCATGAACCAGCGTATACAAATTATTCAGATTATCAACCCAATTTAACAAGATGAATGGATTTGTATCATACATCCCCCCTGAATAAGCGCCACTGCGCTTCCCTTGATTTTCAACCACATCAATCCAACGTTCATCAAAGGCCTGTTGCACAACATTTAAATATTCATCGCCAAGCGGCTTTAAAGCTTCTAAGGCTTTAGCTTGAGCACTATGATAATCAATATCATAATCTGGATCTCCCATGATTGGTGTGTACAAATCATATGAATGTAAATTGTCCAAATTTAACAAGCGCTTCCGTAACTTCACATACCGTTGCAAGAGCGGCAAGGCATCATGCGTTTTGCTAATTAAATTATCGTAAACTGACTCGGGAATAAAGTTCTTGGCTAAGGCCGCTGAACGAGCCGATTCATAATCGTGCACCCGCGCTAAGTAATTGTGTTGTTTAACATTCCCACTTAACAAGGTACTAAAAGTATTCCGGAATTGCTCATAAGCTTGGTAAAAGTTTTGGAAGGCCATCCGGCGCACTTCAGGCTGAGCCGACTCCAAAAGGCGACTATAAACTCCATTCGTCAAATATTCCTCTTCACCCTCTTCATTAATGGTCCAACCAAAGTCCAAATCGGCATTATCCAAAATATTAAAAGTCGTTTGTGAAGCATTCAAAACTTCAGAAGCCCCTGCTAATAATTCTTCGCTTGCCCGATCAAGCACGTGCCCTTTTTGTTGTAAAATGACATCAAAATAATGCTCATACGGTGCTAAACGCGGTTCAGCCTGGAAGAAGGCTTGTAATTCAGCAGATGACAGGGTCAAAACTGCGGGATCAAAAAAGGCAACCGCACTAGCGACACGTGCAGCCAAGCCATCAGCTCGCGTATTTAAGCCTTGATAATATGCGTTATTCGTATCCTGATCTGCCTTTAATGAAGCATACACATAAATCTTTTCTAATTGCCGCATTAAAATCAGCCCATACTGTAGACCGGCATACAAATCAGCCCCTGAATTCAAAAGTTGATCCGCGATTTGGTCAGCTTTTGTCAATTCTTGCTCCAACTTTTTCACCGCAGTTTCCCAAGCTATATCATCTTCAAAAATTGTCGTTAAATCCCAGGTTGCTGCCTCTGGAACTTCTGCTCGTGTTGGCGTCTCATTTGCCATTATAATACCCACTTTCTTTTATTTTCATTCTTAGTAGCCAGGCCGGTAAAGCCGCTAATTTTTCATTAATATCAGTATACCAAACTAAAGGTTCTTGGAGCTGGTATTTCTCCGCATCGCAACTAATCACCTGTTGAACTTGCCATTCATCTAAAACTTGTTGGAGCCAAAGTTCTTGCACCCGCTGCAAGGAAATCAAATTGGGGACCAGCCATTGAAACTGCTCCAACCACTTCATCAGATTGCGCCAATTGCAGGCGCCCTGCTCCAACAATAATAATAATCGCAGGCGCACTAACCAATATGGCTCATTCAAACCACCAATTTGAGGCGTCAATCCATGGGCCGGCCACGGAATTCCATCTAAACAATGGCCTTTCTGATATAAATTAACGGCTAAAACTCGTAATTTACCCCGACCATACCTTTGTATCCGATGCAAAGCTTGAGCCTGACACCAGGCTAGTTGTTTAAAATTTGTTTGCCCTAATTTGCCCTGATTAACCTTTCGATCATGGTCAACATGTTGCCACGGAATGCTAAAAAGGCCTCGTTGACTTTGCCAAAAATAGATATGGGGCAGAGCTTGTTTTGCTCCCCAAAAGCCAAAATTGCATCCTAAACGCGTCCATTCCTTTCGTTTTTGATAGCGTTCTCCCAAAATCCACAGTACCACAATCCCCAACTGACGATAGCCCACACTGCGCTTTTGCACTTGCTGAAATGACAAAGCGGCGCACTGAAATTCAAGTGCAATCACCCGCTGATTTTTATAAATAACCAAATCAGCTCGTTGTTGAATCACAGGGAAGTACTGTTCCAACTGCACAGAATAACCACGCGCTTCAAAAAATTGTTGGAGGGCTTGTTTACCAATTAAATGCTCCTGCGTCTCGCCCTCAGCTGTTCTTGCACAAACACAGTGACGTTGATGCGCAAAATGCGCTGTTTTTAAACGACCGCAGCGCAAAAGTACCGGCTGCTGACAACCAGGACAAACAAAATGAGAAACACCCACTTCTTTTACTTGACTTGCTTCAATCAGTTGTCCTTCCTCATTTTGCGCTACAAACATCAACCTGATCCTCCCCTGTCTAAAGTCCTTTAAACAATAAGAACCATTTTCCCTTTAAGCCGTTAAATTTTCTACCAAATTAACTAATTTTTCTTGTTGAATGTGTTTAAATTCTTGCACATCCAACAATGCTCCGGGTAAATCCTGCTGATCTAAAATTTGATTAATAGTATCCCACTGGTAAGCTACCATCGGCAACGCTAAAACCACTTCCGGCTGAACCTCAGGCAAAGCATCAGCTAATTGGTCCGTACTAACAATCGAAATTTCATAGGAATGACCTTGTTGTTGCGCTGTACTTTTTAAATCTTCCATAAACAAGGTGGTTGATAGGCCTGGAACGCCTACTAACATTACTCTTTGATCTGCCATATCCAATTCCTTTCTAACCATTTTAACCATCCAGTAACTTGAAATTAAAGGTTTCATTATAATAAAAAAGGTCGGCAGCCACCGACCATATCTAAATTCGAGACTATTTTAGCTAAAAATAGCCTGAACTTGTTCTAACGCATCTTGTTCAAAAATGATTTGTCCGTGTTCAGCAGCAATCGAAATATCAACTGGCGTAACTTCTCCATATTCGCGCAACAGTGCCTTTAAATTCTTCATCCGTTGTTCAGAATTACTTTGTGGGACATTCAATTCGAGGTAATAAGCCTGATTATATTCAACTAAGCGATTAGCCCCCGTGATTTGTGTAGATTGTGCTAATTGGACTAGGGCTTCAAAGTCATCGAACTTAGCTGTCAAGGTCTTAGTCGGCTCGTCAGCGTCTTGAGCCAAGTCACGATGCTGATCTAAACGGTCGTTTGCGGTCTGAGCTTTATCTCCGTCCGTCTCCAATAGTTTATTCAACACTTCTTCTGGTACCTTGTCTTTTAACTCCGCCCCGCGCCGGCTCTCCATCATTTTTCGTAATAATTCTTTAGGAATTTGATCTTCAGTCACATTTTTCATAATGAAAACTTCTAACCCGTCCTTATTAGGCATCACCTGAAACGAAACAGCTTCGTTTTGCTCAAATTCTTCTTCAATATTGGCTTCTGCCAAGATACTATAGAATAATTTTTCAACCTCACCTTGATCGCTCATCAATTCCATTAAGGTAATATTACGCTCTTTTAAATCATTATTCGTGATAAATACGCGAATAGTATCATCATCAATGCGCTCCAGCTCCATCAGCTTTGCCTCCTAACTATATTTAAGTGTATAATTCCAGACTAATTTTTTATCAAAATTCATGCCGTTCACCAGCAATCGCTTTTAGTGGAGGCCTTCCAAAAATTCATCTAATGCTTTTGAATCCATCAATTCCACGTGAATTTGTCCACGCTTTAACTGAAGATCCATCTCTTTTGCCATCCGGGTAGCATGTTTCTTAACTAATTTATCTACTTTTTTCATGGCTTTTACCCCTTTTCTTTCCTACCAATTATAACATTTTCGCATCATTTTGCTGACTTTTATTCAGTTCAATTAATTCCCGTAAAAGCTTATTCGTTTCTTGCTGCTCTTTTCTAACTTCGATTGTTTCAGCCAAGCTAGCATTATAACCAAAACGTTCCTTGGGGTTGCGCACCAACATCAAATTAAGTAGCTTCACTAATGCAAAAACTGAAGCTGCAATCAAAATCATCGTAAAAAATGATTTAATAAAGTTTGCCCATGGAATCACCGCCCCATTCACGATACCTTTTACTAACCAGACATAGATAAACTGAACAATTCCTGAACTCAAATCCACAAACGTTTTTACAAAATCTGAGAAAGCATTCCCAACAACGACACCGACGGCAAACCCCATCACTTTGTCACTCGTCAAAAAACTTCGAAAATCACCAGCTAAACGACTATCAATCATCACATCACTTAAATTATTCACGGCATCCATCGTTTCAGAAATTGGATTGGGAATTCCTGCTTTCCGTCTTGACCGTTTTACTTTTTTTACTTCATCTGTATTTGTTGTATTAGTCAAAATCATCACTCCTAATTTACTGGCCTAAATGTAATAAATCCACATTCAACGGTACTTGTTGTTTAGGTAACTGGTTTTGATTGTTTTGCTTTTGATACTGTTTTCGGCGTTTGCTATTCATAATAACGTCTTCTTCTGAACGATAATTTAAACGCGTCCAGTTCACTAGAATCGACTCAATATACCGTAAATTCAACGCCTGATTAGCCACCGCTTCTTTGATTGCTGCACGCATTAAAACTGGCAAAAAATGATCTACATCAAACCAATTACTAACCGTCTCTAACTCCAACGGCGATAATTGCCGTCCAAATTCTTGTTCTAGCATGGTGAAAATATCAGCACGTGATGGTTCATCCCCCACCACGTTTTGTCCCGTCATGGTTGGTGCTTGCACAGGTTGCGCTATCCGATCAACGGTTCTTTGCGTATCAGGGCGTGGTAGTTGAATTAATTTTTGATAAAGGGCTTGAAAGTTCAAAGTGGTTGTCAATTTTTTATCATCATCCCGATGAGTTTCAAAAATCACTAAACCTTTGGCCCGCATAGATTCCAAGCGCCCAAAAACTTCTGTTGGCTTCATCCCCATATAATCTGCAATCTTTTCCGTGCTCGGCTCTTGGTATCCGCGATCGAGCATGGCTTTAACCTCTAAAAAGACCACTAATTCATCAACCGTCATACCTAACAATCGATATTTTTGCAATAATAACACGCTCACATCAATTGATCCAGCGGTTATAAATTGCTGTAATTGCGTATCATCTACCATCTCTTCTTACTTCCTTTTATTATGCTTAATATCCTAGGCGCCCACCATGCACCTCTGTGACATTGGTTGTAATAATAAAGGCATCTGGGTCAATGTCATGGACTTGCCGCAATAGATGCGCGTAGTCACTACGATCAAGCATGACCATCACCATTTCACGCCCCTCATTTGTATAACCCCCACGTGCTTCATAGGTAGTCCAACTTAATTTTTCGGTCGCTAACATCGCTTGAATCTCATCCAATGCATCGTTACTCATAATTTGAACCTGTCGCTTCAAATCAAAGCCTGTTTCAATGTAACGCATCACAATTGAGGTGATGACCAATGAAAAAGCCGCTAAGAAGAACGCATTGGTCCCTGAAACTAATAAATTAAACGCTGTAATTATCATATCAACCAGTAATAACGACAAGGCTGAATTAATCCCAAAATACTTTTTCAAAATCATCGGCGGCACCGTTGTCCCACCGGCCGAAGCTTCTAATCGATAAAGAATAGCTACTCCCGTTGCAAATACTGTTCCCCCAATGATTACAGCCAAGACGGCATCATCGACGACCTGATAACTAGGTGTGATATACATTAAAAGGGGGAGTAAGAAACTACCCACAATAATTTTTTGCACCATTTGCCGGTTTAAAAACAGCATTGATAAGCCAATCATCAATAAATTGACACCTAAAACCGTCAATGAACGATTAATCCCAAAAGCTGCTGATAATAAAATTGCGATTCCAGTGGCTCCTCCGGCAGCGACGTTAATCGGCGCATAGAAAAAATTAATTGCTAGTGCTACTAATTCTAAGGCTATCATCATTGCAAACCCGCGGAACCATTTTTGCTTAGTTAATCGTCTTTGCATAGAATCCCCCGTCTATTCCAATTTAATTATTAGTTCAATTGTTTATTTACCAAAGGTAAGGAATTTATCTTATCAATCCTGGGGGCTAGCGTCAAGTTTAACGGCTTGAGTCAGTAATGTTTCCTTAGTATTGGCGACTTGATTTGCCACCACGGCTTGTTCCAATTTCAACAAAATCTGCCCTAATTTTGGTCCAGCTGACATCTTTAATTCTTGCATCAACGTTTGACCGTTAATTGCCAACTCTTGACGTTTATGAATCGGCAAGCGCTCATACCGCTTAATCCAATCGCTCCCCGTCATAGGCATCTCACTAATTTCGCCCACAACCTGAGCGGTCGCTACAGCAGGGCCCGCTTGGTACAAATCCCAATCAGTTGGCGCATCAATCCGCGCAAGGTTCAAGATTCGTACGGCCGCTTGCGCCGTTTGAATTAGTTCATTACTATGTTTCCAGAGTCGTAAAAATTCGCCGGTATCCGCTGCCGTCAAGCCTAGCTCAAAAGCCATTAACGTCCAAGCTTGTGTCGCTGTTTGTGGCTGGCGCACTGCCAGTTGCTCAGTATAGCCCCATAAATCAATATCTTTTTGATTTAACCCTGGTAAATATTGATTGATTTCTAGCATAATAATCATCAACAAGCCCAATTGCGCATTAGGTGCTTGTAATAACTTAGTCATTTCATCATTTAAACGCTCAACTGAAATTTTGGCTAACAAATGCCTATTTTTCACAATCGCCTGTTTGGTTTGCGAATCAATTCCAAAATTCAATTGTGCCGCAAAACGTACGGCTCGCATCATCCGCAAAGCATCTTCATTAAAGCGCTCTGATGGATCACCCACCGCACGTAAAATATGCTGTTTTAAATCAGTTAAACCATCAAATATATCAATCACGGTTCCATCCGCTTTTAAAGCTAACGCATTAATCGTAAAATCGCGTCGCTTTAAATCCTCGCTCAGATTTCGCACAAATTGGACCTTATCAGGGCGACGATAATCTGTATAGCCTGATTCAGTCCGAAAAGTCGTAATTTCATAGCCTTCCCCGTGGTCTAAGACCATCACCGTTCCGTGCTCAATTCCCGTATCAACAGTTTTTCTAAATAGCTGCTTCACTTCCTCAGGATATGCAGATGTTGCAATATCCACATCATGTGGTACACGTCCCAACACGGTATCCCGCACTGATCCACCTACAAAATAAGCTTCATATCCCCCTGCTTCAAGCGTCTCTAAAATCGGTTGCGCATGTTTAAATGCCTCTGGTAATGTTTGTAATTGCATTAGTCTTGCCTCCTTTCACCACTAATCTTACGTGGAAACAATAATAAACCTGAAATCAGGGCACCACTGAACCCAAAGATTGATTGCCTTTTAATTTTTTTCAAGAAAGTCATAAGGTGTGACTCCTTCCATCCCCACATTATAAGGAATTTGCTCTGCTTGAATCATCTGCAGCGTCAAGCTGCCGGTTGGTAAGACCTCAGGCTCGGTTTGAGGCTCAGTCATCACCGTTGCAAAACTAGTTAATTCTGGTTCAGGTTCAACCATTTCTGAAACCAATGTTTTCTTGGGCTCGTTTGAAACTGCCTTTTTTTCATCAGCTATCATTTGAACCTGTCCATCGGGCAATTTAGGTAAAATGCCATCCATGGCGGAGGATAAACGAGTTTGTAACATTGTATGCCGTTTTGCACCCGGTGTCACAGCAGCTGCTTCGTAGGCTTGCGATTCACCCAATAGGACCAATGAATCCTTGGCTCGCGTTAAACCGGTATACAATAAGTTCCGGCGTAACATCCGATTGAACTGTTGCACTAAAGGTATAACTACCAATGAATATTCGCCACCTTGTGCTTTATGAATCGTCGTGGCATAGGCCAAAGTTAAATTAATCAAATCCGCGCGTTGATATAAAACATCTGCTTCATCAAATTCAACTTCAATATAATCTTTTTTAATTTCATTGCCGGCATCACGAGCATACATAATGGTTTTAATATACCCGATATCTCCATTATATACGTCATTGTCCGGATCATTCGTTTTTTGCATCACTTTATCGCCGACACGGAAGGTAAATTTGAAATCACCTTCCTGTCCTGGTAATTCATGCCGCTTAGAATCAGCTGGATTAAAGATTGATTGCGCAAGCGAATTCATCTGATGCACACCCGCCGCGGTTCTGTACATCGGTGTTAAAATTTGCATATCTTTAACTGAATGACCCCGCCGTACCCAACTCGTTAAAATTTGTTCCATCATTTTTGGAATTTGTTGCATACGAGCCGGAAAGAAGGAGCGATCCGATTGACGTGTTTGAAAATCAGCGGGTAGACGGCCTTGCTTCACCTCACTAGCTAACTCAATAATAGTTGAACCTGCTTCTTGTCGATGAATGGTCTCAAGTTCACGAAAATTTAAATCACCACTTTGTAATAAATCATAAAATACGCGCCCCGGTCCTACAGAAGGTAACTGGTCTTTATCACCCACAAAAATTAATTGCATGTGCGCTGGCGTACTAGCTAACAACAAACTAAATAATTCCGTATCGACCATCGACATCTCATCGATAATCAACAATTGCCCTTTTAATGGCTCGATTTCAGTGTCGCCCAACTGTTCATAACCTGATATACCTAACAGACGATGAATGGTCTTTGCTTCCATTTCCGTGGCTTCTGCCAGACGTTTAGCCGCTCGACCGGTAGGAGCCGCCAACTTGATACTTTTATCAATTCGATCGCTTTGCATCCCCGTCTTATGTAACAAAATTTTATATGCGGCCACGACACCATTAATAATCGTCGTTTTCCCGGTTCCTGGTCCACCTGTGAGGATAAACAACTGATTAGTTAAAGCTGCTAGCATAGCCTCTTTTTGCTCATCTGAATAAGGGAAAGGATTTTCCTTTTCTGCCTGGGTTAAAGCAGTCTGCGCTTCAGATCGTGTAAATCCGCCCTTTTGCGCATTTAACTGCACAATTTTTTGGGCAATTTGCACTTCAGCATAGTAAACATCCGCAATGAAAAGGCGCTGCTCATCCGCTACAATCAAGCCCTGCTCAACTAATTCCAACAAAGCCTGTTTAAATTGTTGATCAGGGATTGCAGTGGCACTATTTTGCATAAGCACCCGCTCAGTCACTTGCCGCGTCTGCTCCAAACTTAGATACGTATCGCCATTTTCAAAGGTCGCTTGATTTAACGCATGTACGATGCCCGCTTGAATCCGGCGTTCATCCAAAGCGTCCATTTCCATCTGCAATGCTAATTGATCAATTCGTTGAAACGAGACGCCTTCGACTTCTAAGGACAAGCGATATGGGTCATGTGTTAAGACGTCCAATGTCTCCTCCGCAAAATGCTGATAAATATCATTAGCCAACTTAGCTCCAAAGCCATAATTATTTAGTGCCACAATAGCCCGTTCCATACCATCTGTTTGCTGTAACTGCTGAATTAACGTTTCTTGCTGCTTTTTGGGCAGATTCAAATTTTTTAATAAGGCAGGATTATCTAAAATTTTATCAATAACCTGTTGTCCCAGGGCATCCACAATTTTTTGCGCAGTCTTTTCACCAATACCTGGGAACGCATCGCTTGATAAATATTGAACCACCCCTTGCGTTGAATTCGTTGACACCCGCTGGTACTGTTGACTGTTAAATTGTTCACCAAAACGGGGATGCGTCTTAAGCGTCCCTGTAAATTGATAAACACTCCCTAATTGCACGTCGCCAAATGAACCCGTCACGGTAATCTCCGGTGCTTCAAATTCAAAACTATGTTCTTTAATTTCCACGGCTAAAACTTTATAAAAGCTATCTTGGGCCGCAAAAACAACATTTTGCACCTGCCCGACCAGTTGTTCTACATCATTTTCACCAGCGAAACCATTTAAATTATTCTGCATCATCTTTTCCTAGCTGCGCACGCATTAACTCATCTAAAACGGCACTTTGCTGTTGATACTTATCGGCATCTAAAGCCTGCGCCTGTTTTAACCAAGCGTTATTTAACTCACCCTGGGTCAAAGCAACTAATCCTCGCCCAAAATTAGCATCAAAATTATCAGCATCTAACTCTAAAGCGACCGCAAAAGCCTTTCCACCAGCGTCCAAATCACCTAAGCTTAACCAAAGATTTCCCAATAAAATTTGGGCTGCTAAATCATCCGGCTGTTGTTCAACTCCCGTTAAGGTGAAAGCCAGAGCCTGTTGATATTTCTTCTGATTGTATGCTGCTTGCGCTTGCATCATTAAAGCATCGTGCTGCAATTTGGCATCATTAATTTTTTGAAAAAAAGCTTGTGCTTGTTCATACTTTCCGGCCATATAATAAACATTCCCTGTCGCATAATTTAATTGCTCTAGGGCCGCTGGTTGATCAACAAATAACGACAAACTTTTTAAAGCAAGCTCTTCAGCCTCCGGTAAATTTTCTAATGTCGTTAATAAATTAATTAAATCTACGTACGGCGCATAATCATTTGGATTTTGATCAATTAAAGTAATTAACTGATGAATTTTTGCTTGAGTGGCTTGTTCTTTATCATCGGCCATCGTTTACCTCCCAAATTAAATCGTATTACTAGGATCATTAATAATACCTAAGTAACTCGTATCATTATGTTTAATTTCGTTAAAAATGTGTCCATCATGTGTTTCTAAAATCGAAGTAGACGTATTACTTAAACCGCCCCGCGCACGTAATTGATCTAAAGGCTTTCCCAATAAAGTTTCAATTCCCACTGTCAATAACATTCCATGCGCAAAGAAAATCAAGTTAATGTCTTCGCCACCATAAGTAGCTTCGGCATGCCGAACCGTTTGCACAAAACGCTTTTGCACGTCCGCAAAGGTTTCCGCTCCGGGAACCTGTTTAGCATCAAATCGTTCGGGATGATTCCGCCATGCATCATACTGATCGGCTTGGGTTGCTTGCACGTGCGTAAAGGTCTCACCCTCCCAAATTCCTAATTGAAACTCTAATAAACCAGGATCAACTGTTAATTCAACTGGATGTTCCAATTGCGCCAAGGTTAATTCAGCGGTCGTTTTAGCACGTAATAACGGTGAAGTAAAGGCACGGGCAAATTGTATTGCTTGTAAATTTTGACCAAGCTTCTTAATTTGCTGATATGATTCCGGTAATAATGGCGAATCTCCCTTCGCTCCTTGAAACCGTCCTTCATTATTCCATTCTGTCTTACCATGTCGTACAAAATATAATTTTGTCATTCCTTTACTCCTCAATTAGTGTTCTTTTCATTATATAACGAAAAATGGGACAAAAAAAGGCTTACGCATGAATAACCACACCGTAAGTCTCGTTTTAATTTAAGCCTTAATTGAATTCTATTTTAAGCGAGGCCCAAGCGTTGATAAACTGCATCAACCTCTCTTAGATGCCAATGATAATCAAATGCTTCTTGAATGTCAGCTTCCGTCAAAACCTCACGAATGGCGGCACTTTGCTCCACCAAAGGTCGAAATTGTTGCTGCTCATCCCATGCTTTAGCCGTTAGTGGCTGTACTAAATCATAAGCCGCTTCACGTGAAAGTTCTCCTTGATCCATTAGGGCATACATCACACGTTGAGAATAAATTAGGCCAAAGGTCTGATCCATATTTTTGAGCATCCGTTCAGGAAAAATCTGCAACCGCTCCAAAATTCGCGTCATCCGCACCAGCATATAGTCCAGCGTTGCCGTTGCCTCTGGAAGCATCATGCGTTCAACAGATGAATGCGAAATATCACGCTCATGCCACAATGGCACATCCTCATAGGCGGGAACCATTAACCCACGTAAAATACGCGATAAGCCGCTGATATTTTCCGAACCAATGGGATTGCGTTTATGTGGCATTGATGACGAGCCTTTTTGTCCCGGCGCAAATCCTTCTTCCACTTCATGAATTTCCGAACGTTGCAACCCACGGATTTCCACCGCCAACTCTTCCAAACTCGTTCCCACTAAGGCAATTGTACTAATGTAATCAGCATGCAAGTCACGCGGCAAGACTTGTGAGCCGACCGGTTGAGGCGTCAAGTTTAATATCTGCATCGCATCGCTTTCGACTGTCGGACTAATATTAGCAAAAGTTCCCACTGAGCCTGACAACTTTCCCGTTTCCATCGCCTGACTGACCCGTTCAAAACGCTCGATATTGCGAACCGCTGCTTGGTAATAGCGCGCCAAAACTAGGCCAAAGGTTGTCGGTTCCGCTTGCACGCCATGGGTACGCCCAATCATAACGGTGTACTTATATTGCCGCACCATTTTTTCCAATTGCTTCCGATAATTAGTTAAATCTTCCAAAATTACTTGATTAGCGGCTCGTAAACGTAAGGCTTGCGCGGTATCTACCACATCAGTACTTGTTAAGCCATAATGAATCCATTTTCGCTCTGCCCCTAATGATTCGGAGACATTCCGTGTAAAGGCAACAACATCATGATGGGTCACCTTTTCTAATTCAGCAATCGCCTCAACATTAAATTGCGCATTTTGCTTGGCCCGCTCCACTTCCACCCGCGTAGGTCGTTGATCGGCCAACTCTGGATGACGTTCACCCTCCTTCGCTAGCGCTTCCATTACAGCTAACTCTACATCTAACCATGATTGGTATTGTTGCTCCAATGACCAAATCCGCCCCATCACAGGTCGTACATATCGCTCAAACATCATTTACCCTCTTAACTATTTTTGATAATTCAATTATAACTTAAAAAAGGAACTAAAACTACCATATTTGTATATTATCGTGTCAAATCACGAACTATAATTAAAAAAAGCCCTCTTATATGGCTTTTTAAGCGATTAAGCAACTACTTCTAATATATCTCGCTCTACTAATTCATTTAAATAATAGCGCAATAATTCCACTAATTCGGCTTGCTCTGAATTTTTAAAAATATTCACCGTTGCATTCCCAGAAGGATTAATCGTCTTTAATTTCATCCCCGTCAAATCTGCGTTGATGACAATTTTTAATTTGATTGATTGATTCAACCCCTTACTAGGCTCCAACGCTCGTTGCATCACGTACGCCCCTGCATTATTTTGCACAAACCCTGTATCACTGAGTGCGTACTTTTTTAAATTGGGATTAAATCGATACGTTACTGTGTCGCCCAATAATTGGACTGCTTTTTCAAATGCCATGTTCATCCTACTTTCCTAAATCTGCGCGTTGAAAAGTAAACTCTAAGCCCTCAACCGGCTTAAAGTCACGCGTATAATATTGTACTTTTAATTCTTTTGGAGTAACTGAAAGGATTGCATAGGTTCCTTTCAAATAAGCATACGGACCACGTGGCAAGCTAATTGAGCCCGGATTAATGAAAAGTTTTTGTTCCAAAATCTCAGCCTCTAATTGGTGCGTATGTCCCACGATCACCACATCAACTTGCATTGGTTCCACCTGCGTCAATAACCAATTGATGCCCACCTCGGTATGAAATAAATGTCCATGCGTTTGATAAATGGCAATGTCCTGGTCGCGATACGTGCGATCATCGGGGAACATCGTATCAAAATCTACATTACCACGTACTGGTAAAAGCGTTTTAAATAATTCATCATCAGCGGATAACTCAGAATCACCATTATAAAACATCACCCGCACTAGACCTTGATAATGTGCAACCAGCTGTTCCAAAATCGCCCGATCACCATGGGTATCAGATACAATTAAATAATCCATCTTACGCCTCCCACCAAGTTAAAAATTGGTCATACAAATCAGTTAAAGCGCGCCCACGATGCGAAATTTTATTTTTTTCATTCATCGACAATTCAGCAAAGCTTTTTTGCAATGGCACATAATAAAACAGTGGATCATAGCCAAAACCATTCTCTCCCCGTTCTTGTAACAAAATGGTTCCATCAACTTGACCATGCGCCACAATCTTTTCACCAGTGGGCTTCCATCCAACCATGACCGTCGCAAAATGAGCGGTCCGCTGGACTTCAGGGACCCCCTCTAATTGAGTCAACACCTTCTTTTTATTGGCCTCATCATCATGATCACCGGCATAACGCGCTGAATAAACCCCGGGAGCACCATCTAATGCATCAATCATTAAGCCGGAATCATCGGCTAAAACCGGCTTTTTAAAATACATACTTAATTGTTGGGCCTTGAGTTCCGCGTTCTCTTCCAAGGTTTTCCCCGTTTCTTGCACTTCTGGCGCATCAGGATAATCTAATAATGACTGAACTTTAATTCCAAAAGGAGCTAAAAAAGCTTGAATTTCTTGAACTTTCCCTACATTGCGGGTCGCAATAATTAATGTTTCCATCCGTTTGCTCCTTATCCTAATTGTAACTGATCAGCTATCAAAGCTAAATGCTTAACCTGTGAATGCTGCCGATTCAACCAATGTGTGGCGGCTTGTTCAAAGATTTCTACCGCTCCGGTAGTGTAAAATTGCATGTTTACACCATCCAGACGTGGCTCGAATTGTCGCATCTCCGCCTGATCTAAGAATTTTTGCACCTCCAAAACCGTCGCTGCGCCTGAATCGACTAATTGCACGTCCGGTCCAATCACCGCTTGAATCTGGGGGGCTAATAATGGAAAATGCGTGCACCCTAAGATAAGCGTGTCCAATGATTCAGTTTTAAAACCAGCTAATTGTTCAGCAATAACTTGCTTCTGATATTTGGGATCAGTCACATTTTTTTCAACTAGCTGTACCAGTTTCGGGGCCGCAATTTGATGAATTGTTGCTGTAGGTAAAATTTTTTGTAACCCATCACGATATCTGTTGGACTTAACCGTCCCCTCAGTCGCAATAACCCCAATCTTTTGTTGGCGGGTAATTTTAGCGGCCGCTGACACACCCGCATTAATTACGCCAAAAATAGGAATGTCAAATTCAGCTTGCATCTGTGGCAAAGCGGCTGCCGTTGCTGTATTACATGCAATAACAATTGCTTTTACATGCTGACTTAATAAAAAATTGATAATCTGGCGAGTAAATTGTAAAACTTCCGCTTGTGGTCGCGGTCCATAAGGCATCCGCGCCGTATCACCGACATATACTACATCTTCATTTGGTAACAACTCTAAAGCGGCCCGTACCGCCGTCAAGCCACCTAAACCAGAATCAAGATAACCAATTGGCCGTGTGTCCATTACCGTACCTTCTTCACATTATTATTATTATAATTTTCCCACTAATTCATCAGGAGTTTGGAAAATATATTCTGCTTCTGTAAATGGGGTGATATCATCAACGCCCCACGCCGCTAAGCCAAACGCAACGCCTGCATTATGCGCCGCCTGCAAATCATGAATCGTATCCCCAATGTAAATTGTTGTATCAGCTTGCCCCTTTAAATTATGCATCGCCAACAGCACAGGATCTCCCGCTGGCTTCATCTTAGGCGTCATCCCCGCAAAGACAAATGTTTTAAAATACTGTTCAATCTTAAACCGGTCATGATGCGCTGCAAACTCTTCAGGGCTATTAGACGTGGCAATCCCTAATTGATGCTTGTGAGCGAGCTGTTCTAACATCAGTGCTACGCCATTATACATATAAATTTGATCACGATAATCATCCAAAAGGCTCGTCCACTTGGTCGTTACCTCTTTAGGATTATCAATTTCTAAATAAGCCAAAGCAGCCGGTCCTGGCAAACCAAAAGTGTGATGCAAATCAGCCGCTGAACGTTGGATACCCAACTGTTCTAATGCAACACTTAATGCTTGAATATACATCTGTTCCGTAGATAGGAGGGTCCCATCCACGTCAAAAATAATTGTCTCCATCTCACTCCACCCTTCTCATCATTATATTTTTATTTTACCATGGAATTCAGGGGTTGTGCGCCTGACCTCTGCCCACTGATTTTAATTTTAAACAAAAAGCGCAAGCCGTAATTATCAGCCTACGCTTTTATAGTTTAGGGTTATTTTGCTAACCTATTCAAGTTCTTCCAACCGATCGTCAATCATTTTCAAAACAATTTGTTGACTTTTTGGATCTTCTAAGTCATATTTTTGCAAATCAACGCGCATTTTAGGGGATGCATCATAATCTTCATACCATTTCTGATAAGCATTCCACATCTTAAAGTAATACTCACGTAATTCAGCATTATCGTCAAATTGCTCGTAGTCACGTCCGCGTTTTTTAATCCGATACAAAATCGTATCAAAATCGGCATCCGCAAAGACCATTAAGTCCGGGTGGCCTTTCTTCATGCCCTTTAGTTCACCCATCATATTATCTAATAACTTCATATAAACATCTAATTCAGCATCAGAAATGTTTCCAGAACTATGATTTTCTTGCGTGAACAAGGCATCTTCATAAATTGAACGATCTAAAACGTTGTTATCATCTGCTAACGCCTTTTTGATCATCGCAAATCGTTTATTCAAAAAATAAATTTGTAGCAAAAAGCCATATTGCTTTGGATCAGCATAATAAAGCGGTAAAACGGGATTCTCGCCCACTGGTTCAAAAAACGCTTGTGTCCCCTTGTGTTTTGCAATTAAATCCGTCAAGGTTGTCTTTCCAACCCCAATCATGCCCGCCGTAATTATCACCATGATTGTCCTTCTTTCATTAAATTTTTATCTTCACCAACCAAATTTTCAATTCCTCGGTCAGATGCTATTAACTATCTTACCCAACAAATTTATGAAAGACAATACTTGTCTTTTTTTGCATTATGCCGTAGCGTTGGCAAATTTTAGTCCCCATTTCGCGCTAATCCTCAATTCAACCATTTAACTGTTTAACTAAAATAAAAAAGGCACACCCAGGTGCCTCATTTATTCTTAAAGTAGTTAAAATTAGTTTATTGCACAGTCACTGATTTTGCCAAGTTACGAGGGCGATCAACATCCAAGCCCCGGTCTAATGAAGTATAGTAAGCCAACAATTGTGCCGGAATGACTGCCAACAAAGGTGCCAACAATGGATTAGTATCAGGCAAAACATAACCGTCGCCATCTTGCGCCAAGGCCTTGGTTACGATGGTAAAGGCGCGCGCTCCACGGGCAGTAGTCTCAGAAAGATTCCCCCGAACCAAACCGGCCGTCTTTGGTTGTGTAATCAAAGCCATCACGGGCGTCCCTTCTTCAATCAAGGCCAAAGTTCCGTGCTTTAATTCGCCAGCGGCAAAGCCTTCTGCTTGTACGTATGAAATTTCTTTCAACTTCAAAGCAGCTTCCAGTGCCACTGATGAATCAACACCTCGTCCAATATAGAAAGCACTGTGGGTGGTTTCAGGAACCAAAAGTTCATCCGCCACGACTTGGAAATTTTCCTTATCATCAATGATACCTTGAATACCCACCGTAATTTCAGAAAGCTCCTCTTGCAAATCCAAATTAGCAACTTTGCTATCAACCAAAGCATAAGCTAAAATGGATTGCAAAGTCACTTGAGCTACATAGGCTTTGGTTGAGGCCACGGCGATTTCAGGTCCTGCCAACAAAGGCAGAGCATATGTTGCTTCACGCCACAAAGTTGACTTTTCCACATTAGTCAATGTCAAAGAATGATATCCAGCTTGATTAATATTTTGCAAAACTTCACGTGAATCAGCAGTTTCACCAGATTGACTAAGGAAAATAAAGAAAGGTTTCTTAGCCAACAAAGGTTGTTCATAAGCAAACTCTGATGAAAGATAAACTTGGGTTGGCTTTTGGGCCCATTGCTCAAACATCCGTGCGCCAGCTAATCCCGCATGGTATGAAGTTCCAGCCGCAATAATGTAAATTTGGTCAGCTGCACGCATTTCATCCAAAATTGCCTTACCAACTAGGGCTTGACCATTGGTATCAAAATAACGTTCCATTAAGCGCCGCATCACTACTGGCTGTTCATCAATTTCTTTTAGCATATAATAAGGATAAATTCCCTTATCAGTTTCCGCAGCATCAATATCCAAATGGAATGGTTCGCGTTCAACCGCTTCACCCTGTTCGTTAAACAATTGAACTTGGGTCGGATCAACAATAGCGACCTCACCATCCAATAATTCGATAAAGTCATGGGTTTCGTCTAACATCGCCACCGCGTCAGAAGTTACGACATTAAAATCACTTCCCACTCCAATCAAAAGGGGTGACTTCCGCTTAGCAACATACATCCGATCAGGCTCTTGCTCATCCATCAATAAGAAACCATAAGCTGAATCGCCAAACAAGGCTAAGGCTTTGTTAAACGCATCAAACGTGCTCAAGCTATCTTCATTCACAAACTTGCTGATTAATTGAACTGCTACTTCAGTATCAGTTTCTGATTGGAACTCAACGTCTGATAGATAAGTTTGTTTGAGTTCGTTAAAGTTTTCAATCACTCCATTATGAACCAAGTAAAATCGCTCATCGGCTGAATATTGCGGATGTGAATTTTTAACAGCTGGTACTCCATGAGTAGCCCAACGTGTGTGCGCAATTCCCGCCGTTCCTGAAACACGTTTTGTGGCAACAAGGGCTTCCAAATCAGCAACTCGTCCTTTTTCACGAACTAACACATCAGCATCAGCATCCTTACTTGGGACAAACACACCGGCTGAATCATAACCACGATATTCAAGCTTTTCCAGCCCTTTCAACAGGATTGGGGCTGATTGTTTAGTCATTCCTGTGTATCCAACAATTCCGCAATAATACATATTAATTAAACTCCATTATTTTTAATTGGTCTACCTATTTATTTTTAAACTGTATATTCAATTATATATGTTGTTAAGCCAGATGCAAGTAAATTTTGAAGAAACATTTATAATTGGTCTAAATTGGTCTACACACTTTTTAAATACACTGCGCACCACTAGACTACTGAATCAGCATAAAAGATTTTTTTATAACAAAAAACCGCTACTCAATGATACAGTAGCAGTTTCCAAATTTGCAAGTATTAAATTGTCAACAATTCTTTTTCTTTATCGCTAGCAATTTGATCAATATTTTTAATTCCACGATCCGTTAAATCTTGAATATCTTTTTCGAGTTTGCGCAATTCATCTTCGGATAAATCATCTTTCTTAGCATGATCTAAAGCGTCACGCCGAATATTACGCACCGCCACCTTGGCTTTTTCAGCTTCGGCTTTAACTTCCTTAGCTAAATCTTTTCGTGATTCCTCAGTCAAAGCAGGAATCACCAATCGAATCACTGAACCATCGTTTGAAGGAGTTAACCCTAAATCAGAAGCAAAAATTGCTTGTTCAATATTCTTCAAAGCTGTTTTATCAAAAGGAGTAATTAATAACACCCGCGCTTCGGGCACTGAAATCGAAGCGATTTGATTCAAAGGTGTTTGCGCTCCATAATATTCCGCGGTTACATCCCGCAAAATTGACGGATTAGCCACACCGGCTCGAATTTTTGCAAGTTGAACTTGCAAAGCCTCACCCGCTTTATTCATTCGATCTTCCGTATTAGATAAAAGTTCATTTGCCATTATTTCTTTCTCCCAACGGTTGTTCCAATGTTTTCACCCATTACAACCCGCTTAATATTACCATGCTTATTCAAATTAAAGACTACTAAGTCAATATCATTATCCATTGACAAAGTTGAAGCGGTTGAATCCATAATATTCAAACCTTGTGAAATAACATCCATATGCGTCAATTGTTCGTATTTAACTGCATCAGGATTCTTTCTTGGGTCGTCATTATAAACACCATCAACCCCATTCTTACCCATCAAAATAGCATCCGCGTTCACTTCAGCAGCACGTAAGGCTGAGGTAGTATCTGTTGAGAAATAAGGCGAACCAGTTCCAGCCCCAAAAATTACGACACGTCCTTTTTCAAGATGACGAACTGCCTTACGCCGAACATATGGTTCAGCGACTTGCCGCATTTCAATAGCGGTTTGAACTCGCGTAGGTACACCTTGATTTTCAAGGGCGTCTTGCAAAGATAGTGCGTTCATTACCGTTCCAAGCATTCCTACATAATCGGCTTGAGCTCGTTCCATCCCTAGTTGGGCACCAGCTTCACCACGCCAAAGGTTTCCACCACCAACAACGATTGCAATTTCAATACCAAGTTCATAAACTTCTTTAATCTCAGCTGCAATACTATTAACAGTTGTCGGATCAATTCCGTAACCTTTTTCGCCCGCTAGTGCTTCACCAGATAGCTTAAGCAACACGCGCTTATACTTAACGTCGGTCATATTCCGCACCCCTATCAATTAGTTATTCATTTGTGCTGCTACTTCAGCGGCAAAATCATTTCCAGCTTTTTCGATTCCTTCACCAACTTCGTAGCGAACAAATGAAATAACCTTTCCATTCTTACCTGAGACATATTGTTCAACAGTTTCCCCATCACCCTTAACGAATGGTTGGTCAACCAATGAAATATCGGCCAAGAACTTGTTCAAACGTCCTTCAACGATCTTTTCTTTAATTGCATCAGGCTTACCATTCAAATCTTCAGCAGATAATTGAACTTCTTTTTCGTGATTCAAAACATCAGCAGGAACTGCTTCGCGTGAAACATATTGTGGGTTAATAGCGGCAACGTGCATTGCAACGTCTTTAGCAACTTCTTCGGAAGCTCCATCAACAAGTACTAATGAAGAAATCCGACCACCCATGTGTGAGTATGCACCCAAAACTTGTCCTTCTTGCGCAGTTACAACTACAAAGCGCCGTAGTGTAATCTTTTCTCCAGTGATTTGCGTTGTGTGAATGATTTCTTCATTCATTGTCTCACCGTTCATTGGCAACTCCAAAGCCGCTTCAACTGAAGCTGGGTTTTGATCAACAATGGTTTCAGCCACAGCGTGCAAAAGTTCATTGAATTCTTTGTTGCCGGCCACAAAGTCAGTTTGTGAATTCAATTCGATAATTGCAGCTTTGTTCCCCTTAACGGCGACATAAGTCATTCCTTCAGCGGCAATCGCTCCAGCCTTCTTAGCAGCCTTAGCCATTCCCTTTTCACGCAAAAAATCAATTGCCTTATCCATATCACCATCGGTTTCAACTAAGGCCTTCTTTGCGTCCATCATTCCAACATTGGTCTTGTCACGTAATTCTTTAACTTGTGCTGCTGTAATTGCCATTATTCATGGTCTCCTTTAATTTTTTTAATTTTTTCTAGTTAATTATACATGATTTTGATGAATTTTAATACTATCGCTCAACAAAAAGCGCATAATATCAACCATTAAATTTAATTCATGATAATCACTAGCTCTTGTCGCATAAAAAAAGAGTGGTTCGATTAATCAAAACGCCTGCATGCTCTTAGCATCCGTTTGTTATACCTTCTCAGTTCCATTATGGAAACATCAAAACGATTATCTCGCCAACTCTTTAATTAGATTTAGTTGTTGTTTCCTTCAACTAATTCAGTCAATTCTTCAATTGAAGCGGCCTTATCATTACCATCTTCCTTTGAAAAAGCAGCTTCATCAGCTACTGAATCTTCACCTTGGTTTCCTTCGATGATAGCATCAGCCATCTTAGAAGTAATCAAACGAACGGCACGGATTGCATCATCATTTGATGGAATCTTAACATCAATTTGATCAGGATCAGCATTCGTGTCAACCATGGCAACGATTGGAATATTTAACTTATTAGCTTCTTGCACGGCCAATTGTTCCTTATGTGGATCAACCACAAACAAAACATCTGGAATCCGAGGCATATCAGCAATTCCACCCAAGAACTTTTCCAACTTCTCGCGTTGCTTAGTTAACAAAGCGACTTCCTTCTTTGGCAAACGGTCAAAAGTACCGTCCTCTGACCAGCTTTTCAATTCCTTCAAACGGGCAATCCGCTTTTGGATGGTATTCCAGTTCGTCAAAGTTCCACCAAGCCAACGATGATTAATGAAGTACATGTTTGCACGTGTAGCTTCTTCTGCAATGGCATCTTGCGCTTGCTTCTTAGTTCCTACAAACAATACTACTGCACCATCAGCAGCGGCATCACGCATGTAGTTATAAGCTTGGTCAACCAACTTAACCGTCTTTTGCAAGTCGATGATGTAAATACCATTACGTTCAGTAAAGATATATTCACCCATCTTAGGGTTCCAGCGACGCGTTTGGTGTCCAAAGTGAACCCCTGCTTCTAACAATTGCTTCATTGAGATTACTGCCATGAGTAAAATTCCTCCAAAATGTTTTTCCACCTAAGCCCGCATGTAGTTCGACGACCAAGATTGGCACCCGTTCAACTATTGGACTTAGTGAGTATTTTATGGCCTACAGACCAATATAGAATACTACACACTTTTGCTTAAAAAGTCAACTATACTTTCCCAACAGGTGTAAAATCTTTGATTCCATGTTCACGTAAATATTTTTCTTTTTGCTTGCGCGTTAATTTTTTAAAAGCTGCCTCTGCCCTTAAGGCTGTACTCTTATCGGCAAACGCCTCTTGATACAGTAAGGTTAATGGATGATGTTTAGCAACCTGCGTGTATTTGGCACCCTTTTTAGCTACATGCGTCGCAAAACGTCGTGCCACATCATCCGTAAAACCACAATAAAATGTATTATCGGCCGTTAAAATTACATACATATAATATTGCTTAGCCATTCGACCGACCTTCATAAATCGCCCATACCTCATCCCGATAAGTGTCATCCTCATTATGGGTAATAATCGGTGGTAAAACTTGCGCTCCAGTTAATCGTCCATTTTTAATGGCCTCAATTAAAACAACGTTCGCTTCACGCCCGACTTTTGGATATACAAATTGGATTCGCTTAGGAATCAAATTATTAGCTCTTAAAGCATCCAAAATTTCAAATAAACGGTCAGGTCGATGTACCATGAAAAAATGACCACCTGATTTTAACAACTTTTTAGCGGTATAGGTAACTAAATTCAAATCAGCCTTAATTTCATGCCGGGCGATGGCATAGTATTGATTTGGATTTTTATGGGACTTTTCTGTCGCTTCAAAATAAGGGGGATTAGAGACCACATTCTCCACCGATCCTGGCTTAAGATAATCGAAAATATTTCGCATATCACTATTAATAATTTCAATCTTTTCGGTTAGTTCATTCATCGCTACTGATCGCTGAGCCATCTCGGCCAACCGGGCTTGAATTTCTACCCCAATAATCTGACCAGTCACTTTATGTGCCATAAACAATGGAATTGCACCGTTTCCCGTTCCTAAATCGACCAGCGTACCCCGTCCGCCATTGCGTAAATTTGCAAAATGGGCTAACAAAACTGCGTCCAAAGAGAATGAAAAAACTTGTTGACTTTGTATAATTTGTACCTCATCTCGATAAAGCATATCAATCCGCTCATCCGGTCTTAATTGCACTGAAATCATACCCTGCCATCCTTTATAATTAGTATTTTAATTTTCCCCGCTCATGAAATAATTGTCAACCACTTACCTTTTGTGGGATAATACAAGCTATGAATATTGAAAATTAGAGGTTGAATTATGTTTTATAAAATTATGATTCGCGTTGTCCAAGGTTTAATTTGGTTAATTAACGGACGAGTAACCGTCCTAAATCGCGAAAAGCTCCCAGCTGGCAACTATGTTTTAGTCGGTCCTCATCGTACTTGGTGGGATCCGGTCTTCTTTGCCGTTGCGGGAATTCCTAATGAATACATGTTTATGGCTAAAAAAGAAGTCTTTAAAAATCCACTCATCGGTTGGTTTGTGCGCCATGCCAATGGTTTCCCAGTTGATCGCGCTAAACCTGGTCCTTCTGCGATTAAGATTCCCGTCAAAGGTCTGAAAAATTCGAACTTAAGTCTGGTAATTTTCCCATCTGGTTCACGCCATTCTAATGATATGAAAGAAGGTGCCCTATTAATCGCTCGCATGGCTAAAAAGCCAATCGTTCCCTTAGTTTACCAAGGTCCGCTGAAATTCAAAGAGCTTTTTAAACGCAACAATGTCACCTTGGCCTATGGTGACCCAATCAACCCAGCTGACTTCCCCAAGAATGACGCGGAATCAGCACCTCTATTTGACCAAACCTTAAAACAAACGTTTGATGATTTAGACCAACAAATTAATCCAAATTGGCATTATGTTGATCAGAATCCAGAAAAAGCACAAAAATAATTAGTGCGTCATAAACTTAATAATAAAAGCGCCAGTTCTAAAAACTAGCGCTTTTTATTATAGCTTAGTTATTTTGTTGGTTTTTCATTTGAGCCATTAATTGATTTAACTTCTTTTGTGAAGGTTTTTGACCCATTGAAGTCATCATTGAACGCATCATATCTTCCGAAATTGGTGGATTCTTCTTTAAGTAAGTTTCCATTGAGCGACGCGCCATAAAGAAACCTAAGACCATCCCCACGATAAATGCAATAACAACAATAACAATCCAAATTGACGTATTCATGTGTTAACCCTATCCTCTATTTTTGATTTCGTATTAAATTGTATCTAAAATCACGCAAAAACACCAGCCTAATTCTAAATTTACTTAATCATCACGCAGACCTTTATCTCGTTGAATTTGTTTAACTTTCTCAGGGGTGACCTCTTTTCCGTTTTTATCAATCACTTGTAGCATTTCAATTTGTGAACGCATTCCCTCGCGGAAATTTGCTAAAAATTCTTGCCGCAAGTCCGCCCGTTCCGCCTTCTCTGCTTCAGTTAAGCCTTCCGATGTCTTGGCCTTTGCTGCTAATTCATTAATACGTGAACGCACGGCCAATATATGTTCATTTTCACTCATTTATTTGCCCCTCCATGGAATCATTTAATCTTTTTAAATTCATGTTAATTATGCTTTCAATATTATAACATTTTCTTACATTCCACGCGAGAAAGTGCCATTTTCCTCTCCAATACGTTAAAATATAATCATAATACGGGAGGACTCCAATATGCCACGCAATGAAACTAAACAATTAAAAGTCTTACGCTTCATTTACGAAAAAATTCAACAAAACGGCTTCCCCCCCACCGTCCGAGAAATTGGCGACGGCCTAGGCTTTAGTTCGCCCGCTACCGTGCATGGCTACCTTAAACGCCTGGAAACAAAACAATATATTAAACGTGACTCCACCAAACCACGCGCTTTAGAAATTACCAACGCCGGGCGTGAAATGATTGGCATAAAAAAAAGCGCAACAATCCCTTATTTGACTGAAAATGATGCTTGGCTTAACTTTCAACCTGACAACGCCATTCAGACTAGCCTACCAGATAGCTTAACTCGCTACGCAGGTGAACTTTTTGCGATGGATATGCCCGATCAATCAATGAACGGCATCGGAATTTTTCAAGGCGACACCTTATACATTCACCAACAAAATGATGCTGATAATGGTGAGATTGTCGCTTACCTCAACGCCCATCAACAAATCAAAATTGGTCGTTTTTTCCGTGAGCGCGCCCAATATCGATTCCAGCCTGAAAACCAACAATTTATTCCAGAAATTTCTTTCCAGCTGAATATTATTGGTCGACTGGTCGGCATTTTTCGAACTTCCATTTATTAATTAGCCACTAATTAACTTTGAAAAAATCAAAAATTAAAAGAGTTGGGTTGCTAAAGCCCAACTCTTTATTATGTCGATTAATTTTTAGAAATCTACTCACCTTCATATTCCATCAAGGCATAAATATCGTAATCCTTTAAAACTTCTCGACCTTGTAATTCAGTCAATTCAATTAAGAACCCTAGCCCAACAACTTCACCACCAAGCCGTTCGACTAGCTTATTTGTCGCAGCGATGGTTCCGCCTGTCGCTAACAAGTCATCTACAATTAAGACCTTATCGCCAGGTTTAATCGCATCTTCATTCATCTCAAGCGTGGCTGAACCATACTCTAACGTATAACTTTCAGAGACCGTTTTACGCGGCAATTTACCGGGCTTACGTGCTGGGACAAACCCCACACCTAATTCCAGCGCAATCGGCGTCCCCAATAAAAAGCCGCGTGATTCAGGCGCAACGATTACCGTTGCACCTTGACGCCGAGCATAATCAACCAAAGCATTCGTTGCCGTCTTTAAGGCTTCGCTATCACCCAATAAAGGTGTTATATCACGAAAAGTCACCCCTGGTTCTGGAAAATCGGGAATCGACTCGATGTAATCACGTAAATCAACTGTCATATCTATCTCCTATAGACCGCCTATTCATCTTTTTGAGCTAATGTATTCATCAATTGTTCAAGTTCATTTTTAGTACTGTAAATTAGTTTTTGCTCGACAATCCGCTTAGCCATAAATTTCTGATATACTTCGGTTTCAGTTAAATCAGCGGTTGCCGGATGGTCAACCGAAATTAAAAAACCATCTTCCATTATAACAAATTTTGCGTCTAAAAACATATTAATTAATAATGATACCAATAATTCATCCATTTTTAGATACGCAACCATAGCTTTAAACTGTTCTTTTAAATTAATTCGGGGATTATTCTGCAAAAATTTAAATAACTGAACGTAATCAGCACGCTCAGGTACTTTTTGAAGATAAGCCAGATGCTTGGTATAAAATAACGTCTTGACCCCCTGCATTGGTACATAAGCTAATAACTGATGCAATTCATCTAGGCTGTCTGGTAAATCCACCAAAACTGTCATCGGTAATTGTATTTCATTAAACGCATCTTCCCAAAACATAACCTGACTATCAGAACCAATATATCCTTGCAGTTTTTCCATAATTTGTGCATTAAAGAAAAGATACGTCGCCGGTGTTTGAAAATTTTGAGTTGTTAAACGGGTGGTGCGCGCATCAATCAACGACAACCCTTCACTCTTTAAATCTTGCATCAAAAATTGATAACTCGTCGCACCTTGATAAGTATTCTTATCTAACGTTCCAGCAACGGACAAAGTTTGAAAACTACTTTGTAAAGCAACGTTAAGTGCACCCGCCTGCCAAGCTAAAATAGGAATCTTAGTTTGCTGTACCATCCCGGTAAAACGAAGATGTTTTCCAGCCGACATCGTTTTCACATTTGTCACTTGGTCTAACTTTAATTCAAAGACCGGCTCCGAATTGCCCTGACCAAAAGGCCCTAACATTTGAAGCTGTTGATACGTTTCCGCTTGGAAATCTTGGCTCGTAATTGGTGCGGTAATTTCTAAAGGCTGCTTTTGTTGCGATTGATATGCTTGCTGTACTGCTGCATCATTCAACCAAGTTCTCAAGGTTGATACTTGATCTTTTGCCACTGTAATTCCTGCGGCTAAAGCATGCCCACCAAAGCTCACCATTTCATCGCGATGCGGATTCAAAGTTGCAAACAAATCAAACCCAGCCAGAGAACGACCCGAGCCTTTAAAACCATGTTCAGTCTCAGTTAAAACAAAGGTCGGTTTGCCAATCTCATGCATCACATGTGCAGCGACAATCCCCAAAATCCCCTCATTCCAATTCGCCCCAGTTAATACCAACACTGAATCATTTGCAAATTGCGTTTCAGCCTGTTGAAGCGCCACTGTTGCAATCTCATCCACTAACGCTTTGCGTTCTTGATTTAATTGCTCCGTCTTTTGTGCTAATTCTTGTGCTTCATGCTCATCTTCAGTTAAAAGCAATTGAACACCCATCTGAGCATCCGCTAAACGCCCAATCGAATTTAATCGGGGAGCAATTTGAAAACCGGCCGTTTGTGCATCAATTTCAGTTTGCTGAAAATTAGCAAATAAAGCTTGCAGTCCAACACGTGGGTTTTGATTAATGCTTGCCAAACCAAGTTGGACAATCACGCGATTTTCACCAGTTAAATCCATCACGTCTGCAATGGTCCCTAAGGCGGCTAAATCCAGCATTTCATCAGCAGGGGCATCTAATAAAGCCGATGCCATTTTAAAAGCAACCCCTGCGCCAGATAACCCTGGAAATGGGTACGGCGTCGCTTGTGGCAAGCGGGGATGAATAATGGCAGTCGCATTCGGTAACTCATCTGGCAACTCATGGTGATCGGTCACAATCACATCAATTCCCTGTGCCATCAAGGTATCAATTGCGGTCTTCCCGCTTACTCCATTATCAACAGTAATTAACAATTGCATCCCCGCGTCAACTAAGTGCGCATAGGTGTCTGCATTAGGTCCATAACCATCGGTAAAACGACTTGGAACATAAGCTTCCACCTCGGCCCCCATAATCTCTAAGGCGGAGGTCATAATCGCTGTCGCAGTCATCCCATCAACATCATAATCACCATACACGACAATTTTTTCACCTTGATCAATCGCTGCAAAAATACGATCAATGGCCGTCTGCATGTCTTTAAACAAAAATGGATTATACAAATTTTCAAGATCAGGATACAAAAAAGCTTGGACCGCTTCAGGCGTCTGATAACCCCGTTGAACTAAAATTTGAGCCACCAATTTCGTAGCACCAAATTGTTCTTGAATCATTTGGACAGCTTCATTTTCAGGTAACGCTAAAGCCTGCCAATCAAATTTAGCATCAATCATTCTTCATCCTCGGTTTCTAACTCAGCTTGAATTTTAATCGGTCCGCCATTATTCTGAGGCCCCATCGGTATTTCATAAACATCAAAATCTTGAACCACTCGAGTATTGGCAAAAATTGGTTGCGCCGTATAGGCCAATTCATTCGCCTGACGTCCAGGATAACGAGCCGAGATATGTGTCAACAACAAACGCCCAACTTGATTACGTTGTGCCGCTTCCGCAGCTTGGATATTAGTTGAGTGATGATAAGCGCGTGCTAACTTTCCCTCGCCCTTACCATACGTTGACTCATGTATCACTACATCAGCATCTTGAATCAACTGGTCAATATTAGGTGTTTTGCGCGTATCACCTAAAATCGTCACCACGCGTCCTTTCTTCGGCGCTCCGACGACATCATGCGCATAAATCGTCCGCCCATCGGCTAAAGTTACGTCTTCACCCCGTTTTAACTGTCCATAAATTGGTCCGGCTGGTACTTGCAAGGCTTGTAATTTATCCACTTGCAACTCACCTTCATGATTGGCCTCAGTGACACGATACCCAAAAGATAAAATACGGTGGTCTAATGGTAAAGCTTCAACTTTAAATTTGTCTTGCTCAAAAACTAATCCACCCTCGGGCTTTAATTCATGAAACCGCAAAGGATAGGTTAAATGCGTTTGTGAAACCCGTAAACTTGTTTCAACATAACGCTTAATTCCCGCTGGACCATAGACATCTAATTGTTCTTGTCCACCTTGAAAAGAGCGCGATGACAATAACCCGGGCAAGCCAAAGATATGATCACCATGCAAGTGAGTAATAAAAATTTTGGAAATTTTGCGGGGCCGAATCGTCGAACGTAACATCTGTTGTTGTGTCCCTTCACCAGCATCAAATAACCAAACTTCATTGAGTTCTTCTAATAAACGCAACGCAATACTCGTCACATTTCGATAACGAGCCGGCGCCCCAGCGCCTGTCCCTAAAAATTCCAACTGCATAAATTTCTGCCAGCTTTCTTTAAATTTATTTTTTTGATGTATCGGTTAACCCTAACCAATAAGGAATTCCAAACCTAATCGTATTTTCATTTCCATTAATTATGCGTTTAATATTTTGCCGGTGTAAATAAATTACGTAAAGCATCACAACACCAGTTACCGTCGCTACTATTTTTTCGTCCAACCAGTAAAAAATAATCGTGCTAAATAAAAAGGTCAGCATCGAGCTAATCGAGACGATACTAAAAAGAAACAGTCCCGTAATAAAAATAGCCAAAGAAATAAAAAATAAACTAACCGAATATGCTAACAAGACCCCTAAAGAAGTTGCAACCCCTTTGCCCCCACGGAAATGTAACCAAGGCGAAAAAGTATGCCCTAAAATTGCAAACACACCCACCAACAAAACATAAAAATGTTGGTTGGCTGCTAACGGACCAAAGAGATAGACCACACTTGCTCCAACAGTCCCTTTAAGTACATCTAAAATAAAGACCACGGTCCCTGCCTTAGTCCCTAAAATACGAAACGTATTCGTTGTTCCAATATTACCAGATCCCGTTTTCAGCAAATCTTGATGATAAAAAACTTTTCCAATCCAATAACCAAAGGGTAATGAGCCCAAAAGATAAGCCAATACAACACTAATTCCTAGTTCATATAATTGCATATGCATTTTACTCCGTTAATTGTCCGTGCTAAGCACCGATTTTAATTATTTATTTCTCATCAATGAAGCGCCGTTCCTGTAAGATGCGCTCTTTTTCAATAAAAGTTATTTTCAAATTTCATTTATTTAATTTTCGCAATAATCATGCGCTATCCATTATACCAAAAAGCCCCCACTTAAAAAAGCAACCATTCTGCAACTTATTAGGCAGGTCACTCAATAAAACGAACGCCCTAACGCCTAAGACAAAATAAAAAGGCTCACGTTAAAGTCGTTAGCCTTGCATATTAATTAGTAAAAACGCCGCTTTGACTGCCTCGCTGTAAAATGGCGATTAATTGCGGATTCTGCTGTAATAAATCCGCCAGATTCGGCCAGGTATGCTTTTGATATAAGACCGCCCCTAACGAACCTATTAATGGCATAATCGCCTCTGGCTTACCAGGAACGGTTTGTGCAACGTCTAAAGCTTCCTGATATGAAGTTGTATTCAAGAAGACCCACACTAAAGCTTCCAGACTTTGGACCACATATCCTGTCACGTTTAAATCATCTTTGGATTGATTCATAAAATCCGGTGTATTTAAATTATCGAATTCGCTTAAAAAGGGCGTAAAGACAGCATGTTCTGCATAATATTCATAAGTGATTCCGATAGCACGATCCAGTGCATTCAAAAAGTCAAACCCATCTAGCAGTTGACCAACCAAAATTGCATAAAAGCCAATTCCCATCAAACCACGGGGATGATTATGCGTCAAACCAGCCACCTGGTGTAAAATTAGCATCGCAGCTTCATCATTAATAAATTCAGAACCATGCTTGGTATAAATATAGAAAATTACAGGCATCATTCGCGTTAAAGCACCGCTACCATTGTCATCATCGGCAATACCGCCAGAACTAAACGGATCCTGCGTTTGTGCGAAGCGTTCCAACGCTTGGCGCGTAGTCCGCCCAATATGGCGTGCCTCACCATCAGCGGTATATGCTCCATTCTGTGCCCAGCGTTCAAAGCTATTCATTATGTCATTTAAATTGTAATTTAATGACATTGCATCAATCGTTGCTAACGTCAGCGCACATTCACTTCCCCAGACGGTTGTATCAAGCCCTCGCAACTTAGCTGCTTGAATATCCCCATCAAATAAGCCTAGAGTACTATTGATGAACGGATTATTCATTAAGTCCATATTCATTCCCACCCTTTCCATTTTGAAATTGTAACATTATTGCAACGTGTTTGGCAAATTTATTGAAATTCCGTTATAATGGGACTATTGAATAATAAAGGAGTACATTATGGCGCACGAATCAAATAACCTTTTTCCAATTACTCTACTACGAGACCGGCTACTACCAAACCTTTTCACCGACGATTTAAGTGATATTTCTTACTGGGCCGGCAAAAGTCTCGCTCGTGAAATGCCATTAAAAGGAATCAATGCCATTATTGATTTTTTCGCCAGTGCAGGCTTTGGGGTTCTCGAGATTGAACAACAAAAAGCAACTTCGCAAAAATGGTCTTTAACAGGTGACATTGTTCAAACCCGTCTTTTTGACCAAGATACACCCGATTTTTACTTAGAAGCCGGCTTTTTAGCTCAACAAATTGAGCAACAAATCGATGCGAGTGCGGAAGCTGAAGTTGAATTTGATAAAAACAAAATTAATTTCAACGTCCTAACCGCTGATTCCGCCAAAGATTTAATGGGATAATTGACGCCACAAATCTGGGCATTTCGCTTGCGCCGCTTTTTTATCCCCTTAAAGCCGTCATCCATCATCAAAAAAGGGTATTACCTCATAGAAGTGATACCCTTTTAATTATTTAGTTTTACAAAAGATACTTAGCATCAAATTCAGGATCTTGTGATGTTAAAATCTTTGGTCCATCATTAGTGATAGCCACCACATGTTCATACTGGGCTGACCATGAACCGTCAACCGTCGTCACCGTCCAACCATCTTCGGTTGATGTCTCAACTTCATAGCCTCCCATATTCACCATAGGTTCAATTGTAATCGTCATTCCAGGCTTCAAACGTAATCCACGTCCAGCTACTCCATAATGGGGAACGGATGGTTCTTCATGCATCGTAGGCCCAATTCCATGCCCGACATAATCACGAACATTTCCATAACCATTTTGATTTTCCACGAAATCATTAATGACCGCCCCAATATCACCTAACCGATTTCCAACTTGGGCTTGATCAATGCCTAAGTATAGAGCTTCATGGGTGACATCCATCAACCGTTGTACTTCTGGTGAAACGTTCCCAACAGCATAACTCCAAGCCGAATCAGAATAGGCGCCATCTAAATCAACTACTGTGTCAACTTTCACCAAATCACCATCTTTTAAAATTAGATTCTTGCGTGGGAAAGCATGGGCCACTTCATTATTCACCGAAATCGTCGTCGCATATTTAAAGCCTTCAAACCCGATTTGAGCAGCTCGGCCACCGTGACTTTCAATATAATTACGTCCAAATTCTTCAATGGCCCAAGTTGACAACCCTGGCTTAATAATTTTCCGTAATTCTTGGTGCATCCCGGCGATGATTTCTCCCGACTTCTCCATGGCAGCTAATTCGCGGTCTGATTTAAGTGTTATCATTTTATTCCTCCAAATTCATCTTAAATACCATTATAACGCTATTTATAAGCTTGCCAAGCCTTTATTTTGATTCTTAATTCTGGGCTAAAAGTTTCTGACAATCCTGGCACAGCCCCCGCACTTCAACTTGATAAGATGAAATTTGAAATCCAGTCGCCGCTTGCGCCAATTGTGGTAAATCTTGCATTGCAAAATTATCTGCATCGACAATTTTACCGCAATTCGTACAAATTACGTGATAATGTGGTGTCCCAAACCAATCATAATGCATTTTACCGTCCATATTATTATCGATTGCTAAGACTAAATGCGCGGAAACCAGAGCTTCCAAAGTATTGTAGACCGTTGCTCGACTAATCGAATAACTCTCTGCTTTTAAGTCATTATAAATAGCGTCTGCGGTTGGATGTTTTGGAAACATTTTATTTTCGACCAAATACTTAATAATGGTCGAGCGTTGCTCGGTCAGCTTAAATCCCGCCTGACGTAACTGCTCAAACGCCTTTTCAACTCGTCTACTCATCCGGTACCTCCCATCTAACATTCAATTAACATTGATGCTTAAAATAATAAACCAATTCCGTAATGAATCAAAATTGTCACTAAACCAATTATAACATTGCGGACAACCGCTTTTTTAATAAACCCATGTCCCAAAATCGCACTGGCCCCTCCAATTAAGGCGGAAGCAAAAGCGGTAGCAAAGACCGCTACCCACATACCTAGATGACCATGAATTAGTGTCATCACCATCAGTGGAATCGCACCTCCTAAAGCGGCACAAATCATTGAAGATAATGCGGCAGCCCAAGGATTAACATAATGCCCTAATTGAACATCATACTTTGTTGCTAAAATGGCTTGTAATGGGTTCGTCTGCATCAATTGATCTGCAATTTGATTTGCAGTCGCACGCGTCACTCCACGTTCCTGGTAGAACTGACTAAGATCGTTGAAAACAGCCGTGGCATCCATCTGAATACGCTGAGCTTCTTGTTGCACAACGACTTTTTCCGCATCAGATTGTGAACTGACCGAAGCATATTCACCTGAAGCCATTGAGAGCGCGCAGGCTAAAAGATCGGCCAAGCCGGCAATAAAAATCGTAAAAGCATTATTAGTGGCCGCCCCAACTGAAAAGAGCACGCCTACGACAGTTAAGACCCCATCATTAGCTCCTAACACACCAGCACGAACTACATTCAATCGCTCTTCCATCGTTAACTTTTCCGGTTGTTGCGACCCTTTTTGCATTAATTGTTGATCTTTTGCTGATAATTCCATCTTAACGTCCTCCAATCAAGGCACCGATGCCAAAGGTTACCAGCATCGTAAAGATTCCAGCAACAATATTGCGTAGGGTGGCCATTTTAGTATTGGCTCCCGATAACTTAGCGGCGCTATAACCAGTGAGCGCTAACGCTATGGCAACCGTAATTCCCGTCGCAATAATATTCCAATGCTGACTACCAGGGAATAAAGTGATTGCTAACATTGGAAGGAGTGCCCCCAATGGAAATGAGATCATCGAAGCTAAACTAGCCGACAAAGCGCTCACTTCTTGATGCAAAGTAAACCCATAACGCTCACGTACCATGGTTCCCAAGGCATCCCCCGCCATCATTTCTTGGGCTGCTTGTAAAGCTAAGCTTTCAGAAATACCTGGGCCCAAATATTTTTGTTGAACAAAAGCTAACTCGCCCGCGTAGTCTTCATCAAGACGCCGTGATTCTTCGGCTTCTGCCCTTTTTTGTGCATCATTTTGTGAATGTACCGAAACATATTCCCCCATCGCCATCGATACCGTTCCTGCTAACGTTCCCGCAAACCCGGCAATAAAAATAGCGAAGGTATTCGTACTCGCACCTGCTACCCCAATTACAATTCCAGAAACCGATAAGATTCCATCATTGGCCCCCATCACAGCCGCCCGCACAATATTATTCCGTTGTGCTAAAGTTTGCTTTGGTTTATCTTCTTTTTGTCCCATGCTAGCCTCGCAAATTTATATTTATTTTAGATTGATTCTAAACGAAGATTAGTATAACAAACTCATTCTTGAAATTCAACGTTCACTCATGAAGATTAAACACTTGAAATACTCTTGAATTTCAAAAAAATATTACCCTTCCCAAGTCCGCATCGGCACTCGAAAAAGGTAATATCTTTTCAATTTTTAATTTATAACGATCTTATTCATCGCCTTCGTCAATATCTAAATCAATATCATCAACTTCCGTTTCAGCTGGCTCAGCTTTTTCATCTTCATCCGTTGACACGGTAAGCTCCGCATCGGCATCTAATTCAGTCGGTGCATCCAAGTAGGCCTTCCGAACCAAATCAAAGATTTCGTCATAAACAGCTTTGTTTTCAGGATCATTCAGCCAATTCATAACATTAACTTTTCCTTGACCAATTTTAGTACCATTATATGAAAACCATGAGCCGGCTTTCTTAATAATATCTTTATCCACCGCTAAATCAATCAACTCACCAGTCTTGGAAATTCCCTTTCCAAACATAATCTCAATTTCAACTTCGCGGAAAGGTGGCGCCACCTTATTCTTGACCACTTTAATGTGGGTCGTATTACCCACTTTGACCTTATCTTCATCCTTGCTACCCTTACCAGAATCAATACTTCCACGCCGTCGCACATCTAGTCGCACCGTTGAATAGAATTTCAAGGCTCGACCACCGGGCGTTGTCTCAGGGTTTCCAAACATCACCCCAATCTTTTCACGCAATTGGTTAATGAAAATGACTGTCGTTCCCATTTTCAAAATGGCACCTGACAATTTACGCAAGGCTGATGACATCATTCGTGCTTGTAAACCAACGGTTGTATCACCAATAGCTCCATCAATTTCGGCCTTTGGCGTTAATGCAGCAACCGAATCAACGACAATTAAGTCCACTGCTCCTGATTTAATCAATTCTTCAGCAATTGATAAACCTTGTTCACCAGTATCTGGTTGTGACAAAAGCAAATCATCAACTTTAACCCCCAAATTCCGGGCATATTCGACATCCATCGCATTTTCCGCGTCAATATACGCGACCGTCCCACCCTCAGCTTGTACTTCAGCTGCGGCATGCAATGCCATAGTCGTTTTACCTGATGATTCAGGTCCATAAATTTCGATAATTCTCCCCTTTGGATAACCACCGATCCCCAAAGCAATATCTAACTTCAAAGATCCAGTTGAAAATGATTCCACTTTCGTAAATTTTGAATCGCCCATCCGAATCACGGATCCTTTTCCAAAATTCTTTTCGATTTTTTTTTAATGCATCATCTAATGCTTTTTTACGGGCTTTCGGTTCTGTAATTTTTCCTTCAAGCTTTTTTGAAGGATTGATATTTTTTCCTGACGTTGCCATAAATTTATAGCCTCCGTTTTTTGTTAATACATTAAGTATAACCTAATTATTTTCATTTGTAACTACTTAATTTAATTCACTTAAAATCCAAGTTGCTCCAGCTCGAACAGCCGCCAGTCGAACTTCATCACGGGTACCTTTAAAATTAAACTGGCGCGCTAAAACCTGATTTTTGGGGGTAGCTATTCCAATCCAAACCTCTCCTGCTGGATGTCCTTCCAGCGCCTCGGGACCAGCTACCCCTGTAAAACTAACCGCCCAATCTGTCGATAGCTGATGCTTAGCTCCGTTTGCCATTGCCTTAGCCACTTCAGCTGAAACAACCCCATATTCTTGAATCAAAGATGCTGGCACCCCAACTAATTGGGTTTTAGTGGCCGGACTATACGTCACAAAAGCACCAGGCAAAACCTGTGAAATCCCTGGCACCTGCGTCAAGGAACTACTAAAAAGACCACCCGTCAAACTTTCCGCTGACGTTATTGTTTGTTCTAATTGGATTAATTTTTCACCCAATTGTTGTACTTTTTTCATTATCTACCTCAATTCTAATTAATCAATGCAAAAAATGCCAGCCAAGGTATGTCACAAACATTAAGAACCTATCCAGTGTTCAAAAGACAAAAAAGATATCATTGGTGCCAATGATACCTTTTATAATCTTATTTAAATCCATCCGCAAACACAAAGCGGGCCTTTACAAAATAATCAATCCCTGAATAAATTGTGAATAACAACGCAATTCCCAGCATAATTTCCGCAAAAGGAATTCCAAAACTCCGGAAAATAATATTATGCAAAAGATAAAAGGTAATGGCGAGCATCTGCGTGGTCGTCTTAATCTTGCCAGGCATCGCAGCCGCCATCACAGTTCCATTATTTTCAACGATTAGTGTCCGTAATCCAGTCACCGCTAACTCCCGAATGACAATCAATGCAACCACCCAAGCTGGAACCCATTGAAATTGAACAAAGAAAATCAACGCAGTCATCACTAATAATTTATCTGCAAGGGGGTCCGCAAATTTACCAAAGTTAGTCACCAAATGTTGGCGCCGGGCAATTTGACCATCCGCAGTGTCAGTTAATGAAGCCACCACAAAGATGATTGCTGCAATCAGATGCGTCATGGGCAATTGAACACTGCCACCCCAAATATTAGTAGGTAACATTAAAACAATAGCAAAAATAGGGATCAGGCTAATCCGAAAAACAGTTAATTTATTTGGTAAATTCATAGCACCGCCCTATTAATTTTGTGTTGAAGTAACTGAAGCGGCCGTAATATTCAAAACTGCTTGCCAAACGAAGCTGGTATTATTTAACTTCACATCTTCGCCATTGAATTGTAACTTCAAATTATTAGCATTTCCGATTTGAACACTCACCTCGGTGACGGTATTGTCAACGGCAATTTCCTTAGTCTCATTGGCATGCACTGTTCCAGAATACAAAACAGCCCCCGTATTTGACTTAACTTGATTCCATGAATCACCGTTTACCCCAACCAAAGTTAACTTACGCTCACCTGTTGCTGGAACCTTAACCGCAATTCTTGAGATATTTCCAACCACTGCTGGCGCTCCAATTTCTGTCTTAGGCTCTTCCTTACTGCTAGCACTACTCTTTTCCGCTGAGCTTTCCTTTGAAGAACTCTTTGAAACGACAGAGCTACTTACAGATACATTTGAACTTTCTGAAGTATTATTTGAATGTCCGGCAAAATTAGCTACCAAAGCCCAAATGACAACCACAATTGCAATGGCTGCCACACCCATGATTACCTTAGGCAACATGTTATTGGCTTGTTTAACCCGCTTTGCTTCATCTTGGCGCATCCCCGCACGTGAAATGTTCTCACCAGCATTGGTTTGCATTCCACTATGCTCAATGATTGGTTTCGTCTCTTCAGCTGGTGCTTTCGTATCCAAGGCATGTCGCTCTAACAAATCCTCAGCATCTAAGCCAACTACAGCTGCATATTGACGAGTAAAAGCACGTTCATAGAAACTGCCGGGCAATTGATCGAATTGATCATTTTCAATTGCCTGTAAATAACGCTTTTGAATTTTTGTCTGGGCTTGAATGTCATCAAGCGACAAACCCTTTGCAATCCGGGCTGTTTGTAACTCTTCGCCGATTCCTTTTTGTTCGATATCTGCCATTTTAACAATTCCTTTACTAAATGATTTCTAATTATAATTTTAACATAACTTACTCGTAATAAATCAATTCTTCTTTGAATTATTCTGGATGGATTATCACACTTACTGGAACACTGACAGCCACCTTTGCAATAATTTCACTAATTTCTGCACTAGTCAGCGTATTTAAAATTTCAATTTCATCCCATACGAAAGCATCGTCAAAGGTTGGTCCTTCAAAGCGAGTAGCAATTTCATCCAATGAATTCAAGCGGCTAATATAACGACCTAACTGTTCGGATTTCACAAGTTCTAAGCCATCTGCTAGATTCAAAAATTCGGTCTGTAAATGTTGCAAAACCATTTGAATTTCTGCAATTAAAATTTCCGGCTCTGGCGTCTCACCTAATAACAATAAATGAGCCGCTCCCCGCTCCATCGTTAATTCGGTGCTAAATCCATCATCAATCAAGCCTTGATCATACCAATCCAAATAACGCGCTGAATGCTCACTAAACACCAGATCCAACGCTAGATTATAAGCAAGACTAATTTTTAATCCTAAACGCCCCCACGGCACCACTTGTTGCTCAAACAGTCGCTGACCAACCGCAATTTTATTTCTTAACGTCGCACCCTCCAATTCCACCGATATTGCAGGTAACGGCATTGCCGTAAATTGTTGAACTTCCACCATTGGGCCATGTTGACTAGCCGGACGTTGACCCAATGGCGATTGTTCAATCACTTCTAAAATCTGATTTTGGTCAAAATCACCAGTTATGAATAGTTCCATATTATCAGGCCGATAATGCCGTTTATAAGCTCGTTTTAGAACTGCAGGAGTAATTGCAGCAATGCTCGTCGTGGTCCCACCAATATCAATGCCAATTGCATCGTTAGGATAAAGGGCGCCCAAAATATTTTGATACAGCTGTGCCCCAGCATCATCTTCATACATTTTAATTTCTTGTTGAATGATTCGTTGCTCTCGCTCAACCGAAATAGCTTGAAAATATGGTTGTTGCGTAAAAGTTAAAAGCTCCGCTAAACTCCGGTAATCTTTGGCCGGAGCGATTGTATAATAACTTGTCTGCGTCATCGCTGTAAAAGCGTTGACCGTATCTCCCCAACCACTAATCTTATCTAAAGCATCATACCCTGATTGCTGAAAAAGCTGATGTTCAATAAAATGGGCCGTTCCAAACGGTTCATCCGCCCATGTATTTTGATCGCGCGCACCATAATTAACGGTTAATAAAGCTACTAATTGATGATACTGCGGGCGGGGACTCAAATGTATCTTTACCCCATTGGTCAATTGAAAAGATTGAAGGGTTGGCATTAAATTATTCATCATTCTCATTTGCTCCAATCAATTGCACTTCACTCGCTAATTCGACTAATTGTGCAACGTGTAAAATATCTTCTGGTGTCACGGACAAAACAGCCTGCATCCAGGCTTGATCATTTAAATTCCAACCACTAACAACTCCTGCCACTTCACGCTCAACTTGATTTTGCGGTTGATCTTTAGCAATCACGAAATCATGAATTAAAGCTTGTTTAGTTTGCTCAAGTTCTGCATTTGAAACCAACTCAGTCTGCAAAACATGCAATGTTGTTTGAATCAATTGCTGCGTGGCTGGCAAATTTTTAGCATCCACCCCAGCAACCACCATGAGTAATTGATTATACGGATTATAATCAGAATAAATCGTATAGGCTAACCCCGCCTTTTCACGCACCTCTTGAAATAAGCGGGCATTGCCGGCTCCCCCCCACAATGCATTAAACACATAACCCGCAAAACGCATTGCAGTGGGTAAAGGTAAATGATAACTTTGTGTTAATTGACTTTGTTGCGCTGAATGTTGAATTGTAAGCTTTTGATGATTAAAGGCACCTTGAGCCTGCGGTTGCTCTCCTAAGCGTGTGCGAGGGGCAAAAAGGTTTAATTGTACCAACTGCTGCTTGACCACCACTGGATCAACATCGCCTAAAATCACAATTTCAATTGGATCATTTTGCCATGTTTGCGCCCAAACTTGCCACGCTTGCTGCGGTGTCACTTGCGCTAAAGCTGCCATCGTATTATAGGTTGGCAAGCCTAAAGTTGGATCCTCAAAATTAATGTTGAGGAGACGCTGCACGGCTTGATACTCATAATCTTCATCCCAACTGGCAACTTCATCTTGGGCCATATTTTGTTGATGCTCAAAAATAGTGACATCATAACCATTTTCTACATCTCCCAAAGGCGCTGCAATAAGTTGCTGAATAAATTGTAACCCTTCAACAAATAAAGCCTCATGCGACGTCGCAAACTTATCATTAACTAATTCCATCGAAATCCGTAATAAGCTTAGCTGACCCATGTTAACAAGCCCGACACTTAAGCTTGCCCCATATAAACGCTGTAATGCTTCCACAAAGGAACGCTGTGTTGGATACTGTGCGCTTACCGTCTCGGCCATTTGACTCGCCATAAACCTCGGCGCTAAAGTTTGGGCTTGCTTTTTTTGAATCGCATTAATTTGAATCTGCGTAGTGGTAAATTGTTGCGTCGAAATAACTGTTAAATTAATTCCAGTTTGTAACTCAAATTTAACTGCTTGCATTTGTTTTCCTTTTATAAAATTGGACTAATCAAACGTGAAACTCGTTGCACAAACTTGTGCCACATGGACTGTGTTTCAAAATACTGTGCATCTAATAACGTTGAATTTTCCATATCTTTTTGATAAATCGTCTCTAATTCTTGAGCCATATCCCGGTCATAAATGAACGCATTCGCTTCAAAATTCAAGGTATATGAACGAATGTCTTGATTCGCCGAACCAACTGAGGAGATGCGCCCGTCAATCATAACCATTTTCGCATGCATGAAGCCATGATCATATCGATAAATTTTCGCTCCTGCTTGTAACAATTGCTTCGAATACCATTCTGTGGCACGATAAACAAACGGATGATCTGGAAAGGCCGGAATCATCAAACTAACTTCCACCCCTGATTGTGCAGCCATTCTTAATGTTTCTAAAATCGCTTGATCAGGAATAAAATATGGTGTTTGAATGAAAATTTTCTCTGTCGCTGTCGCAAACATTTTCAAATAACCGGTTTGAATTTGTTTATTTGCATCATCGGGACCAGAAGATACAATTTGAATGGCTGTCGCATGCTTTTTAGTTTGTTGATGCCGTGGGAAATAATCATCCGAAAAAGTCAGTTGCTGCTTTTTAGTGGTCGCATTCCAATCAGTAAAGAACCTTGATTGGATGGCCAACACAGCATCACCTTCAATTCGCAAATGCGTATCTCGCCAGTAACCAAATTTTTTACTACGTCCCAAATACTGGTCACCCACATTATAACCACCAATATAACCCACATTACCATCAATCACAACTAACTTCCGATGGTCACGGAAGTTAATCCGAAAAGTCAATGGGACATAGCGAGGTGACAAGAATGGAATTACTTGCCCGCCAGCATCACGTAAACGACGCCACATTTTATCGTGCCGCCCATGTGATCCCCACTGATCATAAAGTACTCGCACTCTAATTCCGGCTTGCGCTTTTTGCGTTAATAAATCAACCAATTCATTACCAATTTGGTCATCATAAATTGTAAAATATTCCAAATTAACGTGATGCTTAGCCGCTTGGATATCCGCGAACAATTGCCTGAACTTATCATGTCCATCCGTAAAAACTTGCACACTATTTTCTAAAGTTAATAAGGCGGCATCATTTTTCAAAAATAAACGCACGAAGCTACTTTCTTCTTCCATTTGATTTGCCGCATGCGTTTCCAAAGCTAACCGTTTTTGATTCTCAACGATTTTGTCAATTCCCAAGATTTCTTGCGTCTGCAAACTAAATATTTTCTTACTGGTCAAATTCCGTCCTAAAAACATATAAATAATTAAGCCTAAGCCTGGAAAAGTAATCAACACCATTAACCACGCCCAGACCGATGACACTTCACGTTCACCATGAAACACCACAAACAATGCTACGATTGTGTTTAAAAGTACCACAATTGTAGCTAAATAACCCCAATTTAGATATAAAAATGGCATACCTGTACCTATTCCTTCACCTTTTTCCAGCGTTTTAAATATCCGCCGCCCATTATTACTTAATAATTGATTTCATATGCGAAATATTAAAACAATCAAAGCAACCTGTAAACCACTTTAACCATCTTTTATCATATATCATAGATTTCTATTATTAAATGCTTTTTTGAGTTTAACATAAAAGAGGTCAGCGAAACCGCTAACCTCCTATTTTGTAATAAATTTTATGGTAATAGTTCGATTATGAGAACAAAGCGCTCAAAATCAAGATAACAATCAAACCAACTACTGACAAGATAGTCTCTAAGACGGTCCAAATCTTAAGGGTTTGCGGCACATCCAAATCGAAGAATTCCTTAAACATCCAGAATCCCGCGTCATTGACGTGTGAAAGTCCGATTGACCCGGCCCCAATGGCCAAAACCACAAAGGCTGGGTTAACAGCTGTTTGCCCTGCAACCAATGGTGCAACGATTCCGGCGGCAGTCAAACCAGCAACCGTGGCAGAACCAACTGACACACGAATAATCAAAGCAATCAACCATGCGAAGATAATTGGTGACATTGATGTGTGTGAGAAAGCATCAGCAATCGCCGTTGAAATTCCACCAGACGTTAAGATTCCCTTGAAGGCAGCTCCACCACCAATAACCATCAACAAGTTAGCGATTGACTTAAGTGCATCTGACATCGTATTTCCAACTTGACTCATTGTCCGGCCTTGCTTTGGACCCATGGCCCAAATTGCAAAGACCATCGCAATAACCATGGCAATCATTGGATTACCCAACATTGCCATAATTTGGTCCATCGTTGAAGGATTGTGCAAATAACCATTTTGAGCAGCATGTGACATTGCTTGCCAAGCTGTATCACCAATCTTACCAGCATAAACTTGCTTACCACCATTTTTAATCATGGTGTAGCCAGTCGCAATCAGCATAAAGAAGACTGGCATCAATGAAGTTGTGATGGCCAACCCAAAGCTTGGTGTTTCCTTCAAATCAAAGGTCTTAACTTCTCCAACTGCATCCAACTTCTTGGTAATACGGAAGGCTCTTGGCTCAATTTTACGTGCAAAGCGTGTAAAGACAGGTCCGGCAATAATCATCGCTACCAAGGCAACAACGACTCCATACATCAAGACAACCCCAACGTTAGCTCCTAAAATATTAGTAACCGCAGTCGGTGATGGTTGTGGAGGCAAGTATCCTTGGGCCGCAGACAAAGCAGCAGCCATTGGGATTCCTAAGTAAAGCAATGGTACTTCAGCTTCCAACGCGATCGTGAAGACGATAGGAATTAAAACAACCATCCCAACTTCAAAGAGCAATGAAATTCCGATGATAAATGAAGCCAAAGCCACAGCAAGCTGCAACCGCTTCTTACCAAAAGTATTAATCAACGTTGAAGCGATTCGATATGAACCACCCGCGTCAGCTACTAAACGTCCAATCATTGATCCGAATCCGAAGACGACGACCAATTCGCCCATCGTTCCCCCGATTCCACTCTTTAACGCATCTGCAATACTTGAAGGTGCCATTCCTAGACCAATGGCAACCAAAATTGAAATAATAATCAATGAAACGAAGGTATTAACCTTAGCTTTCAAAATTAAAAATAGCAAAACAGCGATTCCAAGAATCAGAATCAAAAATGGCCAAACATTTATTCCGTTGACCATCCAGGCATAAAAACCTGTAGAGGCATCAGTTGTGATACCAGCAGCAACATTAAACATTATATCTTCCTCTTAACTTCTTAAAAAATTTATTACCTATTTAGTGTGGGCACGTTGGAAGTCCGCAATATTCTTATATTCAGTTTGAAGTTGACGACTCAAACGAATAAAGATTGGTGCTAACTCACGGTAAACTTCATAGTTTTCAGGATTTGGTTGGTAAGTATTGGCTTCCCCAACCATATCACCAATAACATCCAAAGAATCAACCAATCCCAAGGCCTTTTGTGCCATCACAGTTGCGGCTAACGCACCTGATTCAAAGGCTTCGGGGACCGTAACAGGTTGCTCAAAGATATCAGCCAACATTTGACGCCATAGTGCTGAACGAGCGAATCCACCGGTCGCTTGAATTGACTTCAAATCACCAACAACTTCTTCCAAAGCTAATTCCACCATGTAAATGTTAAAAATGATACCTTCCAAAACCGCGCGGGCCATGTGAGCACGCGTGTGACCGTGAGTCAAACCAAAGAATGAACCACGCGCATTCGCATCCCAAATTGGAGCTCGCTCACCACCCAAGTATGGGTGGAAAATCAATCCATTGGCTCCAGCAGGAACTTGGCTCGCAATTTCAGTAATCAAATCATATGAGTCCATGTTCAACAATGAGGCCGTTGACTTTTCAGAATCAAACAAGTTGTTACGAACCCAACGGAAGACATCCCCACCGTTGTTAACTGGTCCACCAACCACCCAGTGATCGCGGTCCAAAGCATACGTAAATGTCCGGCCCTTTGGATCAATCTTAGGGGCATCAGTCACGACCCGAATTGCACCTGAAGTACCAATGGTTACGGCTGCTACACCAGGTTGTACCGCATTAACTCCCAAGTTTGACAATGGACCATCACCAGCTCCGTATACGAATGGCGTATCCTTTGGCAATCCCAGCAAAACAGAATATTCCTCAATCATATCCGTTTCCATTGTGTATGGATCAACTGTTTCTGGCATTTGCTCTTGCTTAACACCCGTTACTTCCAAGGCTTGCTTATCCCAATTTAGATCAAAGCTATTAAACATCCCCGTTCCAGAAGCAATTGAAATATCCATCCGGTTAACCCCGAACAAACGGTGGAAAATGTACTCTTTAATTCCCAAGTAATGAGCGGCATTATTATAAACGTCAGGATGTTCATTCTTTAACCAAAGTAACTTTGACAACGGTGCCATTGGGTGAATCGGTGTCCCGGTGTGCGCATAAATCTCATCACCAATTCCATTCGCCTTTAACTCTTCCGTGTACTTAACAGCCCGTGTATCGGCCCAAGTAATTACGCGCGTCAATGGGTTCCAATCTTTGTCTAAGGCAATCAAAGAGTGCATCGCTGATGAAAATGAAACGGCTAAAATATTAGCGTTCTTATCATAGCGTACAACTTCACGAATCGCATCAGAAAATGCTTCAAAAATTTCATCCAAATCTTCTTCGGCCATATCTGGCTCATCACGGTACAAGTTGTAACCTTTATTAGCTGACGTAATAACGTGCCCAGCCTTATCAAACAAAACCGCTTTCGTCGAAGTGGTTCCCATATCAACACCAATTAAATAATCCATCAGATCCTCCATTGTGTTTTGTGAAAGCAATACCAATATTATATGTGAATATTTTTTACATTTCAAGTTAGTTTTATGAAAATTAATTACAAAAACATAACATTTCTGCAGTGTTATTTGCAAAATGATGTTAACCATCAAACATTAAATAGCACAGTAACTATTATAAGTAAAACGTTTACATTTTGCAAACGTTCTCATGAAATTTTTTTGTACTAATTTCATAAAATCACCTACTTTAATAATAACATAACTGTCCAAAACCGATGAGCCCACTCCGGTTAATCCTTTTGCTCTAAATATTTGTTTTTGGAAATATTTTCCTAACAAATTATATGTTTACGGAATTAATTATACATAAATATTGTATCTTTCATAGCATTTCATTCGTTTTAAAAGCGTAAATTTTGAAATACTAATGAATCATGACCGCATCGGTTCAATTTTATGAAGCATCAAAAAAGCCAGTTTTAAAACTGGCCTACTCTACTATTTACTTTGATAATTTTTGTTATAATCGGCAATAAATTGATCTGCCTTAGCGGTCTTGCCACGCAAATCATTCAATTGATACGTATCGATAATCTCCAGTTCACGATCCAAAGTCACGCGCTCATCCGGATTAGCTAACTGATAAGCCCGCAATAAAGCATTAATTGAGCGAATTGGTTCCTTCGGCTTACCATTAACATACTCAATTTCAGGATTGAAAGCGAGTCCTTTAAAGACACCATTAATGATCATCCCAGCTTTTTGCCAGCGGAACTTGATATTGCGCTTCAATAAAACTCGTGGTAATTCATAACGCAACGCACCCCATGCTACATTACGCATTTCACGTTTAGAAATTCGACGTGCCGTTAACACCCGATTCCGGAATTCATACCGATACCGCCATAGACGTGAACCATCCTTTTCTCGGATAATATCACCCGGCATCGAATTTTCCTTGGACTTATGCACGGCCACTGACTTCATGACCGTGTAACCACGATCGACATCCGCAATTCGGTTCGTAAATTCCATGTCATCACCCCAGATAAAGTATTCCTTCTGAGGCAAGCCAACATTGTTCACCATCGCTCTTGAAAACATGACTGAAACAAAAGTTGAATTAATAACTTCGATTCCAGGGTTATCACAATTTAAAGGTGTTTGCCAAGTGAAAACGCGTGGCGCTGGAACATTCATCCAAGAAGGGTTTCCATTCCGAGCACCCCAACGGACAACGGAATTGACGAAGCCAACATGTTGATGTTCAGCCATAAACTCTACCAAATACTTCAAAGCATCTGGTTCCACCATGGTGTCATCGTCCATCAACCATACATAATCATCATCTAATTGTTCCATAAATAAACGTACCGCTTGGTTAAAGCCACCTGCGCCCCCTAGGTTTTCCGGTGAATTATACACCACCACCCGAGGGTCATTAATGGTTGCTAAATACTCTTTCGTCCCATCATCGGACATATTATTTACCACAATCACATGGCTTAGATATTCCGTTTGGGCTAAGACCGCAGCCAATGATTCTTTTAAGAGCGCCAAACGATTATATGTGACAATCGCCGCCGTTACTTTTTTATCAGTCATTTTTGTCTCCATGTATTTCCATTTTTAAACAAAATCAATTAATTGATCTTTAAACTTTAAGTATAGGTGAGTTCCGATAATAGCAAAGAAAGCCATCTCTAACCAAAAAATTGCCATCACAGTGGGGGAATTCCAAAACCACTCATTATTTAAGAAAGTCCCACGCCATCCATTCACAATATAGTAGAACGGATTGATTCGTGAAATATAGTAAATAAAGTTATTGAAGCCATTCCCTTGCACTGGTTCAGATAAAATTCCAGAAACGAAGAAAAGTAACCGGAGCACTTGCCGGATGGCTAAGTCATAATCAGGAATTAAGATGTTAATTGTCGCATTGAAGATCCCTAAGAAAAAGAGCATAACAAAGGCTGCAAATAAATAATAAACAATCTGTAGCCAATAAACACTTGGGTGAAAATGACCGGTGACAATCATCGCAATTGTTGCCACGACCGAAATCGATAATACGGCTGGAATAACCTGTACGACTCGAATCATAGGTAAAATTACAACCGGAAATTTAACATTTTTCACCATATATAATTGTGTTTGAATGGAGCGAATTGTGTCCGAGAAACCTTGATTGACCAAATACCATGCTGAAAAACCTACCGCCATCCACGTAAAATATGGCATTCCGTCCTGGGGCGCCCGTGTTTGAAAGCCGCCACCAAAGATAACCGCGTAGGTCAAAACTTGAAATAAGGGATCTAGAATTTCCCACAAACTTCCCAAGTATTTATGCGCATTATTGGCCCGCGTATCATAAATGGCCAGGCGTACCGTCAAACCAATATTTTGAATTTGTTCGGCTGCTAACTGAAAAATTGATTTAATTATAATCCACATTTTAATTACCTACCGTATCCTCTCATAATTACCAAAACCATTAACCCTATAATTAAGAGCAGGCTCACCCACAAGCTGAAATTATTGAAGCCTTCAAAGCTCCGCAGCTTTGTGACTTCACGTACTTCATCCTTAGGAACATTTTGAATAGCATACTGATCTTGTAATTGTTCAATAGTAAATAATTGTTGTTGTTTCTTTTCAGCATTCACAAACGCCGTCCGCTCTTCCTCTGACATTTGATCTAGTTTAGCCGTAAAAGCTTGATATTCATCCGCCACTTTTTTAGTTGAACCGAAATCACGCATTTCACCATACTGAATCCACATGACTTTATTCGTAAATTCGCGAACTTGCTCTAAATCGTGCGATACAAAGAAAATTGTCTTACCTTGCGCAATAAATTCGCGAATTTTACCCAAAGCCTTTTTCGAAAAGTTTTGGTCTCCAACCGACAACGCTTCGTCCACAATTAAAATGTCAGGATCATTATGCGTCACAATTGAGAATCCTAACTTAGAACGCATTCCAGAAGAATAATCTTTGACTGGCTGATCAATAAATTCCCCTAATTCGGAAAATTCAATAATATCAGGCATTGCCGCATCAATCTCTTTATTGGTCATCCCCATCATCAACTGCTTTAAACGAATATTTTCGCGACCTGTCAAATCCCAGTTTAAGCCTTCATTAATCGCAACCACGCCAATCGAACCGTTAATCTCCAAAGTCCCAGAAGTTTGTGGAATGACCCCGCTCAAAATATTGAGCAACGTCGATTTTCCCGAACCATTGGTTCCTACAATTCCAACCACATCACCTGGTTCAATATCAAAAGTAATCCCCCGGAGAGCCCAAAAATCAGCAGCGTCCGTATTACCTTTAAAAATCGATTTTAGTTTTTCTGCTTGCGTCGAAAATAATTGAAAATTTTTCGTAATTCCTTTCGCACGCACTGTATATTGCTCTTCTTGTTCGGACATTTTATCTTCCTTACTATTTTTAGTTAATTCAAACTTATTTAGAAATATCGTATAAAACCTGAACTGATTTTTCAAGCTTTGATGTATGTTAAAAAATACTATTATATCTATTGTAATCAGTCAAGACCGGTTGTAACACCATATTTCTAAGTCTTATGCAGTTTTTAATATCTAACTAAGCGCAGCAAAATTTTAAAATGACCGCATTTATACTTTCAGCTATTTGGCTGGCGCTTGTCGTAAGCGTTGGACTACCGCCGCACTAGGAGTCACCGTCAGCGTCTGTTGCCCTTCAAAAATGACAAATCCTGGTTTAGATCCATTGGGCTTTCGTAACCGTTTCACCGGTAAATAATCAACTGGCACATTTGATGAATCCCGCGCCTTTGAGAAATACGCTGCTAATTGAGCACCTTCCAACAAAGTTGCATCACTTGGTTCACTGGTATGCAAAACCACGTGTGAGCCAGGAATGTCTTTTGTATGTAACCAGATATCATTACGGTTTGCCGTATGCATCGATAAGCGTTCATTTTGCAGGTTATTTTTCCCCACCTCAATTAACGTTCCATCACTAGCATAAAACTTTTCCGGTGCGCTCACCTTCGGCTTTTGCTTCTTCTTAATCTGCAAGCGCAAATAACCCTCTTGAATCAATTCTTGCTTAATTTCTTCAATGTCGCGAGGAGCCGCCAAGGCGACTTGTTCTTGCAAATTTTCAAAATAAGTAATTTCTGTTTGCGCTAAATCCATCTGTTCATTGATATATTTCACAGATGCTTTCAACTTGTTATAGCGGGTGAAATATTTTTGCGCATTACGTGATGGACTTAACTGATTTGATAGCGCAATGGTCAGCGAACGATTATCATCATAATAATTGGGCAAGTCAATTGAGGTCATCCCTCGCTCCACTTCATGCATATAAGTCGTCAAAAGCTCGCCTTTGATTTTAAATTCATCCGCATGGTCAACCTGCGCTAACTCCTGCTCAAACTTTTTAACCTTATTCCGATTCTTTTTCAATTCATTTTTAATTACGCGTAATACAACACTAGCTTGTTGATTGACACGATCCCGCTCTGATTTATCCGCAAAATATTGATCCAACATTTCTGACAAAGTATCAAAATGCGTCTTTTCACCCGGTAAAGTCAGCCAATCAAAAGGGGCAAATGCCATTTTTTGTTCCGTCGTCACTAACTGAGGCTGGGGCTGATCAAAATTTGCTAACCACGCTTTGGCATACGCCATAGAATCACCTGACTGCAACACCACCGTTGCAAATTCGCGAGTCGAATCACGCGCTAATCCTTGAAAATGTTGTTGTAAAGCTGGTGCAAGTGCCTCAACATCCGGATGCTCCAAAATTAAAGGCGCTAACCCTTGTAATGAAGTAAACGGGTTAATTAATCCCGCTTGTTTTGGTGGCTGAACATACTGGCCCCCTGGAATCAGCGAACGAACCCGGTTTTGATCAGGTGATACGTGCTTAATCAAATCAATAATACGTTGTTTAGCTTCATCAACTAAAAACAAATTCGAATGCCGCCCCATCATTTCTAAATAAAGAGAAGTTTTCTCTTCATCCCCTAATTCATTGCGCCCCGTGGTCGCAAATTTAATAATCCGATCATTTTCAATTTGTTCGACACTCAACAACTGAGCACCTTCGAGATGTTTTCGTAACATCATGACAAAATTCGGTGCCGTTTGCGGATTAGTGTATTTAATTTTAGAAATTTGGGCCCGCGCAAAGTTCGGATGGGCACTTAACAAAACTGGATAGTTTTGGTGATGATTACGAACCACCATAAAAATCTCATTAGGATAAGGCTGGTGTAGTTTTGTAATCCGTCCGCCCGCCAAAATTTGATTTAATTCACGAACCATTGTATGGGTAAATAAACCATCAAATGACATAAAAAACCTTCTTTCCTTTCTATTCTATAAACAGTCATTACAACTGAGCTAAATAAGCTTGGCTGACTTTTTGGTCTTCTAAGAGTTGCTGCGTCAAAGCATCCATTCCCGCAAACTTGGCTTCTAAACGCAGGAATTGATGCCACCGAATCTGAACATGTTCACCATAAACTTCACCATGAAAACCAAACAGATTAATTTCTAGCGTCTTAGCCCGATTCGCCTCAAAGGTTACGTTATAGCCGATTTGGGCCATGCCACCATACCACTGATTGTTTAATAACACCTCCACGACATACACACCATCGCCTGGTAATAGTTCATTTTCTGGTGTCACAATATTCAAGGTTGGGAAGCCCATTTGCCGCCCGCGTGCGTCACCGTGCACCACAACACCATCTGTTGTGTAAATACGTCCTAACAAGTGATTAACGGCTGTCACCTCACGTTGACCAAGATGCTTTCTAATATTAGTCGATGAAGCTTCTTCATCGACCAACATTTTGCGTGGAACTTCTACCACTTCAAATCGATGTTCAGCTAGTAATGGCAAAGTCTGCATATTGGCCGTCTCGCGTGGTCCAAACGTATGATCAAAGCCCGCCACAACCGTCTGCGCGTGGAGTCCTACCATATATTGTTCCACAAATTCCTGCGGGGATAAGGCCGCTAATTGGGAAGTGAAATCGACCACAAACACCCGATTAACGCCGAACTCTTCAAATAAGTTCAATTTTTGCTTTAACGGAATAAGATATTTAAATGGTTGCGGTTGCTTTTTAAATACCAACGAAGGGTGTTGATTATAAGTCAAAACCGCCAAAGGCAGATCTTGCTCCTCAGCCACAGCCCGCGCCGTCGTTAAAACCGCCTGATGACCTAAATGGACACCATCAAAAAAACCCATCGCCAAAACTACCGGCTGCTCATCTAAGTCTGATGCTATATATGGGTGATGTATTTTAAAAACTTGCATTTACATGCTCCCTTTTAATGTATTTTAAAGGTCCGATAGGGACGATACTGATTTTTCTCTGCATTCCAAGCGACCACCGACTTAACTTCGCCCGCATAAACGTAGACTAATTGCGCTGCTGTCTTTGGTACATCACTCGCTGATAATCCTTTCCCATCTTTGACCTCCCCCCATTGGGCCGCACTCAAAGTAAAATGTGGTAAATCTTTTAATGCATAGTCAATTGGTTCAAGCCAGTCACCTAAATCATCAGCCAATTGCATCCGCTCGGCGAATTCCTCAAGCGTATGCGTATCTGCTAACGTAAAGCCACCAGATTGCTCACGCGTTAATTGGCTCATGACAGCCGGGTAGCCTAATGCTCGTCCTAAATCTACCGCCAGCGTGCGAATATATGTTCCCTTTGAAACGACTGCTCGAAATTGAAAAGTCTGTGTTTGCTGCAGGGCATCATATTCTGGCATACCAACAATTTCAAATTGATAAATTTCAGCTTGTCGCTTAGGACGTTCGACCGTTTCACCGGCTCGGGCATATTGATATAAACGCCGGCCATTCACCTTCACAGCCGAATACATTGGTGGCACTTGCGTAATCGTCCCCGTCAATTTGGTCATCTCCGCTTGAATTTGAGCAGAGGCTACAGGCCGCAAAACAGGTTTTGTTTCCACAACTGCTCCGTCTAAATCTTCCGTTTCCGTCGCAAAACCGAGCGTGACCGAACCAGTATAAGTCTTACCCGCCGCTTGCAAAAATTCAATGGTTTTCGTCCCCCGACCCAAAGCGACTGGTAAAACACCGTCCACATTTGGATCCAAAGTCCCAGCATGACCAATTTTTTTCATCCGCAAAATTTTGCGTAACTTAAAGACCACGTCATGCGAAGTCATTCCTTTGGGCTTATATACCCCAATAATTCCATCCATACCAAACTCCTAAATTGAAAAAGAGACCTCAGACAGGCCCACCTTGCATGTTCCTCGACCGACGCCTCCACTCTTTAATTCTTACATTATTATCTGGCTGACTTACTTTAGTTTATCATGTTCATATGTATGAACCATTTCTAAACCAGGAAAACCTTGTTGCCGTAATACTTCATAAATCACAATTGCGGCCGTATTTGATAAGTTCAAAGCGCGAATATTTTGATCATTTTGAGGAATACGCAAAGCCAGTTCGCGATGGAGCTGCATAAACTCTTCTGGCAAACCAGTCGTCTCTTTACCAAACATAAAATAATAATCATGATTTTGTTGTTGATAATTAGCTTGCGTATAACTCCGATCCGCAAATTTTGAAATTAAAAACAGCTCATCCGTGTCCGCTAAAGTTTGCATAAAAGCTTCTAAGTTGGGATGAATCGTGATATCAACTGTATCCCAATAATCTAAACCGGCGCGCTTTAAATGCTTATCATCAAGTTGGAACCCTAATGGCTCAATAAGGTGTAATTTGGTATTCGTTCCCGTCGCCGTACGCGCAATATTACCAGTATTGGCTGGCATCAAGGGTTCAAATAAAACAATATGATTGGTCATCTATGGTGTCTCCTCTGATGACGGACGCTCACTTAACCGCGCCTGCCATAAATTTAATTTTTGAATAAAAGATTTACTCTTTAAATGCACTCCAACTTGATCATCATAAATATGATTCATCAAGCGAGCCATTTCCGCGGTCGTGTCAGGCTTTAAGCGAAGTGTCCCAATTTGCTTTAAAGGTACCGTCGCCAAACGACCCAAAATTAACATTGCACGCGGATTAATGTGCCACCGTTCTAAGTCTTGGTCAAAATGATTTTGACAAATGGCCCCATGATAATGGTCTGAAAAATCAAGTGGCAGATCCCGCCGACCACAAATCACACAATGATCAAAAACCATCTGAACCCCAAAGGCTGGCAGCAATGCTAGTTCAAAATAGTTAGCGATGCCTTGACGACTAGCTCCTTGCTTTAATTTTTCCAGTCCTAAAGTAGCCAAATCGTACCATGCAGATAAAGGCTGATTATCAACAAACGCCGAATCAATCAGACCTAAAATATACACTCCGTACGCATTCAACTCAATATCTGCCATAAATTCTGGTTGAGCTTGTTGGGCTTTGATATCCGTAATAAAACTCAGTCCATGCTGATTCAAAGTGCCTTCATAGGTAGCCTGTGTCAAAGGTTGAAGTTCCGCACTAAAACGGTTACGCCTACTCTTACCGTTTTTAACAAAAAACATCTTCTTACCAGCTTCACGCGTCAAAATTTTTACTAATAAGTCGCGTTCTTTGTGTTCGCGCTGGTACATCACAATCCCTTGAAAAGTGGTTAATTGTTGATCCGCCATGCTTGCCTCCTACTTAAACGTCGGCATCCTCTTTATAACCATAACTTTGTAAGGCTTGTGGCTTATCACGCCAGCGTTCTTCCACTTTCACCCAAGTTTCTAAGAAAACCTTGTCGCCCAACAGACGTTCGATGTCGCGCCGCGCCCGGATTCCAATTTCTTTAATCATTGAACCTTGTTTCCCAATCACAATGTTCTTTTGTGAGGGACGTTCTACAACAATTGTCGCTTGAACATGCAGATGCTTTTCATCTTGCCGTTCAATCTTATCAATCACCACCGCCACAGAGTGTGGAACTTCTTGCCGCGTCAACTGCAAAACCTTTTCCCGAATTAATTCGGCCATGATAAAGCGCTCGGGGTGATCAGTAATTTGATCAGCTGGATAATATTGAGGACCAGCTTCCATTTTTGGCATCGCAAAATCTAAGAGTTCTTGCACTCCATCATCTTGCCGCGCCGAAATTGGGAAAATTTCCGCAAAATCCATTTGAGTTTGATAGTCAGCAATAATGGCTAATAAATCTTCAGGCTTTACCAAGTCAATTTTATTAATAATCAAATAAACGGGCGTCTTACTTTCCTTCAGACGTTCAATAATAAAATTATCACCGCGGCCACGTTCTTGTGAGGCATCAACAAGCATCCATACCATGTCAGACTCACGGATTGCTGACATCGCAGTTTTAACCATGTAATCTCCTAAGGAATTCTGTGGCTTATGGATGCCGGGCGTATCCAAAAAGACAATTTGTCCTTCGTCTGTCGTGTAGATTCCTTGTATCTTATTTCGCGTGGTCTGCGCCTTGGGTGACATAATCGCGATTTTTTCACCAATCATTTGATTTAATAAGGTCGATTTCCCCACATTGGGCCGTCCTACTAAGGCAATAAATCCCGACTTAAATTCTTCACTCATTCGTTGTTTTCCTCATTTTACTTTCTCATTTCGATCATCAAGCCTGCCGTTAAGCCCTCTTTTAAATCTAACATCTACTATTTTAAAAATTGATACTGCAACATCTGACTAATGCGGGGCACTAAATAAGGCCAAAACACAATTGTCCCAACCGCAATTGCATAAACTGCCGCAAACACCACCGCTCCTGCGGCCACATCTTTTGCTACTTTGGCCAGGGGATGATATAGCTGCCCCACAACCAAATCGACCATCGTCTCAATCATCGTATTCACAAACTCAGCCATGATTACCGCAAAAATGGCCATGGCAATCCACAACCAATCTTGGCGATTAATCTTTAACATAAAGCCAATATAAATCACCACAGCCGAAGCAAAAAAATGAAACCGCATATTCCGCTCGCGTTTTAATAACTGGCCAATTCCTTCTACCGCATGCCCAAATGATTGTAAAAAACCAGTATTTTTTTCAATTTGAAGCTTTTCTCCCGGCTGCTGCTCCAGTTTAACCTGCTTATCGAGTGAGCCCAAAGTCATCTAAAATCTCCCGTTGTAATTTGAACATTACGCGTTCATCCTCAGGACTGCGCATATGGTCATAATTATTCAAATGCAAAAAACCATGCACCACTAAGAAGCCGAGTTCTCTTTCAAAGGAATGCTCCAAAAATTCTGACTGCTCTTGTACTTTGTCAACAGAAACAAAAATATCGCCAATATTTTTAGGCAATTCTGCTGTCATTTCATCATCCATAATAATTGGCAAATCATCGTCATCATCCTCTAATGCAAATGAAATGACATCCGTCGACCGATCTAAATCCCGATATTCACGGTTAATCCGTTGAATTTCATCATTATTCACAAAAGTCACTGACATTTCAGTGTTATCCGGTAATTTTAAATAACTCCCCGCAAATTCTAAAACATCCTGCACTAATTTAAGATGCTCTTCGGTTACTCCGTCCAATGTTTGATCATAAATTGCCAAATCCATTTATTGATCCTTCCTTTCCGCTTCCACTCGTTCGTCGTAATGCTCATAAGCTTGGACAATTGCTCCTACCACCGGATGCCGAACCACATCATTAGTAGCAAAATGAATAAATTCAATTCTTTTTACTCCGGACAAAACCTTTTCAATCTGAATTAAGCCCGATTGTTGATTTTTAGCTAAATCAATTTGTGAAATATCACCATTCACTATCATCTTTGAACCAAAACCAAACCGGGTTAAAAACATTTTCATCTGTTGTGGCGTTGTATTTTGTGCTTCATCTAAGATGATAAAGGCGCTATCTAACGTGCGCCCACGCATATAAGCTAATGGCGCAATTTCAATCGTTTCCCGCTCCAACAAACGCTCTGTATGTTCTTTACCCAACACCGCATATAAGGCATCATAAATTGGCCGTAAATAAGGATCAACTTTTTCTTTTAAATCACCTGGTAAAAAGCCTAAACTTTCGCCGGCTTCAATGGCTGGCCGAGTAATAATGATGCGTTCAACATCTCCCCGCTTTAACGCAGCCACCGCCATGACGACCGCCAAAAATGTTTTCCCGGTTCCGGCTGGTCCAATCCCAAACGTTATATCATTATTGCGGATTGCTTGAACATATTGACGCTGACCAAAGCTTTTCACCCGTATTGCCCGACCTTTTTGGTCCCTTAAGAGCGTCTCAGTATAAAGGTCATTAAAATATTCTAACGTTCCTCGCTGAGCCATAGTAACCGCACTCATAAAGTCAGCTGGAGCCAATTTAATTCCTTTTTTAATTAAGTGGGTTAACTGCTCTATGACAGCCCAGGTTGCGGAAGCATTTTCATCCTCACCTACAATTTGTAATTGATTGCCCACAGTCGTTAAAGATACCTTTAACCCTTCAGCTAACAAATGTAAATTACTATCTTGCGGTCCAATAATACCTAACTGCTGTTCTGTATTTTCAAATTGATATAATTTTTTTACCAAAACATTTCCTCTTTTTAAAGTCTATCTTTTGATATTATACCGCAAGGGGGCGAAAAAAATAAGTTACGCTGCACAATTAAAAAAAGATATTCTCCAAAATCTGAGAATATCTTTTCTGACATTACACATTAATCTAGGTGTTTTTGAACTAAGTCCTTAACTAACTTACCATCAGCCTTACCCTTAACCTTAGGCATCAAAGCGCCCATCACCTTACCCATATCCTTTTTTGAAGTAGCACCCACTTCAGTAATTGTTTCTTGAACTAGTGCTGCAACTTCTGATTCGTCTAGTTGGGCTGGCATATACCGCTTTACAATTTCAATTTGTTGGGCGATTTCTTCAGCCAATTCTTCGCGTCCACCAGCTACATATGATTCTTGCTCTTCCACACGTTGCTTTAACTCGCGCGACAAAACAGCTAATTCTTCATCAGCCGTCAGATCGTGCCCAGCTTTAATTTGTTCATTTGAAACCGCGGCCTTTAACATCCGCACAACCGATAAGGTCGCCTTGTCTTTAGCCTTCATGGCCGTTTTCATATCATTTGTAAGTGTCTCTAATAAGCTCATTTTTAATCCTCCTTAATCCCAATTAGTCCCTTTTAGCAGGTCCTAATTGACGACAAAACACCACACTTTAAAAGAAAACCGAACTATTTTTCAATAGTCCGGTCATGAACCAATTAATGGCTCTTCTTGTTCTTGCGCTTCCGTGCAGCTTCGGCCTTAAGCTTACGCTGTACTGATGGCTTGATATAGAATTCGCGTTTACGATATTCTTGCAAAGTTCCATCCTTTGATACACCACGCTTGAAACGACGGAGAGCATCATCAAGAGACTCATTCTTACGAACAACAGTCTTAGTCATGATAAATTCCCTCCTTTCTCGTGTTTAATTAGCTAAATAGCTGACACTATGTTCAAGATTTAATTTTAGCAAAGCCTTTTACTTAAAGCAAGACCTTTACCATGTTTTTTACAAACCAGTTACTTACAGCCGTGGCTCATAGAAACGGCCAAAGGTCCGTTCAATTTTCCACATTGATGACCAAGCCCCTGGATCAGCTAATTGAATGGCTTGATAAGCATCCATTTCTTCATACAAAGAAATCACGGTAAACAAAATTTCTTTAGGCCGGTGATTATAAGCCCCCTCGGCATGATGCACAATGGTGATTCCACGCCGTAATTGATTTTGTAATGCATTGGCCACCTCTTGTGGACGCTCGGTAATAATCATAACTTGCATCTTTTGTTGCCGTGTATACAATGCATCAATCATTCGCGCGTTAATGACCAAGCCAATCGCCGTATAAAGGGCATATTTAGGACCAAACAAAATTCCTGCTCCTAACAAGATGAAGAAATTAAAAATTAAATTGGCACTCCCCATATTAATGCCATATTTACGCCGGACCACAATTCCGATAATATCTAGACCACCCGTTGATAACCCATTACGTAAAGCAAAGCCAGTTCCAAATCCATTGATAATCCCCCCAAAAATGGCGTCAATCAAAGGGTCATGGGTCCACGGTTGAGCTGGCCCCGTAACAAAACGCATGGCAAATGAAGCCAAGAAGATTGCCACCGCCGTAAAGAAAGTAAAACGTCCACCAATCTCTTTATGGGCAAAAACTAAAAGTGGCAAATTAAAGCCGACAAAGAGAATATAAACGGGAATTTTAAGCCCAAAACGTTGGGTAATTGTACTCATTAATTGTGCTAATCCGGTGAAACCCGAAGAATAAATATGACCAGGGGTCCAAAAGAAATTCAAAGCAATCGCCGCACAAACCGCATAAACCACCGCAGCCGTTAAGCGACTGGTATATTCATGATTCCGCATATAGCTTTCAACTGATTGCATAACTTGGATATTCCTCCTTATTCTTCAGCCATATTCGGCGTATCAATATCCGCATATGTTGGCGCTTGCAAACCAAGGTCATCCAATTGACTTTTAGCCACTGGCAATGGGGCTTCTGTCATTGGCTCGGTTCCCTTCGAATTCTTAGGGAAAGCAATGACTTCGCGGATATTATCCGTACCAGCTAAAAGCATCGCCAAACGATCCAAACCTAAAGCAATTCCACCCATTGGCGGGAAGCCGTACTCCATTCCCTCTAACAAGAAACCAAAGGCCTCCTGCGCTGCTTCTGGTGTAAAGCCGAGGGCACGCAACATCTTCTGTTGAATATCCATACGATGAATACGAATTGACCCTGAACCCAATTCATAACCATTCAAGACTAAGTCATATGACTGGGCATGTGCTTGATGAGCACCTTCTACGGTATCAAGTAATGGTAAATCTTCTTCGTTTGGCATGGTAAATGGGTGGTGAGCCGAAATCCAACGCTCTTCTTCTGGTTGATATTCAAACAAAGGCCAATCCACAATCCAAGCAAACGCCCACTGACTTTCATCAATCAAGTCTTGCTCGTCCGCAAACATCCGTCTCATGGCATCCAAAGTGGCTGCTACCACCGGCTTTTGATCCGCAGCAAAGATAATCAAATCCCCGGCTTGCGCACCAGTTGCTTCCAACAAAGCGGCACTATCGTCAGCAAAGAATTTCGCAATTGGGCCATTAATACCTTCATCAGTTACCTTTAACCAAGGCAAACCTTTAGCCCCAAAACGCTCCACGTACTGCACCTTTTGATCCAAAGCTTTACGTGAATAAGCTTTCGCTGCTCCTGGCACCACAATCGCTTTAACCTGACCACCATCAGCCACGGCTTTGGCAAAAACGCTAAAGGTTGAATTTTGCATCAGCCCAGACAAATCAATCAATTCCATCCCAAAACGTAAATCAGGCTTATCCGTCCCAAACCGATCCATCGCTTCTTGCCAGGTTAACGTAGGAATTTGTGCTGGGTCCAAATCATATTCAACCGCCTTAGCCATAATCGTAACCATCCACTGATTAACCAAATCCATAATTTCAGCTTGGCTCATAAATGAGGTTTCCACATCAAGTTGGGTGAATTCTGGCTGCCGATCCCCTCGCAAGTCTTCATCACGAAAGGCGCGCGCCACTTGATAATACCGATCAAAGCCAGCCCCCATTAATAACTGCTTAAATAATTGTGGTGATTGCGGTAAAGCGTAAAATGAGCCGGGGTTGATTCGTGAAGGTACCAAATAATCACGGGCACCCTCAGGCGTTGACTTAGCTAGATAGGGCGTTTCAATATCAATAAACCCATTCGCATCCAAAAAGGCATGTGTGGCCGCCGTAATCTTTGACCGCAAGATTAGGTTCTTTTGCATTTGTGGCCGGCGCAAATCTAAGTAGCGGTACTTTAAACGCAATTCATCAGAGGCTTCCACATTATCATCAATCGCAAAAGGAGTTGTCTTAGCCTCTGCCAAAACTTCTAAGTGTTGCACTTGGACTTCAATCTTTCCTGAATGCATATTTTCATTAACCGCACCCTCGCGTTTTGCCACCAACCCCGTTACTTCAATTACATATTCGGTCCGAACCTGTTCGGCTGCATGCAAAGCCTCAGAATTAAATTCATCCGCAAACGTCAGCTGAACCAGACCTTTACGATCACGTAAATCAATAAAGATTAAGGCTCCCAAATCACGCCGCTTTTGCACCCAGCCTTGTAAAGTTACCGTTTGATCAAGATAACTTTCATCAATTAATCCTGCATAATTTGTTCGTTTCATCCTTCATCTACTCCTTCTTCTTGACTGGGTTGCGTTTCTAAATAAGCTGGTAAATTAGTATAAAGTTCTGCCAACTTAACTGTAATTTCCTCATGGGTAGCTAGATTTTTCAAATTAGCGCTCTGTTCCGCCAATTCACGCTCACCAATCACAATCGTGTACCGTGCATTTTGGCGATCAGCTGTCTTAAATTGCGCTTTCAATTTCCGATCTAAATAATCACGATCAGCTGAATAACCAAAAGAACGCACGGCTTGAACCATTTGTAAGGCAACCAAGTCCGTCCCGAATCCCTGATTAATCACGTAAACATCCAGCGGTGGGTTACTTGGCAAAGCAGCATGTTCCGCCTCAAGCAATAACATCAAGCGCTCTAATCCAATACCAAAGCCAATTCCAGGCATCTCTGGTCCGCCTAATTCTTCAACTAAACCGTTATAGCGCCCACCACCGGCGATGGTCGTCCAACCGTGACCTAAAGCCGGTGATTGAGTCATAATTTCAAAGATCGTGTGATTATAGTAGTCCAACCCACGTACCACATTTGCATCGACTTCATAATTAATACCCAGCGCTTCCAAAGCAGCTTGTAAGGCATCCCAGCGGACCTGTGCATCATCTGACAGATAATCCAAAATGGATGGAGCTCCAGCTACAATCGCTTGGTCCGCGGGATCTTTAGAATCTAAAACGCGCAATGGATTCTTTTCCAAACGCACTTGTGAATCCGCTGATAAATCATCAAAATGTGGCTTCAAATAATCAATCAAAGCCGTTCGATAAGCATCTCGCGATGCTTGGTCACCCAAGGTATTCACAACTACTTTTAAATTCGTCAAACCTAACGTCTGGAAGAAGTCAACTGCCATTGCAATCACTTCAGCATCTAATGTTGGCGCCGTTGATCCAAAAGCCTCCACTCCAATTTGGTGGAATTGACGCATCCGTCCCGCCTGAGGCCGTTCATACCGAAACATTGGTCCAATATAAAAAGCTTTATAGGGCTTAGCAAATTCGGGTCCAAAGCGCTTATTTTCGACAAAAGACCGTACCACGCCCGCCGTTCCTTCAGGACGCAAAGCTAAATGCCGATCACCTTTATCTTTGAAATCATACATTTCCTTGGTCACAACATCGGAAGTATCACCTGATGTCCGTGAAAACACCTCAAAGCTTTCAAAAATAGGCGTACGAATTTCGTGATATTGATAATCACTAAATAATAGTCGCGCTGTTTCTTCAACATAGTGCCATTGGGCTGAATTTTCAGGCATTAAGTCCGCCGTCCCCTTAGGCTTTTGATAAATATTCTTTCCCATTTTTCCTCTTCCCTATTCATCTTTTATTTCATGATCTGCAACGTTAATGCCTAATTTAATAAAAAGCGCCCCTAACGAATATATTCGTCAAGGGCGCTTCATCGCGCGGTACCACCTTGGTTTAGACTCTGGTTATAACGGTACCACCGCGTTTTAGAACGCCGATCTCAAAAGTGTCCCACTAAAGCTGCCAAGCCGGGCTCGCACCATCCCCCGTTCGCTATCTTTTTAGCCTTAGCTCATCTTTTTCATTGATCATAATAATCTCTTTTATTATGCCGTAACTATCCTACAATTTCAAGTTATTGCACCTGTCGCGAGCGATAATTCAAATACTGCTCCAATCCGGTCGGAATTAGCTGTGCAATTTGATTTTGATAACTTGCTTTTTGAATATACTTGAAATCTTTCGTTGAATTAATATACCCGTTTTCTAACAAAGCGGCGGGTACCTGATTATATTTCAAAACCATATAATCAGCTTGCTTAACCCCCAAATTTTGCATGGGCATCTGCGGTGCCATCGCAGAATTGAGATATTGCGCCAATTCCTTTGATGTATTATCCTCTTGCCCATAATAAGCCGTGAAGCCACTTCCTGTATCTTGCTTTTCGGTTGAATCAAAATGGAATGAAATAAACGCATTAGCCCGTTTTTCTTCACCGACTTTTGGAATCTTCAATAAGCCCACAACCTCATCTGTACTACGTGACATCACCACGCGTGTCCCGTATTGTTGCTGCAACTCATTTTTAACGCGATTTGTTAAGGCTAATGTATAATTTTTCTCATAATGTTTCTCATCCGAGCTCGTCGCACCGTTGTCCGACCCACCATGTCCAGGATCTAATTCAATAGTAGCCTCTGATAACAAGTTCATATGCTTAACTGGTTGTTTACGTTCTAGTAACCACCCAGCGACCCAGCCGGTTGTTTCATCTTCACGCTGAATTTTATACCAACCATTTTCTCGATCTAAGATATTCAAATGTTCCCCCGACTTTAACATTCCTTCTGCCGGTCGCAAAACATCTGGTCCCTGGCGAACCGTAATATTAGGAATATGCACCGTAATCTGTTGGCGGGCCATTAAAACTACTGTAAAAGAAATCGCAACTGCTAACATCCCCACCGTAATTGACAAGGGGATCCAAAAGCGCACTAAAAATTGTCGCAAGATTTCCCATCCGCGTCTAAAAATCACAAGCTTACTCCTTCACCCTTTAAAATACTGGTCCGTCCCATTCACTTTTTGGTAATTGATTAAAATCATAGGTCGCTAAGTCCTCAGTTTGACGGATAAAGGCATGCCCAGGCACTGAAATCATCAGATTAATTCCCCCATCCTTTTCCTTAAAGACAATGACTGGCTTGTCTTGCATTCCAGCATACCCAAGCTCCCAAGCGGTCCCAGGATCCACATGATCTTCAACATAATCTACGATGCCAACAACCGCTTTAGCACTATGCAATTCATGCCGATCTTCAGCAAAAATAGCGCTAGCCCATTCCTTTGAACCAAATTCCAAATCTTCTAACGGATGTCGAAAAGGACTATAAAAATCCTTCACAGTCGGATTTTTGGTCAGCGCTGCCTCCACGCGTTCCAAACGTGCAATTTGCTCATCGCTAAAAAACGGACCTGCTAAATAAATTTGTGCCATCGTCAGTTCTCCTTATTAATCATCTCTGTCTATTAAATTATTCTACATGATTTCCTGCTGAACGCCTATTAAAATCGTATTTTTTTAATAAAATTAACGTTGTTTTAAATATTGGCGCTGTTCGTTTTTCAAACCGGTGAGAACAAATTGTGCTGGATCATTTTGAATTTCCAATTCACGATCATCTGACCCTTGTAAACTTTGTTCAAAAAGCTGCTCATATTGCATAATTGAAAGCCCATGACGGCTGCTTAATAAGTCGGGAACTTGATTTGGCACTAATCCAGCTTGATATTTAGGCTGTAAAATTCCTGAATAGAACTCGCCCTCAGCTCCTGATCCGTATGAAAAGAGCCCTAGACGCGCACCTGGCTTCAAACCAGGCGTCTCATTTAATAGTGACAAGAGACTTAAATATAATGAACCCGTATATAAGTTACCAATCTGCCGGCTATACTTTTGACTGGCCTCAAATTGAGCTAGCAGCCCGTTTTGCTGTAATTCATCGGCTTCAGGTAAGACCATTTGCAAACCTTTTTTACCCATCTTGGTAAACGGCAAATGGAAGACTAAGGCAGCAAAATCATCAATAGTCCGCCCGGTTTGTTCGCGGTAACGGTCCCATAACTCTTTAAAGAACTCTTGATAAACGTTACTCGAATACTTACCATCAACTCGCGCTTCAGTTGCATAATTTGGGCGCCAAAAGTCCATTACCTCATCTGTCATAAACTGGCTATCATTTTCCAAGGCTAAAATTTTCGGATCAGCACTCACAAGCATTGCAACTGCGCCTCCACCTTGCGTTACTTCGCCACTCGTTTTTATTCCATAACGGGCCACATCACTTGCAACCACTAGCACTTTTCGCTCTGGATGCGCAGCTACATAGTCTCGGGCCTGCATCAAACCATACGTTCCAGAATAACAAGCTTGTTTTAACTCAATCGTCCGTGCATACTTTTGAATACCTAATAAACGTTGTAGATAAGCAGCCCCCGACTTTGATTGATCGACGCCAGACTCAGTTGCAAAAATGACTAAATCCAAAGTTTGTCGTAATGCATCAGTCATCAAAGGTGCCGCCGCATTCGCTCCCATTGTCACCGCATCTTGCGTCGGTGGAATCACAGCTTGGCGGGTCTGACCAATCCCAATGAGATATTTGTTCGGATCTTCACCACGAGCCTGTGCTAAGTCGGTCATCTCAATATAAAGATGCGGTGAAAAGAAGCTCATTTGATCAATTCCAATTTTCATTTAATATCTCTCCGTTCTTGTTGAATTTGCACAATTTGTTGCACAATTTTCCGTGCTACTTCGATCTTTGGTAAGATTGGCAAAGTTTTTGGTTCTAATCCTGGTTGTAAGAAGGTCACTTGATTGGTGTCCGTTTGAAATCCGCTCCCCGGCTGAGTCACGTCATTGGCTACCAACAAATCAACATTTTTCTTCGTTAATTTAAGATTTGCGTGCTCGATTAAATCGTTCGTTTCAGCCGCAAATCCTACTAAAATCTGGTGCTGTTTGGCTTGCCCCAATGTAGCTAACAAATCTGGATTTTCTTGAAACGTTAGTGCCAAGTTCGCACCGGATTGCTTTTTAATTTTTTTAGACGCAACGGTTAGTGGTCGATAATCAGCCACCGCTGCTGCCATCACCACCCCATTCACATGCGCAAAATCGGCTTGCAGGGCTACTAGCATTTCACGGGCGGACTGGACAGGAACCATTTTAACCCCCGCTGGACTAGGTAAATTCACTGTTGTAATCAAAGTTACATCCGCCCCCCATTCAAGGAGTGCCTGGGCAACAGCGTAGCCCATCTTACCGGAAGAATGGTTTCCGATAAAGCGAACAGGGTCTAAAGCTTCTTTGGTCCCACCAGCTGTCACCAGAAATTTTTGCCCTTGCAGTGGCGTTTGAGTCATCAATTGCCGTAGTTGCAATTCGGCATTTGCTAATAACTCTTCAGGTTCCAGCATCCGTCCTTGTCCTTGATAGCCTTCAGCTAAGAGTCCTTCAGTTGGCTCAATAATCATCACCCCATCTTGGCGTAGTTGCGCCAAGTTGCGTCGCACCGCGGGATTGTGATACATGGCTGGATTCATTGCCGGCGCAATTAACATCGGCGTATGCCTTGCAATCGCCACCGTTGAAGCGGCATCATCAGCTAACCCTTGCGCTAACTTACCAATGAAATTAGCCGTTGCCGGGACCACGAACAATAAATCAGCCCAATCCGCCCATTCAATATGTGCCACCTGGGCATCAGCCGTTTTAAATAAGTCAGTTAAAACTGCATGTTTGGTCAAGGTCGCAAATGTCTTTTCCGTCATAAATTCCAAAGCGTTCTTTGTCATCACCACACACACTTCGGCACCAGCCTTTATTAATAAACGGGCTACCCGAGCTGACTTGTACGCTGCCACCCCACCGGTCACAATTAATACTATTTTCTTATTTTCAAACATCTTGGAACCTCATTCCCAATCACCACAAGCTAACCTTCTTCTGGATTAAATTTCAGCTTACTACGCTATTATTTTACCCTACTTCCCCATTTTCGCCAATTTTTTACTTTATTTTCAAAAAAACGCTTGCCAAACACTTTCAAACTTGTTATTATATTATTTGTTGTTAAGCGACAACGAGTAATAATGGCTCATTGGTCAAGCGGTTAAGACTCCGGTTTTTCACACCGGCATCCAGGGTTCGACTCCCTGATGAGCTATCGTCCATAAAGTCCTCAGTCTTGAGGGCTTTATTTTTTTGCACAATTCTTACTAATATGCCACCAATCAAAAAGGAAGCCTACTTGCTGGCTCCCTCTTTTTAAATATTATGAATTAGAATCTGGTAAAACATTTAACGTTGTTTCGATGACGTCCGAATGAAAGGATTGATATAAATTTTTGTCACCAATTACCCAAAACTCCTCTTTTGCTCTTGTTGCAGCCACATTCATTAAATTGGGTTCGTTAATCGCCCACTGGGCTGCCCCAGCTTCATCCCAACTAGCACCTAACACCAAATAAACAATTTTTGCCTCTTTTCCCTGAAAAGTATGCACCGTTCCAATTGATTTTGTCGGAATTAACTTTGATGATAATTCCTTCTTTAGTTGGTTTACTACATTTTTAAAGGGCGAGATAACATAAATATTTTGGGCATCTTCCCCAGCCGCTAGACGCTTTTCAATATTAGTGCGCAACCATTCAGCCTGTTCTTTAACAAACTTATTTTCTGAAACGCCCGTAATATCTATCCAACCACCTTTCCCAGGATGCTTCATATTCTCAGGCAAGACCATTTGCTCATCGTAAGATATTTGATTCGAAATACTAAACATAGGATCAAGACACCGTCGATGAACCCACAGCGGAATCCCAATCCATTCATCTGATTTCTTCTGATAACCATATTGACTAGCTTCATCAATCAAAGTTTGTACAGAAGCGTACCCGTTGACGACGGTTTTTGGTGCACCATATTTTTTAGCAATGAGCCTAATTACCCCATTACTCAATGGAATCACCGGCGGTATCTGTGAAGGGTCGCCAACTGCCATCACCCGCTTACTTCTCAAGATAGCTCCAACCGCGGCCTGAGGAACAGCTTGACCGGCCTCATCAATAAATAAATTAGCGAGGTCCTCAACATCCATATACTTAAACATGCGACCAAAACTGGCAAACGTGGTACTAATTACCGGAATCGCCAAATTAATCCAATTCCAAGCTGATGTAATTAATTTCCGTTTATCTGGATTAGTATAATCCGACAAGCGATTCCAAATATTTGCACTCCCTTTGATGCTTCTTTTATTTTCATATAGAAATTGCTTTTTAACCGCAAGTGCTTTAATGAATAATCTTGATTGTTCAATCCGATATTCTTTACTAAACCAAGGATTTGACTGTTGTAATTGCTCATACGGTTGCGTCAAATCAAGAGGCTGAATTTGCGTAGCTTCTATTTCTTTTTTTAAAGATTGAATTTTTTTCTCTAGCTTCTCCAAGCTGACTTTTTGAGTGTACTCCCATTGATCAAAATTATCCTTAGTTATTTGGATTGCTTCCACTTGGGCTTGTTGCTGTTTTTTAAAGGTGGCTTGTGTTTGATTGAATTGTTGCACCTGGTCTTCCAACCTCGCCTGTTGATCTAGCAATTCGCCCAATACAGATGATAAAGTATTTTTACGTTCTCGATATGCCAACGCCTTTGGCCGTTTAAATAAGATACTTAACCATGTAGGCTTTTGCTGGTGTAACACATTCAGTGCTTCTTTTTTTAACTGAATTTGCCGCTCATTATTGTTTTTTTCGGTTACGAGGGCCGCTTGTTGGATCAAATTGTGATTAATGTTTTGTTCTAAACTGTCCAGTGTTTGCTCGATTTGTTGAATCTTACGCTGCTTTTGTGCTTGTTTTTCATCAGACGCTGCATTAAATTTTGCCCTTTGAGAATTCAATTGATTCTGCCGCTTCATCAATTTTTGATACGTGTCTGCAACGCCTTGGGCTTGATCCCGTAAATGAGCTACCTTATGATACTGCTGTTCAAATTCTTGATAGGCCCGTGGATTATCCTTAAAAGCATCATCATCCATAGCTTTAACCATTTGCTGTATCATCGTTGTTAAACTTTGAACATTGGCTTTTTTACCACCTTCAGTTGCAAAAGTCCCCCAATTCTTATTAATCGCTTGATTATCGTTCTTATCTTGTGCATTACTAATAGCTGTAAAATAATCTAGGTCAGTAATCTCTTGTTCAAAGACCGGATCAATTTGGTCTTTTTGTGGCAATTCTTTAACAATATTTTGGACGGCCCCATTGTTAGAACTAGCGACTATAATATTATACTCAGCTATCTGCTCAGAAAGTTGTGCAATTTTGCCCTTGCCAAAATACGTTTCAGTCTCGGTAAGATGCTTATTCATTAACTGCGTAATTTCATACGCTTGGCGCACAGTCAGTTCGGCAAAAATATCTTTCAACAAGGTCGTTTTACCCGTCCCCGGCGGTCCATTGACGCCTCGCACGTCATTATTATCATCATTCAAAGACACATTTACCGCAATCTGTTGCATTAATGAAAGGCCCCATTCAGGATTTGATGGAAAACGTCCTAAGGGGTAATTTTGAGGTGCTAAATTTTTAGCGATAGCATGCGCATTAAAGGTACTGTGACGCTGATCACTATCTAAATTCATCCGCGCGCCTTGAAATCCCGAAAGATAACGCTCTAAATTTTTAGACTGTTTGTCCATGGCTAACTTTAAGTCATCAGTATAAAACGAATGCAAAAGAACGTCATCGTGTGTAATATCCTCTTGGAATTCATAATAATTATCTACCGAAAAATTAGTTTGCTCTTCGACAAGCTGATTCATCCCTTGCTCAAAACCATTTTCAAACAATTCGGCAATTTTTTTATTTAATTTAGCCTCAATTTCTTCAATTTGGTTAGGTAAATCATTATACCGATGCGCGTAACCGCTCATCGTATAAAAAATGGAATCTTCCTTTAATTTAAATTTATTATCATCCTCATCAGTCACGATAAAAGAGACACACCACGTAAATTTTTGCGTATTATTATCATCTTGGTATTCTTGCGATAACTTAAATTTATCTGCTAAAGCATTGATCAATTGCGAAAATGAAAATACATCAAAAAAAAGCGTTAATCCTATCCGGTCTTCATGTTTAATTGCTTGATGCTTATCTTTAAAGGTCATTAGTTGCGTTTTAAAAAATTGATTCCAACTCGCATATTCTTTTGGCAAACGCTTGTATTTCAGATTATTATTTGCTTTTAAGTCTATGTCCCCTTCGGAAAATTGTTCAATTGCGGTCCATGCCGCTAAAATATTTTCGTTATCAAATCTTGTCACTTATCTTCACTTCCAATATCAGATTATATTAATATTATTGTATCATGATATTCATATCCTTTTTACTTTTATCAATTTAAAATATAATCATTATAAAAAAAAGAAAACCCACCAATGGAGCTTCCTCTTTTTAAATATTATGAATTATTGCCTTCATCAATTAAACACCAGACTCACTTAAACCAACTCCACATAGGTGGCACCTTGATCAGGTCCAGTATAATCAAAATTTTTCACCGAACGATGCGATTGTAGATACTCTTGTACCCCTTTCCGGATGGCTCCCGTTCCTTTACCATGAATAATTTCAACGCTTTGTAAATTATTAAGCAAAGCAGAATCAATGAATCGGTCTAATTCATGCATCGCTGGTTCATAACGCTCTCCACGCAAGTCCAAAGTAGCCGAAGCATGTGCTCGATTCATAGCCTGATTCGTTGAAACTGACTGAGCGCGACTTCGCTTTCCGCTGGCTTTGGTCTTCTTCACATTTTGCTTAACTTGACTAGCGGTTTGTTTTTCAATCTCATCCCCACTGACAACCAGTTTCAAAATCCCAATTTGGACTTCGTATTTACCATCTTTCAGTTTACGTACGACTGTTCCTTGCTGACCATATTCCCGTACCAAAACGGTATCACCCATTGCAATTGCCACATTTTTAGCCGCCTTAGCTTTCCGCAAAATTCGATTATTTTCAGCTGTAGGGGTCTGTTGCAGTTGATTTAAGCTGCCTTTAGCATCAATAATTTTATTTTCTTTAATTCCCGCAGCCCCCGCTCGCTGCATCTGATGCAAATCATCAATAATACGTTGCGTCTTTTTCCGCGTATCTGCAACAATATGGTTGGCCTCTTGCTGCGCTTTTTGCAACAGTTGCGCCTTTTGCACCTCTAATTGATCTTGCGCTTGGGATAATTGTTCTGCCTGCCGCTGATTATCAGCCAATTGAACGTCTAATTCCGCGCGCTCAGTCTGCACTGCATTCCGTTGATCAACCAAATCTTGAATCATTTCATTTAATTCTTGCGCTTCATTATCTGTCAACCCGCGTGCTTGTTGCACAATCGTCATTGGCAATCCCAAACGCTGGGCAATATCCAAAGCATTTGAACGCCCGGGAATACCTAATAGTAAATGATAAGTCGGTTGTAGCGTCTCAATGTCAAATTCCATCGAGGCATTAATCGTGGCTGCGCGATTGTAACCATAAACTTTTAATTCTGGATAATGAGTTGTCGCTACCGTATAAGCGCCAACTTCACCCACAGCATCCAAAATTGCCATGGCAAGGGCTGCTCCTTCTTGTGGATCAGTTCCAGCACCTAATTCGTCAAATAGCACTAATGATTGCTTCGTCAAGTGCTTAAGAATCTCAATAATGTTCACCATATGCGAGCTAAAGGTTGATAATGATTGTTCAATCGATTGTTCATCCCCAATGTCCGCAAAGACATTATCAAAGACTCCTACAGTTGAATGTTCTGCTGTCGGCAAAAACAATCCTGACTGGGCCATTAATTGCAGTAAGCCCAGCGTCTTTAAGGTAATGGTTTTCCCACCCGTATTAGGACCAGTCACAATAATCGCTGTATAATCTTTTCCCAAAATAATATCATTAGCCACCGTTTTAGCTTGATTAAGCAAAGGATGCCGTGCTTGTAATAGGTTAACTTCTTGTGTTGCACTCACCGTGGGCTCCGTGGCCACTAATTGTACCGCATATTGACCTTTCGCTAAAACAAAGTCTAAATGCCCTAGGAGCGTAGCATTTTGTAAAATATTCTCTGCTTCCGGTTTGAGGCGTTGTGAAAGTTCATGTAAAACGCGCCGTTCTTCCGCGTAAGCTTTGAGCTGATATTCGCGTAATCGATTGTTCATGTCCACAACAGGCGCTGGCTCAACATACAAGGTTTGTCCCGTTTGACTCTGGTCATGCACGACTCCACTCAATTTACTTCGGTATTCAGCCTTAACTGGTACCACATATCGATCGTTACGCATTGTCACAATTGGATCTGACAAATACTTAGCGGTACTTCCACGAGTGTAATCTTGCATTTTTTGTCGAATTGCGTTTTCCGTGCCCGCGATTGCTTGCCGTAATCGATGTAGCTCAGTTGAAGCATCATCTTGCAACCGACCATCTTGATCCAATGCTTGCCGCAACGCCTTGCTTAAGTCTGATAAGGTAATTAAAGCTTTGACATAGGGCATTAAGGCTGGCAAAGTTTCTCCTTGATCAGTCGCAAAATTAACGAAAGTTTGTTCGACCTGTCCAGTCGCCCATAACACGCGACCCACTTGAACTAATTCCGACCCATTTAAATCAGCATCAATCATCACCCGCTGCATGGAGCTTTTAATATCGGCTAATCGTGGCATTTGAAAGGCAACAGCACGTCGCAAAATTAAATAAGCATCCGCCGTTTCCGCTAACCATTGTTGCATTTGTGTAGCATCCGTAGTGGGGTGAAGTTGCTCCAACTCATTTTCGCCCCCCGCCGTCATTAAGAACGGCTTAATTTTAGCTTTAACAGCATCATATTCAAGCGTTTTTAATATTTTTGAATTCATTTTGAACCTCCTTCAAAATAATCTTTAATTCTCATCTTTTCAGTACTCATCATCGACACCGATTTGTGTACCTGACTCTGATTTAATTTTTAAATTTTAATTTGATAAAACTATAGCTTAGTTTAGCATATCTTAAGCGGTTCTAACCAGTTGAAAAGCCTTAATCTATTACATAATCCGAATACCAGCTTTCAATTTACATGGAAAAAACCACCCGTTTAAAAACAGGTGGTTTGCCCCACTAATGCCAATTTTTAACCCAATCATACATCTCAACATGTCTTACAACGTTAAAAATTAACAATAAACCATTGATAAATTTGACTGGATAGGATTGGCGTTTCTTGCATCACAAATTGAGCCACAGGTGAATACGTAATTTGTTCATGCATCCAGGTCCAATCAAAGGCCCCTAAAATATAGAGTAAAAAGAAAATTCCGGTATACATAATAATGGTATTTAGCAAGGCCCCCAGAACTCGATTAAAAAAGCCCAAAACTGGAACTTTATTTAAAATACGCATGCTTCGTTGAATTTGCCGTAAAATCGCAAATCCAATCATTGTCACCAGAGAAAAACCAATTCCCGAATACAAAAAGCGGTTCGATTGATTTAACAAAGACGCGCTCACTGGCGATGACCATGTTGAAGTTAATTGATTATTAACCAAATTCGCAATCACATCCCCAACATTATGTGCCAAGAGCACCGCGAGTACCCAGACCAACACGCGACCAACCGAACGAATTAACACCCGGACAAAACCTTCATGATAACCATGCATCCACGCCATTAGCAATGCTAATAAGATTAGAATTGAAATAATCATACATGTTCCTCAGCTGCTTTTTGCATATTAATTTGATCTGATAAAGCATTAATCGCCACCAAGACTAAAGCGTCACTGGCGCTTAACTTGGGATTTTTATTTTTTAAATCATTTAATTGTTGATTGGCCAAATTAAAAACTGCTTCCATATGCGCTTGATTTTCATTGGTGGTCAACGTATACGTTTTTCCTAGGATTTTTCCTTGAAATCGCTGCATTGCTGCCATTAAACTTTCCTCCACTTTCATCTGGAATTGCATTGCACCTCGTCGTCAGCTGATTCTTATTCTTCAACTGCAGCGGTCCCATCCAACATCCGGGCTTCAATCCATTCCCAAACCAAATCTTTACCATATTTAGTTTCTGATGAAAAAATTTCAAAATCTGATACTTCTGGATTAAATTGGAGGGCTTTTTTAATCGTACTTTCCGCGTAATTATATTTACCCCGCGCAATTTTGTCCGCTTTCGTGGCCACCACCAAAACCGGTAAACCACCCATATCATCAGACGTTAACCATTGATACATCTCAACGTCTTCTTTTGAAGGCGCATGCCTGGCATCGACTAACTGAATGACACCACGTAACGGAACCCGCTTTTCCAAATATTCACCAATCATAACCTGGAACTTAGCACGAGCACTTTTTGAAACTTTCGCATAACCATAGCCAGGTACGTCCACAAAAAAGACTTGATTTTCAACTTTGTAAAAATTAAGCGTTTGCGTTTTCCCAGGCTGTGAAGAAGTCCGCGCAAAGGCCTTACGATTAATTAACGTATTCGTTAAAGATGACTTCCCAACATTTGAACGTCCAACCAAGGCAATTTCAGGCAAATTATCATCTGGATATTGGCTTTCTTGAACCGCTGACATCACCATCTCAACATTATGAACTTCCATTGTTTTCTCCTTAGTTACTTTAAAATAACTTTTGGTGTCGTATTTTTTTCGACATTCTCTTGTGAAATCATAACTTCCAACACATCATTACGACTTGGAATATCAAACATGACATCGCGCATGACTTCCTCAATAATAGAGCGCAATCCACGTGCACCGGTTTCACGCTCAATCGCCAAATTAGCCATAGCTTTCAGCGCACCAGATTCAAACGTTAATTTTACTCCATCTAAAGCAAGCAACGCTTGATATTGCTTAACCAAAGCATTTTTAGGCTTGGTCAAAATTTGTACCAAATCATCGGCTGATAATTCATTCAATACCGTTAAGATTGGCAGACGACCAATGAATTCTGGAATTAAACCAAAGGTCATTAAATCTTCAGGCACAATTTGTTGCATGAAGGTTTGATCAGAATTCTGCAACGCTTTGGCGCTATCCGTCCCAAAGCCAATCGTCTTTCCTCCAACCCGTTCTTTAACAATATTTTCAATACCAGCAAAAGCTCCACCCACAATGAATAGAATGTTGGTCGTATCAATTTGAATGAATTCTTGGTTCGGATGCTTTCGTCCTCCTTGAGGTGGCACATTAGCAATCGTTCCTTCGATCATCTTCAAAAGGGCTTGTTGGACTCCCTCACCCGAAACGTCACGTGTAATTGAGACATTTTCCGATTTTTTGGCAATTTTGTCAATTTCGTCAATATAGATAATTCCCATTTCGGCGCGTTCAACATCGTAGTCAGCGGCTTGGATTAACTTCAACAAAATGTTCTCAACATCTTCACCCACATAACCAGCCTCAGTCAGCGTTGTTGCATCGGCAATTGCAAAGGGTACATTCAACATTTTCGCCAATGATTGCGCAATATAAGTCTTTCCAGAACCGGTGGGTCCCACCATCGCAATATTTGACTTTTGTAACTCGACCTCTGAATCATCATGCTCTTTTTCTAACAAGGCGTTCACTCGCTTGTAGTGGTTATAGACGGCCACAGCTAAAGTTCGCTTTGCTTCATTTTGTCCGACAACATAAGTATTTAAATTCTCAACGATTTCAGCAGGGGTCATCAAATTAACTTTTTGTTCGATTGCATCAGCTTGTAAATCTTCGTTAATGATTTGTTGTGCTAACTCCACACATTCATTACAGATAAAAACCCCTGGCCCAGCGACTAATTTTTTTACTTCGCTCGCTGACTTACCACAAAAAGAACAATACGCTCCTCCAGTTGTGTTATCAGTTGTATCAATCATGCGTTAATCTCCTTTTTTACCATTAAATTAACTATTATCATCTCATCCAGCTTTTAAGATGACATACAATAGACAAAAACGAGACCAGCACCAGCATAGTCTCGTTTTTCATTTAAATCAGCTGAACTTTAGGCTTCCACGGCTGAATCAACAATAGTATTAACAGCTTGCTTAATTGCAATATCGTGTGCCAACATGTCATCTGACAAAGCCTTACGGATTTCTGCTTCATCCATTGCATACATTTCAGCTAATGACTTAACCTCAGCATCAATTGCTGCTTGGTCAGGCTTAATATCTTCAGCCTTAACAACTGCTTCAAGAACTAAATTCGTCTTAACCCGGTTTTCAGCATCTTGAGCATATTGATTATGGATATCTTCTTCAGTTTGTCCAGTAATTTGGCTGTACATCTCAGGTGAGATTCCTTGGTTTTGCATTGAAGAGTAGAATGAGTTGATTTGACGGTGAATGTCTTCTTCCAACATTGCTGCTGGGATTTCATCGCCGACAACCTTAGCATTCTCAACAGCCTTTTTAACAGCTTCATCTTCCTTAGCTTCAGCTGCTGCGTTCTTCTTAGCTTCACCTAAACGGTCCTTTGTCTTAGCTTTAAGTTCTTCTAAACTAGCAACGTCCTCATCAACATCCTTAGCGAACTCATCATCCAAGGCTGGAACTTCCTTAACCTTAACTTCATGAATCGTTGTTTCAAAGACTGCATCTTTACCAGCCAAGTCTTCCGCTTGGTAATCTTCAGGGAACGTTACGTTAACGTTAACCGTTTCTTCCGCCTTGTGTCCTACCAATTGGTCTTCAAAACCAGGAATAAATTGACCTGAACCTAATTCAAGACTAAAATTGTCAGCCTTTCCACCATCAAAGGCTTCACCATCAACTGAACCATCAAAGTCAATAATTACAGTATCGCCCTTTTCAGCAGCGTGATCTTCAGCCAAAACCAATTCAGCTTGTTGTTGACGCATGTTTTCAATTTCATCATCAACATCAGCATCTGAAACTTCAACATCTTGTTTAGCTACCGTTAAGCCTTTGTAATCACCCAATTCGATTTCAGGTGCAACTTCAACTTCAGCCGTAAGTACCCAAGGTTGTCCCTTTTCCAATGACTCAACCGCAATTTGTGGTTGGTTAACTGGTGAAATTCCAGCAGCCATTACAGCACTTGGATAAGCAGCTTGCAAAGCAAAGTTAACCGCATCTTCATACAAAGCTTCTTCACCAAAACGCGCAATAAACATTTGCTTTGGCATCTTACCCTTACGGAAGCCAGGAACGTTCAATGAATCTTTAATCCGGTTAAAGGCCGCATCAATTGCAGCACCTTGATCTTCAACAGGAATCTCAATCTTCAAAGTTCCTTTGTTTCCTTCACCACGAGTAAATTCGGCATTATTTGCAACCATTATTTTCTTCCTCCACGTCAGTTTAATTATAAAAATTAAACTGCCTTATTTCTTATTAATATACTTCCACTATTTTACCGTACTTTACGCGCTTTGGCAAAGTAAACATCGACTTTTTTCTGGGTAAATTTGCTCAAATTAAAGATCTTTATTATTTCACCCCAACCAGCTTGCTTCACGCTGCCTTTAAACATCTAAATTTCACAATAACTAGCTAATGAATTCCAGCCGTTACCAATTCTCGAACCAATCTAAGAAAGCGTGCCATGTTGTTTGTCTTGCAAAAACAAAAAAGACTGACCACAATATGATCAGTCTTTTTAGATTTAAAGTTCGATGATTAATAAAAATTAGTCTTCGATTTTTGAAACAGTTCCGGCACCGACAGTACGTCCACCTTCACGAACAGTAAACTTCAAACCTTCTTCAATGGCAACTGGTGCAATCAATTCGATATCGAATGTAACGTGATCACCAGGCATAACCATTTCTACACCTTCTGGCAATTGAACAACCCCAGTAACGTCAGTTGTGTGGAAGTAGAATTGTGGACGGTAGTTAGTGAAGAATGGAGTGTGACGTCCACCTTCTTCTTTGGTCAAAACGTAGACTTCGGCCAAGAACTTAGTGTGGGTCTTGATTGATCCTGGCTTTGCCAAGACTTGTCCACGTTCGATTTCTGAACGATCAACACCACGTAGCAAAGCTCCGATGTTATCTCCGGCTTGTCCTTGTTCCATAGTCTTACGGAACATTTCGATACCAGTAACAACAGTCTTACGGATGTCTTCCTTCAAACCGATGATTTCAACTTCATCATTCAAGACAACAGTTCCACGGTCAACACGACCTGAAGCAACTGTTCCACGTCCAGTAATTGTGAATACATCTTCGACAGGCATCAAGAATGGCTTGTCAGTATCACGTTCTGGCGTTGGGATGTATGAATCAACTGTGTCCATCAATTCTTCGATGACCTTAACTTGTTCTGGATCACCTTCCAAAGCCTTCAAAGCAGATCCACGGATGAATGGTACATCATCACCAGGGAAATCGTACTCTGTAAGCAATTCACGTGCTTCCATTTCAACCAAGTCAACCAACTCTTCGTCGTCAACCAAATCTGTCTTGTTCAAGAAGACGATCAAGTATTCAACACCAACTTGGTGAGCCAACAAGATGTGCTCACGAGTTTGTGGCATTGGTCCGTCAGTAGCGGCGATAACCAAGATGGCACCGTCCATTTGAGCGGCTCCAGTAATCATGTTCTTAACGTAGTCCGCGTGACCTGGGGCGTCGATGTGCGCGTAGTGACGATTTTCAGTCTCATACTCGATGTGAGCAGTGTTAATCGTGATTCCACGTTCGCGCTCTTCGGGAGCAGCGTCAATGGCAGCAAAATCTTGTAGTTGTGCCAATCCCTTGTCAGCCAATACCTTTGAGATAGCGGCAGTCAAAGTAGTCTTACCGTGGTCGACGTGACCAATAGTTCCAATGTTAACGTGCGGCTTAGTGCGCTCGTAATGTTCCTTAGCCAAAAGCTTATCCTCCTAATTTCCGTAAGTCGAAAAACATGTTTACAACTTAAAAGTTGTTAAATCTATTATACACTAAAAGTACAACTGGATAAACAACAATCGAAAATAATTTAATTGATTTCTCCCCTAGGGAAGCTGTACTCATTATATAAGACGATTTTAAATTTGTAAATATTTTTTCCAGCAAAAAAATAATTTTCGTGTGTTTCTTCAATTTACCGTATTAAATAAAGTCTGAACCTGTTTTAGTAATAGTTCATGATACTCACTTTGTGCTGGTGACTCAACCCCGCCTGTAGATTGATGTAGCGCGGCTAACTCATTGTCAAACCAGCTTTGACTATCAACTGCAGTCAAAGGGCTAAACGGATAAGTTAAAAACATTTCTAACCGTAACTGTTCTTGCAACATTTGCGATACAAGCGGGTCTTGCATATTTTCAAGTTGGTCTAATTCCTGCGTTAAAGTCTGATAAAGCGGTAATGCCTCAACCGTTGGTAGTGTGTCCGGCCGTATTTGAAGTTGGCGCCCGTCTAGCCAACGGAAGGCTAATTGCTTATGCACCGCTAGCTCACGAAGACGGTTTAAAACCGTGTTTCTGGTCACAGCTGAGAGGAAGGGATCAATTAACAAAAACTGAGCACCGGCTACATATTCATGTAACGGCAGGTGTTCAACTTGTTGTAAAATTTCATTTTGCTCACCTAAACTATAATTACTTAGATGATAGAACTGCCGGGCCTGCATCTTTAGAAGTTTCGCCTCAGAATTTCTAAAAGTTTGCTCTGCTGCCACAATCTGGGAGATTAAAGTGGCATTCCAAGCTGTTGCTAATGCGAATTCACGGGCAACTAGAAAATACGTATTTTTTAAGGCCACCGCCAGATAAAATTGCGCATGTTCTAAACTATCTTGGTACACTTGAGGCGCATATTGCAAATAGGTCCAAGCATTCACTAAATCTTCTAATTGCACAAAGCTTGCGCCTAAAATTTTTTGAATCTGCCTGGTTGGCTTTTGCGCAAAGGCTGGCTCCAAGGTATCGATTGCCACTTGCCATTCCTCATTCTGATAAGCTAACTGTCCCGCCTGAATGGCTTGTTGATACTCATCGTCATTCATGTGTCAGTCCTCCCTCTTTTGCATCAAAGCATCCACTTGTCTATAACTGCACCGTATTATTTAGCTGCCGACTTAGCCGCCTCTACTGATTTAGTAGCTGTTTTGCGCCGATTATTGCGTGGCTTAGTTGGCTTAGCGTTCCCTTTTTTGGCAGGCGCTTTTGCTTTATTTTTCATCTGATTTGATGCACTCTTTTTGGCTGTATTAACTGGTTGATTAGCCTTTTTATTTTTACCATCCCCAGCCTTTTTATTTGCCGTCCGCCGACGCCGCCCGTTTTGGTTAGCCTCCATGATAACTGGCAAAATGACCGGTTTCCGATGGGTTTTTTCATACAAGAATTTACCAAGCGCATCACGAACTGAACCCTTCAACTTACCCCAATCAAATTCTTTAGTGTTCTTAACCCCTTCAGCAACCGTCGTTTCAACTAATTCAGCTGCTTCCTTCAACAAATCGCGAGAAGTTTTCACGTAAACAAATCCCCTTGAATCGACTTTCGCATGCGCAACGACCTTTTTTTTCTTCCGATCAATGGTAATCACCGCAATAAAGACTCCATCTTCAGATAGAATTCGCCGATCATTTAACACGATTGACCCGATATCTCCGATTCCTGATCCATCAATCATCGTCGCATCAACTTGAATTGAACCGGCTAAATGCGGTGCCAATTGATGATCAAAGACTAAACGATCACCATTTTTCAAAATAAAGGCATGATCTTTTGAAATCCCCAATTCTAAAGCGGCTTGATAACCGGCATTCAACATCCGATATTCCCCTTGAACAGGTAAAACATTTTCAGGCTTCAACATATTCAACATCATCTGGAAATCATTTTTTGATGCATGTCCTGACGAATTCATATCGGATGAAATTTGCTTAACATCTGCCCCGGCCCGAAAGAGCATATCACGCGTCCGCGCCACAAAGCCTTCCATCGCAGTTGAAGGGGTTGTTGTAATAAACACCAAATCACCGTCAGTAATTTTAATATTACGGTCATCCCCGTGCGCCATACGTTGCAAATGCCGCAATGGTTCACCCATTTTACCGGTTTCTAAAATAACCGTTGCTTCAGGGACCACTGTTTTTAAATTTTTCAACGAGACAAACAATTCATTTTCTGGAACTGGCAATTCTAGCTTACCCAAGCGCAACGCTGTTCGCACTGATTTTTCAATATCATTACCTGATAAAATAATCTTCCGCTGCGTCCGATAGGCTGCTTGTACCACTTGTTGAATTCGCTGAATATTAGAAGCCACCGCTGCAACAACAATTCGCCCGCTATGGTGACGGAAGCTTTCATAGATATATTGCTCAATTTCTGATTCATGCGCTAGTTGACCTGGATTACCTGTCCCCGCCGCATCAATCAACAGCGCTTTAACCCCTTTTCGACCAATCTCTGCTAAGCGCAACAAATCCATTTGATAAGTTGGTGCTGCCGTCGTATCAAACTTAAAATCACCCGTATAAACAACTTGCCCCATCGGTGTTTCAATCACAATTCCCAATGATTCTGGGATCGTGTGCGTCGTTTCAAAGAAGGAAATTTTTACATCACCAAAATCAATTTCTTGATTACCTGTTACAACATGATAATCAGTGAAAGCTTTCGTTTGCGGATTATTTTCAATCGCCAACTTAGCAAGCTCAATCGTCAATTCTGATCCAAAAATTGGCACATTAATTTCTGATAGTAGATAAGATAAAGCCCCAATGGCATCAGCATGCCCATGTGTCAAAAAGATTCCAGCAATTTGATCTGCACGCTCGACTAAGTATTTAAAATCAGGGATGACCACATCCACCCCTAGTAAATCATTTTCTGGATACTGCAGCCCAGCATCTAAAATAAAAATATCTTCACCAACTGTGACTGCATACATGTTCTTACCATTTTCGCGCATACCGCCAAATGGCATAATCGTTAAATCTGTACTCATATTTTATATATTCCATTTTCTGAATTCAAAGAGTTCAGTCCCTAAAAGGACCTTACTCTAACCTATTTGTTAATACATTAAGTGTACCATACCAAAACAACCAATCAATCATAACTTTACATTGGGCTTGGTGAATCTGCTGTTTAGTCCCCTGGGCTTTAGTCCAATCTAAATATTTAAATTCAGGTTGTCGATCCACTAACGCTTGTTGTGCATATGCCGCTAAGGGGAGCTGTTGACTAAGTGGTGATTGCATGGCCATCAACAAAATAGGAACATGCGGATACTTTTTTTGTTGCACTAATGAGGCCTGTGCTAGTTGCACTTTTTCTTGATTACGCAAAGTTAAATTAGACATTGCATTTTGCAAAACGTCCAGCTGGCGCTCAGCATACCATGCCGGCCAATCAACAATTGGATCACATAAAATCCCAGCCGTAAAGTTTTGGGGCTGGTCAGCCAGTAATTGCGCAGCTAACGTAGCCCCAGCTTGACTACCAATCACATACAGTTTTCCATCTACTAATTCAGCATGTTGCTTTTGCGCCGCATGAATTCCTTTCATCAGCGTCGTTTGTATTTGTTCAGCATCTTGCCAAACGTGTACCTGAGCATATTCCCCCCTATAACCACTCATGCCGGGTTGATGAATCCACACAACATTAAAACCTTGATGGGCTAGCCACTGTAGACGACTCTGGTAACTTTCGCCGACCCCATATTTTAAGTCTGCACCCAACCAAATAATTGTCCCCGTCACGTCTCGTTGCGCATTAGGTAAAAACCACCCGTCGATGAATTCACCAGTGGTATCCCGGAAAACAAATTTTTCAGCCGCAATTAATCGCGATGCATGCTCTGATTGAACCAAAGTCTTCCGCTGCGCTAAATCAACCAACTGGACAGGTTGATTACTTGCCATCTGCAACCCTAAAATTTGATGCTCTTGCACTAGTAAAGTAGTTAGAATTTCGCGTTGATCTGAGATACGTTCCTTTTTTCCACTTAAATCCGACAAATACAAGCGACTGTGTCCATGATAATCCGTCACAAAGAGATAATGCTCAGCATCCATCCACTGCAAATGATGATTTTGTTCATGGTTTTGAACATTTAACGCTTCCTCTTGATATTGCAAAGTAATGCGCTGCTTAGCGCGGTCAAATAAATATAATTGAGCACGTTCGCCACCACCATCTTGTTCATCCGCAGCTACAATCAAAATTTGCTCACCTTTGGGACCATACTGTGCTTCTGAAATGTGCCACCATGACCGCCTAGAGAAGACCTTTGTTAAATCTGGTTGGACCTCTAACTCAATTAAACGTTCATGTCCGCTTTCTCCTGTTGGCGTTAGTTGGGTATCAATCAGCAGTAATTTTTGAGCATTTAAAACATCAGCAATCCGTACAGGTAGTTCAAATTTTTTAATATATCGTTGCTCACCATTAAGATTGGCAAAATATAAACGGTTCTCGACATTTTGGGATCTTTGCAGAGGCAGCTCGGTGACACCCGCCACGCTCATCTGTAAGCCCTGAGTCATCTCTATCGGATTCCAACGCCATTGACTGACACCTTCTGTTAGATAAAATACCGCATCACAGTCGGGAATGGCATGGATTTCCTTAATCCGGCTCGATCCAACCCCTAATTCAAGGTCTTCCTCATTTTCCCTCATTTGAAAAATTCGACCCCGTTGTAAATAATATAAGTTATCTTGATTACTCGATATTTGCTCGACTGCATGGCGCAAAACCCGCATTTCCCCATCAACCACTTGAACTAAATCATAATAACTCGCGCCAAGCTCACGTTGTTTTAAAATATAAATTTTATCATTTACAATTTGCGGCTGCTTTAAATTTAATTGATCAAATTCATTGATTGTGTCGCTTTGCATCATTCTTTTTACCTCTTAGTTTAAATTTCATTCAATCATCAATGGGGTAGATTCATTTTAAATTTGTGAATCTCAATTCCCAATCTGCCTTAACGAAACATAGCTGCGTTCAATTGCTTTTAATTATATTACGAAATATGTACGATTTTACATATCACCATCAAAACTTTAAACTATTTAAATTTTATCGCTTAAAAAAGAGATTGGAACACCATCATCAGTGTTATTCCAATCTCTATCAACCATTTATTTTGCAAAAAATATGCCCTATATTAATCGGTCATATTATCATCTGATTGCAACTGCTCGTGCAAGCGTTCCAAAATGGCCTGCTTTTCCGTTAATTGTCGATTTAGCCGGTCCACTTGTTCTTTAATAGGTGCTTCCTCGCGGGCTAAAATATCACTCATCGCCATTAACTTTTTCAACTGTGGTTGCACAGTCATAATAAATCGCCAGATAAAACCCATTAACAAGATTAATGCTAAAACAAGGATCGTCAAACTAATGATTTTCACCATAATTTAAGCCCCCATGTAACTATTTATCATCTGATTTTGAATTTTCTGGTTGCAAGACTTCAACATCGTTCATACCTAATACTGCTTTCACATCATCTTGTTGTGCATCTAAAACAATTTCAAAATCATCTTCTGTTTGATTCAAAGTCTCATTGGCCAGATCCTGCAATGGTTCCTCTTGTTGTTTCAAACTCCTCCGAGCCTCGGAAAACATTTTTTGGGCTTGCCCTTTTAACTCCTGGTAACGGTTTTGCATTTCAGCAAGCGTCTCTTTGTTTTGCACTGAAAGGTGCTCATCCGCTTCGGCTTGAATCATCTCACGCGCTTGTTGATATTGATCATTAGCTTGATCCGTCAAGTCGTTTACCTTTGTTTGCAACTGCGCAACCCAATCACGCCAGGCGACATCCGTTTCGGCATCAGTTAATTTTTCAACTTGTTGGTTAAACTTATTGGTTGCTTGCGTCCGCAAACTATCAACCTTAGCCTTACCCTTCGCTAAATCATCTAAAGCTCGATCTTGAACTGCTTCTTTTTGCATAGGTGTCAAAGACTTATAGTAAGCCGTAAGCACCCCAACCCCTAGTAACATTCCGCCAAAAATCAATCCTTTTACTGGTCGTTTCATGCTTTCACCTCCGGTTTGTTCTTCTTTTGCTTCCGTCGACTCCGTTGCATGCTAAAAGCCATCTCTGCAGCCTTGCCCATCATTGAACTATTCTTATTTTTTTTTTGAACCAAATTTATCCTTAACCTCATGTGCTGATGTATTCAATTCTGAGACACTAGCCCCTAAATCACCAGCAGCTTGGAAAACTGGATCAACTGTTACCATTTTACCATTTACATCTTTAAGTAAAACGTTGGTATTGATTAGCAAATCATCCACATCATTAGCAATTAATTTGACATCTTGTGTCACCGAATTCAAAGTAGCACTTAGGTGCACCAAGAAATAACCAATAAATAAGACTAACCCCAAAATAGCGAGTGCAATAATTAGAAATGAAATATCTCCTGTTGTCATTAACGTTCTCCTTATGAATGTATTCTTAACCTTCTAATCTCGGGGAGATTTATGTTTATAATTATACAACATGTCCTCATTCAATGCGCCGTAAAAACTAATTTAATTTAAATATTTCTTTGTCAAAGAATGTAATAATAACACAAAAGCCGACACCTTAATGCATCGGCTTTTTACATTTCAAAAACAAAAGCACAACCTAATGTTGTTGCTTAGCATACCACTGCTCTTTATTCATTAGAACGGGGCGCCGTTTACCACCTGTCGCAGTGCCTAAAACACCTTGATCTTCCATATCATCAACTAACCTTGCTGCGCGATTATAGCCAATTCTAAAGTGACGTTGCATCATAGAAGCTGATACTTCCCCCTCAATTGATGCAAAGTCTAAAGCGTCATCCCAAATTTCATCTAAGGCTGAACTACTATCTCCACTGGATCCATTATCACTATCCATTGCCTTCAAATCAGCATCAGTCACTTCCATACTTTCATCATATTGAGCGGTTCCTTGTTGCCTAATATAATTTGTTAATTTTTCAACATCATCATCAGACATGAACGCCCCTTGAACCCGTTCACCACTATTTTCACCGATAGGTTTGAAAAGCATGTCACCGCGTCCCAAAAGCTTTTCAGCACCATTAGAATCTAGAATAGTCCGTGAATCGGTTCCTGATCCAACCGCAAAGGCCATCCGTGAAGGAACGTTGGCTTTAATCAATCCGGTAATAACATCAACTGATGGTCGTTGCGTGGCTACAATCAAATGAATTCCAGCCGCACGCCCTAACTGCGCAATCCGCACAATCGCTGGCTCAACTTCACCTGAAACAGTCATCATCAAATCAGCCAATTCATCAATAATAACCACTAAATATGGCATCTTCATTAGCTGCGTATCAGGAGTTTGTTGATTATGTTCTCGAATCGCTTTATTATATCCATCAATATTGCGAACCCCCATTTCCGAAAGTTGATCAAACCGGTGATCCATTTCCGCCACAACCTTCTTCAAAGCAGCGGCCGCTTTTCGTGGTTCCGAAACAACAGGCGTAATCAAATGTGGAATGTCATTGTAAATACTCAATTCCACCTTCTTAGGATCAACTAACATCAATCGAACTTCAGATGGTTTAACTTGCAAAAGAATTGATGCCAAAATCGTATTTATCGCGACCGACTTACCAGATCCAGTCGAACCGGCGATGAGAAGGTGAGGCATTTTCGTCAAATCCATCTTAACAATGTCGCCAGCCACACTTTTTCCAATCGGTACTTCTAACAAATTCTTACGGTTGACCCCTACTGTTTCATACATATTACGGAAGCCCACAGTTGCTTGCTGATTATTAGCCACTTCAATTCCCACTAATGATTTACCAGGAATCGGAGCCTCAATTCTAAGACTCTTTGCTGCTAAGGCCATCGCCAAATCATCCGCTAAATTAGTGATTTTTGAAACCTTAACGCCCACCGCGGGTTTAATTTCATACTGGGTAATCGTTGGTCCTAAAACCACCTTTTCCACGGTAGCTTTAATATTAAAGCTTTCCAAAGTTTGTTGCAAAACCCGTGATTTTTCTGCTAATTGATTTTGTTCCTTACTTTGATCCGCCGACCCCGTCTTGGTCAATAGACTTACCGGTGGCAATTGATAATTTTCATCTTGTACTTGTTGGTTGAACCCGTTCGCATCCACCGCCATTTCCGGCGTTGAATGGTAGGATGTTGCTTGCGTCTGATGTTGCGACTGTTGATGTTGTCGAGCGTCCCGAATTAAATCAACATGACTAATTGCTGCACCATGCTCGTCCTTTGACGTATCTGGATCTGGCGTCGCACTAACTACCGAAGCCACCTCATCAGGTTCTTTTAACAACTGGTCCGCATGCACATCAGCCTGCAAATCATCTTTCATTGAATTCGTTGTTTTGTTTGTACCAAACATTGCTTCCGTCTGCTCAGCCATCGATGGTTCCTGATTTTCAGATTTTGCCTGAGGTTCCGTGTAGCTAGTAGGGTTACTTTCCGCCGATTGATTCCAATCGTTTGGCCAATCCATTTCCGTTTCAAAATCATCCGCTGTCCATTGTGAAGTTCCAAAGGGGCTATTAGTATCTGTGGACTGCGTCGTAGAACTAGCTTGAGACGCATCTGATAAAATTTCACCTGTGGAGGGATCCACTGAACGAGCCTGTCCATCAAAACCCGGTGCAACAATCGTTTGCACTGTTTCAGGCTCATTTGTGCTTTTCGGTACTACAATTTCTGGCATAACAAAATTGCTCGTCGTAGCATCGTCAGGAGCCACCGGTTGATGCGTATGCTGACCCGCTGTAAAAGGATTATCGTCATCAGTTGATTCCGGTTCAATCGGTACCACATTTTGCGCTTGTGCATTGGCAACTGTAGCATCTGACTGCGTTTCTGCATTTTGGGGATGCTCAGCCTTAACCTCAAAATCACGTTCAAATAGCTCATCCGCAATCTTACCACGCTGAGCTTGATAGGTTTGATTCAAATTACTCATTTTTTGAGCACTCGCTTCCACCGCCGAACGCGTTGTATCTTCCATCACATTCGCAGCATATTCGGTTGCTCCAAAGAAACTAGTAAGCACCGCTTTAATCGGTAAATTAAAAGTAATAATCACACCGGCAACTAAAGCCGCAATTGCTAACAACCAAGCACCCCAATTTGATAACGCCGGATAAATCAAGGTTAACAAAGTCGCACCAAGGCCACCTCCACCAACCGGCGTTTTAACTAAGCCATTGTTGATGTCTTGTTGAATAAATTTAATAATATAATTCAAATATGCATGATGAATGTTAATGTGATTAAATAACCGGATTGAACCAATCAAAATCACGCCACCATAAATCAAGCCTACCCCCCAATAATAATTCTTCTTTAAAGTGGGAAACTTCCCGTAAGCGGTCATACCAATTAGCATCAACAAACAAAATGACAAGAAAACTTGATATGTATCGCCGACTAAAAGTCGCACAACATTAGCCAAAAAAGCACCCACGATGCCAAATTTACCAATGGCTGTAATTGCTAATAAAAGGCCTAGCATTCCGGATAAATGCATTGTTAGCTTTTGCGATTCCATTTGCTTTTTAGTTTTTCTTTTTTTGCTATTTTTCTTCTTAACTGGCTTTTTCTTATATTGCGCCATGAATACATCCTTTCATTAAAGTCGCATTTTATGCTTTCAAATCATTTTATCAACATTTGAAAGTATAGCACATTCAAAACAAGCGCCCCAGAATTCGGGATAAATCTTATTACAGCTTTAAGATTTATCAATCTTTTACGCCTATTTAATCACATTGCCATCCCGTTTTAGACACAAAAACCCCATTAGTTAAATTACTCCAACTAACGGGGTTCAATTCAAATATATTATCAATCTGAATTAAAGCTTATTTATTTTCATCTACATGGAGTTGCCGGATTAAGTCATCAATTTTATTTCCGTAAGTCACTGATTCATCTTTTTTGAAAGTCAGCTCTGGCGTCTTATACGTATTCAAAGTTGAACCCACTTCTTTTCGAATCAATCCTTTGGCAGCTTCTAAACCATCTGCAGCTTTTTGATTAACAGAAGCAAGTTCTGATAACACGCTGTAGTAGACTGTCGCTTGCTGTAAATCACCTGTGACTTCTACCCCAGTGATAGTTACACCTTGCACTCGCGGATCACGAATACGCTTCAATAAAATTTCATTGACCGAACGTTGAATCTCTTGTTCTAAACGTCCCACTCGAAAATTCTGCTGTGCCATGTTTATCTCCTTTATCGATTGCTTTAACACCTTAATTAAGCTTATACATTTTACTTAGGCTTAACCTCAAACATTTGATAAACTTCAATCTCATCGCCGACTTTTTCATCGTTATAATTTTCAATGGTCATTCCAAAGTCATTACCATTCTTAACTTCTTTCACGTCATCCTTACCACGACGTAATGACCCAATTTTACCATCATAGATAACGATTCCATCCCGGATTAACCGAACGCTGGCATCCCGAGTAACTTTTCCACTCATCATCATTGAACCAGCAATTGTTCCAACCTTTGAAACACGGAACAATTCCAAAATCTGGGCAGTTCCAATCACTTGTTCTTCAAAGACTGGCTCTAATTGACCCTTCATCGCTGCTTCAATTTCATCAATGGCATTATAAATAACTGAGTGCAAACGAATATCAACATCATCTGACTCAGCTTGAGTCCGTGCTTGTGGCGTTGGTCGAACATTGAATCCAATAATAATAGCGCCTGAAGCTTCCGCTAAGGTGATATCTGATTCATTAATCGCTCCTACTGCTGTGTGGATAATATCAACTTTAACCCCTTCAACGTCAATTTTCTTAAATGAACCAGCCAACGCTTCAACAGATCCTTGCACGTCAGCTTTAATAATGACCGGAATTGACTTCATTTCATTTTCAGCCATCTTGTTGAACAAGTCCGCCACTGAAACCACGTTATTCCGCTTACGATCAAGGAGTAATGCCCGCTTAGCTCGCTCTTCTCCGGCTGCCCGTGCTGTCTTTTCATCTTCAAAGACCACGAAACGATCACCAGCTGCTGGAACATCGTTTAATCCGGTAATTTCAACCGGAGTTGATGGCTTAGCTTCCTTAATTCGCCGACCACGATCATTGGTCATCGTCCGTACTTTTCCAAACGTATTTCCTACAACAATTGGGTCACCAACGTGCATCGTTCCTTGTTGAACTAAGACCGTGGCAATTGCTCCACGTCCCTTATCCAAACGGGCTTCAATAACTGAACCAGCTGCGCGTTGGTCTGGATTAGCATGTAAGTCCAACACGTCTGATTGTAGCAAGACCATTTCGAGTAATTCATCAATATTTTGACCAAACTTAGCTGAAATATTAACGAAAATTGTGTCACCACCATACTCTTCCGGAACCAATTCATATTGCATCAATTGATTAATGACGTTTTCTGGGTTAGCACCCGGCTTATCAATCTTGTTAACTGCCACAATGATTGGGGTTCCCGCCGCCTTAGCGTGATTAATCGCCTCAATTGTTTGTGGCATCACTCCATCATCAGCCGCAACGACTAAAATTGTAATGTCCGTAATATCAGCTCCACGCGCACGCATTGCAGTAAAGGCCGCGTGACCAGGCGTATCCAAGAAGGTAATCTCGCGCCCATTTAACTTAACTTGATACGCTCCAATATGCTGGGTAATTCCGCCCGCTTCGCCTTCGGTAATATGCGAATTACGTAAATAGTCCAACAAAGTTGTCTTACCGTGATCGACGTGTCCCATGATTGTTACAACTGGTGCGCGAGGTTCGAGGTCTTCTTCATTCCCTTGTTCTTCTTCAAAGAATTTGTCCAAATCGGCGATATCCACTTCAACCTTAGGCTCCGCTTCAATACCATAATCAGCCGCCAAAATTTCAATTGTATCAGCATCTAAGGATTGATTTTGGTTAACCATCACCCCCAGCATAAACAACTTTTTAATAATCTCTGTTGCATCACGGTGAATTAACTTCGCAATATCTTGAACGTTCATCCCAACAGAATAAACTAACTTCTCTGGTAATGGCTGATCCTTACGAACAGTTAGGGCTGGACGATTGGTGTTATTGCGGTTATTGCGGTTGCGCTTGCCACCACGCCGGTTTCCATTTCCACCATTATTATTACGATTATTGGCTCGGTTATTATGGTTGTTATTATTGTGCCCACCATTATTTTGGTTGCCACCATTATTATCTCTTTTATTTTGGTTATTATTATTAGTTTGGTTAATCACGACTTTTTTCACTTCTGCTTTCTCGGGCTTAGTAGCGACGTTTTGCTTCTTAGATTGCTTGCTGTTTCCCGTCGTTGCTGGTTTATCCTTAGGGGCTGCCTCAACCTTATTTTGCGTTGGTGCCTTCTGAGCCGTCGTAGCGTGCTTAGCCTTCCGTAATTGTGCCTCTTGATTGGCATCAACCGTTGACATATGTGACTTAACTGCGAAGCCTGCTTCTTTGGCCGCAGCTACTAATTCCTTTGATGGAACATTCAATTCTTTCGCTAATTCAAAAATTCGCTTTGTCATTGATTTTCCTCCTCTTTCTCTAAATACATTTGCATTTTTTTAGCAAATCCGCGATCAGCCACCGCCACCAAAGAACGGGCCATACCTGTGGCATTCGCAATCTCTTGACGCGTCAAACTAGTTGAAAATGGGACACCATAACTCGTAGTCTTATTAGTAAACTTCTTAAACGTACTAGCACCACCATCTTGCGCAAAGAAAACTAAATCAACCTTACCTTTCCGAATTGCGTCTAGAACTAATCCTTCACCAGTCACTAATTTTCCTGCACGTCTTGCTAATCCTAACAAATTTAATAATTGTTGTCGTTTATTGTTCATTCCCAAATAGTTCCCGCCGTCCTTGCTGATGATCAACGTATGCGATTAGTTCATCATAGAAAGTATCATCTAGGTGCACCCCAAAAGCTCGATCGAAAGTTCGTTTTTGCTTCGCCGTTTTAGCCGTTTCGACATCAATTTGAATGTAGGCCCCACGACCGTTAGCACGATTAGTAGGATCCAATTGCACTTCACCAGTTGGTGTTTTTACAACGCGAACTAAATCTTTTTTAGGCACCATTTCACCACTCACAATGTCTTTTCGCATCGGAATTTTTTTTAATTTCATTGGTGACCTCCTATTAATCTAACGTTACGTCCTTAAAATCAATGTCCGCCGTCATGTTTTCTTGATTAGCATGATTAATTTGGTCCGCATGTTCTTGCATTGTTGCATAAACTTCTTCGCGCTGTGACTCAGGCTTGATATCAATTGAATAATTGGTTAACTTAGCTGCTAAACGAGCATTTTGTCCACGTTTTCCGATGAAAAGCGACAGTTGATCATCAGGAACTAAAACAGTTACCCCACGGTCATTGCTTGGATCAAAGATAACTTCCAAAACTTCCGCTTTTTCTGTCGTCTTCAATGCATTCACAATAAATTCGGAGGGTTCTTCAGACCATTGAATAATGTCTAAGTTTTCTCCTGATAATTCAGAAATAACCGTTTGTACGCGGGCACCACGTTGACCAATCAATGTTCCAACTGCATCCAAATTTTCGTTATATGAAACGACTGCGACCTTTGACCGGTCTCCCGCTTCACGCGAAATCGCCTTAATTTCAACGGTTCCGTCTTGTACTTCTGGCACTTCCGCTTCAAACAAACGCTTAACTAAGTCAGGCGCGGTCCGTGAAACAAAAATTTGTGGTCCGCGCTTATTTTCTTGCTCAACTTCAGTCAACAAAACTTTAATCAAATCGCCATTCCGATATTGCTCATTAGGCATTTGGTCGCTTTGCTTCATAGCTGCTTCCTTGCCACCTGGCAATGTTACATATAAATAACGATTATCTTGATAGGCAACTTCGCCAGTAATAATTTCATCTAAATCATCTTTATATTCATTATAGACTTTTAAGCGCTCTGCTTCGCGCACTTTTTGAATAATAATTTGCTTAGCCTTACCTGCTGCTAATCGTCCAAAGTCTGAAGGGGTAATTTCAAACTTAATTTGATCACCAATCTCATAGTCTTTATGAAGTTGGTGCGCGTCATGCAAAGAAATTTGGGTATTATGATTTTCAACCACGTCACCTTCAACTACGGTCTTCACCTGATAAACTTTAATGGTTCCGCGTTGTCGGTTGAATTTAACTTCAACGTTGGTTTCATTGTCATAATTTTCTTCATATGCCTTTTCTAACGCTACTTCGATGGCGTCAACTAAAACATCAGCTTGAATCCCCCGCTCATTTTCTAAAGCATCTAATGCTACTACAATTTCTTTACTCATGATTTCTCTCCATCTTAAATACTAACTTGTTTGGCTTTTGCAATGGCATTTCGTGGAACTTCCAACGTGTGACCTTCTTCATCAGCTATCACTAACGTTTGCTCATCAAAGTCGACCAGTTCACCCGCAAATTCTTTTAGACCATTAATTTTTTGGTAAGTTTTTACCTGAACTAACTTGTTTTGGGCCCATGCCAAATCTTCATCACTAACTAAATCCCGATTTTGATTCAAAGCCATTTTGGCAGCCTGAATCTGATCAAAGGTAATGGTTAATTTTTGCCGTTTAGCTTTCACTGCATACTCAACAATAATTCCGTCGGTTAAAACTTCCATTAAGTTTCCAATCAATTTTGAGCTGCCGTCAATTGGCTGCTTTAAATCAATTTCAATATTTTTACTTAAAGCCCATTGATAATCGCTCACTTGCTTTAAGCTACGTTCAGCACCGGGTGATGCAACATCTAACATATAAGACGCTGGAAATGGATCTGGTTCAATTTCATCTACTAATTCACCTACTAAATCGGTCAATTCTACCAAATCATCAATGCTAATCTGACCCTTCTCACGATCAATTAATGTTCGCAGAACCATTTCAGAATCCATAGTTTCATATTCAACATCCCAAAGCAAAAATCCACGGGCTGCCAAGGCAGGTGCCAAAGTTGCTTTTACTTGATCAATGATGTCCAATACCTGTTACCTCCTTTATCAATAAGCTATTCAAGCCGTTTCTCAACTGATTTACCTAAAAAAATGAGCGGTCCAGGCTATAAGAGCCGGACCACTCAACTAAGAGCTTTAATTACACTTAATAATATACCATATCTTAATTCAGATGACAAGCTCAACTGCAGTCACCAAACCAACTCAAACGCCTGATTCCAATCATTAACTTGTGCCAACTACCGGCTAATCTACTTAGACCTGCTCAAAATAATTCACGAGTACTGTCGCTGATTGCTGACCAGCTTGAACTACGAATTCATCATATGACATACCGGCTTCTCCGTTCGCGTTATCAGAGATGGCCCGAACAACAGCAAATGGTATGGCAAATTGATGCGCGACTTGTGCCACAGCAGCTCCCTCCATCTCACCAGCTAAAGCCTGCGGGAATGCTTGCACAATCGCTTGCTTTTGTTCCAGGGAATTAATAAAAGTATCCCCTGAAACAATCATTCCACGTTGCACTTTTGCTTGTTGGTCTCCATAAGATTGCGCTAATGCCAAAGAAAGTTGTGCATCAGCAGTGAAACGAGCTGGTTGTTGTGGAACTTGTCCAAACTCATAGCCAAAGACGCGTGCATCAGCATCAAAATATGCTAACTCATCGGCAATCACAACATCCCCAATATGTAAATCACCACCTAAAGCCCCTGCTGAACCAGAATTGATTAAATAATTTACTTCAAACTTAGTAATTAATAAAGTCGCTGTAACGGCCGCGGCCACTTTTCCAATTCCACTTTTAACAACTACCACTTCCGTCTGATTTAAACGTCCAACGTGAAATGGCATCCCCTGGACTGTAATCACATTTTCATCTTGTAAGGCCGCTAAAATACCATCCATTTCAGTTTGTTCAGCATTAATGATTCCGTAACGCATGCTTTAATCTCCTTTTTACAAAAATAATAAAATCCCCCAAGTTATCACAATTCCCAAAATCAGCCAAATAATCACCCAATTTAACCGATACTTTAACCGCGCCGTTTTTCCCTCAGGGGTCAGTTTACGGGTAATGGGATCCAAAGCAAATTTACCTTTATGTGTTAGGCGATTTTCCGCCCGCGTCAACGGTCGATTAATATTACCGCCAGATTGTCGTTTTAGTTGTTCAAAGGTTGACTCGGCTTCCACTTGTTCAGCGCTAGCAGCTTTGTTATTCTTCTTCCAGCCTTTCAACAAATCCGCAAATTTAGTCCGAATGTTTTCAAACATTTTTATCCCTCTCTCTGCCGCAAATTTTTCCAATACAAGTAAGCCATATTCGTTTTAGCATCATTGAGGCGTCCATCTTCAAACATCTGTTGAACCGTCGCGAAATCATACCAAACCAAATTCAAATTTTCATCACTATCTTGAGCCATCTCATTTTGAACAGGTGTTAAATGTTGTGCTAAATATAGATAAATTTTTTCGTCAGCAAATCCAATTGAAGAATAAAACGCCGTAAATTGCTCTAACTGACCGGCCTGCAAACGTGTTTCCTCATTAAGCTCACGTTCCATCGCTTCCAGTGGTGTTTGATCGCGATTGTCCACCTTACCAGCTGGAATTTCTAAGGTCATCTGCCGGACGGCAGCCCGCCATTGCTGCACCATCAACATTTGATCTTGTTCATTAAGCACTAGTGCGGCAACCGCTGGCTGATGATGGATGATTTCACGTTTCGCCTTGCGTCCATCTGGCAACCGCACCGTTTCTAAATTTAAATCCAAAATATGGCCTCGATAAATCGATTGCTCTTGTTCGACACTTTCTTTGAAGGCAGATTCATCATTGCTTTCTATCATCATCATGCCCCAATTTTTCTACTAACGCTGCTTGTGGTCCACGTACCCCTGGTACGACCACTAATTGAACCTCTTCGCCCACCGTTAGATTTTTTTCATACGCTTGGATTCCAGAAAAATGAACAAAAACATCTTCTTCGCCTGGCATACTAATATAGCCAAAACCTTGTTGGTCATTCCAAGTTTTAACTTCACCTTTAATCTTTTCCATTTTAACCCCTTTCTATCTTGTTCATTTACACAAAAATAAAGATTCCTAATATTAAACATGACGCCAAATCAACAATCCGCCACCATTTTTTAAAAAAGCGAAATGGCGTGTAAGTTCCACTACCGAAGCCTTGATAAATCAATAAAGCACTGCCCCATAATACAAGCATGAGCCAACCATACGGCAAAAATGATTGCTGCCATTTTTGAAAAGAAATTAAACCAATTTGCCACCAAATCAACGGTGTCATCAAATCCAACGTATTAACCGTGCTAGGCAATCGGTTTGCATAATGACTCTGTCTGAAAATATATACAGCAATCCAAATTAGCACTAAAATTGCTAAACTTAATTTCCAGTCAATCATTGAAAACATGGCTCGGTCTCCCCACTTAAAATATTATTTCATTATAGCATGTTATACTACTCAAATTAAAAATCGTTTGTTACAATGAACCTCGTAGTTGTTTTTAAGAAAGCAGGCAGATTCATGAAAAAGAAAGAAAAATCAACAATGGCGAAAATTCTTCAGGGATTCGTATACCTGATGCTTTTCCTATCACTAACTAGTGCCTTTATTGTTGTATTACAAATTTTTTACTATTAAATTCAGAAAAAGCGTTTAGCTAATTAACTGGCTAACCGCTTTTTCTATGCCTAGTTGAATCTTATCCTAATTTAATAAATAATCTCATTATTGCGCTAACTTTACTTCCTGGTTTGCTGCATCCAAAGGTTGCCATACACCCGAAAAATCTAATTGGGTCTGCAATTCAGCTGGTGCCTCACCGCTCACTACAACATTACCAACTTTTCCTTGACGCGTGGGTTCGGGATACAAAGTCATTTGCCAGTTAGGGCGAATCCCCCACTGTGCATATAAAACATCTAATTGCTCAACACTAAGATCACGATAAATAGCATAATTACCCACTTCAATGGGAAATAACGCCTGTCCGGTTAATGCACGAATTGTTTGGGTAGCTAAGTCAAAATTACTTGTGTATTTTGACAGATACTCACCAACGTTAATCCCGGGCACAATATCATCAACATACAAATTACCTTCCGGTGTTGCTAAAAATTGAACATCAAATCCGCCAACATAATTGATTTTATTCGCTAAATCGGTAACTGCTTCTTGAATGGTCACTCGCATTTCTTCATCAACTTCTGTAGCTAAATTCCATTGTTGGGTCGGATGCGCGCGCATTTCAACTAATGGGTACTGGACCAAATTTCCCCGTATATCTCGAACCGCTGATACCATCAAGGGCTGTGCATGTTCTAACCAATTTTCAACAATCAACTGACCACCATCAATCAAAGGTGCTACCAATCCAATTTCGTAAGCCCCTTGAATTACATACTGTTTTGGCGTGGGATTTGTCTTAAAAATAGACTTAACTGCGACCGGATACCCCAAAGAACCTGCAGCTAAAGCGACCTCATCAAGGGTACTGGCTAATTTATACGGTACAATATTGATCGCATTTTCTTCAAAAAAGCCACGTGACAATGCATAATCCCGCGTTAAATCTAACAGCGCGGTCCCTTGAGGCAAGTTAGTTTCGCCCAACTTATCCATCACTCGATCAGATAGCCAAGCTTGATTATAAACAACGATGGTTGCTAGCCCCGCAAAATTTTCCCACGCATCTGGACCAACCATTAAATAATCAGCTTCACCTTGCTTGGCTTCAGCTTCTTTTTCAACATAAAGGGCGACTGTAAAGCCCATATTGTGTGCGGCTTGCATTAACTGTTGATTAGTTTGATTTAGCCCAATTAACCCAATAACGCTTCCTGGTAAAACTTCCATAGTCCCTCCTATTTATCATATTGTTTCAATTGATATTCGTTGATTAAATTCATAATTTTTTTAGCATAGCCCGGATCAGTAGCATATCCGCCATCAACCAATGCCTGCGCAGCTTCCTCTACATTCACCCCTGAAATTACCTTTGCATAGCGCTTCGGATTATCGCTGGTACCATGAATTAATAAATCCGCATGATCTTCCATTGATGCTTGCCAGGAATCATATACTCTAAAAGGCGCCTTCACTTCGACCCATTTACCATCCTCAAATTCGCTGGTTGTTAAGTTAACACTGTGCATTGACCCCGTAGCTTTCACACCAAAAAAATTATTGTATTTATATGCTAAGGTCGACTTACCCCAATCAGACTCTAAAGCTGCTTGAGCAATACTAATTGATGAACGAATCCCCGTTTGTGTTTGAATATCTTGAGCTTCCGGGGCAATTCGTTGAATAAATTGTTCACGCGTCAATTGATTCATCGGCAAATTATTAACGTTTGCATTTGAGTTAAAATAATTTCGATTCGTCAAATCTGAAACTTTACCAATGACAAGCAAGAGGATAAACACTACAACAAGTACTCGGCCTACCTGCAACCGCCCTTTTTTAACGAAAAAGGTACTAAGATTAAATTTTTTAATTTTTTTCAATAGCCGATTCTGTCGTCTTGCCATTATTACCTCTATGTTTTTAATACTTTAATCATCATATTAATCTTATTATTTAGGTCTTTATTTTACCATATCGAGCATAAACTTGTCTTAATCGAAGTAATCAATATTATTCTCAACCAAATATGGTTTAATGTCCTCCATCATCACCGTATCACCTAATTGTTCAGCGGTAGTATACGCTCTTAAATAAGCCCGACATGATTCTTTGCGTTCCTTTTTAATACTCCGTAGTTTACCTTCGACTAAATTTAGCCGAATTAATTCATTGGTCAGTGTTGACTTGGAAATAAACGACTTAGCTTGAATTAAAAAATCCTCTGCTGTTGAAACTGCCTCTTGAGCCAAAGCTAAATCAGCGCTTTGTCGATAAATGCTAACAATCAGATTATTATTTAAATTATTTTGCCGATTCCTACTATTCAAGAAATCGCGAACCTTTTTCACTGCAATTCGATTACAAAAACGAGCTTTTTCAAAATCTTCTAATTTAATCCAGACTTCTGTCGTCACCATCTCAATTTCTAATAATAAATTTTTCTGAGTTTGTGAAACCGCCACACTCGCATTTTGTAAATCATTCAAAGCACCAAAAAAATTTTGTAGACCAAGTTCTAACCTTGCATGTAACGTATGATAAAGCGGCCTAGCTTCATCTGGCAAATATTTTAAATTACATTCTCTCTTTAATAGGCGCCGAGCAATATCATAATCACCACTATTAATAGCTTGTCGTACTGCACTTAAGTTTAAATAGTTTGGTTCTTCCAATGAGACAATTTTGTCTAAATCCATTTGCAAACGATGACATATGTCAGTGAGAATAACCATACTCGTAACATGGCCTTCGCTCTCCATTCGCGATACTAGTGACTGATGACAGATGCCATCAGCTAATGCTCTTTGGCTTAAGCCCATTGCTTCTCTTTGGTGTTTTAATAAATCGCCTCTGATAATCATCGCCTTCCCCGCTCTCCTTAAAGATATATCTCAGTATATGAGGCTTTTAATTTGAGCACAACCCTTAAAATCAAAATTTTCCTCATCAAATATTGTTACTATGAAATTATTCATTTGATTAGTGTGGAAAATTAAGATTTCATGCGCTATTATCACATTTATAAATTCTATAATGAAAATATGAATTATTTGTGAACGATAATGTTGATGCATTTTTTAATGTGCATCACAATTATTTTTATTCGTGTGAGACAAACTAATTTAGTTCATCTAAGTGAATTTCTATAAAAAATCAAAGGAACACCGAAGGGATATACTTCCGCTTTATTTAATTACTTCTATTAGATATCCCTCTATTATCAAATGGGCTTCAATTAGCTACGCCTCACTTCTAAAAGAAGACACTCGTACAGTTTCATTTGATCACCTAAGTATGCTTTAACGCAATCTTTAACCAGTATCTTGCCATAATTGAATCTGAATCGATTTCTAAATCAAACCATGATATTGATCATCGTGCAATATTAGGATAAATAATGAATTTGGTATCGCTCCTTTAGTTATAACAGATTATGATGAAACTTCATCTTCGTGCATCAACACAACTCTGCTATTGTTTTGTTTTATTTAAAAGAGAATCAATTCTCTTCATAACGTCATCAGTAAAATTAATATATATCATTGACCTCCTAATTTATAAATAAACTATGCAACTTTTTATAAAATAAGGGACAATTCTAATCACCATATCCTTCATGGTCAAATTTACTCAAAATTCCAATTTTAAAATACTAAGAAAAGATTTATATTCGAAAATCATCAAAATATACTGTATCTATTACGAATAAACAAAAAAGTTAGTTCGTTCACTTCATGAGTTTTTTAAGCTCACCGGCATGAAATGGAATTTCTGTTGCTCTGACCGCTTTGTATTATTATATTTTACTATCCAGACACAGTTAAATACTCTATTCATAATAATATACACGGATTTAATTTACATCTATACAAATTTTGGTGTAAATTAAAACGCCTAACTAATGTTAGACGCAGTAATTATAATCTATATTTTCTTCGCCGATATAATCAGCATCATTGGCCGGCGAAATTCGTCCTTCATACCAGGAATATCTAACATAGAATCTGGTGGTGTCGGTTCTATTAAATGCTGTATTGAAAATCTATGCTTAATCAAAGTTTCAATATATGTTTCTAATGTACGATGATACTTAGTTACTGGAGTATCCCAAAAATTAGTTTCCCTTAATGTTTCATCAAAATATCTATCAACAGGAAAATATTTAATAGATCCATCATCATTTAAAACCCATTGTTCCGTTCCCTCAGAAGTAAATATTGGATGTTCAACTGAAAAAATAAACTCTCCATTTGAATTTAGAAGAGAATTTACCTCGTCAACTACCTTATCAAAATCTTCTATATAATGAAGAGCAAGCGAACTAAAGACTAAATCGAACTTAGTGTCCAATGATTCTAAGTTATTAATATCAACATTCTTAAATTCGACATTATTATATTGATTTTTCCGTTTAGCAGTAGCTAACATTTTATCAGAACTATCAATACCTAATACATATTTAGCCCCTTGCTCAGCGGCATAAATACTATGCCACCCATATCCACTACCTAAATCTAACATAGTCTTGTTTCGTAATTCAGGTAGTATTTTTTTCAAAGCCTCCCATTCGCCAGCTCCTTTTAAACCTTCCTTACTTCGATTCATTTTTGAATATTCATCAAAGAATTTTTCATTATCATATATATTTTTCATAGCATACCTCATTTTTATACGCATAGTCACACAAAAGAAGTGATTATTCGCTCTTTTCATTTTCGATTTTTTGCACTAAATCCTTTATCAACAACTTCTTATACATGCATTTTAACATTCGTTTCTTGTAATTAAGTAAGTTATTTACGATTAATATAGTTACAATTGTTATCAAAGCATTTTTAATATTCCTTGCTTTTCTCCTTCCCTTTAACTTATACCTTTTATAAGCGCAAACCTTTTTGATCTTATCATCACACAAATACCCCCAATAAAATATTAATAATCGTTGAAGAAATGAAAGATGCCACTGCGGACATTTTTACCAGTTTGGTTAACTTCTAAAATCGTTAAAACTACACACCAAAAATACACAGTCAATGTGTATTCGTTGGCATTTAAAAATAAAAGAAACCCCGTCATATCAACAATTATGCTGATATAACGAGGATTTTCATTCATTAATTTTTGATATTACGGAGACAGAGGGATTCGAACCCTCGCGCCAGTTTCCCGACCTACACCCTTAGCAGGGGCGCCTCTTCAGCCTCTTGAGTATGTCCCCAAGCACGTTTAAGTACACCTTAAACAATGGGCCTGACAGGACTCGAACCTGTGACCTCTGCGTTAT